>NZ_JAATHJ010000030.1 GCF_012034335.1 Alkalicoccus luteus | reverse complement strand
GCGTCCGGCTTCCTTCAGATTCCGGGTCGCCCCGGACACCCTTGCCATTCGCTAACGGTTCCCATTGCCAAGCCCGTAGTGGACTTTCACCACCAAGCTGTCAGACATGCCGGGCACACGCCTGAAAGCCGCTCCCAGTCCGGGAGCGGCTTTTTAAAGGAGTCCGGGCATCAGGGCGAGCATGCAGCTGAGCACGATTCCTGCAAGTGCCATGGCGACTGCAGATGATGCACCTTCCTCACTGCTCTCCTGTACCATCTGCGCAGTGCCGATCCCGTGGGCAACAGCTCCGACTGCTGTTCCCCGTGCGTACAAAGATGTAACGCGTAATTTTGTTAATAAGGCAGGGCCGGCTGCCGCTCCTATAATACCTGTAAACATGACGTGCAAAATAACGAGTTCCGGATCTCCGCCGTAAAGGGCAACGAGCTCAAGTGCGATGGGCACCGTCACCGTTCGAGCTGCAAATGTAGCAGTCAGTACGGAACCGGCCTGTACAAAGACAGCAACTGTGAGGGTCAGAATTAATGCGGCGGCAGTGCCAGCAGTAATACTTGCAACCATCGGCCAGATAACTTGTCTTATTTTTACCCTGTGCTGATAAACCGGCACCGCAAGCGCAGTAGTAGCCGGACCAAGCATGAAGGCCGCGGCCGACAGCGTCAGACTGTAGTCATTCGCACTTGCACCAAACAGCGCTGCTGCAGCGAGAACAAGTGCTGTCGATACAACAACCGGGTTCAGGTATATTTTTGGCCATTTTTTATATGCTCGAACAGCAATTGTAAAGAACATAATGGTGAGAAATAAAAGCAAATAGCTCACTGCTGCCACCTCCGTTCCAAGTACTGAAAAATCAGCCCGCCTGCGGCAATAGCAGCAATAGTTGTCACAGTCAATATCAGGAGCTGCTCCACAGATACCAGCCCATCAGCTGCCGGTCCAAGTAGAGCTGCTACGCAAAACGGCACAAATAAGAGTCCTAAGTAACGCAGGATGGCTGCAGCTCCTACCTGTACAAATGCTTCAGGCAGAATACCTGAGAACAACAGGAACATCAAGATCACCATTCCGGCTACGTTTGCCGGCACCGGAAGAGCGGTCAGCTGAACAAGCCAGACTGCTGCCTGATATATAATGAATAGGATTCCAATCTGCAGGATAACCCTGCCGGCATATTGCATCATAACGTCTCCCCCAACTAACCAGCTATTCACGGTCTGCGTTCGCAGAATAAGAGCATCCGGTACCTTACCCCGGATGCTCTTATCCTATAGCTTATTAACCTATCATACCGCTTTTACCAGCTTCAGACCAGCTCTTCATACGTTTCATATGTCTCATATGCTCTCGTATAGAGGTGATCCACATCCTCATCACTCATCCTCATCATTCTTTCTGCTGATACATGCTTTACCTTCTGGATAAATGTGATCATGTTTTCTCTTTCTGTACGTTTCATGTGAACCGCCTCCTCTGTATTAATACAGTTTTTATAATGTAAAGTTATTGTATAACAGATTAATTTGAAGCGCAAGCCTTTTTCTGATTATTTTTATATTTCTTTTAAATTGCTTAAAATAGGAAAAAGCCCGCTGCCGGAATTATTCCGGCAGCGGGCTGTGATATCGTTTACTTTTAATGGCCACGGTAGTGTTTCTGGTGCTTTCTGTACACATCATCAGCGAAATACCATCGGTTCGACTTGTTATAGATCAGAGCACTTTCGGCAATTTCACTTAGCAGTTTATCAACATCATCAGCGTTCAGCTTCTCTTTAAAAACGATTTGATTCAGCTCTGCTGCTGTGTACCCTTTACCTGATGACTGCTGCAGAAACGATAATAGCTTCACCCTTTTTTTCTGCCGCGCGTCTTCTCTCCATTTACCTGAAAACATATTCTTTAGCGGTCCGGCAGATACAATGCCCAGTCCAAATCCAATCAGTACAAGAATCAAATCATATAGCCACATAAAAAATCCGCCTTTACTTCGCTGTGTGATCAGTTACAACATCGTTCTGTTTATCATTCTGCTCCAATTAGGCACCTTGCGTGATCAGCCAGATGAATAAACTGATCCAAGTCTTACTCGTGATCTGGAAATATACTGATCCTTATGCTGGCTTTTACTAGGATACTGCCGTCTTCAGTCAACACGAATTTAAACTCTTCAATTAACGTGTTCACCATGAACCACAGCATGTCAACACGGAAAAGGTTGTACAGGATGAGTTCAATTTCACTCTGACTTCGCACCACCTGACTCAAGATGCTTTTTCCAGTTTTCTTTAATATATCAGCTGTTAACAAGGGGTCTTTTGGTTGATTCCCAGCCGAAAGCAGACTGCGTATAGGATTTTCCTGCGATAGTAACATCCGTCTCATAAACAAGCTCTGCTCCCTCGGTTTCAAAGAATAAACGGTGAGACGTCTTGCCTAAATGCCAAAGTGCAGCTCTACGGTGACCGAGACCGCTCAAATGCTCGAGTGCTGTGTGCAAAAGCCCGGTGCCAAACCCTTTCCGCTGAAAATCAGGATGCACAAACAACCCGTAAATTTCACCGCTGTAGCGCATGCGAAGCTTCGCATCACGCATCGTACCTGATAGTACAAACCCGCAAAGCCTGCTTTCATCTGCTGCTACATACATTGCGTTCCCGCCGCTGATTGCAGAGGGAAGACTGTTCTCCCAGCGCTTAATACGCTCGTTCATCGTCCAGCTTTTCAATGCATCACCGTGCAGCATATCACCGTAGGTATGGAGCCATGTATCAACATGGACAGCAGCAATTTCTCTGGCGTCTGCTTCGACAGCTTTCCGAATCAGCATGTTAAACACTCCTTTTTTTCTTCAGCACTCCATACTCAATTTCTGCTTCGTAAAGGCGCACTTTCAAAATAGCAGCAATTTCTTTCATTCGAGCTGTTTCACTTTCCGTTAATAAGGAAACCATTGTACCGCTTCTGCCAGCTCGTCCCGTGCGGCCTGAGCGATGGACATATTGATTCACATCATTTGGAAGATCCAGTTGAATCACGTGCGTTACCTGTTCAATATCCATTCCACGCGACGCAACGTCAGTCGTCATCAGAAGTCTCGATTCACCGTCCCGAAAGCCTCTTAATGCTTTTTCTCTTTCCTGCTTTGATGTTTCCCCGTGCAGCACAGCAGGTTTCCGGCCTTTGAATTCCAGTTTGCCGGCAGCCTGTTCAAGCTGATAGCGGTCATTGCAGAACACGATTGCATAAACATCACCCATGGAACTTAACTTTTGCAGGTGCTTCATTTTATCTCGCAAAGCTCCTTTCAGCACGAGATGCTCCACGTCACCGTCAGCTTCAGCTGTCCGTGTGATGCGGATCACTTCAGCTTCACCGGTCCACTCCTTTGCTTCTGCAACCGTCCGCTTAGGAAGCGTAGCCGAGACGATAAACTTGCGGCAGTCTCGCTGTACAGCTCCCGCTATCCTTCCCGCTGCCTCGCGGTGCTCTTTAGAAAACAGCTGATCGGCCTCATCAAAAACAAGCGTTTTAACAGCATGCATTTTTAATTTTTTCTGCTCAATAAGTTCCAGCAGCCGTCCAGGAGTTCCGGTAATAACAGCAGGCTTTTTTTTCAGCTTCTCGAGCTGCCTCTTTACATTCGCTCCTCCAATTAATGGGGCACACGTAAATGTCGAACCAGACGTCCAGGTCTGCGCTTCTTCATGAACCTGCATAGCAAGTTCTCTTGACGAAACTACAATAACAGTCTGAGGTTGTTTTTCCTGCTCATCCATATGATGAAGAGCCGGCAGCAAGTAGGCAAGCGTCTTACCGGAGCCGGTTGGTGCTTCGCATATGATATTCTGCTGCTGAAGCGCAGCTGGAATCATTTTCTCCTGCACTGGTGTTAATTTTTCATAAGCAGCCTTTTCCCAATTTTCCCTAAGAAAAGGACGTAATTCATTTAATTGTTCTGTCATAGTAGGTCCTCATTTCTGCATATCTATCTCATCTATTGTACAGGAGACAAGACCTTTGCCGCAATGCACTAAAAAGCCGGCAGCCGCCGGCTTTTTAGTTACTCGTTTGTTTGCTTGTATTGCATGTAGACGACTTGCGTGCTCAGAAAATCTCCGAGACCATGTTTTCCGTCTGTCCCGCCTATACCGGACTTCCTAAAGCCTGCATGATAGCCCTGAACCGCTTCGAAGTTTTCACGGTTTACAAACGTTTCACCGAATCGAAGACCGTTTGTAAGCTGCATCGCTTCGTTATAGTTTTCTGTGAAAATGGAGGACGACAGTCCGTAATCAGAGTCGTTAGCTTTATCGATTACTTCTTCAATTTCAGTAAACGTAACAATCGGAAGAACCGGTCCGAATATCTCCTCCTGAATGATCTCCATATCCTGTGTCGCATTTGAGATGACAGTTGGTTCGTAGAAGAACCCTTTTTCAGTGTCTGCACGTTTTCCGCCGGTTAAGACGCTGGCTCCGGCTTTTACTGCGCCCTGAACCATTTCGTCCACCTCTTTCAGCCTGTCTTCACTGACGAGAGGTCCCATGTCAAGCGACTTATCCTGCAGCGGATCTCCAAAGGTAACCTGCTTCATTTCTTCTGTAATTTTATTCGTAAATTCCTCCGCTACGTCCTCATGTACATAAACTCTTTCTGCGTTTGTACATGCCTGACCAGCATTAATGATTCGGCTTTTCGTTATATTTTTAACTGCCGTGTCTAAATCAGCATGCTTTGTCACGATGGCAGGCGCTTTTCCACCAAGTTCCAGATTCACTTTGGTGATGTTTTGAGCAGCTGCTTCCATTACTTTAACACCTGCAGGAACGCTTCCGGTCATCGTAACCATTTCCACTTTTTTGTGGGAAGCCAGAGCATTACCAATTGTGGAACCTTTACCCGTAATGAAGTTATATACTCCTTTAGGGAGTATATCCATATTGTGAACCAATTCCGTGAAAAAAGCAGCTGTGTTCGGCGTCTGCTGACTTGGCTTCAATACGATTGTACAACCTGCCATCAATGCAGTAGCCACTTTCCGTGCCAATATAAATACAGGGAAATTCCAAGGCACGATACCTGCTACTACCCCAATTGGGCGCCGGTGAATGAATATATTCTCATTTGGACGATCGCTGGGAACGATTTCTCCCTCAATCCGTCTCGACCATTCCGACATATATTGAAAATAATCAAGTGCTAAATCGACTTCTCCTGAAGCCATTTCGTCGCTTTTTCCCTGCTCTTCTATAAGAAGTCGAATGAAATCGTCACGGTGCTCCGTCATTTTCTGACCTATTTCCCGTACGATTCGGCCTCGCTCATTTGTCGGCACTGAACCCCAGCTTTTTTGTGCATCAGATGCTGCCTGAACGGCCTTTTCCACATCTTCCTCCGTTCCGTTGTAGATCGAAGAAATAACTTCCTCTGTTGCTGGATTGATCACATCAATGGTTTCCTTTGTTGATGATTCCGTATACGAACCGTTAATATACAATTTATGTGTTTTCATGAAAAGACTACCTCCTAGTAAGTGATAGTCTGTATGTACCCTTTCAAGCGGTAACGATAAACCGGTACCTTTCAAAACGTAAGCTGCATGTCACCAAAAACAAGCTGCCGGCACCCTTAGGCACTGGCAGCTTTAGTGTAGTGGCTTTTCCTTATCCTTAACGTCATGATCTTCCGCATCTTTACTTTCATAAACCGGACCGCCTTCACTGATCATGTTCTCAACTGCTGCTTCATAAGCTGTCTTGTCTGTTTCGAGAATGAGAGGAATTCGTCGCTTCATCCAGCCCACCTCCCTTAAGAATCTATTCCCGAATTCAATCAATTAAAAACTGAAAATTCAGTTTTTTATTCGTCTCTGACAGTTTTCGCCTGACCGATTCAAAAAGCTGATGAAGATAAGGGTGCACATAAAATATCTGCAGTTCAAATTTGCCTTTTTTTCTTATAAAGCTTTTGTTTTCTTTAAAAAATGTTTTGTAGTCCCGGGCAAACTGCTTTTGGTAATTGCTAAGATTTTTAGCCATCCTGTAATGAATAATGTACATATGAAGAGTCATCGTCGCCTGCTTTGCACACCACTCCCATTTTCCTTGATTTTTAAAAAACTGCATGCGGTCTGCGTAAGCACTAAAAACGTCTGCCCGAAGTTTGTGATAAGGAGAGTTCATAAAACTTTCTGCATTATGATAGTAGTAATAAAGCGTTTTATTTATAAACGCTATACCATCAGACGCTTTAATAATATGGTGAATGACATGTTCATCGTCACATCCTTTTCCAGCCGGGTACTGTATTGAATCGAATATTGTATGATGATACAGCTTATTCCAAGGAACAACTAATTGAAACGCAAATGGATGAAATAGAAGCTCCAACGCTTCATCTTCAGTTAAAATGGACTCCTCACTTATAGTTGAATCATTTTGCTCATTTATTAATTCCAAACTTCTTCGCTCTGTTTTAACAGCTTTACACATCGCCAAGCGTACATTCGTTCGCTTTATGGCTTCATATAATGATTTAAGCATATCATGATGAAAATAATCATCTTGATCTAAGAAAGCGATATAGGTTCCTTTTGCGCATGCTATTCCGTGGTTCCGGGTTTTGGCCAGACCTTCGTTTTCTTTATCTATCACTCTTATACGTTCGTCTTTCTTCTCGTATTCTCTCAGGATATTCAAACTGCCGTCTGACGAACCATCGTTGATACAAATTATTTCGAAATTCTCCATACTCTGAAGAAGCACGCTCTCCAAAGCAAAGGGCAAAAACGATTCACCGTTGTAAACTGGTACTATGACACTTATTTCAGGAGTATTCCTCATACTTATCCCCTCTTCAGTTCAATAAGATTCACTTCCGGAGGATTGAACAGTCTCGTATTCAAGAAACCGCTTGACCCCAATCCGGTGCTGACATACTGTTGGATACCCGCGTATTCCCAAAGACCCTTCACTCTGTCCTGAGGGGGGAAAAGCCCAAACCTGCTGTAGTAAGCTTCCGGTACCAGCAATGCTCCATAAAAAGGAATGCGGATTTCTCCTCCATGATAATGGCCGGCGATGTGAAGATCGATATCCGGCAGATTTATTGCCGGATCCTCTTTATAAATGTCCAGTCTTATATCAGGAAGAGGATAATGATAAATCGACAATACAACCGATTCTTCCAAATCAGCATTTATCATCTCTTGATCAAGTGCTGCAACATGTTCGCTTTGCGGGTTCGTGCGGTTCGAAGTTCCGTAGCGGAGCAGCATGTCGAAATCTGCAACTATAATTGACTCTCCCCGCCGCTCGATACGATAAACAGAATCAAGCAGCGTTACCCCGCGTTCAGAAAGTCCCTCGACCAGAATATTTTTCATGCCATCGCGTTCATAGACCGGCAGGAATGCATCAGGATCCGTATTTCCGCCTACGAACAAAGCGTCATTCAAATTGTGCATTCCTTCAATTAAATCGTAAACAGGCTGCGTATTGGTACTGTATTCATCATCAAGCAGGTCGCCAGTGAATATGGGCATATCATAATCGAGCTCATTAATGACTTCCGTAAGCTTATCCTGCCTTGAGCCAAATGTCTGTTCATGAAGGTCTGTGATTTGCAGAAGTGTAAATCCTTCAAACGCCTCCGGCAAGCCGTCGATATACAGGGTTTCCTTCACTACCTGGATATGGGCATTGCTGTGCCAGTAAAGGCCGATTCCGATCATGATACCTACCGCTGCAATCAATGCGGCTTTTTTCATTCACTTCACCTACCGTCCTGCTTCAGCATGCGGTGCACGCTTATACTTTTGAACGCCACCTTCCTGATCAATTCCTTCGCGCTTTAACACTTTTATAAACGTAAGCCAGAGAATTTTCATATCCATCATGAACGTGCGGCTGGAAGCATATGTCACGTCAAAAGCAAATTTCTCTTCCCATGACAGATTATTGCGTCCGCTGATTTGAGCGAGCCCTGTAATGCCTGGTTTCACGGTATGACGAAGCCGCTGTTCATCCGTATACTCACTTAAGTATTCTACAAGCAGAGGCCGCGGTCCTACGAGGCTGAGCTCTCCCTTAAGCACGTTCCAGAGCTGAGGAAGTTCATCCAGGCTCCACCTTCTGATCATCGCTCCAGCACGTGTCATTCGTAAAGAATCCGGCAGGAGATCTCCCTTTTCGTCCGTTTCGTCTGTCATCGTTCGGAATTTGTACAGAAAAAACAATTCTTCATGAAGGCCGGGCCGCAGCTGTTTAAATAGAACCGGTCCTCCCATAGTTTTTTTGATTAAAAGAGCCGTAAAGCCGATAACCGGACTCAGAATGATAAGCAGCGTCAGGGCAGCTGCGGCATCAACGAACCTTTTCCCCATCATTAATTCCTCCTTTAACACCCGGGAGCCTGGCAAACTGAAAGACTGGCAGCTGTTCATCTTTCTGAGAGAGAACAGGCTTCAGTGCCGGCCAGCTGATATTCAGCTGATGATCCGACCAGTGAATACCTGCTTCGTGTTCAGGAGCGTAATACGCATCTGTTTTATACAGCACTTCTGTATCAGGTACAAGGGTCATGAAAGCATGCCCGCATCCTGCCGGTACATAAAGCTGCTTTCGATTATCCGAAGTCAGTTCGACCGCTGCATGCTGCAGAAACGTCGGAGAATCCCGGCGAAGGTCAATCACTACATCGTATATGCTTCCCCTGATACAGCGGACTAATTTGGCTTGTTCATATGGCGGCAGCTGATAATGAATACCTCTTAACGTTCCTGCAAATTTAGAATACAAATGGTTTTCTTGCACAAATCTCTGGTCAAGCCCTAATGATTGCAAATGACTTTCTCTAAAAACTTCCATAAAATATCCTCTGTTATCCTCAAAAAGATTCGGTTCAAATTCGTAACAATCTACAACATTTAACCTTGAAATCCTCATGCCGTTCCCACCTTTCGTAAACGGTCCTGTCGTTTTGGCTCCCACCAGTTTCGATTCTCTCTATACCAGGAAATCGTTTCTTTCAGACCGCTCGTGATCGAATAAGCCGGCTGCCACCCTAGTTCCTTCTTTATCTTCGATGCATCTACCGCATAGCGCCGGTCATGACCCATCCTGTCGGGAACGAATGAAATAAGAGAATCAGGCTTCCCGAGTTCTCTCAAAATCTCTGAAACGATTTCCAGGTTTGTCATTTCAGAGGATCCTCCGATATTATAGACGTTACCGGAAGTTCCATTCATCAGCACAAGCTCAATCGCACGGCAATGATCATCGACGTGCAGCCAATCTCTGACATTTAAACCATCTCCATAAACCGGAAGCGGCTGATGATGCATAGCACAGCTGATCATCCTGGGGATCAGCTTTTCAGGAAATTGGTATGGCCCATAATTATTGGAACACCGAGTTACCATTACTTGCATCCCATACGTATTTTCATAAGCAAGCGCCAGCATATCAGCGGCTGCTTTGCTGGCTGAGTAAGGACTGCTCGGCTGAATAGGAGACTGCTCATGGAAGGATCCTGAAGGACCGAGGCTGCCGTACACTTCATCAGTTGAGACTTGAACAAACCTGGTAACACCTGCTTTTCTCGCTTCTTCAAGCATGATGTGTGTTCCCGTGACGTTTGTTTCTGTAAAGGCAAGCGGACCCGCAATGCTGCGGTCCACATGACTTTCTGCTGCGGCATGTATAACCGCGTCGATCTGATAGTGATTCAACAGGTAGCGGACAGATTTCGTATCACAAATATCTGCTTTGACCGGATGCCGTTGTTCTGAAAACGCCTGAATATCTCCTGCGTAGGTGAGTTTGTCCAAATTAACGACCATGTGATGTTGCTCTAAGCGTTTTACAAGATGCCTGCCAATGAACCCGGCTCCCCCGGTGACTAGAATATTCATGATAATCCCCTTTCTTTAGATAACTGTAAGCTTAGGCATATGCGGTGAATCGATTTCTGCGATTCGTTCCAGGTATTTGCCGTATTCCGTTTTACGGAGCGGTATTGCAAGCTCCAGGAGCTCCGGTTTCGTAATATATCCTTTGATATACGCAATCTCTTCCAGACATGCTACTTTCAAACTCTGCCTTTTCTCGATTATTTCAATAAACTGGGAAGCTTCCAGAAGCGATTCATGCGTTCCGGTATCAAGCCAGGCAAAGCCTCTGCCAAGCAGCTCCACTCGCAGATCATCTTCTTGCAGATACTGGTCCAGTACATCTGTAATTTCAATTTCTCCTCTTGCAGACGGAACGACCTGTTTGGCAAATTGAACTACTCTGCTGTCAAAGAAGTAGAGACCCGTGATTGCATAGCTTGATTTAGGCTGCAGCGGCTTTTCTTCAACAGACAATACGTCTCCGTGCTCATTAAATTCCACAACTCCGAATCGTTCAGGATCTTTGACATTATATCCAAAAACAGTTGCACCTCTGTTTGTTTCCCGAACCTTTGTTAAATGCTGCGTAAACTCATGCCCGTAAAAAATATTATCACCCAGAATTAATGCAACATCGTCTGATCCGATGAAGGACTCGCCAACTAAAAATGCATCTGCCAGTCCTTTAGCTTCTTTCTGAACGGCGTAGGAAATAGAAATGCCGAGGTCTTCACCGCTTCCTAAAAGCTGTGAGAACCTCGGCGTATCTTCTTCTGTTGAGATGATTAAGATTTCTTTAATACCTGCCAGCATCAAAACCGAAAGCGGGTAGTAAATCATCGGCTTATCATAAACCGGAAGCAGCTGCTTGGACATTGATTTCGTCAGCGGGTAAAGCCGGGTGCCTTTCCCGCCAGCGAGAATAATTCCTTTCATGACGTTTCCACCTCCATCATATTATCACTGCGGTAGCCTGCGGGATTCTTCTGCTGCCAGTTCCAGCTGTCACGGCACATATCTTCCAGTCCAAGCATCGCTTTCCAGCCCAGCTCCTTCTCCGCCTTACACGTATTTGCGAAACTGACAGCTGCATCTCCAGGGCGCCTTTTCGTAATCACATAAGGGATTTTTCTTCCTGAAACAAAGCGGAACATGTGAACGAGTTCCAGAACGCTGGTACCGTAGCCGGTGCCGAGATTATATACATGGTAGCCGTTTCGTACCTTACCTTTGTTAATAGCGGCAATATGGCCCCTGGCCAAGTCCTGAACATGAATGTAATCTCGGATACCTGTTCCGTCTGCAGTTTCATAATCGTTTCCGAAAACCTGCAGATAACCCCGTCTTCCGGCAGCCACCTGAGTAACGAACGGCGCTAAATTGTTTGGGATACCTAGCGGGTCTTCTCCGATCAGCCCGCTGCGGTGCGCACCGATTGGATTAAAATAGCGAAGTGCGGTAATGCACATCTCTGGATATGCGGCTGACGTATCCATTAGCATTTCTTCAATCATTTTTTTTGTTCGTCCATACGGATTAGTTGTTAGAAGCGGTGCATCTTCCGTTACCGGCATTTGTGCTCCATCTCCATAAACGGTGGCGGAAGAAGAAAAAACGAGATTAAGGCAGTTAAACGCGCGCATTGCTTTTAAAATCTGTATCATTGTACCAAGATTGTGATCAAAATAGGCGACAGGCTGTTCATTTGATTCTCCTACCGCTTTCAATCCGGCAAAATGAATCACTGCGTCCGGACGCTCATTTCGAAAAATTCTCGTTACCGTTTCTTCTCTGCGCAGATCAGCAAAGTAGCAGGGGACCTCTGAATCTGTAATCGTTCGGATTCGTTTCACCGCTTCCAGACTGCTGTTGCTGAAATTATCGGCAATAACAATACGGCAGCCTGCTTCAATAAGCTCGACTGCCGTATGGCTTCCTATATACCCGGCACCGCCGGTGATGAGTACTTTCATGCCGGCTCCTCCCTCAATAAAGTTTTATTTCCTCGCGAATACTCACGTATTCTCTTAATTTTATAAACACTCTTTAGGTGCTAGACCACCTGCATATAGATAAATATGGTATGATATTCATTTTTTTACAGGTCAGAGACCATCCTGACGTCCAAACTGGATACATTTGGAAGTAGAGATATGACCGTGCTTCTTTTCCTCCACACCGTTCATGGTCGCTCACCCTCCCATGTCTCTCTGGATCCTGGGGTCCATACCTTCCTTCGTCCTGCGTATCCATGAGGTGGAGGCCGGATATGCTCCTTTACTGGGTCGATGCCCGCATGGAATAAATATGCTCCGGCTCTGCACTGTTGGTGTTTCGTGTTTATCTGCAAGTGTTACGTGGTGTGATTGTGTGACATTTGAGCTTACGCAGCCTCGGATGCCTCTCCCTGCGGGATTCCCTGTAATAGTTTGGTACCATCAAACGGACATTGCCGTTGTCCCATCACAAAGATCGCTTTCAATAACTTCCCGCATAATGCAATCAAGGACTGTTGTTTCTTTAACGGTTTCTCCGGACGTTTCGTGTAATAGTGATGCAGGGCTTGAAAGGCAGGATGATGGGCAACCAGCGGGCGTATGGCAAGATATAAAGCTCTTCGGAGCTTACTTCGGCCTCGTTTGGTAATCGTTGTCTGTCCTTGAAATTTTCCGGAGCTGTTTTCCCGTAAAGAAAGCCCTGCTAAATTCACCAGTTGTTGCGGATGGCGGTATTTTGATAAGTCTCCTGTTTCCGACAGAATCGTGGTCACAGTAGCGACTCCCAGTCCTTTCACCGCCATCATTTCTTTCGCGCCGGGAATGGTCTGGACGACCTCTTCGAGCTCCCGGTCTAACGCTTCCAGTTGGGTCTGGAACAGCTCATATTGTTCCAACAGACCGCTTATTTCCCGTCTGGCGAACGTCAGTCCCACAGAGAGACCGATGCTTTTGTTCGCTGCTTCCACCAGCTTGGTGGCCCGTTTGATTCCTATCCCTCGCTGGACATAAGGCTTCCATTCCTGCAGCACTTCTTCCGGTCGCATCTGGACAATCTGTGCGGGAACGGAAAAAGTTTTAACGTACAAAGGGCGGCTTTGCCTTCCCAGTCTCCGAACACATCAAAGAATTCCGGGAAGTACCGTTGGATCAGGTTTTGAATCCTGCCTTCGGTGATCATCCGCTGTTCGACGAGTTGATCTCTTATTTTGACGCCCTCTCTTAGTTCGGCGTAAACGCCTTCTAACAGATTGGGTACGGAGTATCGCCCGTCTTTCATCAGCTGTGCAATCACTTTGGCATCCTTCGTATCGTTCTTTGTGGGAGAATTATCATCTAACTCTTTACTTTTCTTCACGTGCATTGGGTTGACGACAACGATCTGGAACCCTTTCGCTGACAGGTAATAGGCGAGATTCTTCCAGTAGTGCCCGGTAGGCTCTGCACCAAAGATGATCGTATCTTTTCCATTCTCTTTCGCATGTCGCTCTGCCCACTCTATCAGCTGTTCCAAGCCGTGAATGCGGTTTTCAAAGATCAGTCGTTTGCCAAAGTCAATCCCTCGGTCATCCTGGGCACGAGCCACATGCTTATCTTTGGCAATATCGATGCCGATGATGAGGGTAGATGGGGTGATTTGCTGGATTTTCTGGTTTTGTGTATAATTCATTGCGAGTCCTCCTTGGGTATTCAATGCAGGGTCCTTTTCGCTGATCAGCTTAGGACACCTCGTATCATACCAAGGGGGCTCTTTTTGTTTCAAATCTCAAATACCTTTATTACAGGAATGCTCCTTTAAGTTCTTTTTATAAATTTTCGTGTTTCTGGATCGGAGCAGTCTTGAAACAGTCTGTGGCATAAGCATAAAACTAATTAAATAGAATTTTTCTTTTAGGCTGATTTGTTTGTTGAATAAAAACGCCTTTTGAAAGTCTATAAAATGTTGTCGAATTTGCTGAATCACGATTTTTTTCAAATCTTTATCAGGGTGTTGTTCTAAATCGATCAACATCCATCTTATACATAGAAAATGACCAGAACTAAAGACGTTTATAATCGATGAAGAATATCTCTCCTCTACCAAAAATGTGTAACATTCTTTGAAATTAATTAAAACATCCAGCCGCCTAATTGAAAAAGAGTTTAAATGGTTTGTAAGACTTGTTGCATGTTGAATGTAAAAATAGAGCGCTGCATTCGTTACAACAACTTTAGAAGCAGCATGATACAAACGGTATAATATAGCAGCATCTTCAAAACTTCTTCCCTCCGGAAACCGGATGTTATCAAATAACGACATCTTAAATAATTTATTACAAGGCCCGAATCCGTATGCATTAGTCGTTACTAACTTGTCTACCGCCTCTTTCCCAGTGATGTTGAGCACTGGCTTGACATTCACTTGAGTTTCGCTGAGTGGTATTTCCTCCTCTCTTGTTCTTAAAAGTCGGCATATACTTATTTCAGCTTCTTCCTTTAATATCAGTTTAATCAATTCCTCTAACATTAAAGGATGAAGCCGATCGTCTCCATCTGCAAAATGAATATACTCGCCAGTAGCTTGTTCTAAGATTGTGTTTCTTGCTGCAGCGGCCCCACCATTTTTCTGACTTATGACTTTTATTCTAGGGTCAGTTGCTGCGATTTCCCTAATAGCTACAAGACTATTATCAGTTGATCCATCATCGACCACTAGTATCTCTAAATTAGTATATGTTTGATTAATAATACTTTTTATAGTTTCAGTAACTTTCGATTGCAAATTAAAACAAGTTACAGATGCAGTGATCTTAGGATGCATAATTGTCCCCCCTTTCATCCGGTAGTTTTATCTAATATAGCCGTTTCATGAAGCACACCATTTGTCATCTCATATACTTTGTCACAACGTTCTATCGTTGAAAGTCTATGGGCAATAATAATGATTGTTTTATCCCCTTTGAGCTGATTTATGCTATTCATGATCTCTTTTTCAGTTCGGCTGTCTAATGCAGAAGTTGCTTCATCCATAAACAGAATTTGAGGGTCGTGATAAAGTGCTCTAGCTATCCCTATACGTTGTCGCTGCCCTCCTGAAAGCCTTGCTCCCCGCTCACCTATTTGTGTATAAATACCATCAGGCAGCGATTCTACAAACGATTTCAACTGTGCTTGTTCTAATGCCCTCCAGACCGATTTTTCGTCGATATCTGCTTCATGTATGCCAAATGCGACGTTTCTAAGAATCGTATCGTCAGAGAGAAAAATAAACTGCGGGATATACCCTATATTTCGTTGCCAGGATTGTTTCATAGCTAGAATATCTTTGCCGTCAGCCTTAATTTTACCTTCACTGGGGTTCAGAAGTCCTAGAAGCGTGTCCATCAAGGTCGATTTACCAGATCCAGATTCACCGATGAAGGCTGTAGCAGAGCCAATTGGAATTGACAGCGAAATGTTTTTCAGCGCAGCTTCCGATTGTTTTGGATAATAGTAAGAAACATTTACTGCATCAATCGAATATTTGAATCGTCGTGGGAGATCTGTTTGTTTCAATTGTTCTGTATCTACTTCGTTTTCCATTAAATAATCATGATAGACAATGTCCAACGCTGGCTTGTTGTATCTTATTTGAGTTAACAGCGCCATTACTCTCGTAATAGAAGGCATAAGTCTAAAAGCTGCCATCGCAAATAGCGCCATGATAGTAATTAACTCAGATGTATCAGCTCCTTGATTCATAATAACCAACATTGTAATTAATATGGTAAAAACCAAGATCGTTTCGATAAAAAGACGCGGAGCTGAATCCAGCATTTTCATATACCTGCCGTTGTTCGCTTTTATTTGACTATAGTACTGAAAAGCCTGAATAAAAAAGTTCTCACGTCCGGAAACTTTTACATCCTTGCTTGCTCCTAAACTTTGGTTGATCCATTTAATCATCGTGCCAGTAACACGCTGCTGCTCTGTCCCCAGATTACTTATTTTCTTCTTGAAAATCAGGAAGAATATACCGATTGACCCCCCCAGTATCCCAGCGGCTGTCATAGTCGCTGTAGGAGCTGTGAACATAAGCAATGTAACAATACAAATAATCACCAAAACTTCTGTTAACAATTGAAAAACAGCTAATATCATCCCTTGAAATACTTTTGGAACTTCTGCAGTAACATTTCTTAGTAGATCAGATGAATTGCGCTGTAGGTGAAACGTATAAGGCTTTCTCAAATAGGTCTTCAATAGCTGACTTGAAAGCTTTACTTGCTGATTTAATAAAATCCGAAATTGAACGTAGAAGAAGCTCAATAGATATACGTTTTTAATAACAAACACTGTGAGCAATGCACCTACCGCAGCAATAACGAACTGCTCATGGCTGGTAAACCCTGCCGTTTCGTAAATCCATCTAATTATAGGCTGTGTCTCCACGATTTCAGGGTTAGTAATAATTCCAACAAAAGGAAGCATCAGTCCAACACCAATCGTCTCAAAAAGAGCAGCTCCAATCATTAAAAGGAGTATGATGAAAAGCTTCTTTTTATCTTTTTTATTGAATAATGCTAATGTCTTTGCCAAATTTTCTCTCAACGATGACACCCCTCTTTATTAAGCAGAATCTGCTATTCGACCATGCTATATTCAGCTTGTTTAATTTTTATTGCTTCTAAAATGCCCTGAGCAAGCTCATCAGGTGCGAATCCAGTAAGCCAAGCTGATTGATCATCTTTAAGCTGGTCTATCGCCCCGGCTGTATGTGTGGATACAATAGTTAAGTTAAGAATTTTTGCTTCTGCTATTGTTAAACAAAATCCTTCGTGTCTGGAAGGCTGCACATACACATCAGCCTGTATCATATATGAATAAGGATTTTCAAGAACTCCAAGAATATGAAAACGGTCATTCAAATTGTACTTCTCTCTTAATCGCTCTATTTCTTCAGACCATTTACCTCCGCCGATCCAGTACCACTCTGCATCAATTCCCTGTTTAAGCAGCTTGTTAAGTGTTTGAAGAGCAAGATCCGGTCCTTTTTCTTGCTCCATTCTTCCCGTGGTAATAATGGTAGTTTTTCTTTTCTTAATTTGAGGAGCTTGTCGAAGAGATCGTTCCCTAACGTCCTCTTTATCTATAGGAGTTTGAACAGACTTAATATTCATTTTTAAAGCAGGAAGTTTACTCTTTAGTACGTCAGCGCCAGTTGAAGAGACTACTGATACTTGATTAAAATGTTTATAAACGTTACGAGCAAATTCTTTATCAAATCCGATTTCATTAACGTCAAAATGAATCCATTGTACTTTTCTTTTTCCTGATGTTCTAAAGGCTGTATAATAACTGATGAAATTCATTGGACCTGCAAATGCATGTACTTCATCGTACAGCGTTTTATCTTCTGGTATTGATTCAAATAAACGTTTATACTGGATTCTCCTGTCGCCTGTCACTTTCATTCTTATATGCAGTTGGACAAGATCAATCGCTCTTATCAAATGTCCTTTCCGGAGTGACTCGATTAATCTTTCTTTCGGATGATAGACGAGGTTATGATGATAATAATCAAAAAAAGGAAATTCCTTCACTGTTACCCAGTCAGGAATTTCCTTTAATAGCTCACCCTCTTTTTTTAACAGTAAGACAGTTACTTCATCTTTTTCACTATAACGCTTCATTTCACTGATAAACGCTTTTTCCGTGCCACCTAAGTTCATACTAATTAATAGGTATAGTATTTTTTTCAACTGAGTAACCTCCTTTCTGTTCAAGAAGATCATTAACTTTCTGCTTCAAATCACCATCCACTGATGTTTCGTTAATCTGTGCTATAGAAATATGCTGACGAAGTTCTTTATTATTAATCAGTTTTGAGATATCTTCAGCTAATTTTTCGGGCTCAAAAGCAGATATAACTCCGTTCTTCATGTGTCTCATCTGCTGATGAACCGCATCAAATGGAGTCGTTACGACTGGAACCCCAAGTGTTCTGGCTTCTGCTATCGCGATTCCATACCCTTCAAAACTTGATGTTTGTACATAGACATCTGCCTGTTTTAAATATGGATACGGGTTATCTTTCACGCCTAGAAAATGAATGTTGTCATTCACTCCATACTCCTTTGCCATATCTTTTATTTCTATCTCAAGTGGTCCTTTCCCCAGCACATACCAGTCAAAATCAATTTGCTTATTCTTTAAGATAGCTGCTGTTTCGATCAGCCGGTCATACCCTTTCTGTCTCGCTAAGCGTCCAATTGTTACGATTTTTACGTTTCCTTTTAATTTTGGACTTGCTTCCGCTGCCAATGAGCGTATCAGGCCAGCATCAAGAATATCCTCAAAAATAACAATTTTTTCAGGATCTATCAGCTGATTACTACTAAATATTTCCTTGGCTGACTCTGATACCGCAATGACTTGATTCATTTTCTCGTAGAAAACACGTTGAAACTGTGTTTCCTTCTTATTTAACTCATAGCTCACATTAACCCATGCCAGCTTAGAATTGGCTCTTACCTTTTCGGCGGCATAAAACGTGGGAATTCCCTGTGAATACGCAATCGCTACATCATAATGCTGTTGATTTATAGGAATATGTTTTGCAGCCGTCTGCCAGAAATATCGAGCTTTTCTTCGATTATCTGCTTTTGGATGTCGTATCAGCATAGAATAACGAATTCTGTCACTGCCCATGCTGAGATTTTCTTTTAACATGGCACCAGCTGATGTTCTGCACTTCGCTACATACTCAAGTTCAGATAGAACATGTACTTCAGCAGGTACCATCTTTTCGAGGGGACCTCCTTTAGTAATCAGCTGGAGATCAACTGTGTGAATGCTATAATCGATCAAGTTTAAAAACGTAATCAGACTTTTTTCAGCTCCTGCGCATTCAAGCGATTCGATCGTTATGTGAATCCTCACTCCCTCAGCCCCCCCCCTGTTTATTTAAATATCTTCTCGTAAAGCTTTGGATTCGTACAAAAAACTGTATTAGCTGTTTTCTGCTTCCAGTTAAACCTTGAAGAGAATAATACTTTTCCATTCAGTTTTTTCCAATCTTTATAGGCTCTTGCCCGTTCCTGTTGCAAATCCGGCCTTTCAATAAGTGATTGTTTATAGCACCAGTAAAACTGCTGAAAATATTGGTAAAGTGCTTTGGAGGATAAGTCTTTGTAATGATTATTTAAATACACAAACCTTCCTTTTAACGCCTGCAGTTTGTCAAAATGATGCGCTTCCATAGCAATAGGCTCGATGCTGCCCTTCCTTCAAGGCTCAATTAAGTAAAAATACAGCTTGTTCTTAATCCATACGGCTTTAGCGGCACGATGAAGAAGCTCATGAGCAATCCATTCTTCCGGTTCACTGACTCCCTCCGGAAAAGGCTGCTGTTGCAGAAGCTCCTTTTTCACTAGTTTGTTCCAGTTTATAGAGAATATTCGATCTAATTCTATAAGCAGCTTCATGCTCTCTTTTTTCGATACAATCGTTTTATCCAGTTTAATATCCAGGCTTGCTTCAGACTGATCCCAGTTTTCACTTTCTTCAACAGGGCGATGGGAGACGATGACAAGATCCGCATGACTAGCTTCTTCTTTCATTAATTCAAGCATGCGTTCATGTACTTCATCGCGTATATCAGGCATCCATACAAACGAATGAGCAGCCCGTTCAATGCCTTGATTGAGTGCTTTCCCCTCATTCCATGTCTCTTCTTCTATCACTGTATAAGCCAGCGGATATTGTTCAAGCTTTTTACTCAAAAAATCTGTGTGAAGGGGATCCGTTACAAAAATCCATTCATCCGGCATGCAGGTCCCTTTCAGCACAGATTCAATCAGCCGGAACTGCTGTTTCCAATGTTTATCAAGTATAACGATGCATGAGATCACTGCCTCCACTCCTTACTCTCTTTTGTTAGTAATTAGCTTCTCATACCAATTATCAGATACATAAAACAATGCAGAAGCCGCTTTTTCTTTTACTGTCAGCTGGTTAGTCATCAGCAGTTGGATAAAATGCTTCTTAAAACATGCTTTACCACGAATTCTTACGGAAGGTTCTACCATTCCTTTCGACTGATTATAATACCAGAAGAAAAGATGATGAAAATGAACCAGGCCTTTCTGATAAAGCTTTTTATGAGGTTTTAAATAGATGAGCCTGTTGGAAACAGCTTCTATTTTATCGAACTTCTTTGCAGACATGCTTGTTCTAGTCTCACTGCTGCTCCTTATTCTGTAGAAATAGAAATCATGATCAATATGCACAATCTTCTCCGCTTCATTGATAAACGAATGGGCCGTGAATTCATCGTCGTAATGTTTTCGTTCAGGATAGGTGACGCGACTAAACAATGATTTATGGTACAAGCGGTTCCATGGAACGATAAATGTATGTTTGTCATCAAATAGCTTTTCCAATGCGTCTTCTTTTTCAATTAATACAGGTGCGGGCCAGCTGGTAAAATGAACTGCAGGTTCACCATCTATCACTTCCTGATAATTACAAAGAACCATATCGGCTTTTTCACTCCGTGCAGCCTGATAAAGAGCTTCCAGCATTTCCGGGTGGTACCAGTCATCGCAGTCGATGAAGCTGACATAAGTACCATTGGCGTTTTTTATTCCGGTGTTTTCTTGCTGATGCGATGCCATTATTTTCTTTATGGATGACCGTAATGCGTTCATCTTTGGCAGCATAACTGTCACATATATCGCCACTGTTATCTGTAGACCCATCATTGATAATGATTAATTCAAAATCTTGAAAGGTCTGATTCAAAACAGATTCAATACAGGCTGGCAGGTATTCCTCTAAATTATATGCAAGAGCGATTACAGATATCCTGCACATGATTAACCTCCCCGCTGAAGCCTTTGCATGATATTTACTACTAAAAGTCGATTACTTTCTTTAGCGTAAAAAAATCCTGACCTGATCATTTTTATTTTTACAGCAGTTTTTTTATCTGTGATGTGCGGAGCAATTGCGTCATAGTTTTTTATAAACGAAGTGCGGATCGCTCCGAAAAACTGATTAGCTTCTTTTCGGGAAGCTAGGTCATGCATCACTGTATACAATGCATCAATAGTCCACCACGTGTAACGCCTCCACACCTCAGGCATAACCGCTGGTTCTTTCAGAGTCATCTTTTCAATGATGTACTCCCAGGCTTCGTAGCTGTCCATTCGTCCTTTGTGATATCGCTCCATTAAAATGCTGTTTTCTCTTGCACGGTAAACGTACCCTGTCCAAGCAAGGACGACCGTTTTCTCAGCATTTATGAACAGTGATGGAGAAATGGCTAAATCTTCATGAATTTTACCTGGTGGGAAAGTAACATTTGCGAACAGGCTTTTTTTAT
Organism: Alkalicoccus luteus; assembly: GCF_012034335.1. Classification (GTDB taxonomy): domain Bacteria; phylum Bacillota; class Bacilli; order Bacillales; family Salisediminibacteriaceae; genus Alkalicoccus; species Alkalicoccus luteus_A. The sequence goes on along the minus strand of NZ_JAATHJ010000030.1, from coordinate 17,556 downwards.
AGAGCTTATTCCACAGTGCAAACCTGTAAATTTCTCCTTTGAACAGTTCATAGAGTGCCTGCTCTCTGTTAAGAACAATACTCTTCACTTCATCATTGAATTCTGTGACTCGCGCTCCATATTGTCTGGCGTGCCCACAGACAGCAATGTCAGAAGATGTTTTTTCAGCCGCTTTATGCAATTGCTCAAACATCTCTGCTCTAACCCAGTCGTCCGAATCAACGAAGCCGATCCATTCGCCTGTTGCTCGTCTAAGCCCGTGATTTCTGGCTTCTGCTACACCCTGATTAGGTTGAGAATATAAATAAAAGTGTGAATATCGATCTGCATATGCTTCTGCGATCTTACTGCTCCCGTCTGTCGAACCGTCATCAATCATGACGATCTCAAGATTCGGATGAGTTTGCTTTGCAAGGCTTTCAAGACATTCCTCCAAATAGGCTTCAACATTCATAAATGGAACAATGACACTGATTTTAGTTAGCTCCACGGCTGTTCCTCCAGCTCACTTATTTTCATCACTTTGAGCTTTTCCGTAAGCATTGTAGAAGAAATACCTTTTGTATATGGAAAGTAGATCACATCGACTCCATGCACCGACAGTGCTTGTTCGGTTTCCTGAAACAAGCTGCTTCCTTTCCAGTCATCTCCGACAAACATGGCATCAAACCGGAGCCTCTCCCAGGCTGCATACTTGTTTTTGTCCCATTGCGGGACGACTTCGTCCACACACGAAAGTGCAGCTATAATTGATATCCGCTCAGCAAATGGGATAACCGGCAGCTTATTTTTGGACTTCATCACAAGGTCATCGGTACTGACTCCAACGATCAAATGACTGCACTGAGATTTAGCTTTCTCCAGAATAGTTAAATGTCCGATGTGAAACAAATCAAATACACCAGTCGTATATCCGGTTTTATATTGTTTCAACTGTGCTCATCTCCTCTCGTTTACAAAATGAGGCAATCTCACCTGCTATTGTTTCTGAAGCATTCCCTGTTTCGAAGAAGACATGTTTTTCTAAAAACGCCTGGCGCTTCTTCTCGTAGGCAGATTGTGACCAGTTCGACAAAACCTCAACCAATTGAGACTCATCGCGAATAATAGGAAAAGGAAGCTCCTGAAACGTAAAATAAAACCCTCTTTCTGCTTGAGAGTAAGTGTCCAGATCTGGCGTATAGAGCAGCAGTGGTTTCGCCGTCAGCATAAAATCAAACATGAGCGACGAATAATCAGTGATGACAATCGAGGCAGCTGCAAGCAGCTCCTGCATATCTTCAATTTCATCTGTCCGTCGGTAGCCTGCTGTCTCAGAGGCTCTGATATGAGGATGTAGTCGAATAAGTGTCTGCCACTTTCCTCCAAAGGACTGATGAAGTACTCGTTTTAAATGTTCAGCGTTCGGTAATGACGGCTGACCGTGCTGACGAAAGGTTGGAGCAATCACGGCAAGCTGTTCGTCTTCTGATAATCCAAGTTTATTCTTAACTTGTTTTCCTGTGATCTTTCTCCGCCATTCGTTGACCAGCACATCGTTTCTCGGAGTACCCGCTTCTGAAATCCGACCATCATACCAAAAAGCCTGATTCATAATATCAGTACTTGTTCGGCAGCCGCTCAAAAGCAAATCACACATTGACGAATCACGAAGGGCTTTTTGTCTGTAAGACTGTGGCAAAAAATCGAATGCATCCTTTTCGATTTTTTTTAACCGAAGTGAACTGTGCCAAGTCTGAATGTATCTTTGCTGCTTCCGCTTATGATAGAAAGAAGGAAGACGCTGATTCGTCACGATTATTTTAGCTGTCGCAAGATAATAAAAATATGCGAGCGACATCGGCTTTACCGATTTGTATGCTGCTTCTGTGCGCGGTTTTATTAACACCCAGATACCTTCTAAATGCGCTTGGGATCTGGCCATTTCTTCACTGATATATTTGGGGTTGCAGCTGTATTGTGCTCCATCGTAGCTCATAAACACCACTCTGTTCCACTTAACCGGAAAGATAGCCATCACTCTAAGAAGTAAGAACGCTGCTTTTTCTTTTATCTTCATATCAGGCCGGCCTCCCCTGTTACAGGCCTTAAAGGTGACACAGTTTGCGTTAATCCTGCAGCTCTCCTTCCTTTCTCGATACCTTCTCTTCCGATATAAAGAAGCGGACTTTTTAGAAACAGCCGATGCTGTTTAATCATTTCTTCCCTCGAGAGAACCGGCTGCATTAACAATCCTTGTACCATTTCCCGCTTAATGCGCCTGCGGGCCCGTTGCCATTGTTTGTTAAACGGCTTTCGGGCGAGAAGCTTATAATGAATGAGGTGCATTTGCACAGCCTCTTCACGCTGCTTTTCATAAAGCTTCGGGTAATACAGCTTCATGAACCTGCAGCGATCTAAAATTCCATCCAGAATGTCCATGTGTTTAACCGAATACGCAGCGATGATGCTTCCTTCTCTCTGCCTGTATCCATATAACGCTTCCTGAACGTAGGCTACTAACGTTGCATCATGAAACACCAGATGCTGCCAGAACATATCCTCAAACAGCTTTCCTACTGGAAAGGGTTTGTCTTTTATCAGCTCTGAACGATACAGTTTGCCCCAGGCAAAGTTTTTCAGATACACATTATCTATGAGCGCTCTCATCGCATCTTCACGTTCGAGAAGAAACGGGAGAGTGTGATGCTGCGTCCTGGAATCAATAAGCATTTTATCCGGCCACATGTAGACATGATTTGTCTGAACAATATCAGCCCGGTTCAGTAAGGCAGCACGAAGTGTTTTCTCCACCCAGTCCCTCGCGAGTACGTCATCACTGTCTACAAACGCTGTATATTCTCCTTTGATGTGAGCCATCCCTGCGTTTCTAGCGTCCGATAATCCGCCGTTTTCTTTATCTACGATCGTGATTCTCGCATCCTCTTTTTGAAAGGAAGCTGCAATCTCTCTGCTTCTGTCTTTACTTCCATCATTTACGATCACAATTTGTAAGTGCGGATATGTCTGCTGAACAAGTGAAGTAAGGCATTCTTCAATATAGGGTTCCACATTATAGACCGGTACGATAAGCGTGATAAGTGTATTCATGGGCCCCCCCTGATCAATTCATGAAATTGAGCCATCTGGCTTTCTGCTGAAAAATCGAGCTTTGCGCAACCGGCCCTCAGCCGAGCTGCCACTTCTTTATGAAGCATCACATCTTCAATACTGTCCGCTAAATCTGCTGATGTCTGACCGGAAATTATTCCGTTCTCGAGATGTTTCACCTGGGCTGCTGCTGTCGGATAGCCTGCAATGACTACTGGAATGCCGAAGAGCTGAGCTTCCGACACGGTGACCGCTTTTCCTTCGTACCTGGACGGTTGAACATATAAATCAGCGCTTTTCAAATACGTGTAAGGATTGCGCTTCTTACCTAGCAGTTGAAAGCAATCCTGAACGTTTAATTCTTCCATTAGCTTTTTTAATGCAGGTTCTTCACCGCCGTATCCGATTACTTGCCATAAAAAAGAAAAGCGATTCCGCTTTTTTAATTCAGCCGCTGTATAAATTGCTGTATCAATTCCTTTAGCGTGTGATAAACGTGCAATTGTCAGTATATGCTTATTATCTGAGGTTACTTTCTCGCATGCTTGTGCTTCCCTTATAATCCGCTCTGTTGGAAGCACATTTTCGACTACTACTGTTTTATGACTGAATTCAGGATATACGGATAAAAAAGCCTGGCGAACTGTACCGGAAACAGCGGCGATTGTATCAAAGGTTTCCCAGACGCTCCGATCCAGCTCCCGGTCGACTTCGGCCTTTGAGAAATCAGTGTGAATCCATGCCGCTTTTTTGGGGGCTTCTGCATTTAAAGCTGCATAGTGCGGCCACAAAAAACTGATCACCATATCATAAGTACCTGGTATTTGTGGAAGCCGTTCAATCGTTCTCTCCCACATCCACTGCATTTGCCTGTATCCAGGCTCTTCCAGATTTAACTGTTTTCCAGCTGCATTTGCCTTCACTTTAGCAAGCAGCCTTTCCCAGCCTATTCTGTAAAACCGACTTGCAAAGGTATCTTTAATTGATTTTCTAAATGTAGCATAAGCAGGTATTTCAGGAAGGAGCTTTATGTTATCAGGAATTTCATCCATTAACTCTCCTGTATGACTCATGAGAAATAAATGAACATCATACGAGCTTTTACTTAACTCTTCAAGCAGGGATATCAGGCTCTTCTCGACTCCGCCTATTTCCAGATCAAATGATATAATCAGCAGTTTTTTGCTCATGTCCGCCTCCTTTCCACCTGTAGAGCTGATAATAATGTTTCAACACTTCTTCCGGGGGCACTGCGACAGGATCACTTGTACCTTTATGTGAATCTGTTGCAACAGATATCGCTTTTTCTGCCCAGATTGCAGATCCAGCTTCCAGAGGCAATTTGTAGAGCAACCCTCCTCCCAGATCGGCTTCCGGCTGCAAAGCCTCTGACCCGAGCACCGGTGTTAAGGAAGCTTGAGCTTCCAGTGCTGCAATCCCAAGCCCCTCAAAAAGAGATGGCATTAAAAAAACATCCATCAGATGATAGTAGATGGAAGGATCCTCGACAGCACCGGTAAATGTAACTAATTCAGCAACTGACAGTTCCTCTGCTTTCCGCCTCAGCGTTTTAAGCTGATCTCCGTCTCCAACAACCAGTAAAACAGCCTTGATCCCCTGCTTGTGCAGCTCGCTTAACATATCGAGCATAAATGCATGATTTTTCACCTTTGTCAGTCTGCCTACGCTGCCTAATACCAGTTTATCCGTCCACCCGTATTTTAGTTTCAATCTCAGCACCTCCGCTTCGGGAGGTCGTTTAAATTGCTTAGGGTCAAACAGGTTAGGCATGACTTCAAACGATTTCCCAGCAAATAAATAATTTCCTGCTGCCGAGCTGCAGGCCCGATAGTCAGTCGCGCTCAACGCTATGCTTGCTCTCATAAGCTTTTCATAAATGAACCTTCCTTTTTTGTCTGAAGGGTCCGCAGTCGTGTGAGCGTGGGCAATTCGGATTGGCACCCCCGCCGCTCTTGCTGCTGCAAGGGGAATTCCGCTCTGAAAAAGAGTGTGTGCGTGAACGGCTGCCGGCTTCACAGTTCGAAAAAGCTGGAAGTGATCAGATAACGATCCCGGATTGGGAATCGTCCTTATTTCTCCATCTAGATCCTTTATTTCCTGATCAAACGTACCGGTTCCGGTGCCGTAAGTTAAAAAAATGCTCTTCCAGGGCGGCTTCATCCTAAGCAGCGTCATCAGCATTCTTTCCGTTCCTCCCATATTCATTGCACCAGTTACGTGAATGACTGAACGGCTTTTCATTTATCTCACCTCTGAAGCAGTCTGAAGCGATTTCCAAATGGATAATGCCCGTGAATGAGGAAGCTCCAGGTCTGATATGTTAAGTATTTTTCCTGCAGCCACTGGTCGTTTCACTACAGCATCCTTTATTAAACCAATCGGTATATGATCCGGCTGAAGTGCTGTTTTTACTGCTTCCCCTCGCACCTCAAAACTTCCGCATCCCTCCGAAATGAAATCACCCGGTTCAAGCTTTCGCTTCGCAATAGCTGCCGCACTTATTAGCGGATCACTGCCGTTTGTCAACAATGGTGGTTCTCCTTTTACGACTCGACGAAGTGTTTTTACTATTTCAAAGAAACATAAATGAAAAGAAGTACCTATTGTGTAATATGGCCCTTCACCCATTTTATAAGTAGCTAAAGCGTTCTTTTGAACTTCTTCATGTGACGCTGCAATAAATACTCCAGGCGGTCCTTGAGGACAAATGATAAAGTCACTTATAGGAGCTTCTCCGGTTTGGTGACCCGCCAGGATTAATGCTCCCTCCTCAACATTAGAACTTTTGGGGCCTATTAATCCAGATTGAGCGATCGTTGCATTTAATCCATTAGCAGTTAATACTTGCTCAATTTGAACTTTTGTACCATCTGTAAAAGAAACTACCTTATCTAATGTAAAACCCTGTTTTTCAGCCCAATAAAGCATGTCACTTTTTATGGGATTATTATTTAAGAACCCTTTAATATTCCCATACACTATTGGGTTGAACCCCATAGCTTTCACATTCTCATTTAGTGCTGCCAAGCATCCCGGCTGATCACCTTCCGCCTCGGTGATGTATCCAGTTTTTATGAAATAAGATCCTGTTGTTACTTGAAGCTCGGCATTCATCGTCACAACCGGAAGCCCCATCCGGTGTGCCTCTTCAATCACTTCCGTTCCGTGATGCACATCTCCGCTGCATTCGACAATGATATCAGCAGAAGCAACAAACTTCCCTATGTCGTTCGTAAGAAGCATAGTTTCTATTTGCACGACATCTTCAGGTTTTCTCCGGGTTAATACACTGGATACGGTGAATTCTTCATCCTGCTGAAGTCTTTTATAAAGCCCTGTGGCAATAAAACCAGTTCCGGATATACCGATTTTTGTCATCCTGTCATCCCCCCTTTAAGACCGTCCTTTTTTTTTTGCCAGATTATAAATTCAAGTACTTTCTCATATTCTTTCAAATCTTCTTCACTAACATTTAACTCTCTTATTCGATCCAGCAGGTTTTCCTGTCCATCTGTTCTTCCGCTTTCCGACTGAATACCAAGAAGGGCGATTAAATCTGTTTCCAGAACTTCAGCAAGCTTCTCCAGAACTTTGATTGATGGATTCTCATTGATGCCTCTTTCGATATTACTTAGATTTGATTTCGATATATTCGCCTGCTCTGCTAACTCCGTCAATGTCATCCCCTTCGCTTTCCGGAGTCTTGTTATGTTTTGTCCAATCATGTTCATACCCTCTTTATGGTTGGATTTAGAAAACAACCGCCTCCTGTGGATTGGACTGATGGAAATATTCCTCCATGAATCCGATCACTTCCTGCTGGATGGAAGCACTCATTGCCGTACCTGACGGAAGACAAATGCCTCTATTAAACAGCATTTCAGCGGTATTTCTTTCGTGTAAAAAGGAATCAGCATGTTTAAATAGCGGCTGCAAATGCAACGGCTTCCAGACACGTCTTGCTTCAATCCGTTCAGTCCGCAGTTTATGGATAAAGGGCACAGATGCAACGCCTTCCGGCAGCAGAGCTGCTGTCAGCCATCGAGTTGCTCTTCCATATGATGCTTCCGGCATGTAGGTAAACGGCAGGGCTGACTCTGCATAGCGCTGATAAATGGTTCGCTTCTCATTCACCCTCCTGTTCAGCACCCTCAGCTGTCCCCTTCCAATGCCTGCACTGATGTTGCTCATCCGGTAATTATAGCCGCAGCGGGTATGCTCATAGTGCTCGGCAGCTTCTTTGGCCTGCGTCGCTAAGTGTGCCGCCTGATCTGCAAAATCCGCGTTATCAGTAACAAGCATTCCTCCGCCTGAAGTTGTAATGATCTTATTCCCGTTAAATGAAAAAATTCCGATGTCGCCGAGGGTACCTGAGAATGACGATTGATAAACAGCACCAAGCGATTCTGCTGCGTCTTCGACTACATAGACACCGTACTTTCTGCAAAGCTGATTAATAGGCTTCAAATCAGCGCTCTGACCATACAGATTCACAACAATACAAGCTTTCGGCAGTTTGCCTCTTGCTGCATCAAATTTCAGTGCTCTCTCCAGAACCTCCGGGGACATGTTCCACGTTTCCGGATCGGAATCGATAAACACCGGCTCGGCCTGTTGATACAAAACCGGGTTCGCACTAGCAACGAATGTCAGCGTTGAGCAATATACTCTGTCTCCTTTTCCAACTCCAAGTACGTCTAGCGCCAGGTGAATGGCTGCTGTACCGGAGGATAGCGCTACCGCCCGGTTTACTCCGCAATATGCAGCCATCTCTTCTTCAAATAATTTAATATGAGGACCAACAGGTGCAATCCAATTATCCCGAAATGCTTCCCCTACATAATCTGCTTCTGTACCTCCGAGATGCGGCGGCGACAAATAAATTGGTTCAGCCCGTATGTTCTTCAACTTCTTTCCCTCCTTTCCGAATCCGCTGCGCTGGTGAGCCTACGGCCGTGATGTAGCCTGGAATCGAATGAACAACCGTTGAGCCGGCCCCTACTATAGCCCACTGTCCTACGGTCTTCCCGGGAATAACACTGGCGTTTGCTCCAATGTGTGCCCCTTCTAAAACAGCTGCTGCTCCGGTAAGAACCGCCTGCGGAGAAACATGCACATAGCTTCCTACAAAAGCATCATGTTCAATGATGCTGGATGTATTGATGATGACGTGCTCCCCGATTTTGGCAGACGCCTGAATGACGGCATTTGCAAAAATGACGGTTCCGAAACCAATGACGGCACTTGGGCTTACAACTGCTGATGGATCGATAATGACAGCATACTTTGTTTGTGGAACTGGCAGCTTTTCCCTCAATCTCCGTCTCGTTTCGTTCGAACCGACAGCAATAATCCACCGTGCTTCCGGAAACAGCTGCAGCAGCGATGCCGCCGTCATCAGCGGCATATGAATACGTCCTTTGTGCATGATAACCTCATCAAATTTGTCATCTGCAATAGCTTTTATAACGTAATTCCCTTCCCGTGCGACCGTTTCTTCCACTACTTTGCTGTGCCCTCCTGCCCCTACCACAATCAGTTCTTTCACATCATTCACCTCCTCTGAACAGTGGAATGTACTGGCTGTTATACTGAATGTTTAACGTTACTGAGTATTCGAACACAAAATAAATGAGATAACAGCCGACGATTGCAAAGTAGATAAACGGCTGATCTTTTTTGGCAAACACTTTCACGATCCAGGAAACGAGTATCAGGGAAAACAAATCGAAGTAGATCGCCATCCTTGCAAAGATCCAAAGCTGGGTTGAAAGCAGCATAAACAGGACACCCATTAACGATAAATTCACAACCACATCTGCCTGAGGAAAGATTTTCTCCAGCTTGTGCCGCCCCATATACGCTACAATAAGCGGTGCCGCAGCCACGGCTACGCGAATAATGTTGGCGCCGCCTTCATCAAATTCGGAATATCCTCCATATCTCGTATCTTCTAGCGCTCCAAATATTACGGAGGAGAACTGTTCATATCCGAAGGCGATAATAACACCTGCAAAAAGAAACAAAATTGTCTGCTTTGTCCATGCTTTTCTTCGTACGATAAAGTAGACCGGCAGCATGATCAGTGCGCTCTGATGGAAGGTGGATGCCAGCAGCACTAAAGCAGCATATGGAACAAACTTACCGTTGAATAAAAAGGAGGCGCCGGCAAATACAATTGCAGCAGCTAAATACTGCCTCATTCCATTCATGGAGACTAGAAACATACCGGAAGTAATAAAGACGTAAAGACTTAGCTCGAATAATCTCGAATAATGATACGTTACCGCTGTAATAATCGTCAGCGTAATAAGTGCGCAAGTGAAAATAAGTATTTGTCCGTCGTAGGAAATCGATTGAAGCAGCCATTGAAGCACTCCAAATCCGGGTTCGTCTCCCTCCAAAGCTGCCTGCAGCGTCCAAATGGTGTTATCATAATCTTCCCTGTAAACGTAAGTATCCCCAATACCGCTCCGCAGTCCGGATACTGTTACCATCATGGCAAGCGCCAGCAGAGCCAGCACCGCATTAGGTTTCACTTTTTGGGGGAACGGAAGTGTATCTGTTACGGATTTGGAAAAGTATCTGGCCGTCACAGCAAATCCGAAAACTGCCCCCAGGTTCAGCCAGAGCATTTCCATGATTATCCCCTCTTCTACTTGTTTCTCCACCAGATATAGCCTGCGAGCATCGTCCCAGGCGGAATAGCTGCTGCAGTAAGCCATTTTTTCGGTGTTTCATTAAGAAAGCGTCTATTCCGAATGAGCCAGGAACTGGACACATAATGAATGGCGTTTCGATATTGGAATCCAATACCAGCATGCGGCAGCTTCATCATTTCTTTCCGGTAAAAGGAAAATCCAGCCGGATTCCGCTTGTACTGCCTGAGCATGTTTTTACTTGATCCATCATCCTGGTAATCCACTTGGCAGATTACCTCGCTGCACAGGTAAAGCGGCCCTTTCGCATCTATGTTCAAATATTTATAATCAAGACCGACATACCGCTCTGAGTCAAATAGCGGATATGGCCACTTTCTGGTCCATTCACTTTTATATACAAGTTTTTTATCTCCTCTTACTTGGTGCCGGCGGTAGAGATCGTAAAGAGTAGATGTCTCTGTATCCGGAAATGCTGTTCCGATTCGGTCGCTGTTCATATCGCAGTTGTGAAAAGCGATCCCGGTACAGGATTCCGGACAGTCAGCAGCAGCTCTGTAAATATGTTCCACCGCTTCAGGAAGAAACAAGTCATCCGAATCAAGACAAGTATTCCACCGGGTGCTGATCATGTTGTAAGCAGTATTGTGTGCTCCGTGCATGCCCTGATTCTCCTGATAGCGATAAATGATTGTAATGTCAGCCTGCTTTATCCAGTTATTGACCAATGCAGCGGTACTGTCTGTTGAACCGTCGTCAATAATCATCCATATAAAGCGTTTGTCCGTCTGTCGAAGCAGGCTGTCATATACGCGCGGGAGGGTATGGGCCCTGTTATACGTTGGTGTAAAGATAGTCAGATCCATACCGGTCTGCCTCCCGCCTGCGACTTTCATAAAACGATTGCAAATCCTCGGCTGCCTGCTTACTGTCGAACAGCCCTGCCTTTTTTTCGATCAGCCTGGACCTTCGCTCATTTCGTCTCACGATAAGTCCCGCCATCATCTTCTCCCAGCGTTCCGGATCAGACAATGGCAGGAACCGGCAAAGCCCGGCCTGTATATCGATGTCTGGCGTTATCGTGTCAGCGAGCAGACACGGTAGTCCTGCTGTCTGCGCTTCAATGACTGATACCGGCAGACCTTCGTGTAATGACGGGAAAATAAAAACATCCATCGCATGCAGAAACCCTGCTATATCTTCCTGTATACCTGCGAACATAACGGCTCTGTTTATTCCTAATCGTGAAGCAAGTTTTCGAAGGTCATGTTCCTGGGGGCCTGAGCCAATCAAAATGAGTCTCGCTGATGGTTCAGCTGCGTGTACAGCAGCAAATCGTTTAAGTAAATAAGGATGATTTTTTTGGGTCTGAAACCTTCCGACATGTCCATAAAGCGTATGGGTTTCATTAAGGCCAAGCTGAACCCTTATACGACGCCGGTTCATTTTGTTAAATAAGAAGGTTTCTGTACGAATCGTATTTGTTAGTACAAGATAATCGTTCTGATCTGGAAACAGCCATCGACCCGCTTCCTTTGAGCATGCAATAAAGTGCGTTGCGCTGGATTTTATTTTTTTGCCTGCCGACCATTTATAAATTTTTATCAGTCTGTTTCCTTCGCTCGACGTGTTATGGCTGTGCGCGATCCGGACCGGCACCCCTGCTTTCTCGGCTCGTTCAAGCACGATGCCGCTGAGCTTATCCATATGGGAATGAATAATCATCGTATCCGAATGCTCGCTGAAAAATGTATCCAGTCCTTTTACGTACTTTTTAGGTCCATTCCGAATAGAGGGAATCCGATAAATCCGTCCTCCTAAGCGACGAATTTCGTCATCATATACTCCTTCAAAGCTTGTAAGAAAATCAAACTGTATTCGCTTTCTGTCCATGCTTCGATATAAATTCATTAAAAGTGTTTCCGCGCCACCCCGATTCATATTGACGACCGCGTGCAGAACTCTCAGCGGCTCTCTCATCCGATACCTGCCTCCTCTCTGTACAGTCCCGCCAACTCATTGATTACTTTTCCGCTCGTATACATTCTCTCTAGTTTGTTTTTTGCTTTTCGAGCCAGATCTTTCGCCAACTCCGGGTTGTCTAACAATGTATCCAAGGCTGCAGCAAATTCTCTTGGTTTATCCCGGCCGACAAGAAGTCCGCAACCTGCAAGCAGCTCCCGGTGACCGCGATTGGATACAGCAACTACCGGAGTCTCAGCCGACATAGCCTCCATTACATTCACCGGAAGTCCTTCTCTCAAACTCGAAGCAACAGCGATAGTAGCCTGCCGGTATAGACTCGGTACATCCTGTCTGTTCCCCAGAAAGTGAACACGATCAGCAGTACCGTGCGCAAATGCAGCCTGTCTTACCGGCTCCGGGTCACCACTTCCTGCAAGTACCAGATGAACAGGATGTTTCAGGTAAGAAAGCATTTCAGCTAAAAGCCGCTGATTTTTATTTTTATTCAATTCCGCCGCATAAAATAAAATATCGGCATCATCTGAAATGCCGAGCTCCTGTCGAATATTTGTATTAACTTCATCGGTCTTTTCTATCCCAACACCATGGACATGAACGATTCTTCCAGCTGGAAACCGGTGGGTTACAGCACGTTTGTAATCTTCTTCATTGATGGTGATTAAGGTATCTGTCCAACGTGCACACAGCCTTTCTACCGGATAGTACATTAGCCAGCTGCTGAGCGGTGATCCGCTGCAAAAGTGAAAGCCGTGGGCGGTGTAAAAAAGCTTTGTTTTCGGTACATTTCTTGCAGCAAGTCTTCCTAGGACTCCGCCAACAGGAGTATGCGCATGGACGATATCATATTGTTCGGTTTCCAGCAGCCTCTTCAGCTGCTGAAATGCAGCCGCATTGTTTCGATCCATTGGACTTCTTGAAATTGGCAGTGTAATTTGCCGGTCGACTTCCTGAATTTTCTCTGCCCCTCCGGCTGCAGCATGAACTTCCCACCCAGCCTGCTTCAGCCAGCGAATAAACGGCAGATGAAACACGTTAAAGTGATAGGAAACGGTCGCGATTAATAGTATTTTTTTCATGTCGGTTCTTCCTGAAGCGCCTGTCTGATTTCTTTTTGCAGAAACGGGATTAGCGCCTCTTTTAGAGCTGCGTCCCTCATGGCGTATGATATCGTCGTTTGAATGAAGCCAAGCTTTTCACCGACGTCATAGCGGATGCCTTCAAAGTCATACGCATAAACCATTTTTTCAATGGCAATATCCCTGATCGCGTCAGTCAGCTGTATTTCTCCGCCGGCACCAGGCTCTGCATGCTCAAGCCGTTCAAAAATATCCGGTGTCAAAATATATCTGCCTAAAACGGCAAGGTCCGAAGGTGCATCAGCAGGATTTGGTTTTTCAACTAAAGAATAGGCTTTGTATAAACGTCCATGAACGCTTGCAGCATCTACAATTCCATAGCGTCCTGTTTCGTTTCTGGGTACTTTCTGAACCCCGAGTATGGGTGCCTGATGTGTTTCAAATTCATCCATAAGCTGTTTTAAACACGGTTTTTTTGAATGAACGATATCATCCCCGAGTAGTACAGCAAACGGCTCATCCCCGATAAATTTGCGTGCGCACCATACCGCATGACCGAGTCCTTTCGGTTCTTTTTGGCGAATGTAGTGAATGTCTACCAGCGTCGAGGACACCCTTACTTTTTCGAGCAGCTCGTGCTTTTCTTTTTTCCAAAGCGACTCTTCCAGCTCGAAGGCGTGGTCAAAATGGTCCTCTATCGCCCGCTTTCCTTTCCCGGTTACGATAATGATATCTTCAATTCCACTTGCGACAGCTTCTTCAACTATATACTGAATCGTCGGTTTATCGATGATCGGCAGCATTTCTTTCGGCATTGCTTTCGTGGCTGGTAAAAATCGTGTGCCGAGACCCGCTGCCGGTATGATGGCTTTTTTCACTTTCACTGTCTATTCCTCCTTTATGCTGTCGGAATTTCTGCTGGAGCAGCAGCTTTTCGGTTTGCAGCTTGCAACAGAGCTTCTTTAATCTCTTCTTCTTCCCATTTATGAAAGGAGTTTAAAATATGTTCAATTTCGTTCATCGGAATGGAAGTAGCTTTTCCAAGGTAAATTTTCGGGTAGATTTGTTCATCATGTACCTCTTCTGGATTTAACAGCTCTTCATAAAGTTTCTCACCAGGACGGATGCCGGTATAAATAATAGGAATGTCTTCTGTTGTATAACCACTTAGAGCGATCAGGTTCTTTGCAAGATCTTTAATTTTTACCGGTTCGCCCATATCCAGTACAAATGTCTCCCCACCTTCTGCAAATGAGCCTGCCTGAAGAACCAGTCTCGATGCTTCCGGAATCGTCATAAAGTATCGGATCATCTCCGGATGGGTGACGGTTACCGGTCCTCCTGCCTCGATCTGCTTTTTAAAAAGCGGAATGACACTTCCGTTGCTTCCAAGTACATTTCCAAACCGAACAACACTAAAAGCCGTTGCACTTTGTTCATTTAAATGATGAATAAGCATCTCCGCGAGCCGCTTCGTCGCTCCCATAACGCTCGTCGGATTAACAGCCTTATCAGTTGACACCATCACAAAGGAGTCAACGCCTGCTTCGGAGGCAGCCAGAGCAGTATGATAGGTTCCGAGAGAATTGTTTTTCACAGCCTCATGGGGGCTGACTTCCATTAAAGGCACATGTTTATGTGCAGCAGCATGATAGACATGGTGCGGTCTGTATTCCAACATGATTTGATGCATACGCTGGAAATCCTGCACATCTGCAATTAATGGAATCAGTTCAATTCCTGAAGTAATTCGTTTCAGCTCCATATAAATGTGATAAATACTGTTTTCACCGTGACCAGTAAGAATCATTCGTTCTGGTTGAAACGCAGCAATCTGACGACACAATTCTGAACCAATCGATCCTCCGGCTCCGGTTATCAAAATCGTTTTATGAGCAATTCCTGCTGAGATTGCCTCTTCATGCAATTCGACCTCTTCCCTTCCTAACAAATCCTCCGGAGATACATCGCGTAATTCTTTAACAGAAAGTTTTCCGGTGACCAGATCTTCGATCATCGGGAGCACCTGCGTTTTTACAGCTGTCTTTAAACAAGCTTCGTAAATGTCTGAAAGCTCACGCTTTTTTAAGGAAGGAATAGCGATGATGATTCGTTCAACTTCAAATTGTGCTGCAATTTCCGGAATTCGCTCGGCCGGTCCATGAACCGGCAGCGATAATATATCCAAATCGCGTTTGCTTTTATCATCATCCACGAAAACGACCGGCTGCAGGTCACAGTCCGGATTTTGCAGCAGCTGCCGGGCCAGCATCGTTCCAGCTGAGCCTGCGCCAATAATCATTGTTCTCCTTCGTTTGACTGAAGCATGCTTCCATTTATCCTGTCTTAATCTCAGCATGAACCGCAAACCACCAATTCCAAGCAGCATCAGTGCCCAGGTAACAAACAGCACCCGGTATTGTATATATCCGAATACTGCAAGCTGAATAACAGCGTTCAAGACAACTGCAGCAGTCAAGGTTTTCATAATCAGCTTCATTTCTCCAATGCTCGCATACTGCCAGACACGCCTGTTCATACGGAAATAGCCGGAACTGATAAAGTAGCTGATCAAAATAATGGCAATTGAGATCCAATAGATCTGATCAAATGCGACGGTAGCTACATCAACTATAATGAAGCTTGAAGTAAATGCTGCAGCTATGATCAGCGCATCCAATATCGTAAACACTCGCTTTCTCATTTGATCCCTCCTTTCTTTTTTTCTGCTGAACTATCCGGCATGTCCGGACACTTCACCAGAAAAAAACGGGCCTTTAACCCATCCTCACTTCACACCACCGACGACTTGCGTCTAAGGCTCCTACCCACAGCGTAAACGAGTGCTGCTGTTGATAAAGGAGACAGCAGCTGCTCCTGATTTTAAAGAGAACTTTTGTGCTTAATAACGAACATTTGTTTCAAAAAAATTATCGCTTCAGCCACGCGAGTTTTTTTGTATTAAACAACGCCCCGGTCACATGAATATCATAGCTTTCTAACGACGTTTTCAGCTCCTGAAGATCATGAGAGTTCGTTCTCATTCGTCTGACGACGATGATGCTGCTGTCACTTTTAGCCGCAAGCAACTTAGATGTAATCATTGATTGAAGCGCTCCGGTATCAATAAAGATAAAATCATACTTCCTTTTCGCACTTTGCAGAAGCACATCCATACTGCTGCTTTGAATCGATGTTTCCAGTTGCTTAGAGATCGTTCCGGCAGGAAGAATGCTTAAGCCTGGAAATTCTGTTTTAAGTACCGTTTCTTGTAGCCCTCCGCCGTCTGCCAACAAATTGCTGAAGCCTTGATCATTTTCAATTCCGAAAATTTTATGAAGCTTTGGATTTTCAAAATTTCCATCGATCAGCAGCACCCGCTTTTCTTCCTTACTGAAGGCGATTCCTAAGTAGGAAATCAGCGTCGACTTCCCTTCCTGACGATTTTGAGATAAAACGCTAAAGATTTGAGCGTTTCGCTTTTTGGCTCCAAAGATGATGTTTGCTTTAATTCTTCCATATTCCTGGTCAAGCTTTGTTCCCGCTGCCGTATAAAAAATCTGCATATCTTTCCTTGTTTTAAACAACATTTTCACCCTCTTTTACGACGACGGATTTTTTTCTCTCTTTCTTTGGGCGCATGGCAAGTCTGTTTATTTTTGAGGTGGCACCGAGCACGGGAGCTTCCAGAAGCAGCTCCACTTCTCTTTCTGTGCGAATTCGTCTATCCATGCCATCGATCAGCAGTGCACTGCCAATTCCCGCTGCGAGTCCTATCGCCACCATAATCAGCATCATTCTTCCGGCTCCTTCAGCGGCTACGAACCCTGCTTCTGCAGGATCAGCTTCTGAAAGCACAATCGCCGTCGGTGTATTTGCCTTTTCTCCGGCAATGTCCGGGAACGTTTCTACAAGAGTATTCACTGTTTCTGCTGCTTGGTCCGGATTCACTCCTACCGCTGTCACACGGATGATTTGTGATCCTTCTACTTCTTCAGCGGATATACTTCCATTTAAAGCTGCAACGCTCGTTTCCCACGGCAGCTTCGATGCAACCTGCTCAAGTACGGCTGGTTCATTCATCATAGCCGTGAGCGTTTTCATGTTTACTTTAACACCCTCTCCGTCATTGACAAGAACGGATGCTGTAGCAGATGCCATCGGCTCGCCTGTTTCTGCTTTAAATACATAGGCGCCGCCCCCTCCAATTAAAACTGTCAGCAATACAATAATCCACCATTTTCGGAATAGCGACTGAAAGATTTTTCGAAGCTGGATTTCCTGACCGCTTTCATTCATTTGAAGCCTCCTGTCTATCTATTCTCAATAACGAACAGATTAATGTTTTTGTTCTTTATTTAATTCTTTATACAAGCTTAATTCGTAATAACGAACAAGTCAACCAATTTTTTAGAATATTTTCTCTTTTTTTATGTGAATATTCGTTTTTAAGAACATATATGTACGTTAAATTAAGGAAAATCTTTCTATTTCAAGCATTTTTCTGTTTATGGCAAACTAAAAATGTAAGGTTCGGCATTGATTTTATGTAGGATCCTAGATAAGGATCAATGCATAGAAAAAGCCACTTGTGAACCCCCCCATAATCAAATACACTCCTGTTGGACCCATTTTTCTGGCAGGAGGTAAATGAGGAGATGTTACAAGTGGACACCGTTAATTATATCAGAAGTGAAGTGAACGCTAAAGGTCATAGCTATTCC
>NZ_JAATHJ010000002.1 GCF_012034335.1 Alkalicoccus luteus | reverse complement strand
TTCCTCTCTGTTTACCGGCGGAAGCTTGCCGTGGGCTGGCCTTCAGCTATTTCTCAGGGTGACCCCTGAGAAAGGATCTTCAGACTGCGCGGCTTCCACTGGCGTCTCCGCCGGACACATCGGGGAACGGATCTGTGCTTAGTGGAGAACAACGTCACAACAGGCAGACGCGACTGTTTTTTTCCGTTTATTATGCATTCGATGAAGGACTGGCAGCCCTATTTAACATCGAAACGTCTCATCGGGAAGGTTCTATCCGTATGGAAGTCGATCGTGCCTTCATAACCAGGCACATGAAACTCACTGCCAGCTGCCGGCATCGAAGGATCTCGACTCCGGGAGGATCAGAACGAGGCGAAGATCCAGCGATTCCGACAGCAGGAGGAATCGGTTAGCTGAGGCTGTTCCCTCCGGAAAGCGAGTGTCCGCAGATACAGGCAGATGCAACGTTATTCACTTAAAATGACTTTATCCACACTCTGAAAAACAGAGGCCCCTGAAAGGGGCCTCTGTTTATTGGATTCAGGCTGATGTACTCTGAAGTCTTTTTTTTCTTCTGAAACCGACAGCAAGAGATCCACCGAAAAGTCCGCCAAATAGAAGCAGCAGCGGAATGCTAAGCTGAGCCAGCGCAATGCCCAGCCCCATTATTCCAATTGTCCCCGTGCAGGCTAAAATAAAAAAAATAATATCAAACGAACGCATGTAAACGCCTCCTCTACTGATTTAGTTTACGATAGATCGGACTGAAATAAAAGCGTGCTGACAAAATGTGATTTCTTCCTGGTCGTGTGAACAATATGTGAATAAGTTATGTCCCGCCTGGCAAATGTGCTATAGTATGGTAGGCAGTGATTTATATCTTGATTTAGGAGTGTTATCATTATGCTTTTTGCCTCGCCTGAAGCGGCTCCCGCACCTTCCATGACACCGCTGGCAGAATTTTTGGGAGCATCTGATCCTGAAAACTTTTTAACCGCCTTTTTAGTGCTTTATCTTTTAACTAATGCGTTGAGTATTATCGTGTTTAATTTAGGCTTCGCCCGGAAGCTTCCCCTCTTAAAAAATGTCGTTATTTATTCATTAATGCTTTTTGGAAATATCTTTATTACGTTTTTGGCATTTACGCTGCCAATAATCGAATCTCTGTTTATTGCCGGCCTTGTCTTAGGTATTTACAAACTTCAGCTCAGGCGCCATAAAAAAGAAGAAGCAGATCCGGAAGAAGATCGTAGCTGATACGGTCTTTTTTTAGCACCGGGTTCTTTATTGAAAAGCGGCAAGCGAAAAGACGTACCGGTGTTAAAAGGCACCGGTACGTTTTTTTGCAAGTGGTTCCAGCTGATTAAATATAATCGTCCGTTTCCTCCACTGCTTTATGAGAACGGAATTTACCTGTCTGATGGCGCTCCGCTGTCCGTTCTGAAATACGATCATGACAGTCCCTGCACATGTACGTGTGAATAGGACGATTCCGAAGTTTCTTAGCGAGCGGAAGCGTGGAGGAAATCGTTTCAATTTTGTCACAAAGTACACATTTGACCCGCATGAAGTTCACCACCCGATTCATTTTACTTGTTCAGTATATCATGTGCGTTGACGGAAAAATATGTGTTTGCATGATTTACAGGAAGGAAAATAGAACAGATCCAGCGAATAATATATAGTATACGCGCTGCATGCGCGGGCGAAGTGATGAAAGGAGTGCTGACAATGGGAAACAGAATTGAGCAGGAGCTTACCGAGGACCTGCTCCGGGAACTTCAGGAAGAACATTACGTTATGTTAGCGACAATTGATCAAGATACAAAAGGGCCGAGTGTGAATGCTATATCATGGATTTACGCTGCAGACCGTAACACGATTCGCTTTGCAGTTGACCGGAAATCCAGAATCATTTCTAATATTCATGAAAACCCTGCTGCTGTAATGACAGTCATTGCGGATGGTTCTACGTATGCACTTTCCGGAAAGTCAAAAATTGTTCAGGAGAAAATAGATAATGTTCCAGTAAAACTCTCGATGATGGAGCTTCATATCCAGGAAGTAAAAGATGTGATGTTTTATGGGGCGAGGCTCACACATGAGCCGCAGTTTGAGAAAACGTACGATGAAGATGCAGCAGCGAAACTGGACAGACAGGTAATGGATGCACTTCAGTCTGTATAATCCGGTTGCGTATTTTGCAGTGGAGGGATTCATATGATCAAGACATATATCCTTGATACGAACGTGTTATTGCACGACCCTCTATCCATTCATTCCTTTGCGGAGAACAAAGTAGTAATTCCGGCAGTTGTATTAGAGGAAATCGATACGAAGAAGAGGCTGACGGACGAGATAGGCAGAAACGCAAGAGAGGTTGGCAGACTGCTGGATAAATTGAGGGAAACCGGAAAACTTCACGCGGGCGTTCCGCTTGAAAATGGCGGGAGACTAATGGTTGAACTGAACCATAAAGCAGCCGACCAGCTCGAAAAGCACGGACTTGAAAAGACTAACGATAACCGGATTCTTGCAATTGCTTTGAATTTAAAGGAAGAAAGTGACCATCCGGAGTCGGTCGTTCTTGTTACGAAGGATGCCCTGCTGAGGGTGAAGGCAGATGCACTCTATATAAAAGCAGAAGACTTTTTAACCGACAGAGTTGCACAGTTTGATCACATTTATAAAGGCTACAGTGAACTATATTTAGACAGTGAATTGATGGATGAGTTATATGAGAAAAAATCGCTCTCTATCAAAGACGCCGGAACAGGGGAAACGTACCCGCATCATTTTTACCTGTTTAAAGATCCTGCTCAGCCAAGCAGATCGGCTCTTGGCATGGTTGATGAACGATCACAGCGTGTGAACTTGTTTCTAGGTGATTCTGACGGAATATGGGGAATCCGACCCCGGAATGTCCAGCAGCGGATGGCTATGGAGCTGCTTACCAGAAAGGACATACCTCTTGTCACTCTCGTCGGTAAAGCCGGAACAGGGAAAACGCTGCTTTCTCTTGCGTGCGGCATGTTTTTAACAGAAGATGTACAGGCGTATAAAAAGCTGCTTGTTACAAGACCAGTTGTTCCGGTGGGGAAAGATATCGGATACCTTCCCGGCGAGAAAGACGAAAAGCTCCGGCCGTGGATGCAGCCAATTTACGACAATCTTGAATTTCTTTTTAACACGAAAAAAGATACGGAGCTGGAGGACATTTTAGCCGGTATGTCATCTGTGCAAGTCGAAGCTTTGACGTATATTCGGGGCAGGAGTATTCCCGATCAGTACATCATCATAGATGAAGCGCAGAATCTGACAAAGCATGAAGTGAAAACCATCATTACCCGAGTGGGGGAAGGCAGTAAAATTGTCCTCATGGGTGACCCGAAACAAATCGATCATCCTTACCTGGATGAATATACGAATGGACTTTCCTATGTAATTGAAAGAATGAAGCACGTAACGATATCGGGTCATATGAAGTTTGAAAAAGGGGAACGATCCAGTCTTGCACAGCTGGCGGCTGATCTGCTGTAAATGATAAAAAAGACGCCGACAGAAAATTGTCGGCGTCTTTTTTAAACGTTGTTAATGCAAATACAGACTAATTAAGAGTCGGTTACAGGACTTCAATTCTTTCAATTCCGGTAATTGGATTGTCGCGATTGGAGCCGTCGCTGTAGAAGAAGTGTACAGGACCGTCCTCAGTTAAAGGACTGCCTTTATGTGAAAATTGCAAGATACCTTCACCTGCTTCTTCAAGCGTGAGCGTGACATCTGCGTCTGACGCGCGGATGAATTTTACGGTGTCGGCGGTCTCATCCGGAGAACTGTTTAGTAAAAAAGGCCGAAGTCGAATGCCAAACGATTTTTCTTGCATATCTTTTCTGCTGACAGTGATTTTATTTGTCTGTTGCTGTGGGACCGCGCCTTCTGTGCGCTGTCTGTCAAATGCTTTTCCAAGCGCTGCAAATGACTCGTTGCTTTCTGACTCAGCAGATTGATCGAACGCCTTTTCCATATCGATGCGGCGTTCATCGAAAATCCAGGTTCCCGGGTCTAGCATCACGGGGTGCTTTACGTTCCCTACTATTTTTACGAGCATTTCTGCCATAGTTCTTCACCTGCCTTCTAGTTCATAGTATAGCTTCCATCCGGATATGTGTCATCAATTGATTCGCGAGTTGCATTTTTATCAAATAACCGATAAGATAAACGTAAATCATGAATCGGAGTAATACGGTCCGTGATCGTTTATATAGAGGAGGGATTCGCGTGTCAACTGAAATCCTGCCTGGTCAGAGTGAAAAGGCTTTTGCACTTCTGAAAGAGGATGCAGATAAAATAGTAAAATTGATTGAGGTTCAAATGAAGAATTTAACGATGCCTCAATGTCCTCTTTATGAGGAAGTTCTTGATACCCAAATGTTCGGACTCTCCCGCGAGATCGACTTTGCGATTCGACTTCAGCTTGTGTCCGAAGAAGAAGGACGGCGTCTGCTTTCCCAGTTAGAGCAGCAGCTCTCTTCTCTGCATGAGGCGACGATGAAAGCGCGGGGCGGCAGCGTATAAAGCAAAGATGAACACTTTCTGCAGCGTTATTGCTGACTGAAAGTGTTTTTTTTGTAAGTAAAACATGTATTTAGTCAGGCGCATGTTTAGTCCTGTTTTCTTACGGGAACAGATATCTATGTAAGTCATTACGAATAGGAGTGAGTGGGAACATGGCACACAAGCAAACTACCGAAATTCTAAACAGGCATGTAGCAAATTGGAACGTTATGTTCGTAAAGCTTCATAATTATCACTGGTATGTATCAGGTCCGCACTTTTTCACGCTTCACGAAAAATTTGAGGAGCTTTATAATGAAGCTCAGGAGCATATAGATGAGCTTGCCGAAAGGCTGCTCGCTCTAAAAGGTCGTCCTGTTGCTTCAATGAAAGTTTACCTGGAGACGTCGACGATCAAAGAAGCAGAAGGAGAACAGTCAGCAGATGACATGGTAGAGGCCCTCGTCCATGATTTCACTCAGCTCTCAAATGAGCTGAAAGAAGATATTGAAACGCTTGAAGACGACGCAGATGACGAAGCCACAGCTGATATGCTGATTGAAATCAGGCAGTCGGTAGAAAAGCATAACTGGATGCTTCGTGCATTTCTCGGAAAAAAATAATGAATTATAAAAGGCGCCGGACCCAGTTGAGTTCGGCGCCTTTTATGTGTTAACGAATCCTGCTTCTGGAGGCTATGACGGCCATGTAACTTAAAGATCCGAATAACAGACTTACAATAACAGCGTGAGCCATTGTCGCGTAGAGAGTAAATCCTGTAAAGATAACGACAGCTCCGCTGGCTACCTGGGCGGTAATAAAAATCATTGTCAGCAGGCCGCTGTAAAATAGCGGCTTGTTGTTAAGATGCGACTTTAAAAGCTTGATAAACATCATGAGGATCGTAATAAACAGCAATCCTGCAGCCATTCTGTGACCAAAATGAATGCCGGTGCTTCCTGTAAGCGAAGGTAAGAGGCTGCCGTTACAGAGCGGCCATCCTGCGCAGGCGCCGCCGGATCCCGTATGCTTTACATAAGCGCCTGTGTACACGACAGCATAAGTGAAAATGAGATTTCCGATCAACGTCCATCTCAAGCTTTTCGTGATGAGTGGCTTTGTTAACGAGGCTGGTTTTCCGTCTTCAAACGCCAGAATGGTCAACAGCAGTACGCTCGCAAACGAAATAAGGGAGAAGCCAAAATGAAGCGCCATGACAGCATCAGATTGTCCCCATACGACAGCAGCAGCTCCCAGCAGCCCCTGAAAAATAATGAATGTTACAGCTAGACATGCAAAAAGCTTCGTTTCTCTTAAGTGCCCGATTGCGCGCCAGCTCCAAATGCTGAGCGCAATGACCATGATGCCGAGAATCCCGGAGACAAGCCGGTGAGTGTATTCAATTAACGTTTCAACAGCGGGGTTTTCCGGGATGAGCTGCCCGTAACATAGCGGCCATTCTGCCCCGCAGGCGTCACCTGAGCCGGTCTGAGTGACAAGCGCTCCTTGAATGATAACAAGAAGCATACCAAGAGTTGTAATGATTCCAAAAAACTTTAACATGCGATGCATGGTGTTCACCGTCTTTCCACTACAAAAATAAACAGCCGCTTCGCTATATTAGTATAATGAATAGAGCGCGGCATCGTAACACATTCCAATCTATCTTATCAAACTGATGACCTGAAGAGGTAGCTTTCTTTCATAATAAATCAAATTATCAAAGATGAAATCAATTTCACATAATTGTCACAAAGCATGTGATAGATATAGTAACAACTAAAAAATGTGATGAAAAAGGATAGGTGTTCCTTTATAATGTGATATGAACGGTGCAAACTGTCATCTTTTTTGTTATGCGTACGTTCTCAGCCGGTCAGGCAGGGAGCGGACAGCATCTTGCATTCTTTTTTAAATTTCTAGCGGATGCAGAAAAGGTGGCCAATACAGGGGGTGAACTAAAGATGAGTAAACTCAACGCAATTTCTTCAGCGGAGTCTGTCGCCGGATTAAAGGAATCATCTGAGTCAGCTGTAACGTGGCGGGACTATGTATCCATTTCTAAGACTGGTATTGTGATGTCCAATCTGATTACCGTATTTGCAGGTCTTTACCTGGCTGCCTATTATACAGGTTCAACGCTTGCTGAAAGCTTTTGGCCTGCGTTCATGGCGATTACAGGGTCTGCGCTTATCATTGCCGGAGGGTGCGCGCTTAATAACTACATCGACCGGGATATTGATCACTTAATGGAGCGGACGAAAGACAGACCGACTGTCAGCGGAAGACTGACTGGTAAACAGACGCTTACATATGGTCTAGCATTATCAATCGCCGGTACCGCGGCTCTTGCAGCGGCTTCATTAACAGCTGCTCTGATCGGGGCTGCCGGTCTTATCATTTACGTTGTTCTTTATACAATGTGGACAAAACGGACGACAACGCTGAACACAATTGTTGGAAGCTTCGCCGGAGCTGTTCCGCCGTTGATCGGGTGGGCAGCGATCGACCCTGGTCTCCATCCTTATGCCTGGACGCTGTTTCTGATTATGTTTATCTGGCAGCCGCCGCACTTTTTGGCTTTGGCAATGCGCCGGCAGGATGAATATAAAGCTGCGGGCATTCCAATGCTGCCGGTAGTGGCAGGCAACGCGTTAACCAAACGTCAAATCATCTGGTATGTAGCCGCTCTGATTCCGGTATCGCTGTTAATAGCTGATTTCGGAGTCATTTATACTGCTGCAGCTGTACTGTTGGGCGGAGGATGGCTTATTTACGGCCTTATGGGGCTGCGAACTAAGGATGACATGAAGTGGGCGACCGGTATGTTCATCTACTCCCTGAATTATCTCACGATCATGTTTGTGCTGATGGTTCTTGTACACATGTTCTAAAACTGGAAAAGAAAGCGGGGGTTATGACGCGATGAAGCACATGCTAAAACTGCTTCCATTTTCACTTATTCTGCTGCTGGCAGGATGCGGCATGGAAAATCTCTCCGCACTGGATCCGCGAGGACCGGTTGCCGAGATGCAGCTGTCTCTCATTCAGCTGTCACTTTACATCATGATATTTGTTATCGTGATCGTGTTTTCCATCTACGCATTTGTACTTATCCGCTTCCGTGAACGTCCGGGCGATACACATATCCCTAAGCAGGTTCACGGGAACAGGACGCTTGAATTTATCTGGACGACGATTCCAATCTTACTGCTGCTTCTTCTGGCCATTCCGAACGTTATGGATACGTTTACACTTGCTGATACCGGTATTCCGGATGAAGGCGTAGACGAAGAGCTGCTGGATGAAGACGATGAGGTACAAGATTATGTTGTGATCGAGGCACATGCGCATCAATTCTGGTGGGAGTTCGTTTATCCTGATTTAGGCGTGAATGCCGGGCAGGATATGTATATTCCGACAGATACGCGTGTCATTGTTGAACTTGAGGCCAGTGACGTCATCCACTCGTTCTGGGTGCCTGCACTAGCTGGTAAGCAGGACAACGTGCCAGGGATCACAAACGATCTTTGGTTTGAAGCACCTGAAGAAGGCATCTACATGGGTAAATGTACAGAAATCTGCGGTCCGTCTCACTGGCTGATGGATTTCAAGGTCGTAGCTGTAGATCCGGATACGTTTGACTCATGGGCTGAAACAATGGCTGAACCTCCGGAAGATCAGCTTGAACCGGAAGGTGAAGTAGCGGTAGAAGGCCGCGATATCTTTGTGGAAAACTGTATTGCCTGCCACGCGATCGGCGATGAAGGCGGTAATACAGGGCCAAACTTCACGAATTACAGCGAACGAACGGTTGTAGCCGGATTCCTCGAATACTCGGATGACAACCTGCACGACTGGATCCGCGATCCGGATTCGCTTAAACCAGGTAATGAAATGCCTGGGTTCGGAGAAGAAGCCATCTCAGATGATGAAATGGATGCGCTGATTGAGTATATCAACACCCTTTCAGTGCTCGATGAATAACGCTTGAATAAAAGGGAGGTTTATATTCGTGGCGAACAGCTCACCTGCCAAAAAGAGCGTTCTCTGGGACTGGCTTACTACAGTCGACCATAAGAAAATCGGTATTATGTACTTCCTTGCCGGACTTTTCTTCTTCGCTGTAGCAGGGCTGGAAGCGATTTTAATGCGCATCCAGCTCATGTTCCCGGAAATGAGCTTTTTGGGCGAACAGACATATAATGAATTATTGACGATGCACGGAACGACGATGCTCTTCCTTGCAGCAATGCCATTATTCTTTGGTTTTATGAACTTTGTTGTACCGCTTCAAATCGGAGCGAGAGACGTAGCGTTTCCGTTTATTAACTCTCTCGGCTTCTGGCTGTTCCTTTTCGGGGGGATTATCCTGAACGTCAGCTGGTTTACCGGCGGTGCACCTGACGCGGCTTGGACATCCTACGTTCCGCTGTCATCGGATTCACCTGGCCATGGTGTCGACTATTATGTCATGGGTCTGCAGGTAAGTGGTGCAGGTACACTCATGTCGGGGATTAACTTCCTCGTTACAATTGTGAACATGCGTGCACCGGGTATGAGTATGATGAGAATGCCGCTATTCACATGGAGCACGTTTGTTACTTCCATGCTGATTCTGTTTGCATTCCCGGCTTTGACAGTAGGACTTCTTCTGCTTATGCTGGACCGGATATTCGGAGGAGCATTCTTCGATGTCGCAATGGGCGGAAACGTCGTTATCTGGCAGCATTTATTCTGGATATTCGGCCACCCGGAAGTTTACATTCTTATTTTGCCGGCATTCGGTATTTTCTCAGAAGTTATTTCAACGTTTGCAAAAAAGCGTTTGTTCGGTTATTCAGCAATGGTTTTTGCGACGCTTATTATCGGGTTCCTCGGATTCATGGTATGGGCGCACCACATGTTTACGGTGGGCATGGGGCCTGTTGCGAACGCGATTTTCGCTGTAGCAACGATGGCGATCGCGGTCCCTACTGGTATTAAGATCTTTAACTGGCTTCTGACGCTCTGGGGCGGAAGAATTCGATTCACCGTCGCAAACTTATTTGCACTTGCCTTTATCCCATCCTTTGTCATGGGCGGGGTAACCGGCGTCATGCTTGCTACGAGTGCAGCGAACTATCAGTTCCATGACACGTATTTCGTTGTGGCACACTTCCACTACGTTATTATCGGTGGTTCTGTATTCGGTATTTTCGCAGGAACTTTTTACTGGTGGCCGAAGATGTTTGGCTACCGCCTCAGCGAAGCCTGGGGTAAATGGTTCTTCTGGTTATTCCTGATTGGCTTCCATATGACATTTTTCGTTCAGCACTTCCTCGGTCTCATGGGAATGCCGCGACGGGTCGCGTCCTACCTGGATGGCCAGAACCTGAATGATCTGAACTTTATCTCTACAATGGGCGCGTTCTTTATGGGAACAGCATTCATCCTGCTCGTTATTAACGTGCTTATTTCCAGAAAGAATACGGAAAACACGGATGACCCTTGGGACGGTCGAACCCTGGAATGGGCAACGACTTCTCCTGTACAGGAGTACAACTTTGCTCAGACGCCTCTCGTCAGAGATCTCGATGCATTGTTTTACGAAAAAATGAATGGGGACGGTCGTATGAAAGCGGCAGAGCCGCTCGGTGACATCCACATGCCAAATGGATCCATTCTGCCGATCTTTATCGCACTTGGGCTTTCTATTGCAAGCTTTGGTGTTATCTATTACTCATGGCCGGTTATCATTGGCGGACTTGTCGTTACATTCTTTACAATGATGCTCCGCTCAGTAATTGAGGACCATGGATATAATATCCCTGTTTCAGAAATAACCGGTGAAAAGGGGGAGGACAAATAATGGCTGATAATCAAGTTGTGGAGCCACAGGTTCTTCCACCGAATCCCGAAAAAGCGACGCTGGAAGGCCGAAACAAGTTTTTAGGTTTCTGGTTTTTCCTTGGGGGAGAGACAGTTCTCTTCGGCTCCCTTTTCGGAACCTATCTCGGTCTCCGTACTAGTACCGAGGGAGGCCCTGGTCCGAGCGAGCTGTTCCACCTCGATCTCGTGTTTATCATGACGATGATCCTGTTAACAAGCTCTCTTACCAGTGTGTTCGCTATTATTAATATGAAGCGTGGTAACTTTAACAAGCTTTTGATCTGGATGTGGGCCACCGTTGCACTTGGTGTCGCATTCCTCTCGTTTGAGATTTACGAGTTCTATGATTATTATTTTAATTACGGACTCGGCTTTACTGTAAGTGCCTTCGCATCATCATTCTACACGCTGGTTGGTACGCACGGGGCGCACGTGGCGTTCGGTGTCGGCTGGATCACGACGCTTCTGATCCGTTACCGTAAAGCGGGTATTACGCTTGCGAACGCGCCTAAATTTTACACAGCGGTTCTCTACTGGCACTTTATTGATGTCGTATGGGTATTCATCTTCACCGTTGTTTATCTTCTTGGAGCAGGAGGTTGATTGAATGGCACATGTAGATCCAAGTGCTCCTCTGGAGGGTAGACCCTCCAAGGAGACTGAACGGAAGCTGAAACGCGAATCACGTACGCAAATTGTTTCATTCGTGTTTATGATTTTCATTACGTCTACGGCATTTTTAACGATTGCCAGTGACGCAATTCCTACAGGATTCGCAATTCCATTTATCCTTCTGCTGGCAGCAGTTCAAGTCGTTATGCAACTGTATTACTTCATGCATATGAACGGCAAAGGTACCGGCTGGGTAAATGCAATGATCTGGTCCGGACTATTTGTTGCTGCTATGACAGTGGCTGCTCTAATGCTGCTTATCGGTATTGTGAAATACTAGGTTTCACATTCAGAAGAGCGTGCCGCTATATGCGGTACGCTTTTTCTTAAGCGTCTGCTCAGCAGCAGCTAGACATGTTTATCATTGGAAGGAGCAGGCTGATGGCAACCTTTTTACCATTTGTAAGCACAATCTTTATTGCGTTAAGTGCTATGTTTGTAGCGGTCGGCTGGATATTAGCCGCTCAGCGCCGCATTGCTGCACATCAGACGGTCATGTTTTGGGCAGCGGTGCTCGCCGTTATTTTCTTCATCACTTACTTGTCAAAAACATTTTTCATTGGGTCAACCTCATTTGGAGGACCGGACAGCGTCGCGCTTTACTACACGGTGTTTTTGTTGTTTCATATTACGATGGCGACAATTGCAGCAGTTCTTGGCATTATTCAGCTCATTTCCGGCTACAAGGACAATCGTCGTCTGCATCGTAAATTAGGACCGGTCACATCATTAATCTGGTTCGTATCGGCATCTACCGGTATCGCTGTGTATCTGCTGCTGTATGTTATTTATCCTCCAGGGGAGACAACGAGGTTGTTCGATGCGATTCTCGGAATTGTAATTTAGTAAAAAAGAAGCCGCCTGCCTGACCGTATTGTACCGGTCAGGCAGGCGGCTTCTTTAATCGTGCGGTAGTGCATCTGTACAAAAGTAGAAATTCTCTGTTTTACATCATACCTTTACATTCATTTTAATAAGGCCGGCTTCTCTTGCGCTTGTAAAAAGAATTACTGTAAGCGGGCCTAAAATAAATCCGATGGCACCGAAAAGCATAAGACCGATATATAAAGAAATAAGGGTAGCAAGCGGGGAAAGACCAATGTGGTGCCCCATTACTTTAGGCTCTACCGTCCGGCGGATCGTAAGCAGAATAACAGCAAGCACGATCAGCTGGATGCCCATGGCGGTATCGCCGGCAAAAAAGTGATACAGTGCCCATGGCGCAAGCACCACGATCGACCCGATAATGGGAATAAAGTCAATCAGCCAGATAATGATCGACATAATAAGCGCTACTTCCGGTGCGATCAGAAGAAGACCAATGAAAGTAACGACAAAAATGATAATACTGACTAAAAACTGAGCTTTAAAAAAGCCGAGAATAACGTATGAGAGCCTCGACGTCATAAACTGAACTTTTTCAGCCGTCTCTTCTTTAAAATAAGCATACGTTTTTTGTCTTAGCCGCGGCAGATCGAGTAAAAAGAGGTATAGCGCAATTAAATAAACGAGCAGGGAAACGATGTAGGACGGAATGCTGATAATCACATTCGTCACCCATCCAATTACGTTCATTTCCTGAAGGTTCGTGCGCAGTCCTGAGAGCAGCGTAGTTACTTCCGCATCAATCGTATCGACAATGTCTTCGCTTAAGTGGTCGAACTGACCCCGCAAATTTTCCAGCAGGTTCATCCACGCCAGGTTGATTTCATTGATCATCATCGGCAGGTTCTCAATGAACGCATTGAGCTGCGTTAACGCTCTGGTCAGCAGAAAGTATGCCAGCAGCGCAATCGTCGCCGTAAACAGAATGAACACAATAAAGACTGCAAAGTTACGTGTTAAGCGCGTTTTCTGGTGAAGCGTCCGGACGGCGGGTGATAAAAACAAGGCGGTAATAAACGCCAGGATCAGCGGAACGGATACCGGCAGAATAAAATAAAGGATCGCAGCCGCAGCAGCCACACCTAGTCCGATAAACAGATACTTTTTCAGTTGTGGGGACAATGCTGGTCTCCTTTCCGCTCAACGTGTAGTATGTACCGATAAAAAAACTTCCGATCCCGTGGGCATAGCCGTCAGAGATCGAAAG
Source organism: Alkalicoccus luteus (assembly GCF_012034335.1). Lineage (GTDB taxonomy): Bacteria > Bacillota > Bacilli > Bacillales > Salisediminibacteriaceae > Alkalicoccus > Alkalicoccus luteus_A. The sequence continues at coordinate 201,343 of NZ_JAATHJ010000002.1, read as the reverse complement.
TTTCCAGGGCTGCTCAGCCTACTGCAGAAGCGCTGAGTTTTTCACGGACCTGTTCAATCTTTTTTTTGCACTTCTCCACGATGCGCTCAGGAAATACTTCATCATACTCAACGCCGTGCGGATAGTAGTGCTTTCCAAGGTAAGGCTGAAGCAGACGGACTTTAGATGACTCTTTTGGGAATTCGCCTTCGTGCACGACTCCCGGAAAACGGAAGTAGTAAATATCATCCTTTACTTCATCCAGAATCTTATAATCATACGTGCACCGCTCGTAGTCCCATTGAGCATCAAAACCGGCTTCTTCCATAATTTCACGGAAGTCGGCAAACGGTACAATTTTGTCTTCCAAACCTGACTGTTCAAATTTCATAATTTCCCTCCTACAGACGATATAACTGTTCCATTACTAATCATATTATGAAATGTTTCCCGTTGCAATGAAGAGAAAAAGATTTAAATGGAAGTTCACAGAATAACCATACTTTCTGTGCACAGACTTCCCGTGCTATACTGACATTACGGAGGTGGCGCGGCCATGATGATTATAACAGATATTTCGCTGGTGGAGGAAGCGCAGGACCTCAGTGAAATGATTACACAGTCCGAGCTTTTTGAAAATTACACCAGGGCAAAGCTTGCCGTTCAGCATAACCGGGAGCTTCAGAGAAAAATTAAGTCTTTTCAGGAGCTCAAAGATAAATATGAAGATGTTCAGCGTTTTGGAAAATACCACCCTGATTTCAGAACGATTACAAAAGAAGTCCGGGAATATAAACGAGAGCTGGACACACATCCCGATATTGCAGCATTTAAATCAGCTGAAACAGCATTACATGAGATGCTCAGTGAAATAAGCCTGCTGCTTGCAGGACAAGTGTCCGATAATATTAAAGTGCCGACCGGTAATCCGTTTTTCGATGCTCAGCAGTCTTCCTGCAGCGGAGGATGCGGATCGGGCGGAAGCTGCGGATGCGGTTAAAGGAGGACATAAGCTATGAAAGACCGGATTGGACTGGCTGTATATATTCAGTCTCTTAAGCAAGTTAAGCAGTTAAAGCGGTTTGGCCATGTTCATTACGCATCCAGGCGAATGAAATATGTGATCGTTTACTGTGATCTGGAGCAGGTGGAGGACACTGTTGCGAAAATTAATAAAATGCCGTTCGTTAAATGTGTTGATCGTTCGATGCGTCCCTGGATTAAAACAGAGTATCAAGGAATAACTAAAGAGCCTGTGAAAAAAGAAGATTATCATATGGGCTTGTAATCAGTCGTATAAAGATGATAGGGCTGAATATTTCATTCGATACGTGCTTCAGGATACGACGTTGTCCTGAAGCATTTCGTCTGTTTTCGGGACATTGAATCACCGCCTGTCAGGCTCTAGCACGTTAATTAAGGAGGCAACCAATGCGAATTATAAGCGGTGAATTTAAAGGAAGGCAGCTAAAAGCAGTTCCGGGGATGAATACAAGGCCCACTTCGGACAAGGTGCGCGAAGCTTTTTTTCACGGGACAGGACCTTATTTTGAAGGTGGGTTATTTCTGGATTTATTCGGGGGGAGCGGAGCAGTAGGACTTGAAGCTCTGTCAAGAGGGTTTGAGCGTGCTGTTTTTGTGGAAAGAAACGGTAAAGCATTTGCCGTGTTAAAAGAAAATGTAAATAAAACAGGCGCAGGAGACAGGGCCGAACTGTATCGAAGCGAGGCCGGGAGAGCATTAAAAGCAGCAGTGGGCCGAGAGCTCGTGTTTGATATGATATATATGGATCCTCCTTACGACGATGATTCGTATGAAGAAAAAATCAGCTACATAGCGGACAACGGTCTGCTGCATTCAGATGGTTTACTCGCAGCTGAGCACCGCAACGATAAACAGCTGCCTGAAGAAATTAGCGGACTTAAACTTCTGCGGAGAATGGATTACGGCAGCACAGCATTGACTTTGTATCAGCATTAGTAGTGAAGTATACCTTAATTATCATACTGGCTTGGTTTTATTGAAGAGAAAACCAACTAAAAAAAGCTTTCTGTAAAGGGTGAGACGATGACAACTGCAATTATACCTGGAAGTTTTGATCCTGTGACAAATGGTCACGTGGACATCATAAGGCGCAGTTCTCAAATGTTCGACCAGGTAATTACAGCGGTAATGCATAACAGCAGCAAAAAACCGCTGTTTTCCCTCGATGAAAAACTCGAACTCCTCCGGCTCAGTACGGAAGGGATCGATAATCTGGAGATAAAGGCATTTGATGGCCTGCTGGCTGAGTTTGCTCGCAAAGAAGGAGCTACCGTACTTGTGAAAGGTCTGCGCTCTGTTACAGACTATGAGTATGAAATTCCGATGGCTGTGATGAACCGGGAAATAAACATAGAGCTGGAGACCGTGTTTCTCCCGACTTCTCCTCAATACCGGGCATTAAGTTCCTCTATTATTAAAGAGGTAGCCCGCTTTGATGCAGTACCGCAAGGTTTGGTGCCTGCGCCAGTTGAAAAGGCGCTAAAGCAGAAATTATCTGGACGCTGAGAGCAGTCTGCTGGGAATCTGCATGCTGATCCTGTATGTTAGAACTATATTAATGATGCTGCAGTTTAAGCTCAGCGATAGAGGTGTTAATCAATGGATGGTAGTGGTCAGCAACCCCGCAGAAATAAAGGGTGGATAAAGTGGGTAGTTCTGGTGGCAGTCCTGCTCGCTCTGAACTTTGTCCAGCTCCCATACTACTTTTCAATGCCCGGAGACGCACAGCCTTTGACGGAAGTGATTGAAGTAGAGGAGCGGAATGACTATGAAGGAAGCTTTTCGTTAACAACAATCAGAATGGGGCAGGCGAATCCTGTTAACTTCATCTGGTCCTATTTCAGTGACCGCCGGGAACTGATGCCGGCAGATGAAGTAAGGCCGCCTGGTGAAACAGATGAAATGTATCAGCACAGACAGCTGATGATGATGGCTAGCTCTCAGGAGCAGGCGATTCTCGTAGCGTATGAGGCAGCTGGATTTAATGCAGAATTCGAGGAATACGGTGTACTTGTGACCTCTGTTATTCCTGACATGGATATCGAAGACAAGCTGGAGCCGGGTGACCGGATCACAGCTATAAATGGAACGGAAGTGCTCTCTATTGAAGAAATGTTCGCCGAACTGGAATCAGCGGAAATCGGAGACCGTGTCGAAGTAACCTTCGAACGGGAGGACGAGGAGATGAAGGAAACAATTGAAGTACAAACATTTCCAGAAGAGATCGGTGCTGAAGAAGGAGCTGGCGGACTTGGCATTTCCAACCCTGTGACAGACCGTGAACTGATTCGGGATCCGGACGTGGAAATTGATACAAATACAATCGGCGGTCCGTCGGCAGGTTTGATGTTTGCTCTGGAGATTTATAATCAGCTGACGGAAGAAGACATTACGCGCGGCTTCGATATTGCCGGAACGGGCTCCATTGATGAGGATGGAAATGTCGGCAGAATCGGCGGTGTTAAACAAAAAGTGTATGCGTCAGATGAAGACGGCATTGATATTTTCTTTGTGCCCGTAGAAGAGGGGAGAGAGGATTCCAACTATCAGATCGCAGTTGATACAGCTGAAACAATCGGTTCTGATATGGAGATTGTGCCGGTCGGTACGTTCGGAGAAGCAATGGAATTTCTGGAATCGCTCGATTAATTGATCGTAGAAGCAGGGTCATCATGTGTTAACTGAAAAGTAAAGCCGTTCCAATTGACTGCGGAACGGCTTTTTCTTCGTTTTTAACATGATACATCACCAAAAAGATCAGATCATTACCGCATGCTGCTGATAGGAAATAAGCCGGCTTTTCACCGGGAAGGCGAGCTGATGGACATCGAAAGCGGAAGCACTGAGCGGGTCTGATTTACGCTGACTGCTCCCTTTTACTGTCGGTCGTATATCTTTGTCGCCTATTAGGCGCAGATGTTTTCTTCCCGCTGATGTGGCTGCAAGCAGATGAAGCGGAGGTTCTACTGATAAAGCCTGTTCCATGTCCGCTGCGGTGGTATTCGTTAAAATGTGTGTACTGAGTCTCTGCAGGCTCGTTTGCGTATAGCGTTTGGATTTTAACCGGTACATAAAACGGCTGAAATCAGGCTCTTCGGCAGCTGCTTTCAGCCGAAACTCAATCCCCTCTCTGCATTCGGCTATCTTCATCAGTTCTTCAGTTGATGACGTTAAAATCCGGTACTGCAAATAAGGGTAATAATTCTCCCAGCCCGGAATGATGCCCGTTGCTTGAAGCTGCTCGGAAATAGCCGAAGCGGATCGTTCGGGTACATATGCAAAAGCCTCTTTTGTCCTGTTCGAAGAGAGCATAATGCGAATGGACGTAGCACTTGCGATATGTGAATCGGTTGGCTCAGGATCATGATAATCCGCCGCAATCCGCTGAATGGTGTCCACGGAAATTTCTTCCCGAATTGCAGATTTTACATAATGCAGGCCGAGAATATTGTTCGGTTGTTTAACGTCCAGAGAATGGGGGACCGAAAGCTCGTTAACTGCTTCAGAATAAGCAGCGGGAAAGCTTATTCCTTTATTCAGTTTACTTCGTAAAATCTGCTTCAGCTGCAGGGAATGAGTCTTTTCTATATCAGCTTGTTCTAAAAATGGATCGATGCTGCCCTGTTCACTGCCAAAGCAGATGCCTGTAGCTCCTGCTTTTTTCAGAAGCCTTACAGCACCGTCTGCGAACCGGTCAGCAGACTGAACGGCATAAGCATATGGCAGTTCAAAAACCAAGTCACAGCCCGTCTTTGCTGCAACAGCCGCTCGATCGTAGCTTGAGAGCACAGCCGGTTCACCGCGCTGGAGAAATGACCCGCTCATGATTGCTATAGTAAGATCAGCTTCGGTTTTCTCCTTCGACGCCTGCAGGTGGAAGGCATGGCCATAGTGAAATGGATTGTATTCGACAACAACTCCAAGAATGTTCATATTCCAGCTCTCCTTTCGGCAATAGTATAGCATAGGATAGTTGCATGTAGACGTTCAGTATGTTTTCATAACTATAGGGCAAACAGCTGTTTCAGGCTGATGTTGTCTCTGGTGTGACGGTATTTTTAATGTAAAGAGATTACCTTGACATTTATTTTTTGCAGCGATATAATTACATTTGTTGTCTTGAGGTGAAAACTAATGAAATGGTCGATACAGCAGCTGCAGGCTTTCCGTAGAGACGGCCTGGAGCTCGATGAAACAGTCGACGTCTCACAGGTAAAAGAAGGCGACCGTGAAATTCGTGAGGTAACGCCGGTACACGTAAAAGGTACCGGTTCAATATCAAAAGATCTTGCGACGTTTACACTCACAATTGAAGGAAGCATGACGCTTCCATGTGCCCGGACGCTGAACGATGTGGACTTCCCCTTTGTAATTGAAGCGATTGAATCGTTTAAATTATCGGAGTGGGCCACCTTCGATGAAGAGGAAGAAGATGACGTTCATGAAGTAGAGGGCAACACGGTCGATCTTATGCCTTATGTGCGCGAGCGGATTCTGTTAGAGAAGCCGCTGCGTGTATTCAGCGACAAGCCGGAGGGTCCGGCACCGGAATCCGGAAGCGGCTGGGAGCTCCAGGCTGAGGAGCAGGAAGCTGCAAAGGAGAAAAAGGTGGACCCCAGATTGGCGAAGCTGAAGCAGTTATTTGATAAGGAATGATTTCAAGGAGGTGGGACTGAAATGGCAGTACCATTCAGAAGAACGAGTACAACCCGTAAAAACAAGCGTCGTACACACCTGAAGCTGCGTGTGCCAGGCATGAATGAGTGCCCGGACTGTGGAGAAATGAAACTTTCTCACCGCGTTTGCAAATCCTGTGGTTCCTATAAGGGCCGCGACGTAGTATCCAAGTAAGACTGGGCAGGGATTTTATTCCCTGCTCTTTTTTATCGTTTTTTTCAGAAGGAAACCATTCTCATTTGTCGAAATTCATGTAAATCATGGAATGTTCAAGAGAGGACGTGCGCATAAAATGAAACTAACAACCGGCTTCGCGAACGGTATCTTTCACGTGCAGTTAAATCGGCCTGAACAGAAAAATGCAGTAGATTTCGATGTGATTCGAGAACTATCCGAAGCACTTTATGAAGCAGAGTCCAATCAGAACATTCACACGTTCTTCCTGACAGGCCATCCTGGAGCTTTCTGCTCTGGTGGAGACGTGCAGGCCTTTCATTCGCTGCGAACAAAGGAAGAAGCCTTAACGATGCTTCGTCCAATGAATGATAATCTGATCCGTTTGCGAAAGCTGCCATGTGTGACAGCTTGTTTCATAGACGGACCAGCTGTCGGAGGCGGCGCAGAACTCGCTGCCGCCTGTGACCGGATTTACATATCTTCCAAAGGGAAGGCAGGCTTTATTCAAGGGAAGCTGGCACTCTCTACCGGTTGGGGAGGTGCAGCTTGTCTGAAAGAAAAAGTCGGCGCAAAGCACGCTTTTCATATGCTGGCGACTGCGTCCGTATATGGATCGGATCGTCTCCTGGAAACAGGATATGCAGATGCAAAAGCCGAAAATATTGAAGAGGTACTTGCAGATTTGCTGCCGGTCACAGTCCCCGGTGAGGCGCTCAAAAGTTACAGAGAGCCGCTGGATGCCTCCCTTTTTTACAAGGAGATGGCGTTTGAAGCAGACCGCTGTGCGGCCCTTTGGGAATCTGATGAGCACCATAAGCAAGTTGAGTTATTTCTTAACAGGAAGTAGTGTAAACAAAGACGTCCCGTTTAACCGGAAGAGAAAGAATTGCTTTTTAGCCATACATGAAAAAGCCGCTCCGGACAATATGTCCGGAGCGGCTCCAGGCTGTTGAAAAAGTCTTACAACTTACATGTTTATTCGTTTGGTTGTATTTCCCCTCTGTTTACCGAGCCTGCCGTGGGCTGGCCTTCAGCTATTTCTCAGGGTGACCCCTGTATGAAGGGAAGAAAGGCACGGCTTCACTCGGACACAGGCTTCTTACAAGAAGCCTTCAAGACCCAGTCCGGCTCCGCTCGTGCGTTGATGCCGTTCGCAGATCTGAACGGCACGGAATCTTCAGGCTGCGCGGCTTCCACGGGCGTCCCCGCCGGACACATCGGGGAAACGGCTCTGCTTCGTGGAAAACAACGTCACAACAGGCAGACGCGACTGCTTTTTGTACTTTCATAATGAATTCTAAGAAGTACGGACACCCCTGTTCAACATTGAAACGTCTCATCGGGAAAGTTCTATCCGTATGGAAGCCGATCGTGCATTCATAACCAGGCACTTGAAACGCACTGACAGCTGCCGACATCGGAGGACCTCGACTCCAGGAGGATCAGAACGAGGCGAAGATCCAGCGCTTCCGGCAGCAGGAGGGAAAGCCGAGCCCGTTCCCTCCGGAAAGCGAGTGTCCGCAGATACAGGCAGATGCAACGTTATTCACTTAAAATGACTTTATCCACACTCTGAGCCGCTCCGGACAATATGTCCGGAGCGGCTGGTCGTGCCGGGGTAGCTGCTTATTTCTGTTCCCCAACGCCCTTTGGAAACCATACATACGTATTTTCCCCGCGGTCACGTGCAGGGTCATACGTAACCGGCTCGAAGCCCTGCTTGGTCCAGAAATCATCTGAACGCTGGCGGGCATTCGTTTTAACGGGCAGGCCTTCAGATTTTGCAAAATCCACCATAACCTTGCCAATGCCTTTGCCCTGAAAACCAGGAAGAACTTCAAGCTTCCACAGCTCAAAGTAGTCCTGAGGAGGATCAAAATAACGGTCATATTTTGCATCAATACGGTACAGGCTCATTCTGGCAACGAGCTTATTGCCGAAGTAAACGCCGTAAAATGGAGACTCACTGTCATTCTCGACGATGTTGTCCTGCAGATCTTCTTTCATGGATAGTTCCTGAATTCCGTATTCCCGAAAATTTTCAAAGTGTTCAAGTGTTTTAAAATTAATTTTTAATCTTTCTACTTCGTACTGATCCATGTGCAGTCCCTCCAGTATCTGAAATCTCGCTTCAGGCTCCCACATTTGAAAGCGCTGTCTCTATTATACCGGAATACCATTTTAGATGGAAGGCTCTCCCTGTAAAGGAAGCAGAGGATTTTTCATCTGCTTCTCTTTTAATCAATGATACATATGATAAACTTATGCAAGGAAAGAGGTGGAAAAGCAGTGAGGATAGGTATTGCAGGAGGAGGATCCCTTGGTCTCCTCTGTGCCACGCATTTAATGGCTCAGAAACATGAGGTGTTTCTGCAGCTGCGAAATAAAGAACAAATAAATAAGGTGAACAGTTCCGGCATTCGTCTGGAAGGAGACGATAACCTCTATGTACCGAAAGCCGGACGTGAAACGACAGAACAGATGGACATCTGGTTCTGCACAGTCAAGCAGCATCATGTGAACGAATTGTTTCTTAAATGGAAACCTCATGCCCCGGTGCTAATGCTTCAAAATGGCATTGGACACATGCATGCTGTGCCGGATGAAGTGGAGGCTTATCCTGCTGTGGTGACTCATGGTGCCCTTCGTTTATCGATAAACGAAGTACGTCATACGGGGCTGGGAAACATTGCAGTTCCGAAATCTGCAAATAAAGTGCTCCAGAAGCTTATTTCACAATCCGGGCGGCTTCAACTTGTGGAGGATCAAGACATACAGAAGCGCATATATAAAAAGCTGGTGATGAACGCTGTAATAAATCCATTAACGGTATTATATGAGAAGCCAAACGGCTGGCTTTTGCTGAGTTCTGAAGCGAAGGAAGAGGCTCGTCAGCTTTGCTTGGAGGCGGCCTCTATAGTAGGCCTTGAAGAAACGATCTGGGAGGAAGTACAAGAGCTGATAGAGCGAACGGCCGCAAACCGGTCCTCGATGCTTGCTGATTTTGAAGCAGGCCGGCCGCTCGAGATAGAAGCGATCAATGGAGCTCTTATTGCACTCGCTGCCCCTGGGAGAGCAGCTCGTCATCAACACATCGTTCATCTTGTCCGGAAAAAGGAGGAAGAACGATGATGGAAATAGCTGCTGGAGCAGCTGCAACAGCTGTAACCGTTCCGCCGCTTGTATTTATTGGCGTTTTTTTAGTATTAAAAAAGCTTTCAGGAAGATCCGGTATTTCACTTCGCCTTTCAGCCGACATGACTGCCTTGTTATTCATGATCAGCGTCTATTACATGATCGATTTACTTTGGGGCATGGCAACAGGCTGGTTCATCTTTATCGGCTTTTTATCAGTTGCATCACTCTTAACCATTCTTCAATGGATTGTCCTGGAAGAAGTCCGAATGGCAAAAGTGTTGAAGCAGACGTGGAGGTTTCACTTCTTAGTCTATGCAGTTCTTTACACAGTGCTGGCAGTCATTGGGCTTTTTATTATTTAACGGTGGAGTCTGTCAGAACATTTTGGCAGACTATTTAGAAAAGTGGTGAGCAGCTGCACTTCGTCAACCTCAATGCCTGCATAGGCTTGACAAGAAAAGCCGGAGTCTCTTCGTTTTAGGACAAGGCCTTCATCTGCTATACTAAACGGGATATTGTTAGGAGAAAGGTTGGCGGACATGGACGTATTTAGTGAATTATTACCAACTGAAGGTACCCCGGCAGCTTTATATGAGCAGAGGGATCCGGCAGTAACATCTCGATATGACTACATACCCGGTCAGGAAAAGGATAGGTTAGCGGAGCTGTTGTCACGGTCTTTTAACCGGACAGAGCTTGCAACTGTTCTTACTTCCTATCATCAGAAGTATTTTCCCTGTCCGGCTTCATACAGGCAGATTGAACGACTTAGAGAAGAAGAAGCAGTTATCGTTGCCGGAGGTCAGCAGGCTGGATTGTTTTTAGGTCCGATGTATACGGTCCATAAAATCATTTCGATTTTACTTGAGGCCGACTTGCAGGAAAAGAAGCTTAACCATCCTGTTATTCCGTTATTCTGGATTGCCGGGGAAGATCATGACATTGAAGAAATCAATCACGCCTATGTTTATCACGAGGCAGGTGTAAAAAAAGTAAAAAGTGCAGGTACAAATAAATGGAGGCGATCCGCTTCGGAAACCAGCATTCCGCTAAAAGAAGCGGAAGATGCTGTCAGGGAAGCTGTTTCCTGGCTTGGCGAAACGAAATGGACAAAGCAGATGTATCGGGAGCTGCTTGATACGATTTGGGATGGAATGAGCTACACGGAATGGTTTGCGGTATTAACTGGTAAACTATTCTCCGGAACTGGTCTCGTGATTTTAGACGCACACGATCCAGCAGTCAGGAAGCTTGAAAAGGAAAGTTTTGAACAGCTGCTTCATCGTACAAAACTGCTTCAGGACGCTGCATCTCAGGGAGCAGAATACTTCCAACATGCAGCCGGTGCAGAACCGGTCGATCCTCCAACCTCAACAGCGCATCTTTTCATCCATGAAAATGGTCTGCGTCAGCAGTTGTTTTTTGAAGAAGGCCGCTTTTTTACAGAGCAAAACCCTTCCGGCTGGACTGAAGGGGAGCTGCTTACACTTTTAAAGCAAAAAGCTGTAGGTATGAGTAATAATGTAGTTACACGTCCGCTCATGCAGGACATGCTTTTACCTGTACTGACGTTCACTGCCGGAGCAGGAGAGCTTGCCTACTGGGGCACATTAAAAGAAAGCTTCCATTTACACAATATGCGGATGCCGGTGGTCAAGCTGCGTCATTCTGTCACATTTCTTTCACGGAGAACGCAGAAAACAATGAAGCAGTATGAGTTGACTTTTAAGGAGCTTCGATCCGGTAAGGCTGTGCTTAAGGCGGAATCGTTGAAAAGCGGCCTCAATTTACCCGAAAAAGATCCAGTATTTACTGATGCCTATAATAATCTCAAGCACCTTGCTGATCACGCCGCTGACGCCTACGGCCTGAGAAGAGATTTTAACGAACGATGGGAATCTAAATTCCATTCGCTGCTGCACTCATTTGAAGAGGCTATTGTCGAAAGACAGAAAGAAGACATTGAAGCAGATCTCAGACGGCTTATTGCCGCAGACGAAGAAGTGCGTTTGAAAGAAAATGCACAGGAGCGATGGATGTCGATTCTGACTCTGTGGAATAAATACGGATCGTCAGCAGCGGTAAAGCTGCTGCAGGCTCTGCAGCCAATGCATACGGAAACGCCTGCTCATTTTGTGATCAAGGAATAATCCTTATCTCCTTAATCACCTGTATACAATTACACCAGCAGCAAGGCATCTTTTTTCGTAAGTTGGATGAGTAAATAATTTACCGGCACATACGAAATTCGATGGGACAGGGACATTTGCCGGCAGATCATGAAGATAAAAAGAGCGACTCTCTCAGAGGGTCGCTCTTTTTAGAGTGTTCATAAAGTGGTGTTAGGTGAATGACGCTGGATCTGCCTGATTCTGCGTTCACTCGCTTTCCGGGAAGAGCGTCCTCGGCTTTTACCTCAGAACCGCACTTCTGCAGCTCCAGCATCAAAATAAACGGACAGGCGTTTCGAGTAACAGGATGGAATCTGACACTCTGGTTGCTTGCATGTTCCAGCTGATTCAGAGCAGGTGATTATCAAAAATTGTGACTGTTTCAGAAAAAATTCAGAATATTTATCAACGATTTCCAAAATAAGTGGTAGAGAGTGGGGAGATGTGGTAGATTAGAAATAAGAAGTGGGAAAAGGGGTGGAACTAGCATGTTCATCGGCGAATTTGAGCATCAGATGGACACAAAGGGACGAATGATTATTCCGGCTAAGTTCCGTGAAGACCTCGGATCCGGTTTTGTTGTAACAAGAGGGATGGATCAATGCCTGTTCGTCTACCCTCAGGAAGAATGGCAGAAAATGGAATCGAAATTACGAGAGCTTCCTTTTACGAAAAAAGATGCCAGAGCATTCACACGATTCTTTTTCTCAGGGGCGACTGAATGTGATCTGGACAAGCAAAATAGAATTAATATTCCTGCATCGCTTCGGAATTATGCAGGTCTTGAAAAAGAATGTGTCGTTATCGGAGTATCCTCCAGAGTGGAAATTTGGGATAAAGCAGCCTGGGATTCCTATATGGATGAATCGGCTGATGCATTTGCAGAGCTGGCAGAGGGTCTGTTTGATACATAAAGGAAGGGGAGGGCAGACGTTGTTTGAGCATGAAACAGTAATGAAGGAAGAGGCAGTAGCCGGATTGCGCGTTAAGCCCGCAGGAACATACGTCGATTGTACACTCGGGGGCGGCGGTCACAGCAGCCGTATTTTAGACGAATTGACAGAAGGCGGGCGCCTTTACGCATTTGATCAGGATGAACATGCTTTGCAGGCTGCCGCGGAAAGATTGAAGGGAAGGCCGGTTACATTTATACAGGATAACTTTAAAAATCTTAAATCACGTCTGGCAGAAAATGGTGTAGAAAGTGTCGACGGCATCCTGTTTGATCTTGGAGTTTCCTCCCCTCAGTTTGATGTCCCTGAACGGGGCTTCAGCTACCGGTTTGATGCCCGACTGGATATGCGGATGGATCTTTCAAGTGAGCTGTCTGCCTATGAAGTTGTGAATGAATGGAGCTTTCAGGATCTCCACTATATTATTCATACATATGGGGAAGAGAAATTTGCTAAACAAATTGCGCGCCACATCGAAAAAAGAAGAGCGGTTCAGCCGGTTGAGACAACGTATGAACTAGTCGACATCATTAAAGAAGCGATACCGGCCCCTGCACGGAGAAAGGGTGGGCACCCAGCTAAGCGAACCTTTCAGGCTTTACGAATTGCAGTTAATGATGAACTGAAAGTATTTGAAGAAGCACTCAGTCAGGCTGCAGAGCTTTTAAATCCAGGTGGAAGAATCGCTGTTATTACCTTTCATTCATTGGAAGACCGGATATGTAAAGTCTTCTTTAAGAAAAACAGCAGTCTGCCGGAACTTCCGAGAGGAATGCCGGTAATACCGGATGGAATGGAGCCGGACCTGAAACTGATTACTAGAAAACCAATCACCGCTGGCACGGAAGAGCTTGAAAGCAATAACAGAGCTCACTCGGCCAAGCTGAGAATCGCTGAAAAACGAACATAACAGGGGAGGATTACTATGAGTCCATTAGTGAAGCAGCACATTCCGGCTCCGGCACGAAAAACGAAGACGGTCGTCAGACGAGTACATAAAAGCGGGATTACTAAAGGGGAGAAGCTGCTTTACGGGCTTGCTGTTCCACTTATTATAGCGGCAGCATTTATGATCGTATCGAATTACGCTTCCCTTTATTCGCTGAATTACGATGCCCAAGGAACAGAGGCAGCGATAACGGAACAGACAAGTGTAAATGACGGTCTTACTCTGCAAGTCAAAGAACTCTCCGATCCGGATCGTATTTTAACAATTGCGCAATCCGAACTCGGTATGTCTTTGCACGATGAACAGGTGAGAGTGCTTCATCAGCAGAATTAATGTCGTCTTACTACCAGAAAAACTTTTTCGGTCTGAGCGTTCCGAAAAGGTTTTTTCTGCTGTTAGCCCCGTAAAGTCAGAAAGCAGGAGGAGAGTACATGGAAGCGGATAAACAAAATGTCATTAGCCGCAGAGCACTGATTATTCTGATGATCTTTGCTGCAGCTATCTTAATCATGTTTTCCCGGTTTGCTTACATACAGGCATCGAAAGAAGTGCAGGAGGTAGACCTTGAAGACCTGCTGGAACGACGCTGGACGCAGACGATGGAAATAGACGGGGAGCGAGGGTCTATTCTTGATCGTACCGGCGAAGTGCTTGCAGAAGAGATTCCTTCCTATACGATTGTTGCTGTGCTTGATGACAGTCAGTCTTCTTACGTGGAAGACCCTGCGTATACGGCTTCTCAGCTTGCTGAGGTGCTCGAAGTGGACCCTGCATTTCTTGAAGCTCAGCTTTCCCGTGAGTCTCACCAGGTGGAGCTTGGCCCTGCTGCCAAAAACATGAGCTTTGAAAAAATGAGGAGAGTTGAAGAGCTGGAGCTGTCTGGAATTGTGTTTCGTGAAGACCCTCGAAGGTATTATCCGATGCAGACGTTTGCATCACACGTAATCGGCTATACAGAGCGTGATATGTCTGAAGCAAGAATGGGTCTCGAAAACAGCTTGAATGAGTATTTGCAGGATGAACCCGGTGAAATTTCTTATCAGCAAGACGGTCGTGCAATCCCGCTTGCAGGAGCAGAAGAGCGAATTAAGGAACCGGTGAACGGATCAGATGTGTCGTTAACGATAGATTCGAGAATTCAGACAGCCATGGAACAGACGATGAATCAAGTGGATGAACTTTATGAGCTGGAGCGGATGATGGCAGTGGCAGCTCATGCTGAAACTGGAGAAATTCTGGCCATGTCCAACCGCCCGAGCTTTAATCCGAATGAGTATGAAGATATCGAAAACTTCACGAATTATGTAATATCGTCCAGATTTGAGCCTGGTTCAACGATGAAAATATTTACACTCGCTGCAGCGATTGAGGAAGGGGTGTACGACGGGGACGAGGAGTTTCTGTCTGGCTCCTATGAGATTTTTGACAGAAGAATTCATGATCATAACAATGGAGAGGGCTGGGGAGACATCACATTTGATGAGGGGGTTCAGAGATCGTCAAACGTGGCTTTTTCCAAAATTGCAATGGAAATCCTCGGTCCTGAAAAATTGTACGAGTATGTAACTGCCTTTGGTTTCAGGGAACCGACAGGTATCGACCTTCCAAATGAAGTGAACGGAGGGGACGTTGCAGAGACGTATCCGATTGATGCAGCAACAACAGCCTTTGGGCAGGCAACCTCAGTCTCGCCAATGCAGCAGGTTAAAGCAGCAACGGCAATCGCCAATGACGGAAAAATGATGAGTCCGTACATTGTTTCAGCTATTACAGACGGAACAACCGGCGAGCCGGTTTACGAGGCTTCACCTGAAGTTGCTGGTGAACCTATTTCGCCTGAAACAGCCGCTGAAGTTCGTGAAATTATGGAAACAGTTGTGACTGAAGAAGCTGGTACAGGACGAGCATACGCCATTGATGGATTCGACGTCGCCGGCAAAACCGGAACGGCGCAGATCCCTGCCGAGGAAGGCGGGGGGTATATGGCCGGTCATGGAAAGAATATATTTTCTTTTATCGGGATGGCCCCTGCAGAAGATCCAGAAGTGATTGTCTATGTAGCTGTTGACCGGCCTGAACTAGAACCGACTCAGCTTGGCAATGAACCAGTTTCAATGATCTTCAGACAGGTAATGGAGCAGAGCCTGCAGTATTTAAATATCGCACCAACAGAAGAGTCACAAATTGATTCTGAAGGCGGTACTGAAATTATTATCGAAGACTACAGCGGGGAACAGGCATCAGATGTTTCTGAAAATCTTCTCTCCGAGGGACTGCAGGTTTATGTACTTGGTGATGGAGAAGAGATAGTGGCCCAAAGTGCCGAAGAAGGCCTGGCTCTTGCACACGGAACAAAGTTTTTCCTCCGGACAGAAGGGGAAGCAGTTATGCCTGATATGTCGGGCTGGAGCTTGCGTGCTGTGCAACAGGCAGCTGCGTTGCTGGATATGCAGGTAGAGGCAGAAGGTCAGGGATTTGCGGTTGACCAGCGACCGGAGCCTGGAAATTCCACGCAGGGAGCCGGTACAATCCGGGTTCTGCTCGACATGGATGAGCCGGACCAAGATGAAGAAAATAATGAAAGTGATGAAGACGCTGGAGAGAACGATGAAGAAGAGGATGAAACTTTCTTTATGGATTAACGACCAATTCATTCGGGTAATAAGATATATTTAACAGTGAAGATGTCGAAGGGTGATACTAATGAACGCACAACTATACGATCTGGCAAAACGACTTCCGACAAAACAAATTTACGGTAGTGACATTGCTATTTCTGGCATGCAGATGGATAATCGAAGGCTGAAGAAGGGGGATCTGTTCTTTTGCATTCCAGGATATACGGTGGACGGTCACGCTTTTGCTGCAGCTGCAAAAGCAGCAGGAGCAGCTGCGCTTGTTACAGAAAGAAGGCTTGATATAGGTTTGCCTGAAATTGTTACAGGCAGTTCAAGACGTGCAATGGCTGTAATGGCAGCAGATTTCTATCAACATCCGAGCTCTTCCTTAGATATGATAGGCGTTACCGGTACCAATGGGAAGACGTCGGTAACCCATTATATCGAGCAGCTTCTGGAGATGCAGGGAGACACGTGCGGTGTCATTGGTACGATGTACACTCGCTATGCAGGGAAAACGCAAGAATCTGCAAATACAACTCCTGAATCAATCACGCTGCAGCAGCTGTTGTATGAAATGAAAGAGGCCGGAACCGAAACCGTCGCGATGGAGGTATCTTCGCACGCTCTTGCAGGGGGCAGAATTCACGGAACGGCATTCCAAACTGCAGTTTTTACTAATTTATCTCAGGATCATCTTGACTATCACAAAAACATGGATGACTATGCTCACGCCAAGAGTCTGCTGTTCTCCCAGCTGGGTTCCTCGTTTAACAGGAAACCACTCCCTGTATCAGTAATCAATCTTGATGATGCTTATGCTCCTGTCATGATCAAAGCCTCGGCGGTTCCGATCTTGACATACGGAATTCGTTCAGAAGCAGATCTGAAGGCATCCGATTTGAAGCTGGACCCGTCCGGCAGCCAGTTTCGTCTGAGTGCGTTTGGTGAATCTTATAAGGTGCGGATTGGACTTCCCGGACGTTTCTCTGTTTATAATGTGCTTGCAGCAGCAGGCGCTCTTTTCGCTCAGGGTGCAGAGCTCGGGAAAATTGCAGCAAACCTTGAAAAACTGCACGGCGTAAAAGGCAGATTTGAACCGGTTGAAAGTGATCGTCCTGTCCATGTTATTGTAGACTATGCTCATACTCCCGACAGCCTCGAAAATGTGCTTGATACCATCAGGGAAGTATCATCCGGTAATATCATAACAGTTATTGGGTGCGGCGGGGACCGTGATAAATCGAAGCGTCCGCTCATGGCAGCAGCTGCTGATAAACGAAGTTCAAAGACGATTCTCACCTCTGATAACCCCAGAACGGAAGATCCGGAAGTCATTTTAGAAGATATGAAACAGGGAATGTCGTCGGATAACTATGAAATGGAGGTCGACCGCCGCCTCGCGATTAGAAAGGCTGTTCTGCAAGCGGGTGAAGGAGATGTCGTGCTGATTGCAGGGAAAGGTCACGAGACATATCAGGAAATCAACGGAGTCCGTAAAGAATTTGATGACCGGAAAGAAGCTGAGTCCGCATTGAAGGAGTGGAGCCATTGAGTATTTTTGTGACACCGGAATTATTGTCAGCGTATGCCTCATCACTTCGAGGGAGTACAGATGTTCAGGAATTTGCCAATGTTACAAGCAGTATTTATGAAGTAGAGGAAGGAAGCTTATTCGTTCCCGTCAGGGGAACCCGCTATGACGGACACCAGTTTATTGAAGCAGCTGTGGAAGGCGGAGCGGCAGCTGCTCTATGGCGTAACGGAGAGCCGGTTCCTGACACGATACCGGAACACTTCCCACTTTTTATGACTGATAGTCCGGAACAGGTTTGCAAAGATCTCGCCGCTTACTATTTGCAGCAACACACGGCAAAAGTAGTTTTGGTGGAAGGTGATTATACAGCTGGTGTTATGTTGCGAATGATGACTGCATGGATGAAAGGAAGGAAAACAGCTGTGTTAAACGAACGTCAGCTGGAATCTGCTTCAGATGCAGAGCTAATTCTGTCTCTTGATACAGACACAGAATTCGTTTTTTTGCATATTGAAGAAAATGAAAAGCGACGGGAATCGCTTGCTGGTCTGCTGAAGCCGGAGATTACGCTTATCTGTACAGTTGAAGCGGATCAGACAAAGGCTCATTCGGATGCAGGTACCATCGTCAGCACTTTATTTCCGCCGACACCTTCAAGCAGCCGTGACGATCTGCCGGAATGGCTGGCAGTATATGCACCGCTCATTCAAACAGCCGAAGATAGCTACAGAAGACTCACTGGTAAAGCACATCCGCCAGCCTCTTTTTTAAGGCCGGAAGTATTCGGTTTCCAGGTTATGCCGGCTGTGAACGGGGGGTACGTCCTTTTTGAGTCAGAGGCGATGGAAGAGGCGGAGCTGGATTATTCATTAGGATGGCTTTCGCATACCGGGAGCTACGACCGCAGATATTTGATTATCGATGAAGGCTTTCAGTCAGACAGGTACCATAAAGCTGTGCATGAATTATTTGCAGAGCATATCACGATCGCAATTACCGACGTGATCGCGGTGGGAGAGAAAGCTTTCTGGGTGCATGATGCACTGGAGCGCGCCGAGCGTGATGACGTGGTCTCGTTTTACTATAAAACACATGTCGATGCTGTTGACAAGCTGAAGGAAGCGCTCGTCGGCAACAATTTAATTATGTATAAAGGCGCCAACAGGGAAATGATCTATGAAATTCTGCAAGAACTGAACAGAGATTAGAGAGGGGTACTACTGCATGTTTGACACCGGGCTGATTCCTGCCTTGATTACAGCATTTATATTAACGGTGATTATTTCACCGATCGTAATTCCATATTTACGAAGACTGAAGTTTGGACAAAGCATACGTGAGGAGGGGCCTCAGTCTCATCAGAAGAAAACAGGTACACCTACGATGGGCGGTCTGATCATTTTAGGGGCAGCTGTCATAGCGTCGGCTGCAGCCTCAGCTTTTTATTACGGGTTTAACATTGAGCTGGTGCTGATTTTCATCGTTCTGCTCGGCTTTGGACTGCTCGGCTTTCTGGATGATTACATTAAAGTTGTTAAAAAACGAAATCTTGGCCTCACGTCTAAGCAAAAGTTTTTAGGTCAGGTAGGGATTTCAACGCTCGTTTACATCATTCTGCTTGCAACCGGACTTTCAACAGAAATAGGGGTCCCGGGTACGGACCTGTCCGTTGACATTGGATGGCTTTACTTCCCTCTGATTATCGTAATGCTTGTCGGAGCAAGTAACGCAGTCAATTTGACAGATGGCCTGGATGGCCTGGTCGCAGGTACTGCTGCTGCCGCTTTTACGGCTTTTGCGGTTATTGCCTATTCTGCGGGACTATTTTCAACAGCCGTTTTCGCAATGGCGCTGACAGGTGCATTGTTAGGATTTCTAATCTTCAATGCCCATCCGGCAAAAGTTTTCATGGGTGATACCGGTTCACTCGCTATCGGCGGAGCACTCGCGATGACAGCAGTGCTTACAAAAACAGAGCTGCTTCTCGTTATCATTGGCGGGGTTTTCGTTATCGAAACGCTCTCGGTCATTTTACAAGTGGCCTCCTTTAAATTAAGAAAGAAACGGATTTTCAAAATGAGCCCGATCCATCACCACTTTGAACTATCGGGATGGAGTGAGTGGCGTGTTGTAGCAACATTCTGGACCATCGGTGTGCTGTGTGCAGCAGCCGGAATTATGCTGGAGGTATTATAGATGTTTTCTAAAAAGGAATGGAAAAACAGGAGGGTACTTATTTTAGGACTGGCGAGGAGCGGAACGGAGGCAGCTAACCTGCTTCATCAGCTCGGCGCAGAGGTAACCGTAAATGACAGTCTGGCATTTGAGCGCAATGAGCTTGCTCAGGAACTTGACAGGCTGGGGATTCGAACGGTCTGTGGCAGCCACCCTCCGGAACTGATTGAGGAGATGCCGGACGTGCTCGTAAAAAACCCCGGTATCCGTTATGATCATGAACTCGTTCAGAAAGCCGTGAAGGCTGGAATACCAGTTATTACTGAGGTGGAGGCTGCCTTTGATACAGCTCCGTGCGATATGATCGGGATCACAGGTTCAAATGGAAAAACAACGACTACAACGTACATCTATGAAATGCTTAAAGGCAGCAGCCGTAAACCGCTTCTGGCAGGAAACATAGGAGAAACCGCTTCTAAAGTTGTCCGTAGTGCAGAAAAAGAGCATGTGATGGTTACGGAACTTTCCAGCTTTCAATTGATGGGGACGATAGATTTTCGCCCGAATGTTGCCGTTCTGCTGAACATTGCGGACGCGCATCTGGACTACCACGGCTCAAAAGACGCTTACATAGAGGCAAAATCGATGCTTTTCCGTAATCAGACTGAAACTGATACGCTCGTTTATAACGCAGATGATCCGACTGTGTGCAGCATGGTCGAATCGGCCGCTTCAAAGAAGGTGCCGTTTTCGACAGAAAAATGGGTTGAAGAAGGTGCCTGTCTAATGGACGGCTGGTTATGGCTGCATGGCGAAAAGCTGATTCTTGAAACGGAATTCTCTCTGCCGGGAAGCTATAACATTGCAAATGGCCTGGCAGCAGCAGCGGCGGCAGCTGCTGCCGGTGCAAAGATTGAACAAATAAAAGCCGTGCTCCGTCAGTTCGGAGGAGTGGAACATCGTCTTCAGCACGTAATGGAATGGAAGGGCAGATCCTTTTTTAATAACTCCAAAGCAACGAACGTACCCGCGGCAGTTACTTCTTTGCAGGCATTTACCCAGCCGGTTGTTTTAATTGCAGGGGGACTGGACCGCGGACTTTCATTCGATGAACTGGTTCCAGAATTGTCTAACGTATATGGACTCGTCTCTTACGGGGAAACAGCACCTAAGCTGGAAGAGGCAGGGGCTGCAGCAAATGTACCGGAACGTCACCAGACAGAGATCTTGCAGGAAGCTGTGGTAAAGGCGATTCAACTGTCTCGGGAGGGAGATGTAATTCTATTATCTCCTGCCTGCGCTTCCTGGGATCAGTTCTCTACATTTGAAGAGCGTGGCAGAACATTTATTCAGGCAGTTGAACAGGCAACCGGACAGAAAGCGGGGGATCATGCATGAGAATTGCAGTATCAGGCGGAGGCACAGGCGGGCACATTTACCCGGCTCTGGCACTCATCCGTCACATGCAGCGTAAAGAAGCAACCGACGTCCTCTATATCGGTACGGAACGCGGGCTTGAATCCACGCTGGTTCCAGAGGCTGGCATACCATTTAAGAGCGTTCACATAACAGGATTTAAGCGCAGCCTATCATTTGAGAATGTAAAAACAGTCCTTCGGTTTGTGAAAGCAGTCCGTCAATCTAAAGCTTATTTAAAAGCGTTTAAGCCTGATGTTGTCATTGGCACTGGAGGCTATGTATGCGGACCGGTTGTATATGCCGCAGCGAAACTTGGGATCCCGACGCTTATTCACGAACAAAACAGTGTGCCGGGAATCACAAATAAATTTCTCGCTCGTTACGCTGACAAAGTTGCCGTATGCTTTGATGAAGCTGTTACCAGGTTTCCGGAAAACAAAGTTGTTTACACCGGAAATCCACGAGCTTCAGAAGCAGTGGAAGCCGAAGATAATCCTTCTGTTTTAAAGGAGCACGGGTTCAATCCCGACAAACCGGTATTTGTAATAGCCGGCGGCAGTCGCGGAGCAGCACCGATTAATCAGGCAGTACTGGATGCATACAGCGAGCTTGCGAAGAAAGACTATCAGATCCTTTATGTGACAGGCAGCGTCCATTATGAAGCAATTCAGAAGAAACTGCCTGCTTATGAAGCGGACTCCATCATCACTGTTCCTTATGTCGAGAATATGCCGGTGCTCTTACGGCAGGTACGTGGAGCGGTCGGTCGGGCAGGAGCGACTTCAATCGCTGAATTAACGGCACTTGGTGTACCGGCAGTTTATATTCCTAGTCCGTATGTGACGGAAAACCATCAGTTCCATAATGCAGATGCTTACGTCAAGAAGGGTGCAGCTCTCATGATCGAAGAAAAAGATCTGAACGCAGAGACGCTCATTGCGGCGCTGGATTCTTTGCAGGACACTGCTTTTGCGGCTGACATGAGCCAGAAGGCAAAGGAAGCTGGAATGCCGCAGGCAGCAGCCATGCTCGCAGATGAGCTGAACGCACTGGGCCGCTCATAAAAGCAGTTTAAAGGAGGGAAAGAATGAGCAGGGACAGAGTAGTCGATCTTGAACATAAGCTGCCGAAGCTGCAGGCTGACAGAAAGAGACGAGCGCGCAAACGTTTCCTGCTCTATCTTTCTGTTCTGCTGCTTTTAATAGGCACCGCTGTTTATCTTCAAAGCAGCCTGAGTGACGTTCGTACGATCCACGTTAACGGTGCTGAATTTACAACGTCAGATGAAATAGAAGCAGCATCAGGAATCGAAAGAGGGATGAAGATGTGGGGACTCGATCTGGAGGAGCACACAGAGGCAATTCTTTCTCATGAAACGATAGAAGGTGCAGCGATTCGCAGAACCTGGCCTTCCACCGTCCGCATTGACGTTGAAGAATACAGCACAGCAGCATATGCAGCTGACGGCAGTTCCTACAAGCCAGTCTTAAGCAGCGGGAACATTGTTGACGCGGACAAAGCGCCTGGAGATGCACCTGTTCTGCACGGATTCGAAGAGGGAGAAATGCTGACTGATCTGGCTGCAGAGATCGGCCGTATGCAAACTTCCGTTCAGTATGCTATATCTGACATCATCCATGATCCAGTCGAAAACGACCCGGAAAGACTGACATTATATATGAATGATGGAAACATAGTCAGCACAACGGTTTCGTCATTCGCTGACCGGATGGAGCCGTATCCGGCGGTTGCCGGTCAATTGGACAGCGGTGAAGAAGGTATTATTCACATGCGAATTAATCCGTACTTTGAATCATTTGCTGAGCTTGAGGACGAGGAAGACGTAATGGAAGGTGAAGAGTCCGGCGGAGGGATCGTGGATGAAAATCCTGATGACGCTTCCGTTGAAGAACCGGAAGAAGAACCGTCAGAGGATTCACCAGAAGAGTCAGTGGATAACGGGGAGGCAGCAGACGCGAATGAAATGGATTAGTGCGGCAGCTGTCTTTTTGCTCAGTGTGCTGGCGGGACTATCTTTTAGCAGTACGATTGAAGTGCCGGTAGACGATGGCAGCGGAGCCAGAGTCACAGCAATTCAAACTGAAAATCAGCTGCTCGAGGAACAGATTGTAAGCTTGCAGGCTGCATTAAGAGAACAAGAGGAGAAATCAGCTGCAAGGGAGGCATCAAAGGTTAGCGAGGAACAGCTTATGAGGCTTCGAATGCTCGCCGGAGATGTTGCCGTTAAAGGAGAAGGACTTCGAGTGGAGCTGAACGATACTGCAACGGACAGCAGTGATCCTGCAGCTTTTCTCGTGCATGAACAGCACGTTCAGCGAACAGTCGATGAGCTTCTTACAGCTGGAGCAGAAGCAGTGTCCGTTAATGGAGTCAGACTTGGTCAATCCTCCTACATAAAATGTATAGGCCCGGTAATTGAGGTTGATGGTATTCGGTCTTCTGCACCTTTTGTCGTTGAAGCAATCGGGGACAGCAGTGTGCTTGAAGCTTCTATGGAACTTCGCGGAGGTGCCGTTTATGAACTGCTTGCCGATAACGTTCAGGTACGAATGGAAACAGTGAATGAACTCATTATTCCGGAGATCCGAACAGGAGGCGAGCCTGGATGAAATATGCAGTAACAGGGTCAATCGTCTTTTTAATCGCTGCAATCGTAAGTTATGCTGCTGGCAGCAGTATCTCCTTCCTGCCCACTGACGATAGAGAAGGCAGTGTTCAGCAGCAACTGTTATATGAAGCAGACAGACAGGAAGAGCTCCTTGAAGAAGCGGCGGTGCTGGAGCGGCGGCTTGCTTTTCTCGATGAGCCGGAAAGCGGATCAGCAGCTGATTCAGCGGTTCAGAGGTTGGAAGCAGAGGCTGCTTTGTCAGATATAGAGGGTGAAGGAATCGTCATCACCGTGGAAGTCAGAGACGCTGCGGATGGCCATCTGCCGCCGGAGTTACTCCGGCTTCTATTAAACGACAGCTTCCAGGCAGGGGCAGAAGCCGCAGCTTTAGGTCAGGAACGGATAACTGCCCGGACATCAATCAGGGAAGTCAACGGCCGCACGCTGGTGGATGGTCACAGTGCCGGTTTACTGCCGCTGGATATTTTACTTGCCGTGCCGGTGCCGGAGCTTTCGGCGCAGAGAATTCAAGAATCTGAAGCGTCACTAATTCTGCATGCTGAAGGATATGACCTGACGGTTGAAACGAAGATAGTTGAACTGCCCGGATACAGTGGCTCAATGAGATTGCAGACGGCAGAGCCTGCTGAGGAGGAAGACCAGTGAAAATGCTTATCATCACAGTGTGCGCTGCATGTGCGGGCATTTTGACGGGAATTCTTTACCACGGTGAAATGCCGGATGTTTTCGGGCCATTTGCTGCAGTGTGGCTTCTAACGATATTGCTCACAATCATTGGCGGAGTGAAAGCATTTGTCGAACGTGTGTTTTGTGAAAAAATGTTTTTTTACGGATTTCTAACGAATCTGATTTTAGGTACGATAATCGCTTTTCTAGGACTCCAACTTAGTGTAGACTTGTACATAGTCGTTTCCATTGTATTAACATTACGAATATTTCGCGATGCCTCTGATATAAGGAAACAACTTTTCAGCAATTAATTGATTTTTTTCTGGGACTTTACGGCAGGACTTTCAGCAGTATGAACGAAATAGTTTATATAGAACGTGATTATTTACCGAATGATTAACCGGGGGAGGTGCCTGATTGAATGAATTATGAGCATACATATGTAACGCTTGATATTGGTACATCAAATGTTCGAGTGGTAATCGGTGAAGTATCGAGCGGTGCCCTTAACATTATCGGGGTCGGCGAAGTTCCGTCATCCGGACTTCGTAAAGGAGCCATTGTGGACATTGATGAGACTGTCCGGTCCATTAAAGAGGCAGTAGCAAAAGCCGAGCGTATGATTGGTATGGAGATTCGCAACGTCATTGTAGGAGTCACTGGCAATCACATTAAATTGCAGCCTTGTCATGGTGTCGTTGCTGTTTCGAGTGAACACCGTGAAATTGGCGATGAAGATGTAAATCGGGTGATTGATGCTGCACAGGTGATGTCTATCCCTCCTGACAGAGAGATTATTGACGTTGTACCAAAGCAATTTATTGTAGACGGACTTGACGAAATCAATGATCCGCGCGGCATGATTGGCGTCAGGCTTGAAATGGAAGGATTAATCGTTACCGGATCCCGGACGGTTCTTCATAATTTGCTCCGCTGTGTTGAGAAAGCGGGTCTTACGACTGCAGATATCGTTCTTGAACCGCTCGCGGCAGGGGCAATTGCTCTTTCTAAAGATGAGAAAAGCCTCGGTGTTGGTCTCATAGATCTTGGCGGGGGATCAACCACCATATCTGTGTTTCAGCAAGGTGCTCTTCAAGCCGTCAGGCAGATACCGGTGGGCGGAACGCATATCGCTAATGACATTTCTGTTGGGCTGCGTACATCGACAGAAGAAGCAGAAGAAGTAAAAGTGCAGTATGGCCATGCACTGATTGAAGAAGCGTCTGATGATGAAATGTTTGAGGTTTCTGAGATCGGAAGCGATCAGCCGCAGGAATTTTCCCAGTGGCAGCTTGCCAATGTCATTGAACCGAGAGCCGAAGAAATTTTTATGCTGGTGGAGCAGGAGCTTCGCCGTATGGGATATGATGATCTGCCGGGTGGATTTGTGCTGACAGGCGGCAATGCTAAAATTCCAGGCATGCTAGACCTGGCAAGGGATATTTTCCAGCAGAACGTTCGAATTTCAGTGCCTGACTATATCGGTGTCCGGGAACCTCAGTATACAAATGGCGTCGGCCTGATCACGTTCGCTCATAAAAACGCACGGATCCAAGGAAAAGATCTTGATGCAGGACTCGAAAGTTCACCGGTTGCAGCAGGTGTGCAGGAAGAACCGAGACGTGAACGGGAGCGCCCGCGTCCGCAAGCTAAAAAGCCTGCGAAAACAGGCCCGGGTCTGAAAAAACGAGTCTCAAGCATGTTTAAATCTTTTTTGGAATAGCCTGACCCGGACTGGTTCCGGCAATATCGGATTGGAGGATCGCTACTATGTTAGAGTTTGAGATGGAAACAGAATCACTTGCAACGATAAAGGTAATTGGCGTTGGCGGGGGCGGCAGCAATGCCGTAAACCGTATGATTGAAAATGGACTTCAGGGTGTTGAATTTATTGCCCTTAATACAGATGCACAAGCACTGCAAATGTCGCAGGCTAGTGAGCGGCTGCAGCTTGGCGGCAAACTTACACGGGGGCTTGGAGCGGGTGCTAATCCCGAAATCGGTAAAAAAGCTGCCGAAGAAAGCCGTGACCAGCTCGAAGAACATATGCAGGGAGCAGACATGGTATTTATTACTGCTGGTATGGGCGGCGGAACAGGAACAGGCGCTGCGCCGGTCATTGCAGAAATTGCAAAAGATGCAGGTGCACTGACAGTCGGTGTTGTCACTCGCCCGTTCACATTTGAAGGCCGTAAGCGTATGACTCAGGCTGCTGCAGGTATTGAAGCACTTAAAGAAAAAGTGGATACGCTTATCGTTATTCCTAATGATCGTCTGCTTGAGATCGTAGATAAAAACACGCCGATGCTGGAAGCCTTCCGGGAAGCAGATAACGTTCTTCGTCAAGGTGTGCAGGGTATTTCAGACCTCATTGCAGTGCCCGGGCTGATTAACCTTGACTTTGCTGATGTAAAGACGATCATGAGCGAGAAAGGCTCTGCTTTAATGGGGATCGGCGTTGCAACAGGAGAAAGCAGAGCAGCAGAAGCTGCAAAGAAAGCTATTTCTTCTCCGCTTCTTGAAACAAGCGTTGATGGAGCGCAAGGTGTTCTGATGAACATTACAGGCGGTGCAAACCTCAGCTTGTTTGAAGTACATGAAGCAGCAGAAATTGTTTCTTCTGCCTCCGACGAAGAAGTGAACATGATATTCGGGTCCGTAATCAATGAGAATCTCAAAGACGAAATCGTCGTTACGGTAATCGCCACCGGATTCGATGAAAAAATACAGCAGCGTACTCAGGTGAAAGCTGGCCGCACGTCCAGACCACAGCAGGCACAGGCCGGCAAGGAAGTACCGAAGCAGGAGCCTCAGCCTCAGGCAGAGCATCATGAGCCTGAACAAGATCAGCAGGAAGAAGCTCTTGATATCCCTGCTTTTCTGCGTAACAGAAGAAAGCGCTGATCTGTCCAGCTGCTCATGAGCCCGGGAGAAGCTCTTCCCGGGCTCATTTTCTGTAACTGATGAGCCAGATGCCGCAGCCAGGTGCTTCCTTAAATTGAAGAAAAGATTGCCTGTTGTCTTTATTTTCTTTATGATAAAAGGTACAAGAGTGAAGTGGGAGGTCGACAGCAGTGTCCGTTTCGGAACAGTTAGAAGCCGTCAAGGAGCAGATACGAGCTGCATGCTTCAAAAGCGGCAGAAGTGAAAAAGAAGTAACGATTATTGCGGTTACGAAATATGTATCAATAGAGCGCGCACGTGAAGCCGTTGAGGCAGGCATTGAAGATTTTGGAGAAAACCGGCTCGAAGGCGCCCTGGAAAAGTACGAAGCTCTCGGTAACCAGGTTAACTGGCATTTTATTGGATCACTGCAATCCAGAAAAGTAAAAGAACTGCTTCATGCCTACCGAATTATCCATTCGCTGGACCGGAAATCACTTGCGAAAGAAATTCAGAAGCGTTCAGAAGAAGGACAGACGACTGACTGCTTCATCCAGCTCAACGTGAGCGGGGAAGAATCAAAAGCGGGAATTGCCGCCGATGAACTTGCGGGTTTTCTGGATATGCTTAAGGCTTATCCGGCGGTCAGAGTGATCGGACTGATGACCATGGCCCCGTATACGGATGATCCGGAAGAAGTCAGACCTTATTTTCGAAAACTACGGGAGCTGCGCGATGAAACTGCAGCTAAACATTTGCCGCATGCGCCTTGCACAGAGCTTTCCATGGGGATGTCGAACGACTATCACATTGCAGTGGAAGAAGGAGCAACGTATATCAGGCTCGGTTCATCGCTTGTAGGGTCTGAATAATCTTCTGATCGAAAGGAGACAGCCATGACGTTTAAAAACAAGTTAAAACGGTTCTTCGACATGGAAGATGAATATGAAGAAAAAGAAATTATTGTTGAAGAAGAGCCGGAAGAATACGAGCCGCCTGCCAGAATTAAAAAGACGAAGAAGCAGGAACGTCAAAATGTAGTCAGCCTGAGTTCCGTGACTTCGCAGCAGGGCTCCAAAGTCATGCTGCTGGAACCGCATTCTTACGATGAGGTGCAGGACATTGCCGATGAGCTTAAAAACAGGAAAGCAGTCGTGATCAATTTGCAGCGGCTTCCCCGTGACCAGGCAAGGCGCATCGTCGATTTTTTAAGCGGTACAGTTTATGCGATTGGCGGAGACATTCAAAAGCTTGGTGAACAGATTTTCCTCTGCACTCCGGATAACGTTGACGTCAGCGGCAGTATTTCTGAAATGCTTCATGAATAACAAGGAGAGTGGCACATATGGCACTGCTCGGTGATATCGTCATTCAGGTGTTAAATGTATATTGGTTCGTCTGTATTATTTATATTTTCATGTCCTGGTTTCCAAATGCACGGGAATCCGCTTTTGGACAGGCCATCGGTCGAATTGTAGAGCCGTTTTTTGCTCCGTTTCGTCAAATGATTCCTCCGATCGGCATGCTGGATATTTCCCCTATTGTCGCCCTTGTCGGATTGCGTTTTGCGATCCGGGGAGTAGAATTTCTGTTTGGATTGGTCGGGTGAATATATAGATGAGCTTGTATGAACACTTCCGGAGAGATGAGCATCCGTTTATCGATCAGGTAACGGATTGGCTTGGCACAGTGGAAAATGAATATCGAACGAAGCTGACCGATTTTCTGGATCCGCGGCAGCAGTTAATAGTGACAAGCCTGACTGGACAAGGAAGCAGCGTGCGCTGTGCGTTTCTAGGGGGAACGGACAAGGCGGAACGCCGACGGGCTCTTCTTTATCCGGATTACATAGAACCTGAAAAAGAGCTGTTTGAACTGGCAGCTTTTGAGCTTGACTTTCCATCAAAATTCGTTCGTCTGACGCATCCTCAAGTACTCGGAGCTTTGCTGTCGCTCGGACTTAAACGGGGAAAATTCGGGGATATTTTAATCAGCAGCGATGCAATTCAATTCTTAACATGCCAGGACACAGCCGATTACGTGGAGCAGCATTTTCGTGAAGCTGGAAGCGCTCCGGTTCTTCCAAAGCGAATTGACCTTTCGAAATTGAGGTTTCCGGAGGAAGAATCTGCTGACATTCAGGTTACTGTCTCCTCTCTGAGATTGGATACGGTTATATCTGAGCTGTACCGACTGTCCCGTGCCAAAACAAAGCCGCTCATCCAGCAGGAAAAAGTAAAAGTAAACTGGAAAATTACGGATGATCCGTCGTTTCGTTTAGAAGCAGGAGACATGATTTCGGTCAGAGGGATGGGCCGCTGCAAAGTTGTGGAGATTGGTGGTACGACAAGAAAAGGGAACACGGTGCTGAAAGCTGAGAAAATCGGTTCTCAGAGCTGAGCAGGATATTGGCATCATATGTCGAAATGATGCATATAAAACATTCTATGTGGAGGTGCCTTACATAATGCCATTAACACCGCTTGATATTCATAACAAAGAATTCACAAGAGGATTCAGAGGCTATGATGAAGATGAGGTGAATGAATTCCTTGATCAGGTCATCAAAGACTATGAAACCGTTACCCGGGAGAAGAAGGAGCTTTTCGACCGCGTGAATGAACTGGAACAAAAACTGAGTCATTTTTCGAATATCGAGACGACGTTAAATAAATCGATTCTTGTCGCTCAGGAAACCGCAGAAGAAGTAAAGCGAAATGCGGATAAAGAATCCAAGCTGATCATCAAGGAGTCTGAAAAAAATGCAGACCGAATCGTGAACGAAGCGCTTTCCAAATCACGCAAAATTGCGTTGGAGATTGAAGAGTTGAAAAAGCAGGCTGCTGTTTACAGGACCAGATTTAAGATGCTTCTCGAAGCCCAGCTGGAAATGCTTCAGACAGATGACTGGGAAGAGATTATCGATTCACATGACGAGGCACATTACGAACCGCAGGAAGAGCGTTCTTGACGCGTCAGGCAACGTCGCTTATACTGATAATTACTTTCATATTGGCGTAGACAGGGACGAGTAGCTTTCAGACTCTGCTGACCAGCGATTCGGGGACGGTGAAAGCCCGAAAGCAGACCGATTGTGAAGATCACCCTCGAGCCGCGACCTGAATTTGCAAGCTGCAATAGTAAGGGAGCCGGGTCATGACCGTTATTTCATGCCTTAGAGAGCAGTTTTTACAACTGCAGCTGGGTGGTACCGCGGGTTTAATGCCTCGTCCCTGTTATCAGGGGCGAGGCTTTTGTTTTGATCGTGTATTTTACTTTTTACAGGAGGAATACAACATGGACTATAAACAGACATTGCTCATGCCGCAAACGGATTTTAAGATGAAGGGAAACCTGCCGAATAAAGAACCGGTAATGCAGCAGGACTGGCAGGAGCAAAAAATCTACGAGAAAGTTCAGGACCGGACGAAGGACCGCCCTGTTTTTGTTTTGCATGATGGACCGCCCTACGCTAATGGCGATATTCATATGGGTCACGCTCTAAATAAGATTCTGAAGGATTTTATCGTTCGGTCCCGTTCGATGATGGGCTGGCACGCTCCTTATGTGCCTGGCTGGGATACGCATGGTCTGCCGATTGAAACTGCTCTTACGAAAAAGGGGAAAGTAGACCGTAAGAAGCTAAGCATCGCTGAATTCCGGCAAAAGTGTGAAGAGTATGCCCTGGAACAAATCGACAGCCAGCGCGAGCAGTTTAAGCGGCTCGGAGTACGGGGTGACTGGGAAAATCCGTATGTCACGCTGACTCATGACTACGAAGCTCAGCAAATTAAAGTTTTCGGAGATATGGCGAAAAAAGGATACATTTATAAAGGAAAGAAACCGGTTTACTGGTCGCCATCTTCTGAATCTGCTCTTGCGGAGGCAGAAATTGAGTACCATGATAAACGTTCGCCTTCGATCTACGTTACGTTTGACGTCACAGAGGGGAAGGGGATCCTGCTGGGTGATGAAAAGTTCGTCATCTGGACAACGACTCCCTGGACGATTCCGGCTAACCTGGCAATTGCCCTTCATCCTGAACTAGAGTATGCGGTTGTTCAGGAGAAAGAAGAAAAGTATGTTGTAGCGCTTGGTCTTTTAGACGAATTGAAGGCTGCGTTTGAATGGGAGCAGGCAGAGATTGTTAAAACGCTCCGCGGACAGGAACTCGAGGGCATCCGTACAAAGCATCCTCTCTATGACAGAGAATCTCTAGTCATCTTAGGTGACCACGTCACGCTGGACGCAGGTACAGGCTGCGTTCACACGGCCCCGGGACACGGGGAAGATGACTATGTGGTCGGACAGCGTTATAATCTGGATGTTCTTTGTCCGGTTGATGACAAAGGTGTTTTCACAGATGAAGCTCCAATGTTCGAGGGACTGTTTTATGATACGGCAAACAAGCCGATCACAGAGAAGCTTGATGAAGCAGGACACCTGCTGAAGCTCGCCTTTTTTACCCATTCGTACCCGCACGACTGGCGTACGAAAAAGCCGGTTATTTTCCGTGCCACCGCTCAGTGGTTCGCTTCAATCAAAGATTTCAGGGAAGAGCTGCTTAATGAAATTAAGGAAGTGAACTGGCTGCCGGATTGGGGAGAAACCCGTCTTTACAACATGGTCCGTGACCGGGGTGACTGGTGCATTTCCCGTCAGCGCGCATGGGGCGTGCCAATCCCGGTTTTTTACGGCGAGAATAACGAACCGATTATCACGGATGAAACGATCGATCACGTATCCAGCTTGTTCCGCGAGCACGGATCAAACATCTGGTTTGAATGGGATGCGGGCGATCTGCTGCCTGAAGGCTTTTCTTCAGAACACAGCCCGAACGGAACATTTACGAAGGAAACGGACATTATGGACGTCTGGTTCGACTCCGGCTCTTCCCATCAGGCTGTGCTTGAAGAGCGTGATGATCTCGTACGGCCTGCAGACGTTTATCTGGAAGGGTCTGATCAGTACAGAGGATGGTTTAATTCCTCTCTCTCTACGTCAGTGGCAGTCACCGGCAAAGCGCCGTTTAAGTCGGTCATCAGCCACGGCTTTACGCTGGACGGCAAAGGCAAAAAAATGAGTAAGTCGCTCGGGAACGTGATCGTGCCGGATAAAGTTATGAAGCAGCTTGGCGCCGATATCCTGCGCCTTTGGGTGGCATCAGTGGATTATCAGGCGGACGTGCGTGTGTCGGACGATATTTTAAAGCAGGTTGCAGAAGCATATCGTAAAATTCGAAATACATTCCGCTTTTTACTCGGCAACCTGCACGACTTTGATCCTGCTGTGCACAATCGTTCGTTTGACGACTTATCCGGTGTCAACCAATTTATGACGGTCAAGCTGCATAATTTGATCAAAGATGTAAAAACTGCTTATGAAGCTTATCAGTTCTCAACCGTTTTCAATCGTGTTCACAACTTCTGTACGATTGAGTTAAGCTCGTTCTTTATGGACATTTCGAAGCATTCGCTTTATTTGGAGCATGCCGACCATGAAGAAAGACGAGGCATTCAGACAGTGATGTACGAAACGCTCACTTCACTCGTCAAGCTGATGAGCCCGATTCTGTCTCATACTTCAGAAGAAGTGTGGGCGTATATCCCAGGTACAGAAACCGAAGCAGTCCAACTAACCGACATGCCGGACCCTGCTTCCTTTCCGGGAACAGAAACGCTTGTGGCGGAATGGGATCGTTTTATGGATCTTCGGGATGACGTGCTGAAAGCTCTGGAGCTGGCAAAAAATGAAAAAGGTATTAAACGCAGCCTGCATGCGTCCGTTACGGTATATGCTTCTGAAAATGATAAGCTGATGCTCGACAATACAACGGATCTGCATCGCTTATTCATCACCTCAAATGCTGAAGTGAGGCCGCTTTCTGAGGCACCTGAAGAAGCCTTTGCCGGTGATGAAGCAAAGGTGCTGGTAGAAGAAGCTGCTGGCAGCACTTGTGTCCGCTGCTGGCACGTACGCGGCGATATTGGACATCATCCGGACCATCCTGAATTATGCCCGGAATGCGCTGAAACGGTGGAAACGTACTACGCGGATAAAGTCTGAACCCGGACAGGCAGGGCCGGCGGCAGGAGATGCCGGCCCAAGTTCAGGGGAAAACGGAGGAAAAGCGCTTGATTTATTACGTGATTGCAGCAGTAATTATCGGTGCTGACCAGCTGACGAAGTGGCTGGTCATCGACCGGATGGAAATCGGCCAGAGCATTGAAATCATCGAAGGGTTTCTTTATTTAACTTCTCACCGGAATGCCGGGGCTGCTTTTGGGATTCTCCAAGGACAGATGTGGCTGTTCTATATCGCTACCGTTGTCGTTGTCGGGGTGATCATCTACATGATCCAGGCTAAACTGGACGGAAGCCGGTGGTACGGAATAGCACTGGGATTAATTCTGGGTGGTGCTATCGGAAATTTTATCGATCGGGTATATGCTGGAGCCGTTGTGGATTTTATTGATGTTTATATCTTCACCTACAACTTTCCGATCTTTAACGTAGCGGACAGCGCCCTTGTAACCGGTGTTATAATGGTGATTCTGCATGTATTTATAGAAGAAAAACGTCAGGAGACGAATACGACATGAATGAACACGAATTTCAGCCGGAAGAATCCGGCTTAAGGTTAGACAAATGGCTGAGTGATCATACAGAATGGACCCGCAGTGCAGTCCAGGACTGGATTAAATCCGGATACGTTACAGTAAACGGCAGCCAGGAAAAAAGCAATTATAAGCTGAAAGCAGGGGATGTCATTCACGTAGAGGAACCGGAACCGGAGGAGCTTGAGCTCATCCCCGAGAATTTACACCTTGACGTTATCTATGAAGATAAAGATGTGATCGTCGTTAACAAACCTCGTGGAATGGTCGTTCATCCTGCTCCCGGTCACCCATCAGGTACGCTCGTGAACGGCCTGCTGCACCATTGCACGGATTTATCATCTATAAATGGTGTAGTCAGACCAGGTATCGTTCACCGCATCGATAAGGATACTTCCGGCCTGATTGTAGCAGCAAAGAACGACCGGGCTCATCAGTCGCTTGTAGAGCAGCTGAAAAACAAAACGACCAAGAGACGATACGAGGCGATAGTGGCCGGTATTATTCCGCATGATAAGGGAACAATCGATGCTCCAATCGGCCGTGATCCGGAGGACAGGCAAAAAATGGCCGTTACAGACCGGCACTCGCGGGAAGCGGTGACCCATTTTCAAGTTATTCAGCGCTACGAGAGACATACGCACGTGAGCTGTGAACTTGAAACCGGAAGAACGCATCAAATCCGCGTGCATATGAAATACATCGAATTTCCGATTGTCGGCGATCCTAAGTATGGTCCGAGAAAAAAGCATGAATTCCCAATCGAAGGTCAGGCGCTGCATGCAGCGCTGCTCGGATTTCGTCATCCAGTCACGGATGAAGAAATTCTGTGTGAAGCAGAGCCTCCTGCTGATTTTCAGTCCTGTCTGGTGCATGCTGCTTCATTTTAAGTTGACAAGCTAATTATGGTGTGCGATACTTTTGAAAGATCAATATAGTCCTTTAAATCAGTTCAGAGAAACTGGTAAGGAACGTACCGAAGTTGAAGAACTTCGTATATTCTCCTGCCCGGTTTCACTGGCAGGAGTTTTTCGTGTTGGAGGTGGATGGATATATGACAAAAGAACTGATGGACGAACAGGCTGTCAGAAGGGCGCTTACGAGAATCGCCCATGAAATTATTGAACGCAATAAGGGTGTGGAGGAGTGTGTCCTCGTTGGAATTAAAACTCGCGGAGTATATCTGGCTCAAAGGCTGGCCGAACGAATCGAGTCGATTGAAGGTTCGCCTGTAAAAACCGGGGAAATCGATATTACGCTCTACCGCGACGATCTTACTCATAAACGTCACGATGAGGAGCCGGAAGTTCACGGCACGGAGATTAAAACGGACGTAACGGACCGTAAAGTTATTTTAGTCGATGATGTCCTTTACACCGGCCGCACTGTCCGGGCTGCTCTGGATGCAGTAGTTGACCTCGGCAGACCTGCTCAAATACAGCTTGCTGTTCTCGTTGACCGTGGGCACAGAGAGCTGCCTATAAGGCCGGATTACGTCGGAAAAAATGTACCGACCGCTAAATCAGAAATTGTTGAAGTGAAACTGCAGGAATCAGACAGGGAAGAAGGAGTCAGCATCCTTAACCCCAGATCATAACAATACATCATCAGCAGAAACCTCCCTTTTAAAGCGGGCCCGTGAGCCTGAAAAGGGGTGTGTTTTCTGAAAGCCTGTTCGTTGCAGGCCTTTTCAGTAAACAGACCTCTTAGGGAGACTAAGAGGTTTTTTGCTGTTCAGGAGGCATGTCATTCATGGAAACGAACACTGTAGGAATCAGAGAAATACCAAGACTTGATAAATGGCTGATGCTCAGTATTCAGCATTTATTCGCCATGTTCGGTGCGACCATCCTCGTGCCGCTTCTCACAGGTTTAAGTCCGGCAGTCGCTCTCGTCAGCAGCGGGCTCGGCACACTGGCGTATCTCGTTATTACGAAAGGCAGAATCCCGGCTTATCTTGGTTCTTCATTTGCTTTTATCGCCCCGCTGATCGCAGCTGTCGGCATCGGAGGTCCTGAAGGTGCAATGATCGGAAGCTTTTTCGCAGGGATCCTGTACGGAATTGTAGCACTTGTCATCCAGGCTACCGGTGTCAGCTGGCTCATGAAGCTTCTCCCGCCGGTTGTTATCGGTCCGGTGATTATGGTGATTGGACTCGGTCTTGCAGGCGTTGCAATTGAAATGGCAATGGAGAACCCTGCTACGGAAAGCTACAGCGGCACTCATTTCGGTGTCGCCATGATAACACTGGCGATTACGATTACGGCAGCCATTTTTTTCAGAGGTTTCTTCAGTCTTGTACCTATTTTAACGGGGATTGTCGGAGGTTATACAGCAGCCTGGTTTTTTGGACTTGTCGATTTCAGCGCAGTGCGGGAGGCATCCTGGATCCAGTCTCCGGAATTTCTCGTACCGTTTGTCACCTATGAACCTGCATTAAACTGGACAATTATTGCGATCATGGTGCCGATCGCGGTCGTAACGCTCAGTGAGCATATCGGCGATCAGATGGTCCTCAGCAAAGTAGTGGAAAAAAACCTGGTGAAAGAGCCGGGTTTGCACCGGTCTATTATGGGCGACGGCGTCGCAACTGTGATCAGCTCTCTGTTAGGAGGTCCTCCAAATACAACGTACGGAGAAAATATCGGTGTAGTGGCGCTGACAAGAGTGTTCAGCGTGTTTGTTATCGGAGGTGCTGCAGTCGCTGCTGTATTGTTTGGCTTCGTCGGCAAGGTCTCAGCGCTCATCACAACAATACCAACATCCGTTATGGGAGGCGTTTCTATTCTGCTGTTCGGAATCATTGCCTCAAACGGCCTCCGCATGCTGATTGATAATCAAGTGGAAATCGGAAAAAAGCGCAATCTTGTTATCGTTTCAGTCGTGCTTGTCATTGGCATCGGCGGTGCTTTTATTCAAGTATCAGATGATGTGCAGATTGCCGGTATGGCACTTGCAACGATCGTTGGAATTCTGCTTAATCTAATTTTGCCGGGACGGGATCCTGTCAAAACGAACGAAGAAATGTTTCACGATATGAGCCGGAAGAAAGATGGCTCAGCTGCATAGTAACACCTTTTAAAGCCGGTCTGTGAACCGGCAAAGGGTGACGCTTCCGGAGTGATCCGGGAGCTGAGGCACCCGTATATTGATTACGGGTGCCTTTTATTACCATTAAACCGTGGCTCTTTACTTCAAAGGAGGTATTCGATGAAATCTTTAACATCACTGCAGCATCTGTCAGATCAGGCTATTTTGTCACTGCTCGATCGAGCAGACAAGGCCGAATTTCCGAATCTTGCTAATCGAATGGCAGCAAATGTGTTTTTAGAACCAAGCACAAGAACAAAATGCAGCTTTGAAATGGCGGAGATGAACCTCGGAATGCGCTCAATCACCATTGACGAGGCAGGCTCCAGTTTGCAAAAAGGTGAAACGCTTTACGATACCGTTAAAACGCTGGAAGCTATAGGCGTGAGTGCTGTCATCATCCGCACGAAAGAGAAAGCATTTTATAACGAGCTGCACGATGTTCAGATTCCGATTATTAATGCAGGAGACGGATCAGGCGATCATCCGACTCAGTCGCTGCTGGACTTGCTGACAATCAAGCAGGAATTTGGCACATTTCGCGGGCTGCAAGTAGTAATCAGCGGGGATATTCGTCACAGCAGGATTGCGTCAGCGAATGCAGCCGTTCTCGAACGGCTTGGGGCGACTGTCCGCTTCAGCGGACCTTCTGAATGGATGCCTGAAGATGCGAAGACGATTACTGCCGATGAAGGCTGCAGACAGGCAGACGTGTGGATGGCGCTCCGCACCCAGCTTGAAAGGCACGATGAGTCAGAGCCTGTGTTTCCACATTATCTGGAGGAGTTCGGATTGACGCCTGAGCGTGCTGACACATTCAGGCCGCATACGATCTTGATGCATCCCGGCCCTGTAAATCGTGGAGTCGAGCTGCACACGTCGCTTGTCGAAGCACCTTTTTCACGTATTTTTAAGCAAATGGCAAACGGAGTTAAGATCAGGCAGGCTGTTCTGGCTGAAGTGGTAAAAACAAAGGAGGAGAAATGCTATGAAAAAGCTGTATAAAGGTGCACGTGTCTATCAGAACGGGAAGCTAATCAGGCAGGATCTTGTTGTTTCGGAAGTTACCGGGCTGATAGAGCAAATGGCAGTGGAGCTGTCTCATGATACGGCAGATGAAACGATAGATGTAAGCGGACTTATTATCAGTCCGGGATTTATCGATGTGCATGTGCACCTGAGGGAGCCTGGCGGAGAACAGAAGGAAACGATCAGTTCCGGTACGAAGGCAGCAGCTAAAGGCGGTTATACGACTGTGTGCGCAATGCCCAACACCCGGCCAGTTCCGGATACGAAAGAGCAGATGGAAACGCTGCAAGCAATGATTGGCCGCAATGCCCATGTTCGGGTTCTCCCCTACGGCTCGATTACGATCCGCGAAGCCGGAAAAGACCTTACGGATGCTGAAGCTTTAAAGCAGGCAGGCGCCTTTGCCCTTACTGATGACGGAGTGGGTGTTCAGTCGGCAGGTATGATGTACCGCGCGATGAAGCAGGCGGCACAAGCAGGCATCCCTGTTGCAGCTCACTGTGAGGATAACAGCTTACTATTCGGGGGACATCTTCATGCCGGACGTAAAGCAGAAGAACTGAACATAAATGGGATTCTTTCCACGACAGAATCTGTACATATTGCAAGAGATGTTTTACTCGCTGAAGAAACAGGGGCCCATTATCACGTTTGTCATGTCAGCACAGAAGCATCGGTAAGAGTAATCAGGGATGCTAAAAAAGCCGGCATTCACGTAACTGCCGAAGTTTCTCCGCATCATTTGCTGTTAAATGAAGATGATATTCCAGGAGATGATGCTCAATTCAAAATGAATCCACCGCTTCGAAGCCGCCGTGATCAGCTCGCGTTAATCGAAGGGCTGATTGACGGTACGCTCGATTTTATTGCGACAGACCACGCTCCCCATACAGAGGAAGAAAAAGCTGAACCAATCCAGCATGCGCCGTTTGGAATAACGGGCCTAGAGACAGCTTTCCCGCTGCTGCACACTTTTTTTGTAAAGACGAAGCTGTTTAAGCTTGAGGAGCTGCTGGCGTGGATGACGGACAAACCGGCAAATGTGTTTAATCTGCCTTACGGGAGGCTGGCTCCAGGAGAAAAAGCAGAATTTACTGTACTGAATTTGGAGAAACAGTTCAAAATTGACGCCTCCTCGTTTGTATCCCGAGGTAAAAATACACCGTTTGACGGTTGGGAAACGATTGGTCAGCCAGTGATGACAATTTTTAACGGAAAAGACGTGTTGAAAAAGGAGGAAGTAAAATGAGAAAGCTTGTACTGGAGAACGGAGCCGTTTTTAAAGGGAAAGCATTGGGAAGTGATCAGGCTGGTCAAGGAGAGGTGGTCTTCAATACAAGTATGACAGGCTATCAGGAGATATTAACAGATCCATCCTATCGTGATCAGATTATCTGTATGACATACCCGCTGATAGGCAATTACGGCATTAATCGAGATGATTTTGAAAATATCATCCCGCATTGCGCCGGTATGATTGTAAAAAAAGCGGCAGTGCATCCTAGTCACTTCCGACGGGAGCGAACCTTGAATGAATGGCTGAATCATCATAACATACCCGGAATACAGGGGATTGACACACGGAAGCTAACAAGAATGATCCGCACAGGCGGAACGATGCGAGGTGTATTATCTGACAGCACAGAGTCTGTCGAAGAAGCACGTCTGCGGGCTGCTGCTGTTCATAGCGGTGATCAGGTCCGAAACGTTTCTGCGTCTCAGCAGTACTGGTATCCGGGACGAGGCAGACACCGCATCGTGCTCATTGATTACGGAGCAAAAAAAGGCATTATCAGCCACCTTCTTAAGCAGGAATTTGAAGTGATTTCTGTGCCATGGAATACAACTGCAGAGGATGTGCTTTCCCTTTCACCGGACGGTGTGATGCTCAGCAACGGTCCCGGAGATCCTCAGGATATCCCGGAAGCAGTGCAGCAGGTTCGAAAGCTTGCAGAAGTGCTGCCGGTGTTCGGCATCTGCCTTGGCCATCAGCTGCTTGCACTTGCTTTTGGAGCAGATACAGAAAAAATGACGTTTGGACACCGGGGTGGAAACCATCCGGTTCGTCATCTCGAGAGCGGCAGAGTTGCCATCACTTCTCAAAACCACAGCTATACGGTGAGAGAAGCGTCGCTTGCCGGAACTGGACTGAATGTGTCACATGTGAACGTAAACGACGGTTCTATTGAAGGGCTGATACACGAGTCACTTCCGTTATTCAGTGTACAGTACCATCCGGAAGCTGCTCCAGGACCGACGGAATCAGCGGTTTTGTTTGACCAGTTCAAAGCGCTCGTTCATGAGCAGACAGGGGGAACGATTCATGCCTAAACGTAAAGACATTCAAAAGATACTTGTAGTAGGATCCGGACCGATCATTATCGGCCAGGCGGCTGAATTTGATTACGCGGGCACGCAGGCTTGTCAGGCATTGAAGGAAGAAGGCTATGAAGTCGTGCTGGTCAACTCGAATCCAGCGACAATCATGACCGATGCTGCAACAGCTGACAGTGTCTATATTGAACCGCTCACACCCGAATTCGTGACATCTGTGATTCGCCGGGAACGCCCGGATGGCATCATTGCTACTCTTGGTGGACAAACCGGATTGAACCTCGTGATGGAATTGGAGAAACAAGGAATACTGGGGCGCTACAATATTGAGCTGCTCGGAACTGATTTGGATGCAATCCGACAGGCAGAAGACAGAGAGGCATTCAGGGAGCTGATGCACAGCATTTCACAGCCGGTGCCTGATAGTGAAATTGTTCATTCAGTCGAAGAAGCGGAAGCCTTCGCTGATACGATCGGACTGCCGGTTATCGTCCGCCCTGCATATACGCTCGGTGGAACTGGCGGGGGAATGGCACACACGGATGAAGAGCTGAGAGATATAACTGCTCAGGGACTTTATGCAAGCCCTGTGAATCAGTGTCTGATCGAAAAAAGTATCGCCGGCTTTAAAGAAGTAGAATATGAAGTGATGCGCGATAAGAGCGGACAGGCAATTGTAGTTTGTAACATGGAAAATCTGGACCCTGTCGGCGTTCATACAGGAGATTCGATCGTAGCAGCGCCGAGTCAGACATTGTCTGACAGAGAGTATCAAATGCTCCGCACAGCTTCTCTTGAGATTATTTCTGCCCTTGGCATCGAAGGCGGCTGTAACGTCCAGTGCGCCATTGATCCGCATAGTGAGGACTACTACATCATTGAAGTGAATCCGCGTGTCAGCCGATCGTCAGCGCTCGCATCAAAAGCAACGGGATATCCAATTGCAAAACTGTCTGCAAAAATTGCGGTCGGATACAGACTGGACGAGCTTCAAAATCCAGTTACGAAAAATACATTTGCCAGCTTCGAACCAGCGCTTGATTATGTCGTGACGAAATGGCCAAGGTTTCCCTTTGATAAATTCGACTCGGCAAACCGTACGCTCGGCTCTCAGATGAAAGCGACCG
The DNA here is from genome assembly GCF_012034335.1 of Alkalicoccus luteus. Classification (GTDB taxonomy): domain Bacteria; phylum Bacillota; class Bacilli; order Bacillales; family Salisediminibacteriaceae; genus Alkalicoccus; species Alkalicoccus luteus_A. The sequence continues at coordinate 160,107 of NZ_JAATHJ010000002.1, read as the reverse complement.
GTGAGGTGATGGCGATCGGCAGGACACTTTCGGAATCCTTGCTCAAGGCCGTCCGTTCTGCCGAAATCGGACTGTTTCACTTGATGCCTGAAGATGCTGATGGGACCGATCTGAGAGGAAAACTAGCTGCTCAGGACGATGAACGGCTCCTTTATTGTGCAGAGGCGCTTCGCAGAGACTGGACACCAGAGGAGATCCATGAAGTCACGGCTGTCGACCTTTATTTCCTTTACGAAATACAGGAAATTGTGCAGCTCGAGCAACGATTGAAGACAGAAGAGCTGACGAAAGATCTTTTCAAAGAAGTAAAAGAAGCAGGCTTCTCTAATCAGGCAGTTGCTTACTTCTCCGGAACAGAGACCGATGTGCTGGAATCGATGCAGGAAGAACAGGCGCTCTATCCTGTCTTCAAAATGGTTGATACATGTGCAGGAGAGTTCGAATCTGCAACGCCGTACTACTACAGTACGTTTGAAGAGGAAAACGAATCTGTGGTGACATCAAAGCCTTCCATTCTGGTACTCGGTTCCGGCCCGATTCGTATTGGACAAGGCATTGAATTTGACTATGCCACGGTTCACACTGTCAAAACCATTAAAGAAAGCGGCCGGGAAGCGATTATTATGAATAATAACCCGGAGACAGTCTCAACGGATTTCGAAATTTCGGACAAGCTCTATTTTGAGCCGCTGACGATTGAAGATGTAATGAATGTCATCCGGCACGAGAAACCGGAAGGGGTTATTGTCCAGTTCGGCGGACAGACGGCTCTGAATCTGGCAGGGGAATTAGATAAGCGAGGCGTACCGATCATTGGTACAGCACTCGAATTTCTTGATGCATGTGAAGACCGTGATAAGTTTGAAGCTACTCTGCAGCGGCTGGGGATCCCGCAGCCAGAGGGAAGAACAGCTGTGTCAGTATCAGAAGCCGCAGCTATCGCAGCCGGCATCGGTTACCCGGTCTTAATCAGACCATCATACGTGTTAGGCGGACGAGCGATGCAGATTCTTTATCATGAGTCAGAGCTTGTCACCTATATGCAAAAGGCGGTAAAGGTCAATCACAATTACCCAGTGCTTATCGATAAGTACCTTGTCGGGAAAGAAGTGGAGGTCGATGCCGTTTGTGATGGCGATACGGTTGTCATCCCAGGCATTATGGAGCATATAGAGCGGGCGGGTGTCCATTCGGGAGACTCTATTGCCGTCTACCCGCCTCAAAACATCAGTGACCTCGTAAAAGAGAAATTAATTGAATACACGATTAAACTGGCAAGAGGATTTCAGGTGAAAGGACTCATGAACATCCAGTTTGTCATTCAGGAAGACGATGTGTATGTGCTGGAAGTGAATCCGCGTTCAAGCAGAACGGTACCGTTTTTGAGCAAGATTACGGAGATGAATATGGCGGAAGCAGCTGTAAAAAGTCTGCTTGGCCAATCACTCCGGGATCAAGGCTTCACATCTGGCCTGCTGGAAGAGCCTGAAGAAGTGTCAGTTAAAGTTCCTGTCTTCTCTTTTCAAAAGCTGCGCAGTGTCGACATAACGCTGGGCCCTGAAATGAAATCTACAGGTGAAGTCATGGGACGTGATCATTCACTGGAAAAAGCTCTGTATAAAGGACTGGTAGCATCCGGTATGGATGTGCCGCTGCACGGAAAGGTGCTTTTTACTATTGCAGATCAGGATAAAGAAGAAGCGGGCGTTCTTGCACAACGCTTTCATCAGCTTGGTTTTGACATTACAGCAACTCCTGGAACGGCGGCGTACTTGAGAGGACTTGGAATTCCTTCCGAAACTGTTTACAAGGTCGGCGGAGGAAAGCCGGACATGCTGGACGTCATCTCAAGACGTGAAGTGCACTATATTGTTAATACATTAACGACAGGAAAGAAGCCCGCCACAGATGGTTTCAGAATTCGACGGGAGGCAGTGGAACGTGGAATTGTATGCAATACTTCTCTTGATACGACAAGAGCAGTGCTGCAGGTTATCGAATCCATGCACTTCAGCACGATCCCGGTAAGGGAGAAAAAGGCGGTGACCGTATGATCAAAGAAAAGCTGAAGCTCGCTAAAAAGGAAGAGGTTGCTGCAAACGTCTATAAATTTACGCTGGAAGGGTCACATATTCCGCCTCGATGCTCGCCCGGCCGCTTTTTGCACGTTCAGGCAGGAGATGGAAGAGCGATGCTGTTAAGAAGACCAATCAGTATCAGCGCCGCAGATGACCAAACGTGCGTCATCATATTCAGAGCATCGGGAGCTGGAACTGAAGCGATAGCATCAGTACGCGTTGGCGATACGATTGATGTTTTTGGACCGCTCGGTTCAGGGTTTCCTTTGCTCGATGATGGAACAGCGCTGCTCGTAGGCGGCGGGGTAGGGGTGCCGCCGCTTCATTTTCTTGCAGAAGAGCTCGTAAAAAACGGAATTCGTGTTAAATCAGTGATCGGCTTCCGATCTGCAGAGGATGTATTTTTGGCGGATGAACTGAGGCAGTATGGAGAGGTTGAGGTAACAACGGAGGATGGAACGTATGGAACGAAAGGATACGTCACGGATGCTGCGTTAATGAATTCGGAGTTTGACACCTTTTATGCGTGCGGACCGAAAGCGATGCTGCATCCGCTTCAGGAAAATATCGAGGCGCCAGGATATGTCTCGCTGGAAGAACGAATGGGATGCGGAATCGGTGCCTGTTTTGCATGTGTGTGCGATAAAAAAGACGGCGGCTACGTCAAAATTTGCAGCGATGGTCCTGTTTTCGAGAAGGGAGTGGTTCAGCTGTGAGCAGATTGAAAACTAAACTTCCGGGACTAGACATGAAAAACCCGGTGATGCCAGCTTCTGGCTGCTTTGCTTTCGGTGCAGAATTTGCTGATTTGTACGATCTCTCAGTGCTCGGAGCTGCTGCTGTAAAAGCAGCTACACCGGAGCCCAGACGCGGAAATCCGGTTCCGAGAGTAGCTGAGACGGACAGCGGAATGCTCAATGCGATCGGTCTTCAAAATCCAGGCGCCAAAGCAATCAGGGAAGAGCATCTCGGCCACTGTGGAAAAGCAGGCATTCCAGTGCTTGCTAACATTGCCGGCACTTCTATTGACGATTACTGCGAAGCTGCAGCCGTTATGGCAGCGGCGCAGGAGGTTGGCGCGCTGGAGCTTAATATCTCATGTCCGAATGTGAAAGAAGGAGGCATTCAATTCGGCAATGATCCGCAGCTGGCTGCTGAAGTAACGAGAGCCGTGTGCGAAGTTTCTGCAAAGCCTGTTTATGTGAAGCTGTCCCCGAATACCGGAGACATCGCAGCTATAGCAACATCAGTTGAAAAAGCAGGAGCCTCAGGTTTAAGCATGATTAATACGCTGATCGGCATGCGTCTTGATACCGAAACGGGAAGGCCTGTTCTGGCAAACAAAACCGGCGGACTTTCCGGTCCTGCAGTTAAGCCAGTAGCGATTCGAATGATTTACGAAGTCAGTCAGCGGACGGATCTTCCTATAATCGGCATGGGAGGCATTTCCTCAGTAGAAGATATTATTGACTTTTTAAGTGCTGGAGCTTCTGCTGTAGCAGTAGGAACTGCTAATTTTCAAAATCCTTTTATTTGTCCGGAGCTGATTGGAGAATTAGATGAATGGCTTGAAAAACGACAGATTTCCCACGTTTCAGAATTAACAGGAAGGAGCTGGAAGTCGTGCAGCGTTCCCTTATCGTAGCACTTGATGTAGAAAATAAAGCAAAAGCATTCCGGCTTCTTGATCAGCTCGGAAGCGGCGTTTATGTCAAAATCGGCATGGAACTGTTTTATAAAGAAGGGCTCTCCTTTGTTGATCGCGTTAAACATAACGGGCACGGTGTTTTTCTGGACGTGAAGATGCATGACATACCTGAAACTGTGAAGCGGGCCATGATAATCGTTGCTGCATCCGGAATTGATCTTGTAAATGTTCATGCGCTTGGCGGCAGACGCATGATGGAGGCAGCCCGGGAAGGTCTCGAAATCGGTTCGGACTCCTCCGGTCGTCCCTCCCTTATAGCCGTTACGCAGTTGACGAGTACATCCGATCAGCAAGTTATCGAGGAGCAGGGAATGACATCTGGTTTAGAGCGCTCTGTTAATCAGCTTGCAGCTTTGACAAAAGAGAGTGGTCTGGACGGAGTAGTCTGCTCCGTTCATGAAACCAGACAGATTAAAGTAGCCTGCGGAAGTGATTTTCTTTGTGTCACACCGGGTATCAGATCGATCCATGCAGCAGGACATGATCAGGTCAGAACGGCGACGCCCGCTCATGCAGCAGCGGCCGGAGCAGATGCAATTGTTTGCGGGCGCGAGATTACAAGAAGCAGCGATCCGGCGAGAGCTTATCAGGCAATACAAAAGGAGTGGCTTAACAATGAACGAGTTTAAGGCAGCAGAACTTCTGCTTGAAATCGAGGCAGTTGTGCTTTCCCCGGAAAACCCATTTACATGGAGCTCCGGTCTCCGCTCACCAATATACTGTGACAACCGATTACTTATGGGGCACCCGGAAGGCCGTAAACAAATTGCTGCATGGTTTGCTGAAAAAGCACGGGAGCTCGATGCAGATGTTATTGCAGGAACAGCAACTGCAGGGATACCGCACGCTGCCTGGGCAGCTGATCAGGCAGAACTGCCAATGATATATGTTCGCAGTTCACCAAAATCTCACGGTCGGAAAAATAAAATAGAGGGAAATCTTCTAGAGGGAGCGAAAGTATTGGTTATTGAAGATCTGCTCTCTACCGGTGGGTCCGCACTGAAAGCAGCCGATGCTGTTCAGGCAGAAGGCGGCATACCGGTTGGCATAGCGGCCATTTTTACATATGATTTGCAGATGCTTCATGAACAAACGAAAGACCGCTCCTATCCAGTTGAAGCATTAACCTCCTTCTCCGTCCTGCTCAAGGCTGCAGAACGCAAAGGACTTATTTCCGAAGCAGACGCAGACAGGCTAGCCAGCTGGAATACGGATCCTGCCGGATGGAGCGACGCTTTTACAAGGAGTTGACCGGCATGAGAAGATTTACCGCAGAAGACTTTGATAACAAAACAAACTTTTTCGATCAAATGGCAGCCTCCTCCTGGTTTATCCGGCTTCAAGATGAAACATGCAGGAACTTATCAGGTGAAGAGCTGTTGGATTCCGGGTGCGGAACAGGCAGACTTGCAGCGCGGCTCCGTCAGTTTCAACACCGCGTGGGGATTGATCTTTCTTCTGAAATGATCAGGGAAGCAAAGCAGCTTCACCACGGGGAAAGCGGACTTACGTTTTTACAAGCAGACGTTGAAAAACTCCCGTTCCCTGACGAACAATTTGACGCAGTCATCAGCACCTGCGTTTTGTTTCTGCTTCCGGAGCCTGACCGTGCCCTTTCAGAATGGTTTCGGGTACAGCGCAGAGGTGGCGAGCTGCGACTGCTGAATCCAGCACCTGGATTCTCGTCAGCACGCGCAGAACAGGACGCTCTTCAGCTGCCGGACAAGGAGCGAAACGGTTTGCTGCAATGGGGACGCATTGCAGAACGGCGGCACCGGTTTTCTGAAGCGGAGCTTGAGCGCAAATTGACAGCTGCCGGCTATCAGGAAGTGGAAGTCCGTTTGTCAGCATGTAAACGGGCAACGATCGCGGCTGCAATAAAGTAGCGGCTTGTACGATTCTGTCCCTTTTGCTAGCATGAGAGGGGCAGTTTTGTCATGAAATTCGTTTTCACTATGATCGTAAGATGTGAAATAGCAGCTTATTTCATGTGTTTTAATTCCATTTATCAGGGTACTGACAGTCTAGAGAAACTGGGGGGAGATCGCTTGCTTCATGAACCGCTTCATGCTGCTGCTTGGCTTTTTTTATTTGCTGTTACAGCTTTTGCAGCAGGATTTTCAATATGGAAGGGAGTAAAGCTCAGTCATTATATGGCTGTCGGCTCAAGCATGATTGCAGCAGGGCTTATTCCATTTGTTTCGACCCTGGAATTGATGACTTACAGCTATCCGGCCCCAGAGCTTCCACAGCTCACAGGCAGGCTGTTACAAGCAGAACCGCTTGCTCTAACAGCAGTGCTGCTGCACATTTATCTCTATACCGTTCCAGTCTATCTGATAACGAAAAAGAAACATTGATTTTCTGCCGCCTGCATGATATTCTCATGAAGGCTTTTTTACATTAGTGGTTTATCACGATAAAGACAGGAGCGTACCGTTTAATGAATGCAGTTATTGTTGCCGTATTAGTCATGATTATTCTCAGCTTATCGCGTGTTCACGTTGTCGTAGCTCTTCTCATCGGTGCAGCAGCCGGCGGGATCACTGCCGGTATGGGAATAAGCGAAATAATTCAAGTGTTCTCAGATGGACTTGGAACAAATGCACAGATCGCGTTGAGCTACGGGCTGCTTGGAGCTTTTGCAGCAGGGATCACATTCACTGGTATACCGGACAAACTTGTGGCAGGGGCAGTGAAGCTGTTAGGAAAGCGCGGTGAAGCCAGGAAAACGACACTCGTTAAAGTGCTGCTTCTATTTACTACGGCGCTTATCGCGTGTTTCTCACAAAATCTGGTTCCTGTTCACATTGCGTTTATTCCGCTGCTCATTCCGCCTTTACTAAAAGTGTTCAATGAACTTCTGCTGGATCGCAGGGCAGCAGCAACCGCATTGACGTTCGGGCTGAAGGCTCCTTATATTCTGCTGCCAGCGGGCTACGGTCTCATTTTTCATCAGACGATCTCAGAAAATATGGAAGCAAGCGGTATGGCGATCGATCTCGCTGATATCCCGCTTGCCATGGCACTCCCTGTTGCCGGAATGGTCGCAGGACTGGCCGTAGCTATACTGGTAACCTATCGTAAAAACCGCTCATATGAAAACAGGGAAATTGCAGAAGCCGGAACTCGTCGGGAAGCGCCCCCATTCGGAACAGCAGTAGGATCTCTTGCTGTTCTTGCGGTACTCGCAGCACAGATATGGTCAGATTCTATGATCTTTGGTGTATTTGCAGGATTAACACTGCTTTACGTTTATTTCGCAGTCCTGCACGGCCTAAAAAAATACTCCCTTCAGGAAGCTGACGGACTAATTACGAACGGGATGAAAATGCTCGCCTTCATCGGTTTTGTCATGATTACTGCAGGTGGTTTCGCCGAAGTGATCCGGGAAAGCGGGCACGTCGAGCTTCTTGTAGCATCGGCAGAAACGTGGTTTGATGGCAGGCAGGCGCTGGCAGCACTTGTCATGCTGCTCATCGGCCTATTTATTACAATGGGGATTGGCTCCTCATTTGCCACGGTACCGATATTAGCAGCTATTTTTGTTCCGCTGGCGGCATCGCTCGGGTTTTCACCGCTTGCGGTCATTGCACTTATCGGCACAGCGGGCGCACTTGGTGACGCAGGAAGTCCGGCTTCTGACAGCACGCTGGGACCTACTGCCGGGTTAAATGCTGACGGCCAGCATAATCATATCTGGGATACCGTCGTTCCAACTTTCCTGCACTTTAACATTCCACTGCTGCTTTTCGGCTGGGCAGCGGTGATGATTTTTATGTGAGAATAAAGCTGTCCAGGGCTGAACACTTGGTCAGCTTTTTTTGCATTTACCGATTATATACAGGGTATTCTTCAGCAGGCATATTCATTCTATTTTGACGTATGAAAGAGTATAATCCAGTGAAAAGGTGAAAATATTCAGAAATCACCTGATAATTCCAGGTTACAGTCGAATCTGACTTTATATAGTACTGGATTATTATTTCGGAAACCGATATATTAGAAGAACTGCCATTGGTCGGAAGGAGGAACTATCATGGATACATTTAAGAAATTGAAACAGTTTTACTGGCCGTTTAAAGCCTATTTTTTCTGGTCGATCGTTCTGCTGCTTGCCGTGACAGGCTTCACCGTTGCCTATCCGGTCATTCTGCAAATCACAATAGACTACATTGTGCTTGATCAGAACTACGGCTGGATTCCTTATGTAGCCGTAGGTTTTTTTGTGATAACGCTGCTCAAAGGGATCGCTGTTTACTTTCATCAATATCTAGGTGATTTATTCGGAATTCGTGCCGTATTCGAGCTCCGTAATGCGCTTTATAAAAAGCTTCAGTATCTTCCGTTCCGTTATTATGATAATGCCAGAACCGGAGATCTGATGTCTCGTCTGACAGCCGATGTAGAAGGCTTCCGCTTTTTTCTGTCTTTCGGGTTTGCTCAGTTGATTAATCTCGTGATGCTTGTTGGCCTCAGCTTAGGAATTATGTTCTTTTACAGTCCTTCATTAGCGGTCGTCACGCTTGCAGCGATGCCTTTTCTGATTATCACCGTCTATAGGTTTGACAAAAAAGTTCATCCTGCATTTACCGACATCCGCAAGTCCTTTGCAGGGCTGACTACGAAGGTTCAGGAAAACATAAGCGGTATGACGACCGTAAAATCGCTCTCTAAAGAAAATTATGAGATGGGAAGATTTGAAGATAAAAACACAGACTATAAAGATAAATATATTTATACGTCAAATATTTGGGCGTCCTATTTTCCGTTCATGGAATTGATTGGTCACATTTGTGTGGTAGTACTTCTTGGCTACGGTGGTTTTCTTGTCATTAGCGGAGACATTCAGCCTGGTGTGCTCGTTGCGTTTTTCAGCTTAATCTGGTTTATTATTAATCCGCTCATGAACCTCGGATTTATTGTAAATACATTTTCTCAGGCTAAAGCTTCCGGAGAAAGACTGCTTCAGGTGCTCGAGCAGCCGGAAGAAATTATGGACAAACCAGATGCCATTGCTAAAGACCGTCTTGAAGGCAGAGTAGAATTTAAACAGGTGAGGCACCGCTATGACGAAGAAGAGGATTTAGCGCTTGAGGACCTCAGCTTCCGGGCAGAACCTGGTATGACGATTGGATTAATAGGAGCAACCGGCTCAGGCAAAACGTCGATCACTCAGCTCATTACCAGATTTTACGAGCCCGATCAGGGTGAAGTATTGATCGATGACAGGCCGCTCGCTGATTATACGCTGCGGACCATCCGAAGCAGTACAGGCGTCGTCCTTCAGGAGTCATTTTTATTTTCTTCCTCCGTTAAAGATAATATTTCATACGGGAATCCAGGTGCTGAGATGGAACAGATTATCGATGCGGCTAAACGAGCAGATGCACATGAATTTATCATGCAGCTGCCGGACGGTTATGACACGGTTCTCGGAGAACGCGGAGGCGGTTTATCAGGCGGTCAAAAGCAGCGGATTGCGATCGCCCGGGCCATTTGTGTTGACCCTAGCATTCTGATTCTTGACGATGCAACGAGTGCCGTAGATATGGAAACTGAAGTAAAGATTCAGAAAGCATTTCAGGAAGTGATGAAAGGAAGAACGACGTTTATTATTGCACACCGTATATCCTCTCTTATGCATGCTGATGAAATTTTGGTTATGGATAACGGGCGAATTGTTGAGCGCGGAAATCATCATGAATTGATGCAGCAGCAGGGAGCATACCGTCGTATTTTTGATCTGCAGTACAAAGATAAACATACATTTATGCAGGAAGCTAAATAAACCAGGGGGGGGTGAAACTATGAATGACAAGCAGGAAAGCCGGACGTTGAAACGATTTCACTACTCAACGGATCAGGCGATTGAAAAGCCCTTTAACTGGAAACAAATGACACGGCTGCTTCAGTACATGAAGCCTTACGCCAAAACTATTCTTCCGATCGCTGTTTTTGGAATGCTGCTTTCCACAGCGGTTCGTCTGCTGGCGCCGATTCTTATCGGCAGCTATGCACTTGATCACATTATCGAATTTGGAGATATGAATTTCCTCTTTATAATGGTAGCAGTCATTGCAGGATTATATGTAATATCCTGGGTTGGAAACCTGCTCCGGATTAAATACATGAACAAGCTTGGTCAGTATATTATCTTTGATTTGCGGACAGCATTATTTAATCACATCCAGCGGCTGTCGCACCGGTTTTTTGATCAGCGTTCAGCAGGATCTATCCTTGTACGGATCACAAATGATGTGAACAGCCTGCAGGATTTGTTCACGAACGGTGTTATTAACTTGTTGATGGACATTATCATGCTGATCGGAATCATTGCACTGCTTTTCTATATCAGTCCGGAGCTGACACTTGCTATCATGATCGTTCTGCCGATTATGTTCTTTATCTCGACAAGGCTCCGCCGGAATATCAGACGGTCCTGGCAGGATGTCAGACTGAAGCAGTCGATGCTGAATTCCCATTTGAATGAAAGCATTCAGGGAATCCGGGTAACGCAGTCCTATACGCAGGAAAAGCCAAATATCGGCTTCTTTAACAAGATCAATGGCCAAAACTATGAGTCCTGGAGAAATGCCACGCAGAAAAGTGCCATGTTTCGTCCGTTCGTTGAAATGAGCGGTGCGATTGGAACGGCAGTGCTGCTGTGGTACGGTGTTTTTCTTATTCAGACAGGAGGACTTACAATAGGCGAATTCTTCACGTTCTCTCTCTTTCTTGGTATGTTCTGGGAGCCTATTTCGAGGCTTGGTCAGGTTTATAACCAGCTGCTTGTCGGGATGGCATCTTCAGAACGTATCTTTGAATTTCTTGATGAACTGCCTTCCGTTCCGGAACAGGAACACGCAGTTGAATTAGGTCAGGTCGAGGGACATATCGAGTTTGACAATGTGGAATTCGCATATGACAGTAAGCGTAAGGCACTCCAGTCGATTAATCTGGAAATGAGAGCAGGACAGACGATCGCTCTTGTTGGACATACAGGAAGCGGAAAGACGACGATTGTTAACCTGATCAGCCGCTTTTATGATCCTACGTCAGGAACCGTGAAAATAGATGGTCACGATCTCCGGGATGTGAGTCTGGACAGCCTCCGGAAGCAAGTCAGCATCGTTTTGCAGGACACGTTTATTTTTTCAGGCACCATCATTGATAACATACGATTTGGAAAGCCCGATGCCTCGGATGAAGAATGTAAACGGGCAGCACAGACTGTTGGAGCAGATAAATTTATAAAACAGCTCGCAAACGGATATGAAACAGAGGTTGAAGAACGAGGCAATATTCTTTCAGTCGGCGAAAGGCAGCTGATTTCCTTTGCACGTGCGCTGCTGGCAGATCCGCAGATTTTAATTCTGGATGAGGCAACTGCTTCTATCGACACAGAGACAGAGCAGCTGATCCAGCGTGCTCTTGAAAAACTGCTTCATGGAAGGACGGCTGTTATGATCGCTCATCGACTCTCAACTATTCGGGAAGCGGATCACATTTTCGTGCTGGAACAAGGAGAAATTTTAGAACAAGGCAGTCATGACGAGCTGATTGAACAGCGGGGAGAATATTATGCGCTGGTCAAATCACAATTCGCTGCACTCGATGCAGGCTGATCTCTGAAACGAAGAAAACCTCCGGGCTGACAGCTCCGGAGGTTTTCTAGTATAAAAAGAAACTTCACGTAGTTTTAAAAGAGCGTATGCTGTATAAAACGGCATGTCTATCTGATTTTCACGTGTAAAGCAGTCGGTCTGGTATGACGGAATGTATTCACCAATCCATTATCTTTACAATCATCCAACTGCAGCTGACGTGCCTCAAGCTGAAAATCAATTTGTTTATGAAACGGGGACGGACTGCAGGTAAGCTCTCCATCAGTCCACTCTGCCTGAAAAGACAGGCCGTTTGTAAAAGGAAGGTCTTCTGAAGCATGAAATCCGTTTTCTTCCTGGCGGTATATTCCCGCCACGCCGGGGCGCATGCACACGTACAAGGAGAGACTGTCGGTAAATTGAAGCAGTTTCAGAAGCCCGTCTAAATCGGCCTCCGGTACAAAATCGGCTAACCTGGCCTGTCGAACCTGTTCCCGTTTTAAAAAACGCTTTTCACCTGAAGTGCGGCCTTTTACAAGGGAGCAGTAGTGAAGACTCTGCAGCAGCGCGCAGCCCGGATTTTCTGACTCCGTCTGCTGCAGACCCTGCTCATAAAACACCATCTTCATGTCAGCAGGAAAATCAAGAAACGAGTATGGCTTTTCAGCATGGTCATTCCAAAGAGGTTCTCTGTCCAGAATTTGCCAGGCACGGTCATGTCCTCTCACAGCTGCAGTCAGCAGCTGTGGCATGTCAGTCAGGCCAGGCTTGAACGCAGCAGCCATAGCAGCGGAGAGGCGAGCGTGTTCATGTTGATCAATCATCCAGAAGCTGCGGTCCCGACGTGTAACAATCATCGACTTACCCCCTTTGACTCTGCTTCAATGAACGGATTTTTTGTTCATCAGGCGTGACAAACAGTGTTGTTTGCTGATCATAAGTGACGAAGCCGGGCTTTGCTCCATTCGGCTTTTTAACATGGCGGATTTTCGTGAAATCGACCGGCACATTGCCTGACATTCTGCTTTTGCTGTGCCAGGCTGCAATCTCTGCAGCTTCGTGAAGCGTGGTTTCATCCGGTTCGGTGCTTCGAATCAGCACATGAGAGCCCGGAATATCTTTCGTATGAAGCCAGATTTCATCCTGGCGTCCGAGCCTCATCGTTACATGCTCGTTCTGCTTGTTGTTTTTACCTACAAAAATCTCAATTCCTGATGAAGACAGATACCGATCCGGCATAGGCTTTGAAGCTTTCTTCTTTTTCTTTCTGGAAGGTTTAGCTTTAATATATCCTTCTTCGGTAAGCTCTTCACGAATATCTTCAATATCCTGGGTGTCAGCAGTTTCAAGCTGCTGCATCAGCCTCGAAAGATACTCCATGTCAACTTCCGCTTTTTTAATTTCCTTTTCGACAAAGACCGCAGAGTTTTTTAATTTATGGTATTGCTTAAAGTATCTTTGAGCGTTCTCAGAAGGGGTGAGCCGTTCTGATAGTGGAATAGTAATTTTGGACTGATTTTCATCATAATAGTCTATGACGGTGGCTTCCTTATCACCAGATTTGACGGCATGCATATTTGCTGTGAGTAACTCTCCCAGCTTTTGTTTTTGATCTGCTTTATCTGCATCTTTGAGCGTTTTTGTCAGTTTTTTAATTTTGGAGGCGCTGCGGTCATATTCATTTTTCAGCAGCCGCTCTAAATCATGCGCCTGCTGCCGCACCCGGTCCCGTTCTGCTTTTCCTTCATAATATCGATCAAGCATCGCATGAACGGTGTCGAACGTTTCTGTTTGCCCTTGAAGGTGATGGAGAGCAATGACATGAAAATAAGCTTTCCCGTCGACTTGGGTTATTGCCGGTGTAAACCTTCCATTTCTAACATCGTCCATAACGCTTTGGAAAGAGTCACTCAGCGTGCGGCTGTTTAGAAAACCGGAACGATCCAGAATTTCATCAATAATAAGCGGGGAAAGTCCGCTAAACAGCTGCAGAAGCTGCCGGTTCATTTTCCCCTGATTGAAATCTACCTGCCGGATCAGCTCTTCGGTGCTGATTTCCATCGGATTCCGCTTATCCATGTATGGAGGATTCATGTAATCGTGTCCTGGCAGAACTGTCCGGTACTGAGAGATGGAAGGCGGAACGTGTTTCATGCTTTCAATTATCTTTCCGGTTTCGGCATCTGTGAATATTAAGTTGCTGTGGCGCCCCATAAGTTCCAGGACAAGCTTCTTTTCGGACACATCTCCAAGTTCATTTCTGCCGGTAAAAGAAAATGTGATGATTCGCTCCAGACCATGCTGCTCAACAGAATCCAGAACAGCCCCTTCTAAATGCTTACGAAGCACCATACAAAAGAGAGGCGGCTCAGATGGGTTTTGAAACTTTACATTCGTAAGTTGAAAACGGGCAAAGCTGGGATTGACTGAAATAAATAAAGGGTGGTTTTTCCCGTTAGCCCGAATTGTCATTACTAAATCATGCGGGTGAGGCTGGTGTATTTTTACGACCCTGCCGCTGACTAACGTATCAGCGACAGACTGCGTTACGGCTCGGGTAACGATTCCGTCGAATGCCATGACTGTTTCACTCCTCTTAGATAACTACGGCTCATTATAGCAGAAGCACTCCAGTGAGGGAATTTACTCGACAGACTTGTCCTGTTATTGGAAATTGTTTAGAATGTAGAAGTGGAAGTGATAGCAATGCTGAGAAGTATGACAGGATTTGGCCGTTCGGAAGGATCAGTTCAGGGAAGTCGGCTTACAGTCGAAATTAAGACTGTAAATCATCGTTTCCGGGATGTGTCTGTCAAGCTGCCTAAAGGCTGGGGAATCCTTGAACCGGCATTCCGTTCAACGCTGGAGGATAAGCTTATCCGCGGCCGCGTAGAAATACATGTGCACGTTTCTTCAACGGAACAGGCAGGCAAACTGACCCTGGATCGAGAACGGCTGAAGCAGTATGCAGATGTATTATCCGAAATAAACCAGGTGCTTCACACTAATTTGACTGTCGAGGCTACAGATCACTTATTTCAGGCGGGCGTTATCAGGGAGTCGGAAGCGCTCCCCGGGCTGTCAGTTATGACAAAAGCTGTAATACCTCTTTTTGAAGAGGCTCTAGAGGAAGCAGTCGAAATGAGATGTAGTGAAGGCAAAGCATTGCAGCAGGATCTGCTCATAAACCTGGGAAGTCTAAAGAATCTGCGGGCTGAAACAGAGCAATCATTTCTAGAGAGTCGCAAAGACGTTTACAGTATGCTTAAACGAAAGCTTGAGCAGTTTCTTCATGGAACCGGTATGGAAGAACAGCGTGTTGTTCAGGAGGCAGCAGTGCTGGCTGAGAAGGCTGATATTTCAGAAGAGCTGTCACGAATGGCGAGTCACATCAGCCAGTTCTATGAAACATGTGTCAGCGGGTCTCCGGCAGGCAGAAGACTGGAATTTATACTTCAGGAAATTAACCGCGAGACGAATACGATCGGATCGAAGTCCGGTTCGGAATTCGTAGGCCGGCAAGTAGTTGAAATGAAAGATGTTTTGGAAAAGATGCGGGAGCAAGTGCAGAACGCAGAATAAATATAAGGCGGTGCCAGAATGGATATTAAACTGATCAACATCGGATTTGGTAATATTGTATCGGCTAACAGGATAATCTCGATCGTAAGTCCGGAATCAGCTCCGATCAAACGGATTATTTCTGACGCAAGAGAACGGAATATGCTCGTAGATGCTACATATGGGAGACGCACAAGGGCCGTGATTATCGCGGATAGTGATCACGTTATCTTGTCAGCTGTGCAGCCCGAAACAGTGGCGCAGCGTGTCATTACTAGCAAGGAAGACGCGACAGAAGAATAGTGCGTGGCGAGCAGCCTGTGTGCATGCTATACTAAAGAAATCATGGATTCAGTTGGAGGCGAAGAATGAAGCGAGAAAAAGGTCTGCTGATCGTACTCTCCGGCCCTTCCGGTGTAGGGAAAGGGACGGTATGCGGTGCGCTCAGACAGCATGATACAGATATTAAATACTCTGTTTCCGCCACTACACGCTCCCCGCGTGAAGGTGAACAGAACGGCATCAATTATTTTTTCAAATCGAAAGAAGAATTTGAAAAGATGATCGAGGAAGGTGAGATGCTCGAGTACGCGAGATATGTCGATAATTATTATGGGACTCCGAGGGCATACGTGACGGAGATGATTGAAAAAGGATACGATGTTATTCTCGAGATCGAAGTGCAGGGCGCTCTGCAAGTAAAAGAGAGCTTTCCAGAAGGTGTCTTTATTTTTCTAATGCCGCCAAGCCTCAATGAGCTTCGCAGCCGGATCGAAGGGCGCGGAACAGAAACGGGAGACCTTATTGAAAGCCGGATGACGGTGGCACGTGACGAAATCGAGCTTATGGATAAGTACGATTACGTTGTCGAAAATGATGAAGTTGAGCTTGCAGTAGAGCGGATCAAATCCATCGTAACCGCAGAAAACTGCAAAAAAGATCGGCTGATTCATCAGTATAAACAACTAGCGGAGGAGTGAATCAACAGTATGCTGCAACCATCAATTGATTCGTTACAAACTAAAATTAACTCAAAATATACCCTTGTGACCGTTTCTGCTGCCCGGGCCCGCGAACTTCGCGATTTCCCCGACAAGTTCAGCAGACCTCAAGGCTCGAAATCGGTAAACTTTGTCGGAAAGGCTCTGGAAGAAATTGAAGCAGAAAGTTTAACGTATGAGCTGAATGATGACGATGTCCACGAAACGATCTGAGTTCCCAGATCGTTTCTTTTTTTGATCGGGAACCATTGTTTATTACTGGGACGCACCTTATGGCTTTGCTTACAGAGGATGAAATAGTTAAGTGCAGTCGTGCACCCGGTTAAACCTGCAAGGCTGATGCACGATAAGGTATACTGGTAGCAGATGATTGAAAAAGGAGGCTGCAGACGGTGAAAGGTAAAAAACGAGTTCTTCTGGCAGTATCGGGGGGGATTGCAGCATTTAAAGCGGCAGCTCTGACATCCCGGCTCGTTCAGGCAGATTATGAAGTGAAAGTTATGATGACAAAAAATGCGCTGAATTTTATCGGCGAAGTAACGTTTCAGGCGTTGTCCCGTAACCCGGTCTATACAGATACATTTATTGAGCCGGATCCGGAGAAAATTGCTCATATTGACGTCGCTGACTGGGCTGATATTATTTTTATCGCACCTGCTTCTGCCGATGTAATCGCGCGGCTTGCAAATGGATTAGCTGATGATATGGTGTCGACGACTATTATGGCTTCAACTGCTCCAAAGTATATCGCACCGGCAATGAATGTACATATGTATGCGAATCCTGCTGTACAGCGGAATATGCAGCGGTTAGTTCAGGATGGATATCAGTTCGTGGAGCCGGATGAAGGATACTTAGCCTGCGGCTATACTGGTAAAGGCCGAATGGCAGAGCCGGAGGATCTTCACGCGATGATTGATCATCATTTTATCCGAGCGGCTCATCCTGAATGGCACGGCAAACGAGTGGTTATAACGGCCGGTCCGACTCAGGAAGTCATCGATCCGGTAAGGTTTTTGTCAAACCGTTCTTCCGGGAAAATGGGATTTTCTCTTGCTGCAGAAGCTGCAGCCCGCGGAGCGGACGTTACTCTTGTTGCAGGGCCTGTGTCGCTTGATACGCCCCATGGGGTGAATCGGATTAATGTTCAGTCGGCTGAGGAGATGTACAAAGCCGTAATGAATAAAGCTGAGGCAGCAGATGTTGTGATTAAAGCTGCTGCGGTATCGGATTACAAGCCTGCAGAACCATTAACAGAAAAAATGAAAAAATCGGCTGGAAGTGAAACCCTTCATATGATCCGGACAGCTGATATCCTGGCTGAACTTGGAACTCTGGAAAAAAAACCGGTGCTGATCGGATTTGCTGCAGAATCAGAAAATGTTGAAGACTACGCAAGAGAGAAGCTTCGCAAAAAAAACGTGGATGCAATCTGCGCTAACTCGGTAGTAAGTGAGGGAAGTGGTTTTCAAGTCGATACTAATTCACTCGATCTTTTTTTCCGGGATGGGACAAAAGACCATATTCCACTTATGTCAAAAGCGGATGCGGCGAAACAAATTCTGAATCACATTCCACCGCTGTGGGTGAATCGGTATGATCGCTGAAGTGATCGTTGATGTACCGGCTCAGGCGGTTGACCGGACGTTTGACTATGCTGTTCCAGAAGATATGCAGGAAACGGCAGCTCCGGGCTGCCGTGTTCATGTCCCGTTTGGTCCAAGACCAGTACAAGGGTTTATTACGAATCTTAAGGACTCATCAGATATTCCGACATCAAGGCTTCGGGCAGTGAAAAAATTAATTGATCTGACCCCGGTCTTAACGGAAGAACTGATGCGGACTGCGGACATAGTATGTCAGGAAACCCTGTCGTTAAAAGCATCTGTGCTTAAGGCGATGCTCCCGCAGGCAATGAGGGCAGTCTACCGAAAAAAAGTCGTGGCTGCGACAGATGCCGGAGAGCGGCATTTTTCAAGTGTCTTGCCGATTGAAGACTGGGATACATGGCAGCTGCACGCTCCGGCAGCAGAACGGTCTCAGCTTCTTGCGGCTGTCCGGAAAGGCGACTTGATCGTTGAACCGCAGGTCAGCACGAAAGACGGGTCCAAAAAGCAGTATGTGTATGAGGCAGCTCCAGAGGCTACATTTCTATCAGCTGAGGAGCTATCGGCTAAAGCTCCGAAACAAGCTGAAATTCTAAAGCAACTGCTGAATGCAGGCAAAGCGCTTCCGGCTGCCATGCTCGGGTCTGATAATGCCAGGGGGACAGCTGAGGCACTGGTGAAAAAGCAGCTCGTTCAAAAGCGCCAGGAGATTGTAGAGCGTGATCCTTTTGCAGGTAAAAACGTTCAGTCTGATGAAGCTCTGCTGCTGTTTGATGATCAAAAGGAGGCGCTCGACAAGATAAGCGACTCCATTTATAACGAGTATCACAGAGTTTTTATGATTCGAGGGGTGACCGGAAGCGGTAAAACGGAAGTATATTTGCAGGCAATTGAACGAGTACTGCAAAAAGGACAGGAAGCGGTCGTTCTGGTTCCTGAAATCTCGCTCACACCTCAGATGGTTCACAGGTTCAGGGCGCGGTTTGGCTCTTTAGTGGCGGTCATGCATTCTGCTCTTTCCAAAGGGGAAAAGTACGATGAATGGCGGAAAATCCGGGAAGGAAGAGTAAAGGTTGTCGTAGGAGCAAGGTCAGCTGTTTTTGCACCCTTCCAAAATATAGGGATTTTTATTGTAGATGAAGAACACGAGAGCAGCTACAAGCAGGAAGAAGCTCCGCGCTACCATGCCCGTCAGGCCGCAATCATACGTGCCGAACAGTTTCAATGTCCGGTTGTATTAGGAAGTGCAACGCCTTCTCTGGAGAGCTATGCACGCGCTGAGAAAGGCGTATATGAGCTTCTGACGATGGAAAACCGTGTGAACGAACAGGTGATGCCTCACGTTCATGTAGTAGATATGCGTGCTCAGCTGAAAGAAGGCAACCGCTCCATGTTTTCACGACCGCTGCTGGATGCGATTAAACAGCGTATCGAAAAAGGAGAACAAACCGTACTCATGCTGAACAGGAGAGGGTATTCATCCTTTATTATGTGCCGGGACTGTGGCTATGTACCACAATGCCGGCATTGCGATATATCGTTAACGTATCATCGCAGCTCTCACTCGCTTCAGTGTCATTACTGCGGTTATCTGGAAACATTGCCTTCTGTTTGTCCGGAATGCGAAAGCGATCAAATCCGCTTTTTCGGCACAGGCACGCAGAAAGTTGAGGAAGAACTTTATCAAGTGCTTCCAGGAGTGAAGGTGATCCGGATGGATGTCGACACGACGACGCGAAAAGGTTCGCACGAACGATTGCTGGAATCATTTGGGAAGGGGGAGGCAGATATCCTTCTTGGAACGCAGATGATTGCCAAAGGGCTTGATTTTCCGAATATCACGCTTGCGGGAGTACTGGCTGCTGATTCCATGCTGCATTTACCGGATTTTCGTTCAGCTGAGCGGACATTTCAGCTTTTAACTCAGCTTGCAGGCAGAGCCGGCCGTCATGAGAAGCAGGGAGAGGTTTTTATTCAGACCTACTCACCCGATCATTACAGCATTACAGACGTCATTAAACATGATTTTACCGGCTTTTATGAAAAAGAAATGTATTTGAGAAGAGTAGGCGGATATCCACCATACTATTATTTGACGATGGTCCATGTATCTCATACCGATTTAAATCAAGCGGTCACTGCAACAGAAAAAATCGGAACGTATTTAAGGAATTCTCTGTCAGAACAGGCAAAGATACTGGGGCCTGTAGCCTCGCCTATTCCGAGGATAAAGGATCGTTTCCGGTATCAGTGCATGATAAAATACAAGCGGGAACCAGATCTTTCTAATATATTGAAAAACATGCTCAGTGCCTGGCAAAAAGAAACGGCAGGCACTGATCTGCAGCTCTCAATTGACACAAATCCGTATATGATGATGTAGTGAACAGTTCAAGGAGGCTTTTATGAAACGAGCAGTATTTATGGGTACCCCGGATTTCTCGGTACCAGTACTTGAAAGAATTTTGGCGGAGGGTTATGACGTACCTCTTGTCGTCACACAGCCGGATCGTCCGCGGGGCAGAAAAAAGGAGATGATTCCATCGCCTGTGAAACAGGCGGCGGAAAAGCATGGAATTCCCGTCTGGCAGCCTGAAAAGCTGTCTGATGGCATTGTTCCTCTAAAGGAAGCGGCACCGGATATCATTATTACTGCTGCATTTGGTCAGCTGCTCCCGCCAGAGGTGCTGGAACTGCCACCTTACGGTTGTATTAACGTCCACGCGTCCCTGCTTCCTGAATATCGGGGAGGAGCACCCATTCACCAGGCTGTCATTGATGGGAGAGAAGAGACAGGCATCACCATTATGTATATGGCTGAGAAGCTGGATGCAGGGGATATCATCGTACAGTCAGCAATCCCCATACATGAGGACGATACCGCGGGAACCATGCATGATAAGCTGAGTTTCGAAGGAGCCGAACTGCTGCTTAAAGCACTGCATCAACTGGAAAAGGGTGCTGCGAAAAGGGTGCCTCAAAATCATGAACAAGCTACGTTTGCTCCTAATATTACGAGGGAGATGGAGAGAATTGACTGGCAGCAGCCGGCTGCTGCTGTACGGAATCAAATAAGAGGGCTTGTACCATGGCCGGTCGGTTACTCCATTATTGAAGGTATCCGGCTGAAGCTCTGGGAAGCAGAAGTCGCAGAAAAAGAAACCGAAGCTGCTCCAGGCACTGTTCTGACTTGCTCAGAAGGTGTGCTGGAAACAGCCTGTGGACAAGGCACGGTCATCCGGCTGACAAAGGTTCAGCCTGCCGGCGGAAAGCAGATGAGCGCAGACACTTTTTTAAACGGCAAAGGCCGTTTGCTGGAGCCTGGTCAGCGGTTTGAAAGCGGTGCTGCTCATGGCTGAAGCACCGGTCCGCGAAGCTGCGCTGGACGCTCTTCTGCGAATAGAGAAAAATCAGGCTTACAGCAATTTACTGCTCGATGAAGTCCTGAAAAAACATAAGCTTTCAGACAGGGACAGCGGGCTTCTTACACAAATTGTATATGGAACGCTTCAGCATCAGCGACTGCTGGAGAATACGCTTGCTGCTTATTCAAACAGACCTCCTGAAAAGCTTTCGGCATGGATGAGGCAGCTGCTTCTGTTAAGCCTTTTTCAGTTAAAGTTTTTGGACCGGGTGCCGGATCATGCTGTGGTGAATGAAGCGGTGAACATTGCAGCAAAGCGCGGTCATAAAGGTATCTCCGGCATGGTAAACGGTATATTGCGATCGGTCATTCGCAAAGGGTTTGCTCCGATCGAAACTGCAGATCCTCTCCAAAAAACTGCGATTGAGACCTCGCATCCGGATTGGATGATTAACAGATGGACGAGGCAGTATGGTGCAGAAACAGCTGCAGAAATTGCAACACATAATAATACTCCTCCCGTCACATCCATCAGAGTCAATACTGCCTTGGCGACTCCGGAAGCCGTTCGATTTGCACTCGAAGAAGATGGACTGAGCATAGCGGCGAGCCCGTTGTTTCCATACGCATTACGAGTAAGCGGAGGAAATGCAGCAGTCACTGAAGCATTCAAAAAAGGATGGTTCAGTATCCAGGATGAAGGATCAATGGCAAGCGTACAGGCTCTTAATCCGGAAAAGGGGGATATCGTTCTGGATGCATGTGCCGCTCCCGGAGGGAAAGCCTGCATGATTGCAGAGCGTCTGGAAAACACAGGCCGAGTAACAGCACGAGATCTGCATGCGCACAAAGTAAAGCTGATCGAATCACAGGCATTCAGACTGCAGCTGACCAACTTATCAGCTGAAACCGGTGATGCCCGCACCATGGCTGAAAAAGCGATCTATGATAAAATTCTCGTGGATGCGCCATGCAGCGGTCTCGGTGTCATCCGCAGGAAGCCGGATATGAAGTGGACCAAACAGGAAGCGGATATTGAGAGGTTGTCAGGGCTGCAGAAGGATATTCTTGATAAAGCCTGGCATGCACTAAAGCCGGGAGGAAGACTGGTCTACAGTACATGTACCATTGATGAAGCAGAAAATGAAGCTCAGCTTCTTTCCTTTTTGGACAGACATGATGATGCCGAACCGGATAACACGATGAAGGCGAGGCTCCCAGGGTTGATACAACAGCAAATGGATAAAGAACATGCTTTGCAGCTGATCCCGGGAAAACTTGGTACAGACGGGTTCTTTATTTGCAGCATAACGAAAATGAACAGGCAGGAGAGATGAACGTGATTTACAGCATTCACTCGGATACTGGAAAGGTACGGAGCCACAACGAAGATTCTGTTCTGTTTCATGAACGGTCGGGCTGGTTTCTTACGGTAGTTGCAGACGGAATGGGGGGGCATCAGGCCGGAGATGTTGCCAGCCGCATGGCCTGTAATCGCATGCTGGATCAGTTTAAATCAGCCGCAGATGCGCTTGATACGGAAACGATCGAAGAGTGGCTTCGGAAAACAGTAGATCGAATTAACTCGGATTTATTTACTTATCAGCAGGAACACCTTGACTGCCGGGGGATGGGGACGACCTTGACCGCTGCAGTAGGAAGAGGGGAAGACGTTTACTATATAAACGTCGGTGACTCAAGGCTCTATCTTCTGACAGGAAATGCAGTTACTCAAATCACAAAGGACCAGTCTCTAGTTGGAGAACTCGTCCGACAGGGAGAGCTGACGGAGGCCGAAGCGGAAGTGCACCCGCGCAGAAATGTTCTGCTTCAGGCTCTCGGAACGGAAATGGATGTTTCCGGAGAAATTGGTTCTATTCGCTGGAGGCCTGAAGATACTTTGCTGTTGTGTACGGACGGACTGACAAATAAACTGGCAGACTCACTCATTATGGAAATTGTTCATAATGAAACAAGCCTGGAAGATGCTGGTGAAAGGTTGATTGCCTCGGCGAACGATAAAGGCGGCGAAGATAATATAACAGCTGCACTCGTCCGGTTTCATAATCAGGACGGCGGTGCGCTATGATCGGCCGCAGAATCAATGAACGCTATAAGCTGATTCGTCCGATTGGCGGAGGTGGAATGGCAGATGTGTATCTGGCGAAAGACCTGATCCTGGACAGACACGTCGCTGTCAAAATGCTTAAAAGTCAATTTTCCAAAAACGAAGAGTTTATCCGCAGATTTCATCGCGAAGCGGAGGCGGCAACCAGTTTATCTCATGAAAATATTGTATCCATCTATGATGTGGGTGAAGAAAATGATCTTTATTATATCGTCATGGAGTATGTCGAAGGGCAGACTCTAAAGGAGTACATTCAATCTAGCGGTGTGCTGACTGTGGAGGAAACCGTGCGGATTCTGAAACAAATTGCAGAAGCAGTGAAACACGCCCACGACAATCAAATCGTTCACCGGGATGTAAAGCCCCAGAATATTCTGATGAGCGTAAACGGTCAGGCGAAAGTGACCGATTTTGGTATTGCCAGGGCGATCAGTGAAGCTACGATTACGCACACGAATTCGATTCTTGGATCTGTGCATTATCTGTCCCCGGAGCAGGCAAGGGGCGGACAAGTCACATATAAATCAGACTTATATTCACTCGGAATTATTGCATATGAAATGCTTACCGGAAGCGTGCCGTTTAAAGGTGATACGGCAGTTACCATTGCATTGAAGCATCTGCAGGAGCCGCTGCCTGAACTCCGTACTTCTGCTGTACCGAACAGCGTGAAAAACATGATCACCCGGCTGACTGCTAAAAAGCCTATAGACCGCTTCAGCGGAGCAGGGGCTCTGCTGGAGAATCTGCATACGGTGCTGGACCCGTCAAGACGTTCTGAGCGTCTGCTTGAGTGGAGCACAGAAGAAGAGGAAGAAACAAAGAAAATGCCTGCTGTTTTTCCGGCGGGAAGGGGCAGCGACCCGGAAACAATTGTGCATACAAAGGCCGGTGCAGCAGGTGAACATGAGCAGACACCGGCAAAACCGTCGAAAAAGAAAAAATGGCTTCTCCCAGTGATGATTGCTGTCTTGCTGACACTGAGTGCGTTTATATGGCTGCCTGGTCTTTTGCATGTCGATGAAGTAGCGGTTCCGGATTTGGCTGGTCAGCATGCTGATGCAGCCGCTGAGCAGTTGGAAAGTCTCGATCTGGAAGTAGAACGAGCATACCGGGAAAGCTCGGATACAGCTGATAACCATGTCATCAGTGTGCAGCCTGATGAGGGAACGAACGTAAAAGTAGGTTCAACCGTCAGACTTGTCATAAGTGAAAATGATGCATCTCTTGAAGTGCCGGATGTCACAGGGCTCTCAGAAGAAGAAGCTCAAAGCCAGCTTGAAGCATTCGATGAGGTTTCTGTTTCATACGAGACAGTCTCCGAACAGGAAAACGGCATTGTTTTAGAGCAGGAGCCTTCAGCCGGCGAGACCGTGATCCCATCTGAAACAACAGTGATGCTTAACGTGGCTGAACGTGAAGTTGTATCTATCGGCAATCTGTTTGGTATGACAGAAGAAGAAGTAACGGAATCATTTGAAGGCGTTCCTTATGTGACCGTCAGATTTACGGAAGAATACGATGAATCGATGAGTGAGGGCAGAGTAATCGAACAGGATCCGCCGCGCGGAACAGAAATAACGGAATCGACTACTGTAATGGTTACCCTTTCCGGAGGGCCGGAACCAGGACCTGCTGTAGCTTCAGCAGAAGTGCCATTCTCAGTACAAGTCCCTGAAAACGGCAATGGACGCTCTTATCAGATTGAAATCCAGGTGATTGATGATGAAAATGATACACCTGCAGAAGTCATTGACGAAGAGATCACATCCTCCACTGAATTTGATGTTCCTATGAGAGTAGAGGAAGGCTCTACCGGTTATCTGATATTGTACGTTGACGGAGAAGAATTTGATGCTTCACCTTATGAATACACGTTTGAAGAAGTACAGTCGTACAGTACGGATGAATAAAACCATTCAGGGAGGTGACTATGGAAAAAGGCAGAATTATTAAAGCACTCAGCGGCTTCTATTATGTTGAATCCGAAGGCCGCACCGTACAGTGCCGTGCACGAGGTAATTTCCGAAAAAAAAAGATCACACCGCTTGTGGGTGATATCGTTGGGTTTGAAGCGGAAAATCCTACAGACGGATATATTCTGGCAGTTGCTGACCGGAAAAGTGAACTTTTCAGGCCTCCGATTGCAAATATTGATCAGGCTATTCTCGTTTTTTCAGCAAAAGAACCGGATTTCAGTCCGCTTCTGCTTGATAAATTTTTAGTGCACACAGAAGCTGCAGAGCTGGAATCTGTGATTTGCGTTTCGAAAGCGGATCTCGGACTCGAAAAGGCAGACCCTTATTTATCAGCCTATGAAAAGGCCGGTTATCGTGTGATTATCACCTCTTCCGAAACAGAAGGCCAGGTGAATGAACTGCTTCCAGTGCTGTCGGGCAGACTGTCAGTTTTTGCCGGACAATCGGGAGTAGGGAAATCATCTATCCTCAATGCGCTTAAGCCGGAATTAAAGTTGGAAACTGCGGCCATCTCGAAGAGCCTGAACCGGGGAAAACATACGACGCGCCACGTTGAGCTGATTCATATGCCAGATGGAGGCTTTGTGGCTGATACACCGGGATTCAGTTCGCTGGATTTCCGGCACGTTGAAACGGAGACACTCAGCGCTATGTATCCGGAAATGGCCGCAAGAATCAACGACTGCAAGTTTAGAGGCTGCACCCATTTAAATGAACCCGGGTGTGCAGTTAAACAGGCAGTTAAGAGCGGAGAAATTCCAGCGTTCCGCTATCAGAGCTATAAACAATTTTATGAGGAAATTGCTAATAGAAAACGGAGGTACTGATGATGACGGAAAAAATAGCCCCATCGATTCTCGCTGCAGATTTTGCTAATCTTGCATCTGAAATAAAAGAAGCAGAAGCAGCTGGAGCAGACTATATTCACATTGATGTCATGGATGGCCGGTTCGTGCCCAATATTACTATAGGGCCTCTTATCGTGGAAGCAGTCCGGCCGCATACGAAACTTCCACTCGATGTGCATCTGATGATTGAAAAACCGGAGAACTATATCGATGCATTTGCTGATGCCGGAGCAGATATTATCAGTGTTCATGCTGAAGCGTGTCCACATCTTCACAGGACCATTCAGCAAATAAAAAGCCGTGGTGTAAAAGCAGGCGCCGTATTAAATCCCGGAAGTCCGCTCAGTATGGTGGAAGAAGTAATCGATGATCTGGATCTACTGCTTTTCATGACGGTCAATCCCGGCTTTGGCGGACAGAAGTTTATTCCATCTGTGCTAAATAAAATTAAACGCGCCAGCGAATGGAAGCCAGAAACATTGGAAATTGAGGTTGACGGAGGAGTAAATGCAGAAACAGCACGGCTTTGCCGGGAGGCAGGGGCTGATGTCCTCGTAGCAGGCTCTGCATTTTTCCAGGCACCTGACAGAGCAGAGGCAATGCGCTCGCTTCGTGCTGAATCCGGTCAGACAAACTAAACCAAATAACCGCATGGGGAGCCGGAAACCGGCTGAGAGGGTGCAGACAGGCACCGACCCAGTGAACCTGTAAGTTAATGCTTACGAAGGGATGTGGAATCGTGAGGGAGCATACAAGCTCCCAAACAGGCCGTATCCAAAGGGTATGGCCTTTTAGCTTTTCTGTGATGAGAGGATGATGTTCATGCGCTCAAGTAAAGTAATCATAATGATAGAGACAGCTCTTATGGCTGCCCTGGCACTTATTCTCAGCTTCATTACTATATTTACGATGCCGTTTGGAGGCTCTGTAAACTTAGCGATGCTGCCGATCGTTCTGCTTTCATTCAGAAGAGGACCGGCAGCTGGAATAATGTGCGGGTTTTTATTCGGGCTGTTAAATTTGATAACAGGTCCTTATGTTGTCCATTGGTCTCAGGCGCTGCTCGAGTACCCGGTTGCCTTTGCGCTCGTAGGAACTGCAGCATTTTTTACCGCCTGGCTTGGCGGTAAGCAAGCGATTGGTGCTGTTGCAGCCGGGATTATAATCGCTGTGCTGCTGCGATTTGCAGCGCATTTCAGTGCAGGCGTTATCTGGTTTGGAGAGTTTGCACCTGAGGGAACACCGGTGGCTTGGTATTCATTTTTGTATAATCTTGGTTACCTTGGACCGTCATTGCTTCTGATCTTACTTGTAACCATCTTTCTTTTGAAAAAAGGCGGCAGAATTCTAGAGCCTGAAGGCAGGATAACATGAAGCCGGTTATTATTGCAGGAGGAAGCCCGGAGCTCTCAAAAGCTCATTTAATCCGGCTTGTGGAGTCCTATCCTGGTGCAGAGGTGATTGGAGTGGATCGAGGGGCAGCTTGTGCAGCAGCCTGCGGCATTCGGATGAGCAGAGCACTGGGGGATTTTGACAGCGTAACGCATATGGAGAAACTGCAAATTACCCAGTTTGCTGAAATCGTTGAGGGCCACCCGCCCGAAAAAAACCGGACAGATTTGGAGCTTGCACTTGATAGTGCGAAGGGGGATCCGCTGATTGTCACCGGAGCCGGCGGCGGAAGACTGGATCATACGCTGTCAGCCGTTTTCCTGCTTGAAGCAGCTCCGGAGCAAACCATGATTGAAGAGGAACATTACTCAGCGCAGCTGCTTCGCCCGGGCACCCACAAATTGTATTCGCGAGGGCATCGATATGTATCGCTGATACCGTTAAATCACTCGGCAAAAGAAGTCACAACGACAGGGCTGCAGTATCCGCTGCAGCGGGAGGCCTTGTTCCGGAGCCGTTCATTAAGCATAAGCAATGAATGGGCAGGAAACGGTGTAGCTGAAGTGTCATTTACAGAAGGTCTGCTGATTTTCATCGAATCAGACGATGCCGGATACGGGCAGAAGTGAGCATCAAAGTTCTTATCGTCAGCATAAAACAAAAAGCTTCCGTCCCGGATTCGGGAAAGAAGCTTTTTGCTGCGATTATACGCGCTGTACTTTGCCTGATTTCAGAGCGCGGGCGGATACGTAAACGCGCTTTGGCTTACCGTCCACCATGATGCGGACTTTTTGCACGTTAGCACCCCAGCGACGCTTAGTAGCGTTCAGTGCGTGGGATCGTTTATTGCCTGTAGACGGCCCTCGGCCGGTAATAACACATCTGCGTGACATATGCATTCCCTCCTTCATTTCACTAGCATCGATCATACCTGAATATTGTAGCATTGTACATTTTTTAATTCAAGCAGTAATTTCAAGTAATGAACCTTGACAGATGATATCGCAATTTTGGAGCTTTTGTGCTATTCTCTTAGACGGGTGCATGAACTATGCAAGCAGTCATGCGTATAGTAGAATGACGGTAGCTGAAAAGCCAAATACCCCATGAGGAGGATTACCTTCTATGACGATTGAAATGAACACGAAATACGGAAACATTGATGTTTCCAGAGAAGTTGTAGCTGTAATAGCCGGCGGTGCAGCAGTGGACTGCTACGGTATTGTCGGCATGGCTTCTCAGAAGCAGCTGAAAGACGGCATCACGGATCTTCTCGGTAAAGAGAACCTGGCAAGAGGTGTTGTCATCCGTGAAGAGGGTGAACAGATTCATATCGATATGTATATTATCGTCAGCTACGGTACAAAAATATCAGAAGTAGCACATAATGTGCAGCAGAAGGTGAAATATCAGCTTAGCCAGATGCTTGGATTAAAAGTTAGCTCGGTAAATATTTTCGTTTCAGGAGTAAGAGTTACGAATTAGTTTTATGTCAGGAGGAACGTACGTGGCAATGAATACAATTAACGGAAAAAAGCTTGCTGCCATGATGCAGGAAGGTGCCGCCAATTTGTCTGCCAATTCGCAGCGAATCGATGCACTTAACGTTTTCCCTGTTCCGGACGGTGATACAGGGACAAACATGAATTTAACAATCACATCCGGGATTCAGGAAGTGAAAAATAATGAACAGAAACATGCGGGAAGCGTCGCAGCAAGCTTCGCCAAAGGCCTGCTGATGGGCGCGAGGGGGAACTCGGGTGTTATTCTCTCCCAGCTGTTCAGAGGATTTTCCAAAGCGATTGAGAAAAAAGAAACGCTGGCTCCAAAGGATCTCGCTGATGCGTTTGATAAAGGAGTGGAAACTGCATATAAAGCGGTTATGAAGCCTGTTGAAGGAACAATTCTTACTGTAGCTAAAGATGCAGCAGCATCAGGGAGAGAGAATGCGGAGCAGGAGGATTGCCTGGAGCTGATGAAACAAGTGCTCGCAGAAGCTGAACAGTCACTTGAGAGAACTCCGGACCTGCTGCCTATACTAAAAGAAGTCGGTGTTGTCGACTCCGGCGGCCAAGGTCTCGTAACGATCTATGAAGGATTCGCTGCTGCCATGGAAGGCCGCTCGATCGCTCCTTCCGAAGAAACGCCGTCGCTTGAAGAACTGGTTAAATTTGAACATCATCAGTCTGCTCAAAGTCACATGTCAACCGAAGATATTGAATTTGGATACTGTACAGAAGTAATGGTAAAATTCGCGTCTGATCAGCTCCATGAAAATCCGTATGATGAAGAAGCATTCAGGCAGAAGCTGAGTGAGTACGGGGATTCGCTCCTCGTTGTGTCAGATGAAGATCTGCTGAAAATACATATCCACGCGGAGTATCC
Source organism: Alkalicoccus luteus (assembly GCF_012034335.1). GTDB lineage: Bacteria > Bacillota > Bacilli > Bacillales > Salisediminibacteriaceae > Alkalicoccus > Alkalicoccus luteus_A. Next base: position 130,449 of record NZ_JAATHJ010000002.1, on the reverse strand, counting down.
GGGGGATGTGATCACAGAAGCACAGCGTTTTGGATCTCTTATAAATATTAAAGTCGAAAACATGCGTGAACAGCATTCCTCTCTGCTGGAGGCAGACAAAGCTCCTGAAGTTCCCAAAACAAAAGCCGGACCATCCAAGTATGCGGTCATTACGGTAGGAATGGGCTCTGGGATCACGGAACTTTTCGAAGGGCTCGGCTGCAGCAAAGTGATTGAAGGCGGGCAGACAATGAACCCTTCTACGGAAGATTTCATAAAAGCGATCGAGGAAGTGAATGCGGAGCGTGTGATTCTGCTGCCAAACAACAGCAATATTATTATGGCAGCTGAACAGGCTGCAGAAGTAGTGGAAAGAGACGTTGCGGTAGTCCCGAGTAAATCGGTTCCGCAAGGCCTCGCTTCTATGCTTTCATTCAACGAAGAACAGAGCCTCGACGATAATATTTCCGCAATGAAAGAGTCGCTGCAGTTTGTTAAAACCGGGGAAGTAACCTATGCTGTGCGCGATACAAGCTTAAATGGGGTATCCATTAAAAAAGGCGATTTTATGGGTATTACAGGTAAAGATATTATTTCTAACGGGGAAAACGTTTCAGAAGTTTCCCGCGAGCTGCTTGGCCATCTGATCGATGAAGATAGTGAGATTGTCACGATCATCTTTGGTGAGGACCGCGTTGAAGAAGAAGCAGAGGAATTGTCCGTATTTATTGAAGAATCGTTTCCTGAGGTGGAAGTAGAAATTCATGCAGGAAGACAGCCACTTTATTCTTATATTATTTCAGTCGAATAACAATTCGCTTTAAAAAGGGGGCGGCTTCATCATGGCAGCAGTTAAAATTGTTACTGATTCCACAGCTGATATACCGAAAGAATGGACCGACAAACTAAATATTGAAGTAGTACCGCTGAAGGTGCATTTCGGTGAAGAATCGTTTGAGGACGGAGTTACGCTCACATCGGATGAATTTTACAGCAAGCTTGCTACAGCGGATAAAATTCCAACGACGTCGCAGCCGACGCCGGCTCAGTTTGAAGAGATTTATAAAAGGCTGCTTGAGAATGGTGACACGGTTATTTCCATTCACCTTTCAGCAAAGCTCAGCGGAACGTTTCAGGCTGCTTCCATTGCGAAAGACTCGATTGAAGCATCCGACCGGCTTCATGTAATTGACTCAAAGCGGGCTTCCTATGCAATCGGTCTGATCGTTGTGGAAGCTGCAGAGCTGGCCGCATCCGGAGCAGACAGTGAGGAAATTCTTACAAGAATCGAAACGCTGCTGGAGGATACTACCGTATTTTTTATGGTGGATACGCTTGAATACCTGCAGAAAAACGGTCGTATCGGAAAAGCTTCGGCATTGATGGGGTCGCTTTTGAAAATCAAACCGATCCTGTCGCTGACAAACGAAGGTGAGGTATACCCATTTGAAAAAGTTCGTGGATCCAAAAAAGCTGGACAGCGGATCAGAGCAGAATTTTTAAGGAGATTTAACGGTAAGCCCCTCCATGTCGGCATCTCTCATGCTATGGCAGAGGACGAAGCTAAAGCATTTATGGAGTCGATGAAAGAGCAATTCGATATCCAGCAGGAAGTCATTACTTCGATCGGACCAGTTATCGGTACACATGTTGGACCTGGTACCATTTCGATCAGTGCCGCACCAATCAAAAGGTAACGATTAAAAGCAGCTCCTTTAGAAATCTTCACGGCTGAAGCTGTGAAGATTTCTTCTGTGTGTGTTCAGCCGTCGTTTACGGATGACCCGGGATATGAGATGATATATTAGGAAAATAATAAGTTGACAGCGCTTTCACTAAAGCGGGAGGTAGATAAACATGAAGTACCGAAGTGTATTTGAAATCATAGGACCTGTGATGATCGGGCCTTCGAGCTCACATACTGCCGGAGCTGCCAGAATTGGCCTTGTCGCCAGACAGCTGTTCGGCAAGGCGCCGCAAGAAGCAGATTTTCACCTTTACGGTTCATTTGCAAAAACGTACCAGGGTCATGGCACGGATGTAGCATTGCTCGGTGGCGTCCTCGGTTTCGATACGAGCGATGAACGAATAAAAGACGCCTATCGCGAAGCGGAAGAAGCGGGCATTTCATCTCGTTTTATTGAAGAAGACGAGGTTACCCACCATCCAAATACAGTAAAAGTCGTCCTGCGTTCCGGCGATTATGAAATGTCCCTTGCCGGGATTTCGATTGGTGGAGGAAAAGTAGAAATCAAAGAACTGAACGGCTTTGAGCTGCGACTCAGCGGAAACCATCCTGCAATTTTAGTCGTACACGATGACCGGTACGGAGTGGTCGCAGGTGTTGCGTCTATTCTCGCTGCAAGGCAGCTGAATATCGGACATATGGAAGTTTCCCGAAAAGAGCAGGGTAAAGAGGCGCTGATGGTGATTGAAGTAGATCAAAATGTAACGGCACGTACGCTTGGTGAATTAAAGAAAGTGGAGCACGTCCGACAGGTTACGAAGATACACGAGTAGGAGGGAAGAACATGTTTCGAAATGCAGAAGAACTCGTATCAGCAGCTGAAAGAGAACAGATTCAGATTTCGGAAGTGATGATTCGTCAGGAAATGCAGGTGCACGACCGCTCTCGGGATGATATTATCGCACAGATGGAACGAAATCTGGATGTCATGGAGCGCGCTGTAAACCGAGGAATTACAGAGAGTGTAAAATCTGTATCCGGATTAACAGGAGGCGACGGGAAAAAGCTTCATGAATATATGATGATCAATGACACACTCTCTGGTAATCTGACGCTGGATGCTGTTGCGAAAGCGATGTCGACAAATGAAGTTAATGCGGCAATGGGAACGATCTGTGCGACGCCTACAGCCGGTGCTGCCGGTGTTGTTCCAGGCACCCTTTTTGCAGTTAAGGATAAGCTGAACCCTACCAGAGAACAGATGATACGCTACCTGTTTGTGAGCGGAGCATTCGGATTTGTTATTGCCAATAACGCATCGATTTCCGGAGCTGCCGGCGGCTGTCAGGCTGAAGTTGGTTCAGCGACCGGAATGGCAGCAGCTGCGATCGTCGAAATGGCCGGCGGAACGCCTCGCCAGTCCCAGCAGGCCATGGCAATCGCATTAAAAAATATGCTAGGACTCGTCTGTGATCCGGTGGCGGGCCTGGTAGAAGTTCCCTGCGTTAAGCGAAATGCATTTGGGGCTTCTCATGCGCTTGTAGCTGCTGACCTTGCACTTGCCGGCATTGAAAGTAAAATTCCGTGTGATGAAGTGATTGACGCCATGTATCGGATTGGGCAGAATATGCCGACAGCACTTAAGGAAACCGGAGAAGGGGGACTTGCCGGAACGCCGACCGGCCGGCGTCTTCGTGATGAAATATTCGGAGAAAAGCAAAAGGCGTGAACGTACTGGAGCAGCCGGTTACCTCTGTGAAAGGGATTGGCGGTAAAGCAGAAGAACAGCTTGCCCAGCTTAATATTTATACAATTGAAGACCTGCTTTTTTACTTTCCATTCCGCTACGATGATTTCTCGATCCGCCGTGCAGATGAAGTACAGCACGAGGAGAGAGTCACGCTGCAGGGAACCGTTCACAGTGAACCTGAACTCCGTTTCTATGGGCGGAAAAAATCAAGGCTTACACTGCGGATTTTATCAGACGGCGTTCTGGTGCAGGCCGTGTTTTTTAACCAGCCGTTTTTGAAGCGTCAAATCTCACCCGGAGATTACGTGATTTACCACGGTAAATTTGATAAACATCGTCTGGCTGTCCAAGGTGCGATTATTAAAAGCGGAGCTGCTGAAGGGGCTTTTGAACCGGTCTACCCGCTAAAAGGAGACATAAAGCTGACTTCGCTTCGAAAGTGGATTGCAGCGGCTTATGAGCTCCATCAGCATGACATTCCTGAAATACTCCCTGCTCAGGCGATGGAAAAATACAGGCTGCTTTCAAGAGCGGAAGCCTGCAGATCGCTTCATTTTCCGGAAGATATGAGTGTTTTTAAGCAGGCTAAGCGCAGAATGGTATATGAAGAACTTTTACTTTTTCAGCTGAAAATGCAGCTCTTCAGGCGTAAGGCTAGAGAATCATCGGAAGGAACGGCAAAAGTGTGGCCGGACGATACTGTGACGTCCTTTCTCGCATCACTGCCATTTCCACTTACAGGAGCGCAGCAGCGCGTACTGGACGAGATTTTAACTGACATGAAATCACCTTTCAGAATGAACCGGCTCTTACAAGGGGATGTCGGCTCCGGTAAAACAATTGTTGCCGCTGCAGCTCTGCTTGCAGCTGTTAAATCAGGAAATCAGGGGGCTCTCATGGTTCCTACTGAAATTCTCGCCGAACAGCACTTTGACTCGCTTACGAAGCTTTACGAAGGAATGGGGGTCAGGGTGGGTCATTTAGCCGGATCATCCAGAGCAGCAGAGAAAAGAGAGGTGCTGCAGCAGCTTAAAGACGGAGAGATAGATGTGATCACAGGCACTCATGCACTGATACAGGATACCGTGGACTTCTTCAGACTTGGACTTGTTATCACGGATGAACAGCATCGCTTCGGCGTTCAGCAGCGTCGTGTTCTCAGGGAAAAGGGAATGAACCCGGATGTGTTATTTATGACCGCTACGCCGATCCCCAGAACGCTTGCGATCACGGCATTTGGTGACATGGATGTTTCTACAATCGATGAAATGCCGGCTGGCCGGAAGCAGATTGAAACGTACTGGGCGAAACCGGACACGCTGCCGAGAGTCATGCAATTTATTCAAAAGGAAGTGGCCAAAGGGCGTCAAGCGTATGTTATCTGTCCACTGATCGAGGAATCGGAAGTGCTTGATGTACAAAATGCGATTGATCTGCACGCACGCTTCCAGGCAGCATTGCCCGATTTAACGACAGGGCTTATGCACGGTAGACTCCCTGGTCCGGAAAAAGAAGAAGTCATGCAGGCATTTGCTTCGGGGAATGTGGATATTCTTGTTTCGACAACGGTAGTGGAGGTCGGGGTTAATGTTCCAAATGCCTCGGTTATGGTTATTTATGATGCAAACCGGTTCGGGCTCGCACAGCTTCATCAGCTGCGCGGAAGAGTAGGACGAGGAAGCGAGCAGTCTTATTGTATTCTGCTTGCCGATCCAAAGTCCGAATCAGGCAGAGAGCGAATGGCTATCATGACAGAAACAACAGACGGTTTCGAGCTGTCCAGACGGGATTTGGAGATGCGCGGACCTGGAGATTTTTTTGGTTACAAGCAAAGCGGTCTCCCTCAGCTTAAAGTGGCAGATATCGTAGAGGATTACCGTGCCCTCGAGACAGCCCGTGAAGATGCAGCTAGACTTGTACAGTCCGAAGCGTTCTGGCAGAATGAACAGTATCTTCTTCTTCGTGAGGCTCTGTCGAGACAGGCTGGTGATTTATCTCAGCGCATCGACTGACACCTTCCTGTTGAAATAGGAAGGTGTTATCTATATACTACAATTAGTACCTAGTCCTAGTAGTGCAGAGGAGATGGCCGAATGAAATGGACGAAAAAGCTGCGGCAGCCAAAACTGCAGCAGTATATCGAAGCAGATCCGTTCATCACAGATGATGAGCTTGCTAAAAAGTTTGAAGTGAGTGTTCAGACCATCCGACTGGACAGGCTGGAGCTGAGTATTCCTGAAGTCAGGGAAAGAATTAAAGGAGTGGCCCGAAAGCAGTATGATCCTGTAAAGGCCCTTGCAGAAGAAGAAATCATAGGTGAAATGATTGATCTTGAACTGGACAGCTATGCAATTTCTATTCTTGATATAAAGCAGGAACATGTTTTTACGAGACAAAATATAGCGAGAGGCCATCATTTATTTGCCCAGGCTAACTCGCTCGCAGTCGCGGTAATTAACGATGAGCTAGCGCTTACAGCTGACGCTTCTGTCTCGTTTACAAGACAGGTACAGGCTGGTGAGAGAGTCGTTGCTAAAGCCAAGGTAGCAGATATCCGAGGGTCCAGAACGATTGTTGACGTTGAAAGCTTCGTCGGCCAATACCCTGTTTTTAAAGGTGAATTCCATATGTTCAGAAGTGACAGACCTGAAAAGGAGGATCAGACATGAGACTGGCAGTAGATGTCATGGGTGGTGATAACGCCCCGGATGCTGTACTGGAAGGGTGCCGGACAGCACTTAATACATATACCGATCTGCACGTGCTGCTGATCGGCGACGAGCAAAAAATTTCGGGAATGGAATCGTTTGGTGAGAGGGTTTCGATCCTTCATACTGATTCTGTCATTGATAACGAGGATGCTCCGGTGCGGGCAGTCAGAAGAAAGAAAGATTCGTCCATGGTAACCGCTGTGCGAAAAGTAAAAGAAAATGAGGCTGATGCATGTATCTCAGCAGGAAATACCGGTGCACTTATGACCGCAGGCCTGCTGCACGTGGGACGTATTAAAGGAATAGACCGGCCTGCGCTTTCCCCTATGCTTCCAACGACAGATGGAGGCGGATTTTTATTGCTGGATGTCGGCGCAAATATGGAAGCTAAACCGGAGCATTTGCTGCAGTATGCGGTGATGGGTGACATTTACATGAAGCAGGTGCGCGGTCTGAATCGTCCCCGGGTCGGACTTCTGAATGTAGGATCGGAAGAAGGCAAAGGAACGGAACTCGCGAAAGCCGCCTTCAAACTTATGGAGGATGCTCCCTTTGAATTTATCGGCAACGTTGAATCCCGGGACCTTCTGGATGGTGCCGCAGATGTTGTCGTCTGCGACGGTTTCTCCGGGAATCTCGTTCTGAAATCAATCGAAGGAACGGCAATTTCTATCTTTTCCATTCTCAAGCAGGAGCTGACTTCATCACTTAAAAACAAGCTGGCGGCAGCTGTTTTGAAACCAGCATTTAAACGTGTGAAAAATAAAATGGATTATTCTGAGTACGGAGGAGCCGGGCTTTTTGGATTAAACGCACCGGTCGTAAAAGCGCATGGATCATCTGATGCAAGAGCCTTTTTCAGCGCGATAAAACAGGCAAAGCAGATGCATGATGAATCAGTGACGAGCCGCATTAAGGACGTGATGAGCGATATATCGGTAAAGGAGGAGTATCATGACTAAAACTGCAGTATTATTTCCGGGGCAGGGATCACAGAAAACCGGAATGGGAAAAGAGCTGTCAGATACATATAAAGAGGCTGAAGCGGTTTTTAAGCTTGCTGATAAATCCCTAAATGAAGCTTTTTCCGAATCGGTATTTAACGGAACCGAATCTTTTCTTAAACAGACGGAAAACACACAGCCTGCCCTTTATGCCGTCGGAGCGGCAGTCTGGGAAGTGTTGAAAAGCAAGGGAGTTCACGCGGAATTTTCAGCAGGACACAGTCTTGGAGAATATACGGCGTTAACGGCTTCCGGGATGCTCTCGTTTTCAGAAGGTATTCAGGCAGTGCGCCGTCGGGGGCAGCTGATGGAAGAGGCAGTGCCGTCCGGTGAAGGCTCGATGGCAGCCATACTGGGCTTAGACCGGGATCCGCTGGCAGCGGTATTGAAACAGGCTACTGAGGAGGCGGGTGTCGTAGAAGCGGCGAACTATAATTCACCCGGTCAGATTGTTATCTCCGGACGTGCCGAAGGCGTTGCACGGGCAGTGGTGCTTGCAAAAGAAGCCGGTGCGAGGCGTGCGGTGGAACTTCCGGTAAGCGGACCGTTTCATTCCAGTCTGATGAAACCTGCAGCTGAAGAAATGAAGAAAGTTCTCGCTCACCTCCATTTAGGTGAAGCCGATATGACGGTTATCGCAAATGTCACAGCAGAGCCTGTTCGCCGCGAAACAGCAGTCGAGCTGCTCGAACAGCAGATTTATTCACCTGTGCAGTGGGAGAATACGATCAAACGGCTGCTTAGCGAAGGTGTTACAACGTTTATTGAAGCAGGTCCGGGCAAAGTATTATGCGGACTCGTTAAAAAGATGGATCGACGGGCAGTTACTATACCGGTTTATGATCCGGATACGCTTGAAAAAGCGATCGCACAGCTGAAGGGAGAGAATCAGACATGAATGCACTTGTAACAGGAGGGTCAAGAGGAATTGGTCGTGCTGTATGCCTTGAGCTTGCAGGAGCAGGTATGAATGTTGCGGTGAACTATTCTGGGAATAAAGAAAAAGCAGAGGAAACCGCCGATGCATGCCGCGCTAAAGGTGTCGAAGCAATTGTCATCCAGGCGGATGTCGGCAACAGCGATTCCGTTAAGGACATGGTGAAAGCTGCAATTGAAGCTTTTGGTTCTTTGGATGTACTTGTTAATAACGCGGGAATCACGCGGGACAATTTGCTGATGCGCATGAAAGAAGCCGAATTCGATGATGTTATTTCGACGAATTTAAAAGGCGTATTTAACTGTTCAAAAGCAGTAACCAGGCCTATGATGAAGCAGCGAAGCGGCAGAATCATTAACATTTCCTCCGTGGTGGGAGCACTGGGAAACGCTGGTCAGGCGAACTATGCTGCCTCAAAAGCGGGAGTTATTGGTTTTACAAAATCGATGGCTCGCGAACTGGCCAACCGTAACATTCTCGTCAATGCAGTAGCTCCGGGATTTATCACGACAGAAATGACGGATGAGCTGACAGATGAACAAAAAGAAGCGCTTCAGGAGCAGATTCCGCTTGGCAGGCTCGGCTCCGGAGCAGATATTGCGAAAGTAGTCCGCTTCCTTACGTCAGACGGTGCCTCGTATATGACTGGACAGACGCTGCACGTTGACGGCGGCATGTATATGCCGTGACATTGAAAACTGCTAGTATTTGAGACTGCTTTATCCTATAATAGCGGAAGGAGGTGATACACATGGCAACGAAGCAGGAACGCATCGCAAAAATCGTCTCTGAACGACTGGGAGTAGATGAATCCGAGGTAAAGCGTGAAGCTACGTTCAAAGATGATCTCGGAGCAGATTCTCTTGATGTAGTTGAACTGGTTATGGAACTTGAAGATGAATTCGATCTCGAAATCTCTGATGAAGACGCAGAGAAGATTGAGACAGTTGGAGATGTTGTAGACTACATAGAGAGTCACAAATAAGATATGCCGGACGGCCGCACGGCCGTCCGGGTCATCTCTTCAGCATCTCTGTACTGATAATTGAGACTGGTGGAGGTTTTCTCATGCAGCAATCGAGGAAAATTTACAGGCGCGGCATGAAGCGCCACGGTAAAAAACTGCAAATGACAAAAGCACAAAAAGCTAAGTACAAACAGTTTCTGGATGATATCGGTGCAACGTATCAAAAAGAAGACCTGTTTATTCAGGCGTTCACTCATTCATCCTACGTCAATGAGCATCGGATCCGTCCGCATGACGACAATGAACGGCTTGAGTTTCTCGGCGATGCTGTTTTGGAATTGGCCATCTCCCAATATTTGTTCAAACTTTTTGAACATATGAGTGAAGGCGAGATGACCAAACTCAGAGCTGCCATCGTATGCGAGCCCTCCCTTGCTAAAAACGCAGAAGAACTGAAGTTTGGTGAGTATGTCCTGCTGGGAAAGGGAGAGGAAATGACCGGTGGAAGAGAGCGTCCTGCCCTGCTTGCTGACGTTTTTGAAGCTTTCATCGGGGCATTGTATCTTGATTCCGGTATGGACGCTGTTTATGCGTTTCTGGAGGATTATGTGTATCCGAAAATTCATGATGGGGAATTTTCTCATATGATGGATTTTAAGAGTCAGCTTCAGGAGCTGATTCAACGGGAGAATCAGGGTCAGGTGGTATACCGCATCGTTCAGGAGAAAGGTCCGGCGCATTCACGTGAGTTCGTATCAGAAGTTCTCCTCGATGAAGATCCGCTCGGAAGGGGAAGCGGACGTTCAAAAAAAGAAGCAGAGCAAATGGCGGCCCAGAAAGCGCTTGAAAAATTAAACGAAGAAGAAAAGCAGCTATAAGTAAAAAAGAGCTTTGCGGAAAAACCGCGAAGCTCTTTTTTAACAAATTCGGTATTACGCTAATACTTTTTGCTGAACAGGAGATCAAGGTTTCAGTCGATAATCCTGCTTCAGACTTCGGAGAGTTTCAAGTGAGGCGTCAGCGAACGGGCTGTTCTCATTGACGAGACTTTCCTCGAACAAATGTACGGCGTGAATGAGAGATTCATTATAATTTGGTAAATCACCACTATACGGCTTCAGATGAGTATCCGGGATGTTCGCTTTTTCATTAAAAGCCAGCGCTTTTCGTTCCTGAAACAATGCAACCTCCGTTTTCCCAGGCTGATGAAGATCTCCCTGGACGGGGTGGCGCAGGACGGCTAGAATCTGAACAACCGAAGTTGTTTTAGCCGGGGTAGGATCTACAAGTCTGCCTATGTACCGGCCTGTTTTATACGTGCACGTAACCAACTCTCCCGTTTCCATTCCGTCCACCTCCTGCTAGGCTTTATTTCTCATTGCACCGAGTTCACTGACAATAGCGTCCATTTCATTCACGCTGAAAGAAGGCTTAGCCATTACCATCTGATGAATTTCTTTAATTTCTTCATACTGATCTGCGGCATAAAATTCCGACTTCATTGCACCTGCATTAACAATCTGAAGCTTCGTTTTTATGTCGTCAATCATCTTCTCGATTTCCTGCTTACGCTCATCTGTATTTGACAATTCAATCACCCTTTCCAAATCATATACTGCTAATGATAACATGTCCGGACAATGGTTACACTCGTTTTTGCCGGGGTTGTTAATAATACGGCCGAACTGTGATAAAATAGGCTGGTTAGAATGATTATTTTGAGGAAACAGAGGTGAGTGGCATGTTCCTGAAGCGGCTTGAACTGTCGGGTTTTAAATCGTTTGCAAAAGCTGTATCAGTTGAGTTCGAAAACGGAGTGACTGCAGTTGTCGGACCTAACGGCAGCGGGAAAAGCAACATATCAGACAGTGTCAGGTGGGTGCTGGGTGAACAATCCGCACGTAATCTGCGCGGTGCCAAAATGGAAGATATCATCTTTTCAGGCAGCGAGGGTAGAGCCGCCCAGAACATGGCGGAAGTCACACTCGTTTTAAATAATGAGAAGAAGCAGCTTTCCGTTGAATATACGGAGGTTGCTGTTACTCGAAGGGTCCTGCGCTCAGGTGAAAGTGAATACTTAATAAACGGCCAGCCGTGCCGTCTTAAAGATATAGTCGAACTGTTTATGGATTCCGGTATTGGCAGAGAGTCCTTTTCCATTATCGGACAGGGCCGGGTAGAAGAGATACTAAGTTCGAAATCAGAGGACCGCCGCGCGATTTTTGAGGAAGCCGCCGGAGTGCGTAAATATAAACAGAGGAAGCAGCAGGCGGCGAAAAAGCTTCATGATACCGAGGATAATCTCAGCAGAGTCAGAGACATTCTTTTTGAAATTGAATCGAGACTCGAGCCTTTAAAAGAACAAGCTGCGGTTGCAGATGAATTTTTAGGACTCAAAGAAGATCTCCGTCAAGTAGAAACAGGCGTCCTCGTAGAAGAAATAAAGGAACGGCATCATAAATGGTCAGAAGCCGGCCAAAAGCTGGAAGAACTCGAAGTTCAGCACAATCGGGCTGACAGTGCCTTGAAAGGACAGCTTAAAGAAAAGGAACGGCGCCGAAAGCTTCTCGAGGATGCAGAGAATAAGCTGGATGAGGTGCAAAATGAGCTTCTCCATGTGAGTGAAGAGACAGAGAAACAGGAAGGACTTCGCGAGCTGTGGAATGAACGGAAAAAACATTACTCGGAAAACAGAAGTCAATACCGTAAAGAGCTGGAACAGTTGCAATTGGAGCGGGGCAATCTTGAAACCGAACTAAGCCGTGCGAAAGAAGCTCTCAAAGATGCTTCAAAAAAAGCGGACGAGGCAGATGAAGAATTACAACGTCTGCTGACCCGTCTTTCAGCAGCAACCGGAGATAAAGAAATGCTGCTCGAGGACTGGAAAAGCGAATATTTCGAGCTGTTGAATCAAAAGACGAGCGCTGCAAATGATCTTAAGTATCTGGAAGACCAGCTTGAACGAGGTGAAAAGCGGACGGAATCAAAAACGGAGTCCTCTGAGGCTCGGAAAGCAGAGCTGGATAAACTGATCGCAGCGCTTCGGGAAGCAGAGCAGGAATGGAAGCAGCAGGAGCTGAAAAAGAACGAGCTTCAGCACACGTGGAGGGAAACGAATCGCCGGTATGAAGAGCTTCGTTCAACTTACGAGAAGAAAGAGAACTTTTACTATGAAGCACTCCACCGTCTGCACCAGCTGGAAGCAAGGCTTGATTCAATTAAGACCATGCAGCAGGAATACAGCGGCTTCTTTCACGGGGTTAAAGAACTTTTAAAAGAAAAAGAACAGCGATTTCCAGGTATTGCTGGAGCGGTGGCGGAATTAATTCACGTACCTGCAGCCTATACGACGGCACTGGAGACAGCTCTAGGTGCTGCCCAGCAGCACATCGTAACAGAAGATGAATCAGCAGCTCAGGAAGCCATCCGGTACCTGCGCAGCCACAAACTCGGCCGTGCTACCTTTCTCCCGCTTTCTACTATTAAGCCGAGATCAGTAGGAGCAGCAGACCGGTCAAAACTTAACCAGATTGAGGGCTATCTCGGCACTGCAGCAGAAGCGGTCAGAGCTGAGGAAGGCCGTGAACGAGTGGTTGAACATTTGCTTGGCAATGTGATCCTGGCTGAGACACTGGACCATGCCAAACAAGCAGCTGCAGCTGTTCAGTATCGGTACCGTGTAGTCACACTCGAAGGTGACATCGTGAATGCAGGCGGTTCGATGACAGGAGGCAGCCGCAATGTTAAACAAGCATCACTGCTTGGGCGCAAGCAGGAAATTGATAAATTGGAAAGACAGAAAGCTAAACTGCAGCAGCAGACGAATAAAGCAGAAAAGCAGCTGGTGGATGCGAAGAATGAAGGAAACACTCTCAGCGATAAACTGGCCTCGCTTCGTCAGCAAGCAGAAGCAGTAACGAACTCCGAAGCGGCTGCACGCAATAAAGTTGACGAGCTGGCAATAAAAAAAGAGCATGAGAAAGAACGAACAGAGCAGATCAGCTTCGAGCTGGAAGAAATCAAGCGGGAATTCAATTCTTTAACTGAAATTAAATTAAAGAAACAGGCTGTTCTCTCTGAAGCAGAACGCAAGCTGGAAAAGGCAGACAAACATATTTCGGAACTCACTGAAGCGCGAGAAGAAGACCGTACGCGGGAAGAGGAACTGCGTGAGCGTATTTCAGAGCTGAAAGCGACAAAAGCTGCCGGTCAGGAACAAGTCCGAAGCGCCCGTGAAAACACGTCTCGTATCCAGACTGCTGTTCAGAAACTGACGCGTGAAATCATCGAAAAAGATGAGGCCAACAGTCTGCTTGAGGCAGAGCTAAGCGAATCTGCATTGGATTCTACGAGTATAGAAGAAAAGCTGCAGGAAAGCCGCAAACAACGGAAGCACCTGCAAAAAGAGCTGACAAGTCTGAAAGAGACGAGAAAGCAGCTTGCAGATGAAGTTACACAGCTTGATGAGGCATGCTCCAGAGCCAGAAATCAGCTAACCTACTGCAGCGAACAGAAGCATTCTGTAGAATTGGAAAAAGGCAGGCTTGATGTGGAACTGGATACGAGGCTGGAAAAGCTTCAGCAGGATTATGAGCTTACGTATGAGGCAGCAGAGACCGAATTTCCTCTACAGGAGCCGATCGAAGAAGCTGTACGAAAAGTAAAGCTGTTGAAAATGAGCATGGAAGAGCTTGGTCCGGTAAATATTGGAGCGATTGATGAATATGCGGAAGTGAAGGAACGGTATGATTTCTTAAGCGGCCAGCAGCTGGATCTGGAACAGGCGAAGGCTTCGCTGGAATCTATTATTGAAGAAATGGATACAGAAATGACAACAAGATTTATGGACGCCTTCACGGAAATTCAGTCGCATTTCAAGGAAGTTTTCCGTTCCTTATTTGGGGGAGGGAGCGCCTCACTGAAACTGACTGATGAAGAAGATTTACTTCAGACAGGAGTGGATATCACTGCACAGCCGCCCGGTAAAAAGCTGCAGCATCTGGCACTGTTATCCGGAGGTGAGCGTGCACTGACAGCTATCGCTCTGCTGTTTGCAATACTCCGCGCCAGACCGGTACCATTTTGCGTGCTGGATGAAGTGGAAGCTGCTCTGGACGAAGCAAACGTGCACCGCTTTGCTTCCTACCTGAAGGAATTCAGCCGTGATACTCAGTTTATCGTCGTCACGCACCGAAAAGGTACGATGGAAGAAGCGGACGCCTTGTATGGGATTACGATGCAGGAGTCAGGTGTATCAGACATTGTATCAGTTCGGCTGGAAGAAAGCCGGGAACTTGTAGAAGCCGGAGCATTAAAGGAGGAAAATAAATGAGTTTCTTTAAAAAGCTGAAGGATAAATTGTCCAATCAGACAGATCAAGTGACAGATAAGTTCCGGGACGGGTTGTCTAAAACGAGAGAATCATTTGTTGGAGCAATGAATGAACTGATGATGGACTACAGGACCGTGGATGAAGAATTCTTCGAAGAACTGGAAGATATTTTAATTGCTTCAGATGTTGGAGTTAACACGGTAATGGAACTGGTTGATGAGCTTCGTGAGGAAGCACTTCGGCAAAATATTAAGAAATCAGTCGATCTGCAGCCACTCATTTCTGAAAAGTTGTCAGAGCTTCTCGTTCGTGATGAGCAGGAGACGAAGCTGAATATGCAGGAAGACAGCCTTACTGTTATTTTATTTGTCGGTGTAAACGGCGTAGGAAAAACAACGACGATCGGCAAGATGGCGCAAAAATTTAAAAACGAAGGCCGCCGCGTGATGCTTGCTGCGGGGGACACTTTCCGCGCAGGAGCTATCGAACAGCTTGAAGTATGGGGAGAGCGGGCCGGCGTGGAGGTCGTAAAACAACAGGCAGGCTCTGATCCGGCAGCTGTCATGTATGATGCGATCCAGTCTGCTAAGTCGCGAAAAGCGGATGTACTGCTCTGTGACACAGCCGGGCGGCTTCAAAATAAAGTCAATCTGATGAAAGAGCTCGAGAAAGTGAAGCGGGTGCTCACAAGAGAAATTCCCGAGGCGCCACATGAAGTGCTGCTCGTTCTCGATGCTACCACAGGACAGAACGCCATGACGCAGGCGAAAATGTTCGGCGAAGCGACAGATGTTTCCGGCATTGTTTTAACAAAGCTTGACGGAACAGCAAAAGGTGGAATTGTGCTTGCAATTCGAAATGAGCTGGATATACCGGTAAAATTTGTTGGACTTGGAGAGAAGGTGGAAGACCTTCATGAATTTGATCCCGATCAATATGTGCACGGCCTGTTTGCAGATGTCATAGAACGTGAAGAACAGGAGAGTTCCTGATTGACAGGAAAACGTGTGTCAAGTAGCATTAATGTGTAAAGGTCCAGTCCTTAACAAGGTGGTGCAGACATGATTGATAAAACGATACGCATGAATTATCTATACGATTTTTATCACGCGCTGTTAACCGAAAAACAGAATCAGTATATGTCCATGTACTATCTGGATGACTGGTCTCTTGGTGAAATTGCTGAGCATTTTTCCATCAGCAGACAGGCAGTCTATGATAATATTCGCCGGACAGAGCTATTGCTGGAAGAATACGAAGAGAAGCTGCAGCTTCTTAAAAAATATGAGGAACGGCGCTCGAAGCTGAATGAGCTGAGGGATCTCCTCGAGGACAGCAGCGATACGAAGCTGAAACAGCTGATCGCAGGCCTTGAAAAAATTGAGTAGGAGGCGCTGAAATGGCATTTGAAGGATTAGCTGAACGTCTGCAAGGCTCTATGAAGAAGATTAAAGGCAAAGGAAAAGTAACGGAGCAGGACGTTAAAGATATGATGCGGGAAGTCCGGCTTGCCCTTCTGGAAGCGGACGTTAACTTTAAAGTCGTGAAACAATTTATTAAAGATGTGAAGGAACGTGCTGTCGGCCAGGAAGTGATGGACAGCCTGACGCCCGGGCAGCAGGTTATTAAAGTCGTAAATGAGGAACTGACCGAGCTTATGGGCGGCGAGCAGAGCAGGCTCAATACGGCGCAAAAGCCGCCTACAGTCGTTATGATGGTCGGGTTGCAGGGGGCAGGTAAAACGACTACCACCGGAAAACTTGCACTGCATCTTCGGAAAAAGCATAATCGCAAGCCGCTCATGGCCGCTGCCGATATTTACCGTCCGGCGGCGATAAAGCAGCTGGAAACACTCGGCAAGCAGCTGGACATGCCGGTTTTTTCTATGGGTGATCAAGTCAGTCCGGTAGAAATTGCGGAAAAAGCAGTTGCTGAGGCGAAAGAAGAGCACCACGATTATGTTTTGATTGATACAGCCGGCCGCCTGCATGTGGACGATGATCTGATGGGAGAGCTTGACCAGATTAAAGCTGCTGTAAAACCGGATGAAGTGCTTCTCGTCGTCGATTCGATGACGGGTCAGGATGCCGTTAATGTTGCTGAAAGTTTTAATGAGCGGCTTGGAATTACCGGTATCGTCATGACGAAGCTCGACGGGGATACGAGAGGCGGTGCTGCGATTTCGGTTAAAGCTGTAACCGGTAAGCCGATTAAATTTGCCGGTATGGGAGAAAAATCAGATGCACTGGAGCCTTTTCATCCGGAGCGAATGGCATCACGAATATTAGGAATGGGCGATATGCTCAGTCTGATTGAGAAGGCACAGACTAACGTCGATGAGGAAAAAGCGAAGGAACTCGAACGTAAAATGCGTTCGAATGATTTAACGTTTGATGATTTCCTTGATCAGCTTGCACAGGTGAAAGATATGGGGCCAATCGACGAGCTGCTGCAAATGATGCCCGGAGCAGGAAAAATGAAAGGAATGAAAAATCTTCAGGTAGATGACAAGCAGATTGCTCATATAGAAGCAATCGTGAAAAGTATGACGAAGGAAGAACGGGATAATCCAGCTGTCCTGAACGGAAGCCGCAAGCGGCGGATAGCGAAAGGAAGCGGCAGGAATATTCAGGAAGTGAATCGTCTTATTAAGCAGTTTGACGAAATGAAGAAGATGATGAAGCAGATGACGGGTATGTCCAAAGGGAAGAAAAAAGGCGGCTTCAAGATGCCGTTTATGTAATGCGGTATTTCTATAAACTTGTGCGTTACAGATGAAAAAAAGCTGTAATACTCGATTTAACGATTGCTTTTATTTGTCATCAAAAGCCAAGAGAGCCTGTTTTAGCAGGAAAAAATGTACTGTAAAGATTTTTTCCTTTACTAGGGTTGCCACCCGTGCCCGGATATGCTAATATAATTAATCGTGTAAGACATTTTTGGAGGTGAAACACATGGCAGTTAAAATTCGTCTGAAACGAATGGGAGCAAAAAAATCTCCGTTCTACCGCGTTGTTGTTGCAGATTCCCGCGCACCACGTGATGGGCGTTTTATTGAAGAAATTGGCGTATACAATCCGCTTAAGAACCCTGTAGAGTTCAGCGTGGATGAAGAAAAGGCTGTAAAATGGATGATGGAAGGCGCTAAGCCATCCGACACTGTTCGTAACCTTTTCTCAAGCAAAGGCTTGATGCAGCGTCTTCACGAAGCAAAAAACAACAAATAAAAAACAGGCGGTGGATGACTGTTGAAAGAACTGGTTGAAACAATCGCAAAAGCGCTGGTTGATCACCCTGACGACGTCCGTGTAACCGAAGAAGATAAAGGTCATTCCCTTTTCATCCGCCTGGAGGTTCACGCGGACGATATGGGGAAAGTGATCGGCAGACACGGCAGAATTGCCAAAGCTGTCCGCTCGGTTGTGTTTGCAGCCGGTGCTGGAAATAGAAAGCGTGTTCAGCTGGATATCGGTTAATGAGCGGGTGCTTCGGCATCTGCTCTTTTTTTCATCCTGAAAACCATGTATACTTGGTTGGGAATGACAATGAGGAGGTGCTCCATTTGGAGATCATCAAAAAAGTGGTAGTAAAGCAGATTTTAACAGAGGACAGCAGAACAAAGCTGCAGGAACAGTTTTTGTCCCGCCAGTATAAGCTGAACAATGAATTAAAGCAGCTGGAGTTTGTTCTACATAAAAAAATGAAGGAAAACAACGATCCGAAATATCAAAAGTCCCTTCAGGAAAGCTTTAATAAAGAAGTTGCCAAGCGTAAGGAACGCATCCGCCAAATCGAGCTGAAGCTCGGTCAGCTTGAAGAACTGGAAATCGGAGCTGAGCTTCGGGAAGGCACCATCCAGATGATTGAGGAAGTTGCAGAAGGCGACAACTGGGATGAGATCATGAAAGGCACAGAAATCGTTGTCAAAGACGGCCTCGTGCATGAACTTCGCCACGGAGGCATGGAAGATGACTGATTGGCTTAACGTCGGGAAAATCGTGAATACTCACGGTATCCGCGGCGAAGTGCGGGTAATATCCCGCACAGATTTTCCGGAAAGGCGCTACCGGACTGGAGCAGTGTTAACTGCTTTCGATTCATCCGGCGCCACGGTTTCTCTGACTGTGTCCAGCTGGAGGCAGCATAAAAACTTCGATTTGCTTACGTTTGAAGAAATTCAAGGCGTGACGGAAGCAGAGGCATTAAAAGAACGTATATTGAAGATTGAAAAATCATCGCTCGAAGATGATGAATTGGCTGATGGAGAATTTTACTATCATGACATTATCGGTCTTCAGGCGTATGATGAGGCCGGAAACAGAATTGGAACAGTGAAAGAAATTCTCCAGCCAGGAGCAAATGACGTCTGGGTCCTTGACACTGAAAAAGGAGAACTTCTTCTGCCTTATATTGAGGATGTAGTGTTAAGCGTAAACCAGCGCGACGGATTTATCACTGTCCGTATTCCTGAAGGACTGGAATAGCATGAAAATTTCAATTTTAACGTTATTTCCAGAGATGTTTGACGGACTGTTCAATCATTCGATCTTAAAGAATGCACAGGAAAAAGGCATTGTATCATACAACGTTATCGATTTCCGGACCTTCAGCAAGGATAAGCATCAGCGGGTGGATGATTATCCATACGGAGGCGGAGGCGGTATGGTTCTAACTCCTCAGCCGCTGTTTGACGCAGTTGAACAGACCGCTGACCGTTCCAAAGCAAGAGTCATCCTGCTCTGTCCTCAAGGGGAACAATATACGCAGGCGAAAGCGGAGGAGCTGGCAAATGAAGAAGAACTCGTTCTGCTGTGCGGTCACTATGAAGGGTACGATGAGCGGATCAGACAGGAGCTGGTAACCGACGAGATTTCGATCGGGGACTATGTTCTGACCGGAGGAGAAATCGGTGCTATGGCTCTTGCGGACAGTGTGACAAGGCTGCTTCCCGGAGCACTGGGAAATGATACTTCTGCCGTTACGGACTCCTTCAGCACGGGGCTGCTTGAATACCCGCACTATACTCGGCCTGCTGATTTTAACGGGCTTAAAGTTCCGGAAGTGCTGCTCTCCGGCCATCATGCCAATATCGAAGCATGGAGGAGAGAACAATCGCTGCGAAGAACGTGGGAACGCCGCCCTGACCTGTTAAAAAAAGCGTCATTATCAGACGCAGAGCGAAAGCTCATTCAATTATGGGAAGAAATTGAATGAATCAAGGAAACTGCCTTGTCATCATGAAGCTGCTGTGATATGATATTCTTTGTGGCTGAAAGGCCAGATCAAGATATTCCGCTGTTTACTAGACATGAGTATCTGTAGGGAAGGAGGCGGACAATAATGGAACAACTCATTCGTGATATTACGAAAGAACAGCTCAAATCTGACATCCCTGAATTTCGTGCAGGTGATACTGTACGTGTTCATGCTAAGGTTGTCGAGGGTACTCGTGAGCGAATCCAGGTATTCGAAGGTGTCGTCATCAAGCGCCGCGGTTCTGGAGTCAGCTCTACGTTCACCGTTCGTAAAGTATCTTACAATGTTGGCGTCGAGCGTACTTTCCCAGTACACTCTCCACGTATCGACAAGCTCGAAGTGAAGCGCCGCGGTAAGGTTCGTCGTGCGAAGCTCTACTATCTGCGTTCCCTTCGCGGAAAAGCAGCTCGTATTCCAGAGCGTTCTATGCGCTAATTTAAAAATGGAAGCCGTCCCGGTCGCCGGGGCGGTTTTTTTGATTATGATGAAGATGGATTTTCTACATCCTGTTTACGGCTTCCTGCGAAACCATTGATCGACAGAATGTGATGAACGAATAAATAATATCTTGAAGCTGCTGTCAGGAAACAGGAATGTCATTTCAGTCATGCGGTGCAATCTGAAACGACGTACTGTAAAATAAACATGAATCTGTCAATGACTGGAGGAGTGAGTTCAATGTACCCGGGAGAGCAGTGGAGATGGTTTACAGCGGTTGTGCTTTGTGTCCTTGTATTAGTTTCGGTCAGGCTGTTTTTGTACTCGCCTGCAGTAGTTGACGGTGATTCAATGGAACCTTCCCTCCGCAATGAAAACAGGATGCTGATCAGTCATGTCGGATACGTTTTCAATGATCCGGAGCGTTTCGATATTGTCGTCTTTACTGCAGACGATGACAGGCATTACGTGAAGCGTGTTATCGGACTTCCCGGAGATACGATCTGGTATGAGGGCAGCAGTCTTATCGTAAATGGAACGATTGTAGCAGAGCCTTTCTTATCCGGTTCAAAACCTGAAACGCAGTCAGGTGAACGGTTTACTGTGCCTGCTGACCATGTTTATGTACTTGGGGACAATAGGCTGAACAGCTATGACAGCCGCCACATAGGTTCAGTGCCGGTTGCACAGATATCCGGAAAAGCAGAGCTTATTTTCTGGCCTCCTGAAAGTGCAGGAATAGTAAATTAAGATTAATGTAAGGGGATGACATATATGAAAATACAATGGTATCCGGGACATATGGCAAAAGCGAAACGCCAGGTAACGGAAAAATTGAAGATGATCGACGTAGTAATGGAAATAGTGGATGCCCGGATTCCGATGTCTTCACGCAATCCGATGATTGAAGAGGTAACGGAAAATAAGCCGAGACTCATGCTGTTAAATAAGGCAGATCTGGCAGATCCGCAGTTGACCAGGGAATGGGAAGCTTATTTCGAACAGGAAAACGTAAAACCGTTAACAATCGACGCCCAGCACGGAAAAGGTATGAAGCAGATACCGGCAGAAGTGCAGAAACTGGCTGCCCCGCTATATGAAAAATGGGAACGCAAAGGCATCAATCCACGACCGCTGCGCTCGCTGATTGTAGGGATACCAAACGTAGGGAAATCAACTGTTATTAATAAACTAGCCGGTAAAAAAATTGCAATTATCGGAGACAAACCGGGCGTAACGAAAAAGCAGCAGTGGATCAAAATGGGAAGCACATTGGAACTGCTGGACACGCCGGGAATTCTCTGGCCTAAATTTGAGGATGAAGCCGTCGGATACAGGCTTGCTTTAACAGGAGCAGTGAAAGAGGAGATTTTTGATTTTCAGGATGCCGTACTTTTCTTTTTGACATTTATGGCATCTGAATATCCACAGCTTCTGAAGAGCCGCTATAACCTCGATTCCATTCCTGAGGACAAAGTGGAGCTCTTCGATGATATTGGCAGAAAAAGAGGCTGTCTTATTTCAGGTGGGCATGTAGACTATGACAGAACGGCAGAAATTATCTTCCGCGATTTCCGCCAGGGATTGTTTGGACCAGTAACATTGGAAAAACCAGTTACTTAACCATACTATTATTATGTAAACTAAAGTAGGCTTCATTTTATCCATTTAGCTAAATCACAGGGAGTGGGACAGATCGCTACTATTAAAGAAATTAAACAGTTACTGCAGCAGACTGATGATGAAAAAGCTGCTGCCCCCTTCAGGGAGGATGGCCGCAGGGGTGTCCAGGCGGAGTTAAAGAAATTTGACAGAAAGATAAAACAGAAGCAGAACGAACAGGACTTGTGGCAGGAGATGTCCCGGTATGAGTGCGAATTGCATGATTATAGTTATATCGCCGGGGTGGATGAAGTCGGTCGGGGACCTCTTGCAGGAGGTGTGACAGCAGCAGCCGTGATTTTACCCGAAGGTACATATCTGCCCGGGCTTAACGATTCCAAGAAAATACCGAAAGTAAAAAGAGAGCAGCTGTTTGAAGAAATCTCGTCCTGCGCCTTTGTCGGGATCGGAAGCTGCACGCCGGAGGAGATTGATACATATAATATCTATGAAGCCTCTAAAAAAGCAATGCTTCGCGCAGTGCAGGAGCTCCCCGTTCAGCCTGATTATTTGCTCGTTGATGCTATGACACTGCCCGTTGAGATTAACCAGATGAACTTAATAAAAGGCGACGCCCGCTCTGTTTCAATTGCTGCTGCATCAGTTGTTGCAAAAGTCACGCGGGATCGCGAAATGTGCGAATTGGACCGGATCTATCCGGGCTATGGATTTAAAGCAAATGCAGGCTACGGAACGAGTGAACATTTGGAGGCTCTCGAGCGTCTTGGACCGACTCCTTCCCACAGGCGCAGCTTTTCACCGGTGAGAGAGCGGATGCACTCTAAATCATGATGTAAACAAAGAGGTGTAGCTGTGGATATTCTTCATGTTTTGCAAAACCAGCTCTCGTCAGGAGTAATGTCAGCAGTCAGGCTTGAGCCAGGAAGTATGATTGAAGGGCGTGTTACGGAATTATACCCCGGCAATATGGCAAAGCTGATCGTGAACGGAAAAAATTTAACGGCAGAACTGAAGACCGGAGTAGAGAAAAACCGTCATTACTGGTTTCGTGTCGAACCATCTGATACTGTGCCGCTGCTGAAAATCGTGCGCGAAGCCGGATCTTTATCTCAGCCGGAGAAGCTGCTTCCCTATCTGAAGACAGAGGTTTCAAAGCCAAATACAGAGACTGTCCGGATGCTTCAGAGAGAAGGAATGCCTCTGCTCGGCAGTCAGATCGAAGCAGTTACAAAAATCAGGATTCGGGATAACATTCCGCCCGCTAAAATGATGGAGGCACTGGCGCTGCTTCATTCCAGGGGGATGCCTGTCCGGGGTGAGACCATTCAAGCTGCACTGGCACTGTCTGAAACGGATAAGTTAGGAAGTTTGCTTAAATCCTCACTGGAAGCTGTGCCGCCGGGCTCAGAAAGGAAATTCCCGTTCCTGAAAAACGCAGGCGACCGGACGATTGTACCGCAGTTGCCAATGATTGAAAGGCTTATTAATGAATCGCTTATTCAAAGTGGCCGGAACAGAGAAACGATCCTTCATGTATTATTTGGAAATCAAAGGCCGGAAGCCTCTGCGTGGCCGGCTGTTCTGAAACAAATTTTGCAAGCTTCCGCTCAATTCAAGGGTTCTGAACACGCTACAGGAGCGATGCAGGTAAAACTTACTGAAAGCAGCCTTCCGCACTTTCTGGCGCGACGGGAAATCCCGCAGCTGCGCGGGGATGTTCAGTCAGCCGCGCTGCTGCAGTCTTCTTTTACGAGAAATCTGCTGCTTGATCATGCTCTCTTATTTCCAAAGGCGCTACCGGGAAGCGGCGAACTACCAGGTGGTTCATCAGAGCTTGGAAAAATCAAATCAGAGCTGGAACTGCTTAAGGGAATGGCTCCAAAAGCAGGCAACACGGCCGATGCTGCAGTACGAATCATTTCGGGTCTGCAGCTTGTCTCATCGGATCAGCCCCAGGCACCGGGAATATGGAGTATGATACCGTTCCCTCTTGATCAGACCGGAATACATATTCAATGGTCAGGTAAAAAAAACGGCTGATGGTACAATCAATCAAAACCATTGCCGGATGTTGTTTTATCTGCAGATGGAGCATTTTGGTGAAATGACGATCGATGTGCAGATTCAGAATCGAATTGTCTCAATTGCCGTTTACAGCCATTTTCCGGAACCGGCTGATTTGAAAGGTCAGTGGTTTGAAAAATTGGATTCAGCTCTCGGTGAAATGCAATATAGTTTATCAGGTGTCATCTGGAAAAACAGCACAGTGCAAACGACCAGAGGAATACCTCACCAAGGTTCGTTCCATACCGGGAAGGTGGACATCCGCATATGAAACAGCACTTTAGAAAAAAAGCCGCAGCACTGGCCTACGATCCGGTAAAGGACACTGCCCCTTCTGTTAAAGCCAGAGGGGCAGGGCTCCGTGCAGAGGATATTATTCAGCGGGCAAATGAGAGCGGAGTTCCGGTTTATCGGGACCCGTCTATGGCGGAAGTGCTTTCTCAACTGGAATTAAATCAGGAAATTCCTGGTGAACTTTACGACGCTGCAGCAGAGATATTTTTGTATATTTACAGACTCGATCAAGAAGAAAAAGTCCGCAGACTGACTGATAAAAACCCGAATTCATAAAAATTTAGAGTTTTTTTAACGTTATCGGTGTATAAAGAAGGCAATCTATTGTAAAATGATGATTGTGTGAAAAGCCTCTCATTTAAACGAGGCTCACATTGATTCAAGTACCAACGACTCAATTGAGGAGGATGGCTATGAATATCCATGAGTATCAAGGTAAAGAAATTTTACGTGACTATGGTGTGGCTGTCCCTAATGGTAAAGTTGCTTACACGCGCCAGGAGGCCGTTGACGCAGCAAAATCTTTAGGAACAGATGTAACCGTTGTCAAAGCACAGATTCACGCCGGAGGAAGAGGGAAAGCCGGTGGTGTAAAAGTAGCTAAGAACCTGGACGAAGTCCGTACATATGCTGAAGAAATTCTCGGCAAGGTTCTCGTTACCCATCAGACTGGACCGGAAGGAAAAGAAGTGAAACGTCTTCTAGTTGAGGAAGGCTGCGATATTAAGGACGAATATTATGTTGGTCTCGTTGTGGACCGTGATACGTCCCGAATCGTCATGATGGGGTCAGAGGAAGGCGGTACCGAGATTGAAGAAGTAGCCGCTGAAACACCGGAGAAAATCTTTAAAGAAGTGATCGACCCCGTTACCGGACTGATGCCATATCAGGCACGCAGACTGGCTTTCAACATGAACATTCCGAAAGAGCTGGTCGGTAAGACCGTTAAATTCATGCTAGGTCTATATAAGGCGTTTGAAGAGAAAGACTGCTCTATTGCAGAAATCAATCCGCTCGTTACGACCGGTGATGGAAACGTCATGGCTCTGGACGCAAAAATGAACTTTGATTCCAACGCTCTCTATCGTCAAAAAGACGTTTTGGAGCTCCGCGATCTGGATGAAGAGGACGAAAAAGAAATTGAAGCGTCAAAATATGACCTGAGCTATATTTCGCTGGACGGTAACATCGGTTGTATGGTCAATGGTGCCGGACTTGCCATGGCCACGATGGATATCATTAAACATTACAGCGGCGATCCGGCCAACTTCCTCGACGTTGGGGGCGGAGCAACAGCTGAAAAAGTAACAGAAGCATTTAAAATTATTCTTTCCGACAAAAGCGTAAAGGGTATTTACGTAAACATTTTCGGCGGAATTATGAAATGCGACGTTATTGCAGAAGGTATCGTGGAAGCTACGAAACAGATGGGTCTCGAGCTGCCGCTTGTTGTCCGTCTCGAAGGAACAAATGTGGAACTCGGCAAAAAAATTCTGGACGAATCCGGTCTCAATATCACATCTGCTGACTCAATGGCAGATGGTGCTCAAAAGATCGTCCAGGCAGTTGGAAAGGCGGGTTAATACATGAGTATTTTACTGAATAAAGATACGAAAGTGATCGTGCAGGGAATCACCGGAGCTACCGGCCTCTTTCACACGAAGCAGGCAATTGAGTACGGAACTCAGATCGTCGGCGGCGTTACACCAGGTAAGGGCGGTACTGAAATTGAAGGTGTGCCGGTATTTAACACGGTGGAGGAAGCGATTGCCGAAACAAAAGCAAATGCCTCCGTCATCTATGTTCCGCCACCGTTTGCTGCTGATGCGATTATGGAAGCTGCAGATGCAGGAATTGAGCTTGTGATCACGATTACAGAAGGTATTCCTGTCGTCGATATGATCAAGGTGAAGCGGTTCCTTGAAGACAAAGATACTCGTCTGATCGGACCGAACTGTCCTGGTGTTATTACACCTGAAGAATGTAAGATCGGTATCATGCCAGGTTATATTCATAAAAAAGGTCATGTCGGTGTTGTATCCCGATCCGGTACACTAACGTATGAGGCTGTTCATCAACTTTCTACGGAAGGAATTGGACAGTCAACAGCAGTCGGCATCGGCGGGGATCCGGTAAACGGAACGAACTTCATCGATGTTCTGAAGCTCTTCAATGAAGACCCCGATACTTACGCGGTCATCATGATCGGTGAAATCGGCGGTACGGCAGAAGAAGAGGCAGCTGAATGGATTAAAGATAATATGACGAAACCAGTAGTCGGATTTATCGGCGGTAAAACAGCACCTCCAGGAAAGCGTATGGGTCATGCCGGTGCGATTATTTCCGGCGGCAAAGGTACAGCTGATGAAAAGATCAGCACATTAAACAGTGCAGGTGTTAAAGTAGCAGAAACACCGGCGGTTATGGGTGAGACACTCATTGAAGTATTGAAGGAAAATAATATCTATGATAAGTGTGTCACGCACGCGGTAAATTAAGCCGCATCTGATTTTTTTGAGGCGTGGAAAGGGAATTGATCCCTCTCCACGCCTCTTTTTTGGTTCTGTAAAAGTCTGCGCTGCAGCAATCAAACAGCTTTCAACAATCTTAGACAGCGACGCCTGAAGCTAATAACTTATTTGAATGTGACTTTAGTTTATTCTTTAAAATCAGCAGATTGCGCCAGGTCAATTCATGTCTCAAAAATAAACGACTGGGAGCTGGTCAAAATGGATCGTAACAAGCTTTTAGCATTACATGAAGCGTGCGGAGGGAACAGTAGAGTTGTGCATAAAATTATACACGCCGATAATGAGCTGAGCTGCCTTCATAAGACGATGGGGGAAATCCCGGTAAGTTGGCCGCCGAACGTTCGTAAAACCGTGTGGGCGGCTCGTCAGACTCTTCAGAATGGCAACCGCAGTGACAGTGGAGATATACAGGTTGTCACATTTGCAGATAGTCATTATCCGGAGCAGCTTCGCCACATCAGCTGTCCGCCGGCGGCACTCTATTTCAGAGGTGATCTTTCAATCGTCACAACCGGCCTGCAGCTTGCAGTCGTCGGATCCCGAAAACCTCCTGCGCAGGCTGTGACAGCATTAAACCGATTAATGCCGGAAGGGCTTCCGGATCAGACAACGATTATCAGTGGTCTGGCAGCGGGGATTGACAGCCACGCTCACAGATCAGCATCAATGGCGGGAATTCGCACTGCTGCTGTTCTCGGTCATGGACATGGTTCATGCTATCCGGCAGAAAACAGGAACCTGAAAAAAGATTTGGAGCGGAAGGAGCTGGTGCTCAGCGAATATCCTCCGAATATAAAGCCTGAACGATGGATGTTCCCTGAGCGAAACCGGATTATCAGCGGACTTGCTGACGCAGTGCTCGTAGTCAGCGCAGCAGCCAGAAGCGGTTCCCTTATTACAGCGGAAATAGCTCTTGAGCAGGGCAGGGAAGTCTTTGCTGTGCCAGGATCTTATGCAGAACCATCTATGGAAGGGTGTAATGAGCTCATTCGGGACGGGGCAGGACTGATCAGCAAGCCAATTCACTTGTCAGAAGAGCTCGAAGCCTGTCTCAGGCGCAAAAGTTGTTTGACAAATTGAGATAGAGTGTTTAATAATAGGGGAGATTCTTCAAAGTTGTAACAAGGGAGGAAAACTGTATATGTCCGATTACCTCGTAATCGTCGAATCTCCCGCTAAAGCGAAAACAATTGGAAAATATTTAGGGAAAAAATATGTCGTTAAAGCATCGATGGGTCACGTTATCGATTTACCTAAAAGTCAAATGGGTGTAGACGTAGAAGATAACTACTCTCCTAAGTATATTACGATCCGCGGGAAAGGTCCGATTTTAAAAGAGTTAAAACAAGCCGCTAAAAAAGCGAAAAAAATCTATCTGGCTGCTGACCCTGACAGAGAAGGGGAAGCAATCGCCTGGCATTTAGCAGATAGCTTAAATATTGATAAAGATTCCAAATGCCGTGTTGTATTTAACGAAATAACGAAACAGGCTATTAAAGATTCGTTTAAGCATCCGCGAGAGATTAATCTGAATTTGGTTGATGCCCAGCAGGCACGCCGGGTGCTGGACCGGCTGGTCGGCTATAACATTAGTCCGCTGCTCTGGAAAAAAGTGAAAAAGGGACTTAGTGCAGGCCGGGTTCAGTCAGTAGCAGTTAAAATGATCATTGACCGTGAAAATGAAATCAATGCATTTGAACCGGAAGAATACTGGTCAATTACGGCAGAGCTTGAAAAAGACGGCCGTAAATTTGAAGCGAAATTCACCCATGTTAATGGAGAAAAAACCGATCTTACCAGCGAGGAAGAAGTAAATCAGATTCTGGAGCAGATGAATGGAAATGATTTAAAGGTGGAAAAAGTAACTCGCCGGGAACGGAGACGAAATCCGGTTGTGCCGTTTACTACGTCTTCTCTGCAGCAGGAAGCAGCAAGAAAGCTGAACTTTCGTGCAAAGAAAACAATGATGCTTGCTCAGCAGCTTTACGAAGGGATCGATATCGGCAAAAGCGGGACAACAGGTCTTATCACTTACATGCGTACTGATTCGACTCGAATATCTGATACGGCCAAGGCAGAAACGAAGGCTTACATTGAATCTCATTACGGCAGTGATTATTTAGGGCAAGAAAGGGAGCAGAAGCAGTCTACCAATTCTCAGGATGCGCATGAAGCGGTCCGGCCTACTTCAGCTGATCTTGATCCGAAAGCGGTTAAACAGTACTTATCAAGAGATCAGTACCGTCTTTATAAGCTTATCTGGGAGCGCCTTGTTGCCAGCCAAATGGCGCCTGCTGTCATGGATACAATGGCAGTCGATCTTGATAATAACGGTGTTCGATTCCGGGCAAACGGCTCCAAAATGAAATTTCCTGGCTTTATGAAAGTTTACATCGAAGGAAACGATGACGGGAAAGAGGAAAAAGACAGGCTGTTGCCGGATCTTGAAGAAGGAGAAACGACGGAAGCACACGAAATTGTACCGAATCAGCACTTTACACAGCCGCCTCCAAGGTATACAGAAGCCAGACTGGTCCGCACGCTTGAGGAGCTGGGCATAGGGCGTCCGTCCACCTATGCGCCGACGCTTGATACAATCCAGCGAAGAGGATACGTAGCACTGGAAGATAAACGGTTTATTCCTACGGAGCTCGGTACCATAGTGCTGGAACTCATCGAAGAGTTCTTCCCAGAGATACTAGATGTCGAGTTTACTGCTTCAATGGAGTCAAATCTCGATGCAGTGGAAGAAGGCAAAAACTCCTGGGTCGGAATCATTGATGACTTTTATCAAGGATTTGAAAAGCGGCTGAAAACCGCTGAAGAAGAAATGAAGGAAGTCGAAATTAAAGACGAACCAGCTGGTGAAGACTGTGAAAAATGCGGTAATGAAATGGTTTACAAAATGGGACGTTACGGCAAGTTTATGGCGTGTTCCAATTTTCCTGAATGCCGCAATACGAAAGCGATCGTAAAAGAAATAGGTGTCGATTGTCCAAAGTGCCAGAAAGGACAGGTCGTCGAACGAAAAAGCAAGAAAAGACGGATTTTCTACGGGTGCGATCAATATCCCGAGTGTGATTTTATTTCCTGGGACAAACCGATCGCTCGGCCTTGCCCAAAATGCGAAAGCATGCTTGTAGAGAAAAAGTCTAAAAAAGGTACACACGTCACCTGTTCATCCTGCGATTATGAGGAAGAGAGAAACTGAGCTGCATGTTCACGCGG
Organism: Alkalicoccus luteus; assembly: GCF_012034335.1. Lineage (GTDB taxonomy): Bacteria > Bacillota > Bacilli > Bacillales > Salisediminibacteriaceae > Alkalicoccus > Alkalicoccus luteus_A. The sequence continues at coordinate 100,648 of NZ_JAATHJ010000002.1, read as the reverse complement.
AAGCTGTCTGAGCGTACTCAGACGGCTTTCTGCTGTACTAAACGGGAAGGAGTCGAATAACAAATGAATCAATCTGTTAATGTCGTAGGAGCAGGACTGGCCGGAAGCGAAGCAGCCTGGCAGCTGGCGGAAAGAGGAATTCAAGTTGATTTGTACGAAATGAGGCCGGTCAGGCAGACAGCTGCGCATCATACGGATAAGTTTGCTGAGCTTGTCTGCAGCAACTCGCTGCGCGGAAACAGTTTAACCAATGCTGTTGGCGTGTTGAAAGAAGAGATGCGTCAGCTCAATTCTGTTATCATCCGTGCAGCTGATGAATGTGCAGTTCCGGCGGGTGGAGCACTTGCAGTGGACCGGCATGAATTTGCTGCTAAAGTAACGAGCCTTGTTAAAGAACATAAAAACGTTACCGTTCACACTGAAGAAGTAGAAGATTTATTGGAAGGGCCGACTATTGTTGCCACTGGTCCGCTTACCTCTGAAAACCTTGCTGCTAAACTGAAGGCACTGACTGGTGAGGAATATTTGTACTTTTACGATGCAGCTGCACCGATTATTGAAGTGGATTCAATAGACCGTGAAAAGGTATATTTAAAATCCAGGTATGATAAAGGAGAAGCCGCATATTTAAACTGTCCTATGACGGAAGAAGAATTCAACCGCTTTTATGATGCGCTCATTGCGGCTGAAACCGTCCCTTTGAAAGAATTTGAGAAAAAGATGTTCTTCGAAGGCTGTATGCCGGTAGAAGTAATGGCTGGCAGAGGACGGAAAACGCTGCTTTACGGACCGATGAAGCCAGTGGGTCTTGAACTTCCCGACAGTGGAAAGAGGCCTTACGCGGTGGTTCAGCTTCGGCAGGACAATGCTTCCGGTACGCTTTATAATATCGTAGGATTTCAAACACACATGAAATGGGGTCCTCAAAAAGAGGTAATCCGTATGATTCCGGGATTGGAAAATGCAGATATCGTCAGGTACGGAGTGATGCACCGAAATACGTTCGTCAATTCACCTAACCTGCTTCATACGACTTACCAGTACAAGGAGCGCAACGATTTGTTTTTTGCGGGCCAAATGACCGGGGTAGAAGGGTATGTGGAATCGGCAGCTTCAGGTCTGACAGCAGGTATCAACGCAGCCAGGCTGCTGAACGAAGAAGAACCGCTGACATTTCCTGAAGAAACGATGATCGGTGCCATGGCTCACTATATTACAAGTGCCAACCCCGATAATTTTCAGCCGATCAACGTGAACTTTGGGCTGGTACCTCCCTTTGAAAAACGTATAAAAGGGAAACAGGAGCGGTATGAGAAATATGCAGAGCGAGCGCTTGACTCCATTCAGAATTTTGTGAAAAAAATGTAAACATAATTGAAAGAGCTACTAAGTTGTGATACTATTTAGTAGCTCTAATTGTGTGGATAAAGTCCGGACTGGAAGGGATAATATGGATGTAATAATGAGTTCCTTCATTGATTATCTGAGAATTGAAAAAAGGTCCTCGCCTCATACGGTTCAGGCGTATCAGCGTGACCTTGACGAATACAGCTTATTTCTGAACGGCCGCTATAAGAAAGAGATAAAGGAAGCAGGAACAGCAGAGCTCAGAGGATTTTTAACGGAGCTGTATGCACATGGTACCTCGAGGAGGACAGTATCCCGAAAGTTGTCTTCGCTGAGGGCCTTTTATCGTTTTCTGCATCGGGAAGATGTGCATGCTGAAAACCCGGCAGCGCTGCTGTCAGCTCCGAAAAAAGGCCGGAAACTGCCGGTCTTTTTCTATGAGGAAGAACTGAATGCACTTTTTCAGTCCCTTCCCGACAAAACAGCACTGGATGTACGTAACCGTGCTTTACTGGAACTGCTTTACGCGACAGGAATTCGTGTGGGAGAGTGTGTAAAAGCGGATATTAGTGATTATGACAGCGATCTTGGGACTCTCCTTGTCCATGGTAAAGGTGGTAAAGAGCGGTATGTTCCGGTGGGGAGCTACGCCGCTGATGCACTCGAAAGTTATTTAATCGATTCAAGGTCCTCTCTGTCCCCGACTTGCGAAGCTATCTTTTTAAACTACCGTGGAGACAGGCTGAGTGCAAGAGGGATTCAAAAGATTTTGCTGAAACTGTCCGAAGATGCTTCCGTAAGCAGTCGAATTAGTCCGCACGTTATCAGACATTCATTCGCCACACATCTGTTGAATGCCGGTGCAGATTTGCGGACTGTACAGGAACTTCTTGGTCATGAAGGTCTTGCGGCCACACAAATATATACGCACGTTTCAAAGGACAGACTCAGGGCTGTGTATAATCAAAGCCATCCGAGAGCTTAGAAAAGAGGATTCGAATGGAGAAAATTAAAGGTACAACGATATTTGCAGTTAAGCATAATGGAGGCTGTGCGATGGCCGGTGACGGCCAGGTAACTTTCGGAAATGCCGTCGTCATGAAGCATTCCGCCAAAAAAGTCCGCACTCTTTATCGCGGAAAGGTAACAGCAGGATTTGCCGGATCTGTAGCAGATGCCTTTACGCTGTATGATAAATTTGAATCAAAGCTGGAAGAATTCAGCGGCAATCTTCAGCGGGCTGCTGTAGAACTTGCAAAGGAATGGCGCAGCGACCGGGTTCTGAGGCGTTTAGAGGCGATGCTAATCGTCATGGATAAAGAAAGCCTCTACCTGATCGCCGGCACGGGGGAAGTAATTGAACCCGATGATGGCATAACAGCAATCGGCTCCGGCGGCAATTATGCGCTGGCCGCCGGCAGAGCGCTAAAAAAGCACGCGCCGCACCTTACCGCTGCTGAAATTGCAGAAGCTGCTCTTAGAACGGCAGCCGACTTATGCGTCTATACAAACGACCATATTATAGTTGAAGAAGTAAGCACTCAATAAAAGGGGGTACCCTCGTGGAACGAGATTTAACACCTGCAGCGATAGTAGAACAGCTTGATCAGACTATTGTCGGCCAGAAAGCGGCGAAACGTTCAGTCGCCGTTGCCCTGCGCAACAGATACCGCCGCAGTAAGCTTCCTCAGGAAGTGCGGGATGAAGTAACGCCTAAAAACATTTTAATGATCGGTCCGACAGGTGTCGGTAAGACCGAGATAGCCAGACGGCTTGCAAAGCTGGCGAACGCTCCATTCATGAAAGTAGAGGCCACAAAATTTACGGAAGTCGGCTACGTCGGCCGGGACGTGGAGTCCATGATCCGGGATCTGGTAGAAGCATCTGTCAGACTCGTGAAAGAAGAAAAAACCGCTTCGGTTGGCAGCAAGGCGGATACAGCCGCCGAACGAAAGCTTGTAGAGCTTTTGCACCCTCACAAAAAAAAGAAAAAAGCTCCGTCCTATCGAAATCCGTTAGAAATGTTTTTTCAGGGGAACGAAGAAGAAGATTCTGAAGAGGATGAACAGCCTGCTTCGAAGGACGAGTCATACCGCGAAATTCGCAGACGTCTTCAGGATCAGCTCTCCCAGGGAATGCTCGAAGATGAAGAAGTGACGATATTTGTAGAGGAGCAAAGCCGGGGACCGGCTGACATGTTTCAGGGCGGCATGGATCAGATGGGTATGAACATGCAGGAAATGTTCAGCAGTATGATGCCCAAACAGCAGAAAGAAGCAGTGATGACGGTCCGTGAAGCAAGACCGGTGCTGCGTGAGCAGGAAGCCCAGAAAATGATTAACATGGAGGAAGTCACCCGCGAAGCCGTCATGCGTGCCGAACAGCTCGGAATCGTATTTATCGATGAAATTGATAAAGTGGCTGGAAAAGGGCAGCAGTCAGCAGATGTGTCCAGAGAGGGTGTGCAGCGGGACATTCTGCCGGTGATTGAAGGATCAACCGTTATGACAAAGTACGGGCCTGTGAAAACGGATCATATGCTCTTTATCGGGGCGGGGGCATTTCATTTTTCCAAACCCTCTGATTTAATTCCGGAGCTCCAGGGTAGACTCCCTATAAGGGTAGAGCTTACTTCTTTAGGAACAGAAGATTTTGTCAACATATTGACAGAACCAAAGCATGCACTGTTAAAGCAGTATGCTGCTATGCTTGAGGTAGAAGGCATCCATTTAAGCTTTGATGATGATGCGGTCCGTAAAATTGCTGAAGCGGCAGCTGAAGTAAATACGAATACGGAAAACATTGGTGCACGCCGGCTGCATACGATTCTTGAAAGGCTGCTTGAAGATTTATTGTTCGAGGCTCCCGGCATTACAATGGAAGAAATTCGGATCACCGCAGACTATGTAGACGATAAGCTTTCAGCACTAGCGCGCAATACAGACGTCAGTCACTATATACTATAATTTACTGGAGGCAGATACAGATGGATTTACTATCAAAAACGAGAAAACTTAACGACCTGCTGCAAAAAAGCGGAGGCCAGGCAGTCAACTTTAAAGATATGGCAGTTACACTGCGCGATGTGATCGAAGCAAACGTGTTTATCGTAAGCAGGCGCGGTAAGCTGCTGGGCTATGCTATTAAACAGGAAATTGAAAATCAGCGTATGAAATCGATGCTTGAAGAACGTCAGTTTCCTGAAGTGTATACGAGTGGACTGTTCAATATAGAGGAAACATCTTCCAATTTGGATATTGAGTCCGACTATACTGCTTTTCCGGTTGAAAACAAGGACTTGTTTAAAAACGGATTGACTACAATTGTTCCAATTCAAGGCGGCGGTCAGCGCCTCGGCACGCTTATTCTTGCTAGATTAGACGACTCATTTGATAACGATGATCTTCTGCTCGCAGAATACGCATCAACTGTTGTTGGCATGGAAATTTTGCACGAGAAGCAGGAGGAAATTGAACAGGAAGCACGCAGCAAGGCAGTTGTACAAATGGCCATCAGCTCCTTATCATACAGTGAACTGGAAGCTGTTGATCATATTTTCCAGGAGCTGGATGGTAATGAAGGGCTGCTCGTTGCATCTAAAATAGCAGACAGGGTTGGTATTACGCGATCCGTAATCGTAAATGCGCTTCGTAAGCTGGAGAGTGCCGGTGTTATCGAGTCAAGATCTCTTGGCATGAAGGGCACTTATATTAAAGTTTTGAACGACAAGTTTCTCTTAGAGCTGCAAAAGCATAAGAATTAAATGCTGGCTTAGGGTAGGTTCCGTTTAAAAAGATTAACTGTATACGGAAGATTTTAAATTTTTTAATTGAGTCGACAATCGCTATCAGGATTGTCGACTCTTTGTCGTGTTAACTGGCGTTATTGATAACTCTATTGAGGGGGATGCGAGCTGTATCTTTTATGACAATATATGACCACCCAAGTAATAATGCCGGTAAAGATCAGACTGCTAAAGCTGAAGCAACTTACACGAACGAAAGGTGCTTGGCATCGAAGGAGCACGGTTCAACTGGCATATGTGCCCCCGTACAGCGGTTGCTCTGAGCATAAAAAAAGCCAGAAAATTAAAGCAAGTCACTGAGGTAAAGAGTCAGTTAAACGAATTGATTAGTCAAATCGTCTCTCTTTTTACATGTTTTCATAGATTCACAAAAAATTTACACCGGATTGGCGAGTAGTGTGCTATTGTACGAAAAGAGAATATAAATTCGACAAATTTTTCCTTGTCTTTTAGTCTTATTTTAATAGGGACTTTTGCATTTAATTGTTTCAATCTGATAATTACCTTGGACAAAAGGCTTACTTTTTAATACTATTAGAATAGTTTAAACACACATTAAGGTCATAAAGGAGGATATTGACGCATGAATCTCTTACATAATGATAAGATGACTTTGATGGAAAATGCACTGAATGCTTCAGCTCTTCGTCAGAAAACGACAGCAGCTAATATTGCTAACGCAGATACACCAGGGTATAAAGCACAAAAAACGGTGTTTCAGCATCAGCTTGATGAAGAGCAGGCCAGGCTGTCAGCGAGGAGAACGTCTGACCAGCATGTTCACTTTGGTGAACATTCAAACGGTCAGGCCTATGTCACAGAGAATAGAGCCACTACATTTAACCATAACGGCAATAATGTGGATATTGATAAAGAGATGAGCAGTATGGCAGAAAATCAAATTTACTACCATTCATTAATTGAACGGATGAACAGCCAGTTTAATTCAATACGAACTGCAATTGGAAAAGGGAGGTAGCTGATTCATGTTTAATGGAATGAATGTGAGCGCATCAGCGTTGACAGCTCACCGTCTTAGAATGGACGTTACATCAGCTAACATGGCTAACGCTGACTCGACAAGAGGCAGAATGGTAGATGGAGAATGGGAGCCATACAGGCGGAAGCTTGTTCACATGCAGTCTCAGCAAAATCAGGACTTCAGAGCGCATATGCGGCAAGCCGGAGGCGGAAGTGAGCCTGCGGGAGTAACAATCAGTGCGATTGGCGAAGATACGACTCCATTTAAAGAGATGTATCAGCCGGAGCATCCGGATGCAGATGAGAACGGTTATGTACAGCTGCCAAACGTCGATCCGCTAAAAGAAATGATTGATCTGATGGGGGCAACGAGGTCATACGAGGCGAATATAACTGCTTTTGACGCGCATAAGAGTATGCTAATGCGCGCACTTGAAATTGGAAGATAAGCTTAAGGGGGACATGAAAATGCCAATAGAATCAGTTGGTAATCCTGCGTCGATTATGGCAAATCCGGGATATCGAAATGCAATTGAAACAACGCCTGCCCAGGCAGGCAATTCGTTTTCAACCTGGTTAAATGATGCTGTAGGCAATCTGAATGAAACGCGTGCAGCTTCAGACGTAAAGACGGAAGCGATGGCAAGAGGAGAGGATGTTGACCTGCATCAGGTTATGATCGCAGGCCAAAAAGCATCTATTGCTCTCGAAACAACGGTAGAAGTCCGAAACAAAGCGATAGAAGCCTATCAGGAAATTATGAGAATGCAGGTTTAACTTAATATGTATATCGTCTGTATTCCCGAACTTTAAAGTGTTTAAACATAGAAAGATTAATTGCACCAGTTGGCGAGCGTCGGTGAAGTGGGAGGAAGCATGAAAGAGCAGCTATCACAGACCGGAACGCGATTCAAGGAGTTCTGGCAGACACGAACAAAAAATCAAAAAAGCTTATTAATCGGGGCACTGATCCTGATCGTTGTGCTCGCAGCTGCTATTTCATGGGCTGGATCGCGCACGCATTATGTTCCGTTGTATACGAACATGACAATGCAGGAAGCTGGCGAAGTGAAAGCGACGCTTGATGGACGAGGAATTGCGAATGAAGTATCTGCTGACGGAACAGTTGTATCTGTACCGGAACGGATGGTTGATGACCTGAAAGTATCTCTTGCCGCGGAAGGAATTCCAAGAACCGGCCGAATCGATTACAGTACGTTCAGTGAGAACATGGGATTTGGAACAACAGAAAACGAGTTTCAACTGTTAGAGCGGGCTGCACTGCAAACCTCTTTGGAAGATCTGATTCGCAACATTGATGGAATCAGTCAGGCACAGGTGATGATCACAATGGCCGAAGAAAGTCCCTGGCTTGCAGAGGAAGAGGGGGCTTCTACTGCCTCCGTTATGGTAAACGTACAGCCTGGAGCTTCATTGGATGAGGCCCAAGTCCGCTCGCTTTATCATTTAGTTGCACAAAGTGTTCCGAACCTTGCTGTTGAAGATGTCGTGATTACAGATCAAATGTCCAGACACCTTGAATTTGATTCTCAGGATGGCAGCAGTACCGGAACAGCATATGAACAAAACCGTGCTGTTCAACGGGATATTGAACGGGACATTCAAAGAGAACTTCAGCAAATGCTTGCTACCATCATGGGGCCTAACAAAGCGGTCGTATCTGTTTCAACGGATATTGATTTCACTCAAGAGAACAGGCAGGAAGAACTGGTTGAACCTGTTGATGAGGATTTAAACGAAGGAATTGCAATCAGTGTAGAGCGAATCACCGATATTTACGAAGGTCTTGATCCGGAAGACGGAGATGTACCAGGCACAGATGAAGACGATGTTCCTGGATTCCCAGGCCTAGTAGGCGGCGGCGCTTACGGAGATTCAGAACGCATAGAAGAGAGAATTAACAATGAGGTTAACCGAATCTCAAGAGATATCGTAGAAAGCCCTTATAAAATCAGAGATCTCGGGATACAGGTTATGGTGGAGCCGCCTGATCCGGAAGACATGAACTCGCTCCCGCAGGCGCAGCTGAATGATATTCAGGCACTTGTCAGTCAAATTATCCGCACCTCTGTTGATAGTGAAATGACAGCTGAATGGGATGAGCAGGACATTGAAGAACGAGTCCTCGTATCGGCGATGCCGTTTCACGGAGCACCGGACATGGAAGAGCCTGGCGGCGGCTTCTCCCTCTGGATGATCGCATCCGGATTGCTAATTTTGATCGTCGCACTGCTCGTTTTCCTGTTAGTCCGAAAAAACAAAAAAGAAGAAGTAACAGAAACAGGTTTTATCCAGGAAGAATACGAACTCCCGCCACTTGAAGAACGTGAGGATGAATCAACGACCAGACGTAAGCAGCTGGAAAAGCTGGCCAGAGAGAAGCCCGATCAATTCTCTAAACTGATCAGAAGCTGGCTGTCGGAAGACTAAAAGGGGGCGCGTATCATGGCAAAACGAAAAGAATTAACAGGTCGTCAAAAAGCGGCTATCCTCCTTATCTCAATGGGTCCGGATGTTTCAGCTCAAGTTTATAAGCACTTGTCCGAGGAAGAGATCGAAAAACTGACGCTGGAAATTGCTGGCGTTAGGAGAGTTGAGCAAGAACAAAAGGATGAGATTCTGGATCAATTTCATAAACTGGCTGTCGCGCAGGAATACATTTCACAGGGTGGTATCGGTTATGCGAAGGATGTTCTCGAAAAAGCGCTCGGCGGGGAAGAAGCGGACGCAATAATAAATAGACTTACGTCTACTCTGCAAGTGAGACCATTCGATTTCGCCAGAAAAACAGACTCTATGCAAATTTTTAATTTTATTCAAAATGAACATCCGCAGACCATTGCATTGGTATTGTCCTATCTCGACAGTGAACAGTCCGGACAAATATTGTCAGCCCTGCCTCAGGAACTGCAGGCGGATGTAGCGAAGCGGATTGCCATTATGGACAGCACATCACCGGAAATCATTCACGAAGTAGAATCGATTCTGGAGAAGAAGCTCTCTTCGACAGTTACACAAGACTTTACCGAAGCCGGCGGAATTGAATCAGTTGTTGAGGTGCTGAATAGTGTTGACAGGAGCACGGAACGAACGATCCTTGATGCTCTCGAAATTCAGGACCCTGAACTTGCTGAAGAAATCAAAAAACGGATGTTTGTATTTGAGGATATTGTTACCCTCGATAACCGTTCAATCCAGCGTGTTATTCGTGACGTGGAGAATAATGATTTGCAGCTGGCTCTTAAAGTGGCAAGTGAAGAAGTGAAAAACATCGTTTTCACAAACATGTCGCAGCGAATGTCTGAAACGTTCCAGGAAGAAATGGAGTTTATGGGTCCAGTCAGACTTCGGGATGTGGAAGAGGCACAGACGAGAATTGTCGGAACGATCAGAAGACTGGAGGAGTCCGGTGAGATCGTCATAGCCCGTGGTGGAGGAGATGATATTATTGTCTAGCATTATCCGGAAATCCGATAAAACGAGCTCGTCTGTCAAAATCATCCGCCCCCTCGTAATGCCGGCTGCAGAAGAAGCAGCCGCTGTACTGGATACTCCTGCGCGAGAAGACAGTAAGATGGTTCAGCAGAAAATGCAGGATATATCGATGCAGCAGCAAGAGCTGGATAAACAGAAGCAGGAAGTGGAAGAGTGGCGGATTTTTCAGGAGTCGGAATTAAAAGAAAAGTCTCAGCAGCTCTATGAGCAGGCGGAGCAGCAAGGATTTCAAGCTGGATATGACAGCGGCACTGCTCAAGCAGAACTAGAATGGAAACAGCAGATATCGGATGCAGCTTCTATTGTAAAGCTGGCTAAATCAGAGCGGATTCATCAGCTGGAAGCCGTCGAAGATGACGCGATAAAGCTTGCTTTTCATCTCGCTGAGAAAATCATCGGCCGTGAACTTGAAGAAAAAAGTCTTTACCATGAAATGGCAAAAGAAGCTTTAAAAACGAGGAGCTGGACGGAAACAGTAACGGTGCATGCTTCCCAGACAGACTATTCCCTTCTTTGCTCGCAGCGTGAAGAACTGGAAGAAGCGGCCGGGCCAGCTTGTGAGCTCGTTCTCCTTCCCGATCCGGATATGCAGGCAGGTGACCTTGTGATCGAGACAGAAACGTCCCGTTTTGATGCAGGAGCAGATGTCCAGCTGAAAGAGCTGAAGAAAAAACTTTTCACAAACAGAGGGCATAAATCATGAACCCGAGCCTTGATAGGATTCACCGGATGATCGACCGAAGTTCTTCATTAGTTGAATACGGCAAGGTTCGGCAGGTTATCGGACTAATGATTGAATCAGCCGGTCCGGAAGCATCAATAGGTGACGTTTGTTTTATCTATACGTCCTCTGACCAAAAAATACCTGCTGAAGTAGTCGGGTTTCGCAAGGGAAGTCTTTTGCTAATGCCTTACGACCGTGTAACGTCCGTTGCTCCCGGTAATTTAGTTGAAAGCAGCGGGGTACCCTGGAAAGTACCGGTTGGTACCGGACTTATCGGCACCGTATTAGACGGACTCGGCAGACCTCTTGAAGAAGCGGATCCGGTATTTGGATTAACGGAAATATCGACGGATAATAATCCGCCGTCTCCGTTATCCCGGCCTAGAATCGAACAAATACTGCCTGTTGGAGTGAAAGTAATCGACTCACTTTTTACAATCGGAAAAGGGCAGCGACTCGGTATATTTGCGGGAAGCGGGGTCGGAAAAAGCACCCTTCTTTCGATGATTGCTAAACATTCAGAGGCAGATATTAATGTCATCGCTCTAATCGGCGAACGAGGTCGTGAAGTGAAAGACTTTGTCGAGCGCGATCTCGGACAGGAGGGTATGAAACGAACGATTGTCATTGCCGCTACCTCTGATCAACCAGCGCTTATGCGTGTAAAAGGTGCCATGACAGCGACAGCGGTAGCTGAATATTTCCGGAATAAAGGGATGCATGTCAATCTGATGATGGACAGCGTCACCAGAGTGGCAATGGCCCAGCGTGAAATTGGACTGGCAGCTGGAGAACCGCCGGCAACAAAAGGATACACTCCATCAGTTTTTGCTCTTCTTCCAAGACTGCTGGAACGAAGCGGAACAAGCATAAATGGCTCCATTACAGCATTTTATACAGTCTTAGTTGACGGAGATGATTTCAACGAGCCGATAGCGGATACCGTTCGCGGAATTTTAGATGGTCATATTGTTCTCGACAGAGAACTCGCCAACCGCGGTCATTTTCCGGCTGTGAATATTTTGCAGAGCATCAGCAGGGTGATGAATGAGCTATGCTCGCCGGAACATTTGAGAATCGCGGAAGAATTTAGACATCTGCTGGCTGTATACAAAGAACATGAGGATTTAATTTCAATCGGGGCCTACAAAAAAGGATCTAACGAGATTGTTGACAGGGCTCTGAATGTATTCCCCGACCTTATGGAAGCAGTCAAACAGCATGCAGACGAACATTTAACGTTTGAAGAGTCAGTTGAAGTACTTGCAGAAGTCGTTTACAAAGGAGCTGTAAAGTCTTGACGTTTACGTTCTCACTACAAAAAGTACAGGAATTGAAAGAAAACGAACGGGCAGAAGCTGCTGTGAACTACTCAAAGGCCGCAGATCACTTTGAAGAATGTGGCGGCCGGCTGTTTGAGGCGCTGAAACGAAAAGAAATGCTCACAGACAAGCAAAACGCTTCGCTTACAGGCGGAGTAACGGCAGCAAGCCTGATCCGTTTTCTTCAGGAAATGGACTATCTGGAAACTGTCATTTCAGGTCTGCAGCGAGAAGCTCAACATGCTCGCCGCCACATGCAGGAGAAGGAAAAAATTCTTCAGCATCTGGCAGCGGATGTAAGAAAATATGATGTTCTGTTTAAAAAGGAATTAAACCGGTTCCGATCAGAAGAGAAACGGCTTGAGCGGCTTGATATGGACGAAATATCCATGCGCCAGTATGCAAGAAAGATGAGTTGATCAAATAATGCCCGCAGCGAATGAAAAAAAACAAAGCAAAATGCAGCTGATCTTTATGGTAGTTATCATTCCGGTTCTCTTTGCCGTAATGCTCGCAGGAGTTGTTATGTACTATCTCGGATTTCAGCCGGTTCAATATGCAGCTGACTTTACTGCTGGCCTTTTCTCGGATGAAGAAATGGATGAAGAAGAGGAAGCCGTCACGCAGCATGAGAATCAGGAGCTGCAAAGGCGAATTGATGAATTAGAGCTTGAACTGGAAGAAGCACTAGCCGCTCAAGCGACGGCAGAGCAAGATGAAGAGCTCGAAGAAGAGAATGAAGAGGAAGATACGAGTCAGGCCCTTGAGGAACTGGAGGATACGATTCGTACGCTTCAGCTGATGACCGCTTCAAGGGCAGCGGCCATTATGGAAGAGATGACGCTGGATGAAGCAGTTACCTACTTTCGTGGAATGCAGGTAAACAGCAGAGCCGAAATACTTTCACGTATGGAGGAAGACCAGGCAGCTGCTATTATCAATGCGCTTTCCAGCGAATAGAGGATGATAATCACGCTGAAAGGAGGTGAGATAGCAATGATCATACAGCTTTTGCGAGCAGCGATGCATGAAGCTCCTCTGCAAACAAAAGAAGAACACGTATCGCAACGTGATTTCATTGACCTGCTGCAGCTGGCTGAAGAGGAAACGGCTGATTTACTTGATCAAATAGTTCCGGAAGATCTTTCGGAAGAAGCTGAAGAGGCGCTCATGATACCTGAATCTGAAGCAGAAACGATCGTGCGGGAATTGATTGACCGTTTTCATGACCAGGATAGTATGGAAGATCTGCTCGACGGATTTAAAGTCGATACCTCTTCCGGAAAACTTGTATTTGTTAAAGCGGGTCACGCTGTTGAAATGGGGCAGGCGGATGAAGCTGATAAAGAAGATTTCATAAAAGAAGTTGAGAAGCTTGTAAACGGTGAGCTTGACTTACCGGGCTTGATGGCTCTCGATAAAATCGCAAGAGATGAACTTTCTTCATCACAAAATAGTACCGAAATGCAGGTCCCTCTTCCTGAAAAATTACAGGAACTCAATGAAAAAGCTCCTGACAGCAGCGAAGTCCGTTCGGAAGACTCGGATCAGCTTCTAACGGGCCAGGAAGCAGAAGCACTTTTAAGCTTCATTCAGTCGGTACTGAGAGGCAGGGAAACAAGCACGATGGCCGGAAGATCGCTTGCAAACCGCCAGTCGTCTGAACAGCCGGCAGCACAGATAACTGCACAGGATCTGAGCAGCGCATTAAAGACGACCGATGTAATGCCGGTTAGAAGTGATGCACTCTTACAAGATAAGCCGCTTCCTGATATAAGAGTTCAAACGTTCATCCCTCTATCTATGCAGGCAAATTTCCAAACACATTCTCAGGTGCAGGAAACGGCCGGGAGACAGGAAGCGATGATCAAACAGTTTGAAACAATGGTAAAACGGCTTCAAGTACAGCAAATGCAAAATGGGTCTCAGCAGCTGACAATACGTCTTCATCCGCAAAGTCTCGGGAGACTGGAAGTAACCCTTCAGCAGGTAAATGGCGTCATGCAGGCGAGAATCATGACGTTCACCTCTCAAGCAAGAGACGTGATGGAACAGACGGTTCATCAGTTGAAACAAGCCTTTCAACAGCAGAATCTTCAGCTGGACCGTGTAGATATTCAGCAGTCTGTTCAGCAATGGAAAGGGCAGCATGAATCAAAACGGGAGCAACAGGAACGAGATCCTGAAACAGAACAGGGAGCTGAAGAAGAACAAGAAACAGAGCTCGACTTCAGTGAGATGATGGAATCCTTATTAGAGGAGGTGAATGAATAATGCTTCAATCAGCAGGGACGAGTCCTCATCCCGTCTTTTATGAGGATTTAGTGAAACAAAAGCAGAATCAGGCTCCTCAGCAGGATTTAGACAGGGATGCATTTATGAAAATTTTAATGACCCAGCTGCAAAACCAGGATCCGATGAACCCAATGGAGGATAAAGAGTTTATCGCACAAATGGCACAATTTTCTACACTAGAGCAGATGACTAACTTGAATGAAACAATGAGGAAAATGTTTGAAAGCCAGCAGCAGAACGGTTTTGTCTCGCACAGCGATTTAATTGGCAGAGAAGTGACGTACGAAGCAAAGGATGAAGAAGGAAATAAAACAGATAAAACTGGAACTGTCGATTCTGTTCTATTTAAAGATGGTCGTGCAATGCTCGCAGTGGGTGATGAGAAAATACCAACATTAAGTCTGCGTTCTGTTAATCAACTATAAGAGGAGAGGGACAATGACAAAAATCATGCCCCATCATCTCCACTTTCCGCCTCCGGGCACATTGAACGAGCCTAAACAAAGCTCCTCTGCGGACTTTAAACAGGCACTTCAGAAAGCCGAATCCGGAATTCAGTTAAGCAAACATGCGGCTAAACGGATGCAGGAAAGAGATATTTCCATTTCTTCTGAAACGTGGAGAACGATGGATCAGAAATTATCTGAAGCAGAACAAAAAGGGGTGACCGACTCAGTCGTCATAACCGCTGATGCAGCTCTGGTCGTTAATACGGCAAGCCGAACGGTCATTACAGCAGTTGAACGCGGTGAAAGCACCGGAAGTATTTTCAGCAATATCAATGGAACAATCATTTTATAATCGGCTGGACCTGAGGGAAGCCGGCGCACTGCTGACTGACAGATGCAGTGCTCACATTCGAAAGGGGATTACACATATGCTTCGATCATTATATTCAGGAATAGGCGGGATGGGGAATTTTCAGAACAAGCTGGACGTCATCGGAAACAATATTTCAAACGTAAACACACACGGCTTTAAAAAAGGCCGTACAACGTTTAACGATCTCGTCAGTCAGCAGATGCAGGGCGCCGGTGCTGCCGGTGCTCAGCGCGGCGGAACGAATCCGCAGCAGATTGGTCTCGGAGGCGGTATGTCTACAATCGATACCGTCAACACTCAAGGGTCCCTGCAGACGACAGGCAGAGATCTCGATATGGCGATCTCCGGTGATGGATATTTCGTTGTTCAGGACGGCGATCAGATGATGTACACCCGGGCGGGCAACTTTTATCTCGATTCCAATGGAACGCTCGTCAATGGAGACGGACTTAGCGTGATGGGGGTGGGCCCGGACAATGAAGCTGATGCTTTTGAGGAAGGAGCACTTCAACCGCTAACGATTCAGGCAGGTTCAACAGCTGGAGATATCGGGGCAGACATCGATGATGCAGAGGCTACGCTGCAAAGCTTCAGTATTGCTCCTTCTGGTGAAATTAACGGCGTCTTCTCAAACGGACAGTCGGCTGTACTTGGACGAATCTCCATGGCGAATTTTGCCAATCCAGGCGGCCTGAACAAAGCGGGGAACAATACGTACGCGGTGACTGCAAACTCAGGAGATCCACAATATGGAACACCTGGCACCCAGGGACGCGGCGATCTCGTCGGAGCATCGCTTGAAATGTCCAACGTAGATCTGTCCGAAGAATTTGCTGAAATGATCATTGCCCAGCGAGGGTTTCAAGCGAATACACGAATGATCACGACGTCAGACGAAATACTTCAGGAACTGGTTAACTTGAAACGTTAATATACACTGACCGCGGATGAGAGCAGCTGCAAGGCTGCTCCGCCGTGTGAATGGAGGACGCTGCATGATAGAGGTGACCCGCTTAAACAGTCAGCCATTTGTACTGAATGCACTATATATTGAACAGATTCAGTCTTTTCCGGATACGACTGTCACATTAATCAACGGAAAGAAGCTTGTTGTTCTTGAATCGGAAGATCAGCTGGCTGAAAAAATTACGCAATTTTATAAGAAAGTCGGCCTGGCTGGAACAGCGGCCGGACTCGTTCTGGAAGGGGAAAACAATGCTTCAGAATAGGCTCCTGAACGTGATGCTGATGGTGCTGGCTGCCATGACGCTGATTGGCATTATCACATTTTTTCTGTACACACAGTTTTTTGAAACAAGTGCTGAAGGCGAGGAAGAGCCGAGAATTGAAGAAATTATCAGCAGGTCTCTGGAAACGGAAGAAATCACGACAAATTTATATTCCAATCAGATTATCCGCTCATCGTTCGTTTTACAGGCTGACAGTGAAGATGCTAAAGCAGAACTGGAAATGCGGCAGTTTCAAGTGGAAAACATCATAATCGGAGAGCTTTCGGACAGATCCGTAGATGATTTTAGAGGATCTGAAGGGATTCGCAGTCTGGAAGACAGTATAAGGGATGAATTGAATCAATTGATGACCGAGGGAAATGTCGTAGAGGTTTATATGAATCAAAAGGTGATTCAATAGACCGGTTTTACTATAAGGCGAGGTGTTTGGCATGGCAGATGTGCTCTCACAAAGTGAGATCGATGCTCTTCTATCTTCTTTATCTACTGGAGAAGTGGACGCAGATGAGCTGAAAAAAGAAGAAACAGAAAAGAAAATAAAAGTATACGACTTTAAACGAGCGCTCCGGTTTTCAAAGGATCAGGTACGGTCGATTACAAGAATTCATGAGAACTTTGCCAGATTGCTCACGACTCAGCTTTCTGCTCACTTAAGAACGTACGTCTCGATCTCGGTAGCTTCTGTCGATCAGCTCCCTTATGAAGAGTTTATCCGGTCGGTCCCGAAAATGACGATTTTGAATGTGTTTGAACCTTATCCTCTTGATGGACGTTTCGTCATGGAAATGAATCCGAATATAGCATATGCGATGCTGGACCGTATGCTGGGAGGAAGAGGCGAGCCTTATAATAAAGTTGAAAATCTGACGGAAATTGAAATTAAGATCATGACGCAGCTGTTTCAGCGCATGCTGGAGGTTTTCCGCGAGGCCTGGCTTTCAGTTGAAGAATTCGATCCGGTGATGGAGGATGTAGAAGTTAACCCACAGTTTTTGCAGTTGGTTTCCCCAAACGAGACAGTTGTTGTTATCTCGTTTTCAACAGCAATCGGAGAGGCTTCAGGTATGATCAACATCTGCCTCCCGCATGTCGTAATCGAATCGATTCTGCCAAGACTGTCGTTTCATCTGTGGATGCAGGAAAAACAAAAAGAGCGCAATGACGAAGAAATAGAGTCTCTGGAATGGCATGTTAAGGGTTCCCGCGTTCCTTTTGTCGTTGAACTTGGAAGAACCGATGTCACCATTGAAGAATTTTTATCACTCGGTAGCGGAGACATGATTGAACTGAATCAGAAATATGACAGACCGCTTACGGCCAGAGTTGGCGAAGAATCTAAATTTAAAGTACAGCCAGGCAAAATGAAGCAATCACTTGCTGTACAGGTCACGGAAGTACTGGAGGGACACGATAATGATGAATGACGATATGCTGTCACAGGATGAAATTAATGAATTGCTGAACGGGCTTGATGAAGAGGAACCGGCTGAGGCGTCAGAAAAAGAACCGGAACAGCAAACATCTGCAGATCCCGGACTTGATGCAATAGAAGAAGATGCACTTGGTGAAATTGGAAACATCGCTTTCGGCAGTTCAGCAACAGCGCTGTCCACACTATTGAACCAGAAAGTCGATATCACGACTCCAAAAGTACAGATGGTTGAACGGGGAGCGCTTCAACAGGAGTTTCCTAAACCGCATGTAGCTATATCTGTCGAATATACCGAAGGCTTCGAAGGAGTAAATCTGCTCGTTATTAAAACAAAAGATGCAGCAATCATTGCAGACTTGATGATGGGGAACGAAGGTACGGATGTCGAAGAACAGCTGGGTGAAATGGAAATGAGCGCCGTTCAGGAAGCAATGAACCAAATGATGGGTTCAGCGTCAACGTCCATGTCGACTATTTTCAACCAGAAGGTGGATATTTCACCGCCAGGTATTTCGATCATGGATTTACAGGAAGATCCGGGAGGAGCAGAGCTTCCGGATGAAGATCAGCTCGTGCAAATTTCCTTTGATTTGAAGATTGGCACCTTAATTGATTCAAAAATCATGCAGCTTTTCACGCTTTCATTTGCTAAAGACATGGTTCAGAAGCTAATGAATCCCGCAGCTCAGGATATTCCGGACGAAGTAATCAAAGCGGAACCGGCAGAAACACCAGCCGCGGTATCGGAACCGGATACAGAGCAGGTAACGCCGGAAAGAAAGCCTGAACCAAGAACAGACCATCAGCCACAGCACGTCGGTTCCAAATATCCACAGCGGGAAGCGGATGTACACGAAGCTGCATTTACGGATTTTTCAGGTCCTCAGCTGAGCGATCAGGAAACGAGAAATCTGGAAATGCTCATGGAAATACCTCTCGAAGTAACAGTCGAGCTTGGACGGACGAAACGATCGATCAAAGATATTTTAGAGTTTTCGAAAGGTTCGATTGTCGAGCTGGATAAACTTGCCGGTGAGCCAGTTGATATCCTTGTAAATCAGCGGCTGATTGCAAAAGGGGAAGTCGTCGTTATCGATGAAAACTTCGGGGTTAGGGTGCTTGACATCGTCAGTAAAGAAGACAGGATGAAAAATTTACGCGGCTAGCGGATAAGGAGAATGGACAATGGGTAAAAAAGTACTCGTGGTAGACGACGCGGCATTTATGAGAATGATGATTAAAGATATCTTGGAGAAAAATGGGTTTATTATAGCAGGTGAAGCGGCTGACGGCGCTCAGGCTTTGGAAATGTATAAAGAACTCTCCCCGGATCTTGTGACGATGGATATTACGATGCCGGAGATGGACGGTATTTCTTCCTTGAAAGAGATTAAAAAACATGATCCTGATGCTAATGTCATTATGTGCTCTGCTATGGGACAGCAGGCGATGGTAATCGATGCCATTCAGGCAGGGGCAAGGGACTTTATCGTTAAGCCATTTCAGGCAGACCGGGTGCTGGAAGCCATTAACAAATCGGTTGGGTAATACAGGGGGCGTGTAACGTGCGGGTATTAATCATAATCAGCTTTATTCTGCTTCTGCCAGTCACCGCCTGGGCGGAGCCAGAGTATGGGGAACAAGAGCAGAGTGTGCTCGAAGGACTCGAAAACGGAGACAGGGATAACGAGCGGGGCATGCAGCAGGAAGAAGACAGCTGGGATGACACTGAAACGCCCCTTCCAGTAAACGGCGACAACCAGGGAAGCGGCATGTTCATGATGACGCTTCAACTGTTTGGCGGATTGGCAGCAGTATTGGGACTATTATATTTTGTCTTAAAGCTTGTTAATAAAAAAGCCAAAAACTTCAGCAGCACGCGCGGACTTGTGAACGCCGGGGGAGTTGGCATAGGTGCAAACAAATCCGTGCAGCTCGTTAAAGCCGGCGATCGGCTGCTCGTGCTCGGAGTGGGAGATACCGTAACGCTGTTGAAAGAAATAACGGATGAAAAAGAAATAGAAAAACTGCTGGCTGAAGAGCGTTCCGACTTTTCCGTGTCGAAAGAGACAGTCACAGGATGGTTTGCAAGAAAAAAAGAAAATCCATATGCCGCTGACGGCGGTGATGCATTTCCTTCTTTCCTTTCTAAAGAGCTTGACAGAGTCAAGCAGTCACACAGTAAAGTGAAGGATGCGCTGGAGGCTCGTAAAAAATGATGACAGCATTTATTGAAATTCCAGCTTTGGATATTTTCAGCCAGGACGGAGAGAATTTAACTTCCACTGTTCAACTGCTGTTATTGCTCACGGTACTTTCCATTGCACCTGCGATCTTAATTCTGATGACGAGCTTTACGAGAATCATCATCGTGCTTTCCTTTGTCCGTTCAGGACTTGCAACGCAGCAAATGCCGCCGAACCAGGTGATCGTCGGGCTCGCTCTTTTTCTTACTTTTTTCGTAATGGCACCGGTGTTTTCAGAGGTAAATGATAATGCGCTTCAGCCGATGTTTGAAGGAGAATTAACGCAGGAGGAAGCATTCGAAGAGGCTGCTGCACCGATGAAACAGTTCATGGCTGAACACACTCGGGAAAAAGATCTGGCGCTGTTTATGGGCTACGCCGGAGAAGAGAGGCCGGAAACACTTGATGATATCCCGCTGACTGCGCTCGTTCCGGCATTTGCAATCAGCGAACTCAAAACAGCTTTTCAAATTGGATTTATGATCTTTGTTCCGTTTCTCGTTATTGATATGGTCGTGGCAAGCGTACTGATGTCAATGGGAATGATGATGCTGCCGCCGGTTATGATTGCGCTGCCGTTTAAAGTGCTTTTGTTCGTTATGGTGGACGGATGGCATTTAATTGTCAGGTCGTTATTATATAGTTTTTAGGAGGATGAATCATGAGCCAGGAAATGGTGCTCGGCTGGGCGGAACAAGGAGTGTTCGTCACGCTGCTAATAGCAGCCCCGCTTCTTTTAACGGCGCTTGCGATAGGACTTGGGGTCAGTATTTTTCAGGCCACCACTCAAATACAGGAACAGACACTGGCGTTCATTCCAAAAATTGCAGGTGTCATGATCGCACTGATCGTGTTTGGACCTTGGATGCTGACTCAGCTGCTGACGTTTGCTGAATCCATTTTCAGTAATCTGCATCAGTTTATCGGGTAGCCATGGAATGGTTGGAATGGTTTCCGGCATTTCTGCTGATTCTAGTCAGAATGTCAGCCTTCATGATAACGCTCCCTTTCTTCTCCTATCAGACGGTGCCGGGTCAGCTGAAAATTGGTGTTGCCTTATGTATGACATGGATTATTTTTTTTACTGAAGACTGGCCGGTCCTGGAGCTGGACTACAGCTATTTTCTGCTGATTCTAAAGGAAGCTCTCGTTGGCCTGACGATTGGACTCGTAGCAGTCATTTTGCTCTACGCTGTGCAGATCGCCGGCGGATTAATCGACTTAAAGCTGGGCTTTTTAATTGCGAATGTCGTGGACCCGCAGACGGGAACCCAGTCGCCGCTTCTCGGCAGCTATCTTTATACGTTCGCACTGTTGTTTATTCTGGCGGTGGACGGTCATCATCTGATGATAGACGGTGCTTACTACAGCTACCAGTACATCCCGCTTGATCAGCCGTTTTTACCGTTCGGGGATGAAAGGCTCGTTGAGTTTATTATCGTCACATTCAGCACAATGTTTATCATTGCGTTTCAAATGTCGATGCCAGTAGTCGGTTCGATCTTTTTAGTAGATGTGGCACTCGGCATGATTGCTCGCACGGTTCCTCAAGTGAACGTATTTGTCGTCGGACTGCCGCTTAAAATATTTCTTGGCTTGATTGTACTTATGCTAACGATGGCTCCATTTCTGATGCTCGTTCAGCATTTAGTCGATACGACAATTGAGACGATGCGAACGCTTATGCAGATCTATGGAGGCGTATGATGTACTTGAAGCTGAATCTTCAATATTTCGCACAGGAAAAAACAGAGAAGGCGACTCCAAAAAAGCGTCTTGAGTCACGCAACAAAGGACAGGTTGCCAAAAGCACCGATGTGAATACTGCATTTATTTTAATGCTCGTCTTTTTGCTTTTCTGGCTGATAGGAAGCTACATTACCCAGGAGCTGCTTGCGATGCTGCGCTACACATTTACAGACTATATGCTGATGGAACTGACTGAAGAAAGCCTGCACACGTTAATGCTCGAGTTCTCATTTCAGGCATTTTTAATAACGGCACCCGTGATGCTCGCAGCCGGAGCTGCCGGCGTTGCAGCGAATTTACTGCAGGTAGGTGTCTTGTTTGCACCGGAAGCAATCAAGATGAAGCTCGAAAAAATTGATCCGATTAAAGGCTTTAAACGTATTTTTTCGATCCGGGCGCTTGTGGAATTTTTAAAGTCAATGATGAAAATACTCCTCGTTGGCATCGTCACAGGAGGTGTCATGTTTTTCTTTATTGATGACTTGCTGAGGCTTGGACTGTATTCGATCCGGGACGGTATGATTTTAATCGGCAGACTCATCGTCATCATGGGCCTTGCCGTCGCATTTCTGCTGATCTTTCTGGCTATTCTTGACTACATGTATCAGAAATATGATTTTGAAAAAAACATCCGAATGTCAAAGCAGGATGTAAAAGATGAGTACAAAAAGACAGAAGGCGATCCGCTCATTAAGTCAAAAATCAAAGAAAAGCAGCGGCAAATGGCAATGAGCCGCATGATGCAGGAAGTTCCTAAAGCAGATGTTGTTATTACGAATCCGACACATTATGCAATTGCGCTTAAATATGATGAAAACGCGATGGATGCGCCGGTTATTACGGCAAAAGGAGTCGATTACATCGCTCTGAAAATGAAGAACACAGCCAGGCAGCACGACGTTGTCATGGTAGAGAACAGACCGCTTGCCAGAGCCCTTTACGCAGAAGCAGAAATCGGCGATCAGGTGCCTGAAGATTTATTCAAAGCTGTAGCAGAAGTATTAGCATACGTATATCGTATTCAGCAGAAAATCTGAGCGGAGTGAAGGAGATTACGTGTCATGCCATTAAAAGATTTAAGCATTTTGTTGACTGTTATTCTAATCGTGATCATGCTGATCATTCCGCTTCCAACAGTCATCATCGATTTTCTGATCATTATAAACATCACCTTTGCTCTGCTGATTATTCTCGTATCGATGAATACAAGAGAGCCGCTGCAGTTTTCTATTTTTCCAACGCTGCTGCTGTTAATCACATTGTTCAGACTTGGCTTGAACGTGTCGACAACCCGCGCCATTCTCGGGAATCAAGGTGATGCCGGGAATGTCATTGAAACGTTCGGGCAGTTTGTAGTCGGTGGTAACGCCTTAGTCGGCTTTGTTGTATTCGTTATCCTTGTCGTCATTCAATTCATCGTTATTACAAAAGGGGCAGAGCGCGTATCCGAGGTGGGGGCAAGATTTACCCTGGATGCTATGCCTGGTAAACAGATGAGTATCGATGCCGATTTGAATGCAGGCATGATTTCCGATATTGAAGCAAAAGAGCGAAGGCAAAAAATTGAAAGAGAAGCTGATTTCTACGGTTCGATGGACGGCGCGAGCAAATTTGTTAAAGGGGATGCAATTGCCGGTATTGTTATCGTTATCATCAATATCGTTTTCGGTTTAGTGATCGGCATGCTTCAGGAAGGACTGCCGCTTGCAGAAGCCGCCAATAAATACACGCTTTTAACCGTAGGAGACGGACTGGTCAGCCAGATTCCAGCCCTGCTCATATCTACTGCAACCGGGATCGTCGTTACAAGAGCAGCTTCAGAGGGTAATCTTGGTCATGACGTGACGACTCAGCTGTTTGCTTATCCAAAAATGCTTTATGTAGCAGGAGCGACGATAGCAGCGCTCGGTATTTTCACACCGATCGACTTGCTGGTCACTTCTTCTATAGCAGCCGTGCTCGGAGTCGGCGGATATATGCTCGTCAAGTCGCAGCTGGCGGAAGAAATTTGGAACGAGACCGAAGAGAGTCCGCCCTCTGAAACAGAAGAGGATCTGACCTCTCCGGAAAGTGTTGTTAATCTGCTTCAGGTAGATCCAGTAGAGTTTGAATTTGGCTATGGCCTGATTCCGCTCGCTGATACAAATCAGGGCGGCGATCTGCTCGACCGTGTTGTCATGATCCGCCGCCAGCTGGCTGTTGAAATGGGGATGGTCGTTCCGGTCATACGCATCCGCGATAACATTCAGCTTCAGCCGAATGAATATGTAATTAAAATAAAAGGCAGTGAAATTTCCAGGGGTGAACTATTGCTCGATCATTACATGGCAATGAGTCCCGGAATTGATGATGATCAGATCACAGGCATAGACACGATTGAACCGGCTTTCGGACTTCCGGCTCTCTGGATTACAGAAGATATGAAAGAACCAGCTGAGCTATCCGGCTACACGGTGGTTGATCCGCCTTCCGTCGTATCGACCCATCTGACAGAAATGATTCGTAAGCATGCTCACGAGCTGCTCGGCCGCCAGGAGACAAAACAACTAGTAGACCATATGAATGAGAGCTATCCAACGCTCGTGGAAGATGTCACACCGACACCGCTTTCAACTGGAGAAGTCCAGAAGGTGCTGAAAAAACTACTTCAGGAAAAAGTATCCATCCGAAATCTTCCGGTAATTTTTGAAGCATTGGCAGACTACTGCAGAATGACAAAAGATACGGACGTGTTGACGGAGTATGTAAGGCAGGCATTGTCACGGCAGCTGTCGGCCCAGTATTCAACAGAAGGTGAACCGCTTTACGTCATGACAGTCAGTGGATCTGTTGAGAAAATGGTTGCTGATGCAGTGCAGCAGACTGAACACGGTGCCTTTTTAAACCTTGATCCGGAAAACGCGCAAAAACTTGTAGAAGCTGTCATGCAGGAGACAGAAAAAATGCAGGAGATGGGCCGCACGCCTGTTATTCTCTGTTCTCCTGCAGTGAGGATGTACATCAGGCATTTGATCGAGCGTTACCTGCCGCAAGTGCCAGTCCTTTCCTACAATGAGCTTGAACCTGACATTGAAGTCCAGAGCATCGGGGTGGTGAATGTGAAATGAGAGTAAAAAAATATACGGCACCTTCTATGAGCGAGGCAATGGTCCGTGTTAAACAGGATCTCGGCGTTCATGCAGTGATCCTTCATTCGAGAAAGCGAAAAACTGGAGGTATTTTCGGCTTCCTCTCTAAAACAATCGTTGAAGTGACAGCAGCTCACGATCCGGAACCTGCAGGGATGAAACCCCAGACAGCGGCTAAATCAATACATTCGTCGAATTATCCAGCAATGAAGCTTCCAACGTCTTCTGACAGGCAGGAAGATTCAGCAAACATGGCTATTTCATCACCAGATCCAGTCAGTTTCTGGCTGAAGCGTCTTTATAAGGCCGGGCTGGGAGAGACAGAAACGGAAAAAGTAAAGGAAAAGCTTTTTCGAATCTGGTACTCATCTGAGGAGGAGCCTGAAGCGCATGCACTTGAACGTGCTGTGAAGGAAGCTGTCTCGGAGCTGCTTCCTCCGCCTGTGCAGGCCGTAAAAGCTCGCTATATTCAAGTTTTTGGCCCGACAGGAGTAGGAAAAACGACTACGCTAGCCAAACTTGCAGCAAAAACCGTGCTTCAAGATAAAAAGTCTGCAGCTTTTATCACTGCAGATACGTATCGTATTGCAGCTGTGGAACAATTGAAAACATATGCCGAGCTTTTAGAAATTCCGGTCGGAGTAGCTTATTCAGCTGAAGACATTCAGAAGTTCCGTGATCAGTTTAGTGACTATGATCATGTATTTATTGATACGGCAGGCAGGAATTACCGTAATAAACATTATGTAAACCAGTTGCAGGACATACTTGGAGATGATTCTGATACTGAACGCCATCTCGTGCTGTCCGCCACATCTAAACTGGAGGACATGGAAGCTGTCGTATCCCAATTTTCTCATGCGTTGCCGGATTCACTCATTTTAACAAAACTGGATGAAACAGTATCGGCTGGTGCAGCAATCAGTATCGCATGCTCAGCGGGTATTCCCGTAAGTGTGATGGCGACAGGACAAAACGTACCGGACGATCTGCAGAATGCTGAACGCAGCCTTTTGACTGAACGACTGCTGGACTGGAGGAACGAATCGTGAACGATCAGGCATTTATGTTAAGAGAAAAAATGCGCCGCCACCGTCAGCTATCTGCGTCACGTGTAAAAACAACTGCTATATGCAGCGGGAAAGGCGGAGTTGGTAAATCCAACCTTTCAGTCAATCTGGGACTGGAGTATGTGCAGCGTGGCGAGCGGGTTCTCATTATGGATCTGGATATCGGCATGGCAAATGTGCATTTGCTGCTGGGTGCAGAAGCTAAGGGCAGTATTGTCACTATGCTGGATCAAGAACTGCCAATTCAGGACGTCATTACGACACATCATACCGGTCTTCATTTTATTGGAGGCGGCAGTGCACTTAAGCAATTGTTTTCACTGAATATTGAAAAGCAAAACCATTTTCACCGCCAGCTTTCACAGCTGGAAGGTATGTATGACCGGTTTATTTTCGATCTCGGAGCAGGACTGACCCTGGAAAGTCTTCAGTTTTTAAAAGCAGCTGATGATGTGCTGCTTGTCACCACTCCGGAACCGACTTCAGTTACAGACGCCTATGCTGTTCTTAAATATATCAGCCAGCTCAAAGAGAACCGCCCTGTCTCTCTTTTGGTAAACAGAGCCGCTCACGAAAGAGAAGGCCGGCGTACTGCCGAAAGTCTGATTCAGGCTGCTGATAAATTTTTAGCATTTTCTGTGACATTTACAGGAAGTATCCCGGATGATACGGCGGTTGCGAAAGCAGTAAAAGCACAGCAGCCGTTTTTGCTGCACGCTCCAGGTTCGAAAGCCGCTAAAGCTGTAAAGCAGGCTGCCGGCGTATTAGACGGGGGCAGACGGAAACAAGAATCCTCTTTTACGGAACGATTAAAGCGATTGTTTATTAAAGGAGACAGCCCGTGAAGCAGCACCGCATTCTTATAGTAGATGACTCGGCTTTTATGAGAAAAGTAATTTCGGATGCTGTTGATCTGCTGCCTGATTTTACTGTCTCCGGCCGGGCGCGTCATGGACAGGATGCTCTTAAACAAGCGCGCTTTTTAAAGCCGGATATTATAACACTGGACATCGAAATGCCTGTTATGACCGGACTTGAAGCCCTTCCTGAACTTCTAAAGATTGCTCCTTTTAAAGTAATTATGGTATCAAGCCTTACGAGTGACGGAACCGAAGAAACGATAAAAGCTTTAGCAGAAGGAGCAATTGATTTCGTTGCGAAACCTGCGGGGGTAATTTCCTCTCTTAACCAACTGTCAAATGAACTATCCGGAAAACTCAGGGCTGCAGCAGAAGCTACAGTGCAGCTGCAGCCTGTTCTGCCAGTAAAAAGGGTTCCGGCTCTTAACAGAGGAGGAGCGACTGGAAGAGCGATTGTCATTGGCACGTCTACAGGTGGTCCAAAAGCATTGCAGCAGCTTCTCCCGCTGCTGCCGGAAGATCTCCCCTGTCCAGTTTTCATTGTTCAGCATATGCCGCCTGGTTTTACCGCCTCTCTAAGCAGAAGATTAAATGAGCTTTCAGCTATAACAGTAAAAGAAGCAGAATCTGGTGAAATTGTTAAAAATGGTGTTGCGTATATTGCTCCGGGAGGATACCATTTAACTATGATCAGAAAAGGGACTAATGTATCATTACAATTAGATCAGGAATCACCAGTTCACGGGCACCGTCCCGCGGTGGATGTGCTGTTCGCTTCAGCAGCTAAAGCACAATTTGTTCATCTGACAGCTGTTGTGTTGACAGGGATGGGGAAAGACGGGGCTGAGGGACTGCGGCAGATTGCTGCAAACTGTGCATTTACATGTCTTTCTGAATCGGAAGCATCATGCGTTGTATACGGTATGCCGCGCGCAGCTGAGTCTACAGGATTAGTGACAGCCGTTCATCATATAAATGAAATGGCTGCTGAGATCGTCAGACGATGCTGAATCATAAGGAGGGCTGAAAGATGGATAAAAATCAATATTTGGATATGTTCATTGATGAAAGCACAGAACACTTGCAGGCCATAAACGACAACCTGCTGAGACTTGAAAAAACGCCTCAAGATTTAACGATCATCGACGAGGTCTTTCGTTCTGCTCATACGTTAAAAGGAATGGCGGCAACGATGGGCTTCGAAGATCTTACTAACTTAACACACCATATGGAAAACGTACTAGATGGCATTCGAAATGAAAGGATTGACGCCGGGTCCGAAGTCCTTGATATTGTATTTGATTCAGTTGATGACCTTGAACAAATGGTCACCGATGTTGCTTCAGGCGGGGAAGGTCGCAGAGACGTAAGCGTGATCGTAGACCGTTTAGGCAGACTGGAGCAGGACCAGCCCGCCGCCGCGGCACAGTCGGAATATGAAACGCTGACCTTTGATGAATATGAAACCGCTGTCGTCGAGCAGGGCAGGGAGCAGGGATATATTCCATACCAGGTATTTGTAAGCCTGTCTGAAAACGTCGTGTTGAAAGCCGCAAGAGTCTTCATGGTTTTTGAGGCGTTAGAGAAGTATGGTGAAGTGATCAAATCTGTTCCGTCTGCTGAACAGCTCGAAGAAGAAGCATTTGACTTTGATTTTCAGGCAATAGTGCTCTCATCCCATGCCGCTGAAGAGATACAGGCAGCTGTTCTCAAAGTATCAGAAGTAGCTTCTGTCATCTGTGCTGAAGCTGATATGCATAAGCCGGTCAGTCAGGAAAGAAACATCACGGAAAAAGAGTCATCTTCTACAGATTCAGCAATTGCAGAACGAGCAGCTGAACCGGCAAAACATGCGCCTGCCGGAAAAACGATTCGCGTAAATATTGACCGGTTGGACAGTCTAATGAACTTATTCGAGGAACTTGTTATCGACCGCGGCCGGCTGGAACAGATTTCCAAAGAACTTGGAAGTAGTGATCTGACAGAAACGGTAGAGCATATGACAAGGATATCCGGAGATCTTCAAAGCATCATTTTAAACATGCGAATGGTTCCGGTGGATCAAGTTTTCAACCGCTTCCCGCGAATGATTCGCGGCTTGTCGAAGGAGTTAGGTAAACAAGTGGAACTTGTCATATCAGGTGCAGAAACGGAGCTTGACCGCACAGTTATTGATGAAATCGGGGATCCGCTTGTTCATTTGCTGCGAAATTCGATTGATCACGGTATCGAAAGTCCGGCTGACCGTGAATCTTCCGGAAAGCCTGCAGCAGGAACTGTTCGGCTTCATGCCTATCACAGCGGCAACCACGTATTTATCGAGGTGTCGGATGACGGAGCAGGTATAAACAAAGAGAAAGTACTGCAAAAAGCAATTTCAGGCGGTGTAGTTTCAGAAGAAGCAGCAAGTCAGCTCACCGACAGGCAGATTTATGAGCTCTTGTTTTCCAGCGGTCTGAGCACGGCGGAGCAGCTGTCGGATATTTCCGGGCGCGGGGTTGGACTTGACGTTGTAAAGAATAAAATCGAAACGCTCGGCGGCACGGTCACAATAGATTCTTCCCCTGGGGAAGGAACTGTATTTTCCGTACAGCTGCCGCTAACCTTATCGATCATTTCTGTGATGCTTGTAGAAGTGCAGCAGGAGAAGTACGCTGTGCCACTATCTTCTATCATTGAGACTGCGATTATTAAGAGAAGTGATATCTGGAGCGTTCAACAGCAGAAAGTGATCGATTTCCGTGGTCATGTAGTTCCGTTGCTTGATCTGACAGAGTTCTTTCAGGTGCCGGTCGCAGAAGAAGAAACGGATGAATTATCTGTAGTAATTGTTCGTAAAGGTGAGAAGATGGCTGCTCTTGTTGTACACCGTTTCATCGGTCAGCAGGAAATTGTATTGAAATCACTCGGTGATTATTTAAAAAATACGAAAGCTGTTTCCGGTGCCACGATATTGGGCGATGGCCAGGTAGCGCTCATTATCGACTGCAATGCCCTGATTCAATGAATGAAAGCTTATAAGGAGGAATCATTATGGAAACGACAGCCGTTGGAGATGTGAAATTAATAGTATTTCAGCTGCAGGATGAAGAGTACGGAGCTGAAGTAGACAAAGTAAGATCTATAGAACGAATGCAGCATATTACCCGGGTACCCGGTACTCCTGATTTCGTTGAAGGTGTGATGAATCTGCGCGGTGTCGTCACTCCGATTATTGATCTAAGAAGACGATTCCGTATGAACAAGAGAGAAACAACTGATACGACACGTATTATTATTGTTCAGGTTGGCGAGATGGAAGTAGGTCTCATTGTTGATTCAGCCAACGATGTCATCGATATTCAGCAGAGCAATATAGAAGCAGCTCCTGACTCCGCAGCGGAGGCGGATGACTCGTGTATACGCGGAGTAGTAAAGCTTGAGAACCGGCTTCTGATTCTGCTTCATCTCGAGAAGGTGCTTGATGCTGATGAACTAATTGCCGTCGAAAACCTGGA
Source organism: Alkalicoccus luteus (assembly GCF_012034335.1). GTDB lineage: Bacteria > Bacillota > Bacilli > Bacillales > Salisediminibacteriaceae > Alkalicoccus > Alkalicoccus luteus_A. Next base: position 70,604 of record NZ_JAATHJ010000002.1, on the reverse strand, counting down.
GGAACACCGTGAGCTATGAAATCGGTCCAGTTGAACTTGATTTTCTGAAGGAGGCAGGCAATATCGGAGCCGGGCATGCGGCCACTGCTCTCTCTAAGCTTACTGGGCGCAGAATGGATATGAGCGTGCCATCAGCTTCCCTGATTCCGTTTGAAGACATTTTACTGGATGAAGAAGAGGAAGCTGCTTCTGCAGTCGTGTTCAAGCTTTCCGGGGCTTTAACCGGATGGATGATTTTTATGCTTCCAGCAGCTCATGCAGATCGTCTGGCGCTGCAAATGACAGGCGGCACTCACCCGGCTTCAGTTTCTCTCATGCAATCCGCATTTGCGGAAGCGGGTAACATCGTCTGCGGTGCTTACGTAAGCGCTGTGAGTGATTTGACGGGTAAAGCACTCAGCCTGTCTCCCCCTCAGCAGGCAGCGGATATGAAAAGTGCCCTGATTGCAGAGGCGCTCAGTGCTGTGGCACCGGAAGCAGATGCTGCGCTGATGATAGACGCCTGTCTGACAGGGGACAGCCTTTCTTCAGGGATGCAGGGCAGCCTGCTGATAGTGCCGGAGCCGGGCTCCCTGCAGCAGCTGTTCCCATTCGCAGGTGAAGCGAATGAGTGAGATTATCCGGGTCGGTATGGCTGATATGAAAAGTGCTCATGCAGGTAAACGGCTTCGCACTACCGGGCTTGGATCATGTGTTGGTATCATTATATATGATGAGAAAACCAGTTCAGCAGTAATGGCTCACATTATGCTTCCGGATTCACAAAACACGTCAGCTCCGGTTAAACGTGCCAAGTTCGCTGATACTGCCATTGAAGATATGATCAATTACTTTCTCGGACAGAGAATACCTAAACACAGGCTGCGAGCCAAAATTGCAGGCGGGGCACAAATGTTTTCTTTTTCTAATTCTGATACATTTCGAATCGGTCCTAGAAATACAGAAGCAGTAAAACAGCTCTTGTCAGACGCTTCGATCCGGATTGTTTTTGAGGATACGGGAGGAACAAGCGGCCGAACGATAGAATTTAATCCTGAAGATCAGCGTCTTGAAATTCGTACGGTGCATAAAGGAGTGGTGACGGCATGATTCGATATGCAATGACCGGAGCGGCCGCTGCCGCCCTGCTGACCTTTTTCGTATCTATTCCTGTAAACAGCTCAGCCGTGTCTGTAATACGCGGTTTAGCAGGGGCAGTTTGCGGAGGACTTTCGGGAATTGTATTGTTCTATATCATGAACGCCGTTAAAATGCCGCTGAAACGTCAGCCCGACGAGGAAGCGGAAGCTAGTAATATCGATGAAGCCGCTAAAGATGAAAGCTTTCAGGAGGAGGATGCTGAATGAACAGCCGTCAAATTGCCGAGCCGCTGCACCAGTATTGGGAGGAATGGGAAGAGAATCGATCAGACTCAGCCGGAAGCTCTCTCATTGAGGCATATATGCCGCTTGTGGATTATCACGTTCAGCGTGTAAGAATTCATCTTCCGCGTTCTGTTCGGGAAGAGGAGCTTAAAAGTCACGGATTAATTGGTTTATACGATGCTCTGGAAAAGTTTGATACGTCGCGGGAGTTGAAATTTGATACGTATGCGTCTTTTCGAATCCGGGGGGCGATCATCGACGGCCTTCGTCAGGAGGATTGGCTTCCACGATCTGTCCGTGAAAAAGCGAAAAAAATTGAGCAGGCTGCGGACAGGCTGGAACAGCAGCTGGGCCGCGTCGCAACGGCAGATGAAATCAGCCGGGAAACCGGCTATGAAACGTCAGACATTACGAAAACATTAAATGATAGTTTTATTTCTCATTTCTTATCAATTGATGAAAAAGCCGGAGACGAGGACAGTGATGATTCGTTTGTCCAGACGCTCGCTGATAAAGCTGCAAAAACGCCGGATGAAGCATTAGCTCATAAAGGACTGATTCAGGAACTCGTTCATGCTGTCGGAAGGCTGAATGAGAAAGAACAGATGGTCATTTCGCTATTTTATGCAGAAGAGCTGACATTGACAGAAATTGGAAAGATAATGGATTTGTCAACTTCACGCATTTCGCAAATTCATTCAAAATGCATGAAAAAACTTCAGCAGTTTCTGGCGGAGGATGAATAATGGGGTGTTCAAGGGGGAAATAAAGGATGGAACAGCTGGAGGGGACCAAAATTATCATTGCTTTCGGAGATATGCAGGCATTTATCCGGCCAGGAGCTCAAGGAATCCCTGCCGGAGTTCCGGTAGATCAACTGGAAAAAATACTTCACGAGAACGGCGTAGTATTCGGAATTTCCGCTGATGCACTTAAGCGAATCCATTCAACAGGATGCGAAAGCGAAGTGGAAGTGGCTGTTGGAAAAAAGCCGGTTAATGGTTCAGATGCTTATATGAAGCTGCCGGATCGGAAGGTGAAGGAGCAGGAGAAGCTTGGAAAGGTTAACCTGCGGCATGTTACAGACATATGGATGGCTGAAAAAGGGGATGAAGTAGGTGAAAAAGTACCGCCTGCTCCGGGTTCAGCGGGCACTACTGTTACCGGAAATACGGTAGAGCCGCGGCCCGGAAAAGATTTCAAACTGAGAGCTGGTAAAAATACGGTATTATCTGAAGACGGCATCAGAGTAGTCGCAGCTGCTGATGGACAGATCTCGGTCGACCGCCGGCTCGTACACATTAACCCCGTATATGAGGTCCATGGAGACCTGGACATGCGCACAGGAAACATTATGTTTAATGGCAATGTTGTGATTCAAGGCAGCGTACCTTCAGGATTTCGCATCGAAGCGAAGGGAGACGTCTATATTCACGGTGCTGTAGAGGCTGCATTTATAAAAAGCGGAGGGTCCGTTTACATCAAATATGGCGTAAACGGCTCAGGAAATGGCACGGTTTTCGCGGATAAAGATATTGAAGCATCTTTCCTTAATGAAGCAGATGTGACTGCATTAGGGTCTGTTTACATAAAAAAAGAAGTGCTTCACAGCAGAGTGGAAGCAGGCACCTGTTTTGAGTGTACGCAAGGTGCAGGACTAGTCTCTGGAGGTACGGTTTCGGCGGGAGCCTCAGCTACCATGAATGTGCTTGGAAACAGGATGTACACGAAAACGGACGTATACTGCGGGATCAGCGCAAGAGTCACTGCTCAGCGGGCACGCTATGAACAACAGCTCGCAGAAAACAAAAAGAAATTAAAACAACTTGTTCTCATCCGGCAGACCAGTGCAGCACCGTCAGAGAAAATAGAAGCTGCCATGCGCGAGTCCGCACAGTTGATCAGACTGGCGGAGGATCGGCTTGGAGCATTAGAAAACGATGATGAGGGCGGAAGTATTGCCGTACTTAAAACAGTATATCCCAACGTCACGTTTCACGCAGGTAAATACAGCCGTACGGTCCAGGCAGAATCGGGAGGCATATGCGTGAGGCTTCAAGACGGTGAATTAAGCAGTGACTATATTCAGCACCCGGTTCAGAGATAACAAGGAGGAGATAGATGTGACATTTTTACTGCTGACGAGTCTGCTGCTGCACCTCGCATCGTTTTTTGCAATCGTTATATTGTACAGACGGCAGGAAGCATCGCCTTCACAGGATATGGATACGAAAATGCGACAGATGGAAGACATACTCGCGGCTTATACGGAAGAAATGAAAGACAGCAACGATCAGCTGTTGAAGGAAATTCAGGGAACTTCTAAACCTGAAAAAACCTTTAAACAGACGGAACGAAATACAAATCAAGTCCCTCCGGTCTATGCTCCACCATTCCCGGAGGAGCAGGATACGAATATGGAAGTATCGGACCGTGCAAAAGTGATGCAGCTTTATGCGACTGGTAAAAAACCAGCGCAGATCGCAGAAGAGCTGCAAATGGGAACCGGTGAAGTAGAGCTGCTCATCCGCTTTCACCATCAGCTGGAAAATTGATGATTGTCATCAGAGACAATATATGATATATTTCTCTTTGGTGTTAATTACACACGGTCCGGATGTAAAGGGTGTTGCTGGCAACAGTCCCCTGTGCAGATGAACAGGCCGGAGGTTTAAAAAACAATTACAGGAGGTGAGTGAATATGGCAGTGATCTCCATGAAGCAGCTGCTGGAGGCCGGAGTACATTTCGGACACCAGACACGCCGCTGGAATCCTAAAATGGATCGCTACATTTTCACAGAACGAAACGGTATTTACATCATTGATCTTCAAAAGACAGTGAAGAAAGTGGAAGAAGCATTTAATTTTGTACGTGATGTTGCAGCGCAGGGCGGAACCGTATTGTTTGTCGGTACGAAGAAGCAGGCGCAGGACTCTGTTAAAGAAGAAGCAGAGCGTGCAGGAATGTACTATATTAATCAGCGCTGGCTCGGCGGAACGCTCACTAACTTTGAGACGATCCGCAAGCGGATTTCCCGTCTGAAGCAGCTGGAGCAGATGCAGGAAGACGGCACGTTTGATGTCCTTCCGAAAAAAGAGGTTGTTATTCTCAACAAGGAAATGGACCGTCTCGAAAAATTCCTCGGCGGAATTAAAGAGATGAACAAGCTTCCGGACGCACTGTTCATCATCGATCCTCGTAAAGAGCGTATCGCTGTTGCAGAAGCGCATAAACTTGAGATCCCTATCGTCGGTATCGTTGATACGAACTGTGATCCTGATGAGATTGATTACGTCATTCCGGGTAACGACGACGCGATCCGTGCGGTCCGTCTTCTTACTGCGAAAATGGCAGATGCAATCATCGAGGCAAATCAGGGAGAAGAAACTACAGCGTAAGCAGGAAAAGGGTGATAGAGGGGCTGACCCTTTATCACCCTTTTTGTAAGAAAGGTTTCATTTATAGAAGGAGGAATTAATAATGGCAATTTCAGCTAAAATGGTTAAAGAACTTCGTGAGAAAACAGGTGCAGGCATGATGGACTGCAAGAAAGCTCTTTCTGAAACTGATGGTGACATGGAAAAAGCAGTAAATTTTCTCCGTGAAAAGGGAATTGCAAAAGCTGCCAAAAAGGCTGATCGTGTTGCAGCGGAAGGTCTTGCTCATATCGTAAAAGAAGGTAACCGTGCAGTTATTGTAGAAATCAATTCCGAAACAGACTTTGTTTCCAAAAACGATGGCTTTATTAACATGGTAGATACAGTAGCGAAGCACATTTTGACGAACAGCCCTGCTAACGTGGAAGAAGCGCTCGCTCAGGACTTTGCAGGTGAGCAGGATACGCTTCAGGACTTCATTAATAACCAGATTGCGACAATCGGGGAGAAAATTTCTCTGCGCCGCTTTGAAATTGTGGAACTCGGAGAAAACGAGCACGCAGGTGCATACATTCATATGGGTGGACGCATTGGAGTTCTGACGATTGTAGAAGGTGCAGACGATGAGACAGCTAAGGATGTCGCCATGCACATTGCTGCAATCAATCCGAAGTATGTCAGCCGTGACGCTGTCTCTGAAGAGGAAGTAGAGAGCGAGCGTGACGTACTGAAGCAGCAGGCTCTTAACGAAGGCAAGCCCGAAAACATTGTTGAGAAAATGGTAGAAGGCCGTCTCGGCAAGTTCTTCGAAGAAATCTGCTTGAACGAGCAGGCATTTGTTAAAGACAGCGATCAGAAAGTTGGCAAGTTCGTAGAATCCAAAGGTGGATCTGTGAAGACATTCTTCCGCTATGAAGTTGGAGAAGGCATGGAAAAGCGTGAGGACAACTTTGCAGAAGAAGTTATGTCCCAGGTGAAAAAGTAAGCACATGTTAAAAAGGGACACCCTGGTGTCCCTTTTTCCTGAACGTGGAGAATCTACATCTTTGGAGGGACTTATGGAGCAGTCAAGCTATAAGCGAATTGTACTTAAATTGAGCGGAGAAGCACTGGCAGGAGAGCAGGGATTCGGGATAGACCCGGACATGATCCAGTCGATCGCGGATCAAATCCGGGAAATTCATGAACTAAATGTGGAAATTGCCATCATTGTCGGAGGCGGAAACATTTGGAGAGGAATGGCCGGAAGCGCTAAGGGAATGGACCGGGCTACAGCTGACTATATGGGAATGCTGGCGACGGTTATGAATTCGCTTGCTCTTCAGGACAGCCTTGAAAATATCGGTGTTCAAACGCGTGTTCAGTCATCTATCGAAATGAGGCAGGTCGCAGAACCATACATTCGCCGCCGTGCGATTCGTCATCTTGAGAAAAAACGAGTTGTTATCTTTGCTGCTGGAACAGGAAATCCCTATTTCTCAACAGATACGACAGCAGCACTGCGTGCGGCGGAAATTGAAGCCGATGTTATACTCATGGCTAAAAATAATGTAGACGGTGTCTACAATTCAGATCCTTCCACAGATGAAAATGCTACAAAATACGAACAGCTTACTTATTTGGATATATTAAAGGATGGACTTGGAGTTATGGACTCCACCGCTTCATCGCTCTGCATGGATAACGATATTCCGCTTATTGTCTTCTCCATAGCCGAGAAAGGAAATATCCGTCGAGCCGTAACAGGCGAAGAAATTGGAACAATTATTAGGGGGAATGTCTGATATGTCACAGCAGGTTATTAAAGATTCAAAAGAGCGTATGGATAAATCAGTGGAAGCATTCAGCCGTGAGCTTTCCACCATTCGTGCGGGAAGAGCAAACCCGTCTTTGCTTGATAAAGTTCAGGTGGAATACTACGGCGCATTGACGCCGTTAAACCAGCTGGCAACAGTATCGGTCCCGGAAGGACGTCTGCTGCTGATTACTCCTTTTGATAAAACGTCTATCCAAAATATTGAAAAAGGCATTCAAAAGGCAGATCTGGGCCTCTCTCCAAACAATGATGGGAACGTCATCCGCATCAACATTCCGGCATTAACCGATGAGCGGCGTAAAGAATTGATAAAAATCATCGGCCGCTATGCGGAAGAAGCAAAAGTTGCAGTCCGAAATATCCGCCGTGATGGAAACGATGAGCTTAAGAAAGAACAAAAAGACGGTACTCTCACAGAAGATGAGCTGAAGCGTGAGCAGGATGAGGTTCAAAAGCTTACAGACAGCACGATTAAAACAATAGATGAGTATGCTAAAAACAAAGAAAATGAAGTTCGGGAAGTTTAATTCTCCAAGCTGTCCGCCGATCAGGCTGGCAGCTTTTTCATTTGAAGCGGCTGCCAGTTCGTAAGCATAGTCGAAAGTGGTACGTTTCATCATAATCTTCTTCCGGAAGCAGGAACAGGAAAAAATCGGTTTCCTTATTATAACGGGCTTACAAACATGATAGAATAGTAGAGGAGCTTTTTTAGACATCTAGAACCAGTTGGAGGCAGAGGCCATGTTAAATAAATTAGCACGTAAGATGAAAAGCGAACCTGTAGAGCATACGCTCGCTGATCAGGAAGCCCCTGTCCCAGCCCATATAGCTATTATTATGGACGGAAACGGACGTTGGGCAAAACAGAGAGGGCTGCCGAGAATTGCAGGGCATCGCGAAGGAATGAATGTGATACGGAACATTGTCCGTTCTGCGAACAAAATTGGAGTTGAAACGTTAACGCTTTATGCATTTTCAACAGAAAATTGGAAGCGCCCGAAAACAGAAGTGGATTTTTTAATGAGACTTCCGGAGCGCTTTTTAAGTATGGAGCTGCCTGTACTTATGGAAGAGAACGTCATCGTGCGTATTACGGGCTCAAAGGAAAGACTTCCTGAATATACTCGGAGAGCTGTTGAGGAAGCAGTCACGAAAACAGCTGATAATACCGGGCTGATTTTGAACTTTGCGTTGAACTACGGTGCGCGTAATGAAATAATGGAAGCTTTTGAGCATATTTACGAAGATGTCGACAAAGGACATTTACGTAAAGAGGACATCAGTGAAGCCGTCGTATCAGATTACCTGATGACAAATGGATTGTCAGAACCCGATCTGCTCATACGGACGAGCGGCGAGATCCGTTTAAGCAACTTTATGCTGTGGCAGCTGGCTTACTCGGAATTCTGGTTTACGGATGTTCTCTGGCCTGATTTTAAAGAGCAGCATCTACTGGAAGCCGTACAGTCTTATCAGAACAGACAGCGCCGTTACGGCGGGGTCTAGAGGAGGTTACTATGAAGCAGCGCATCATAACAGGAGTCATAGCCGGCGCTGGCTTTCTTGGGTTGATTTACATTGGGGGAGCCGCGTTTATCATACTAGTCACCGCCCTTGCGCTAATTGGCATGAGAGAGCTGCTTAAAATGAAGCAGATTCAGCCCTTTTCATTTAAAGGGGCAGTCGGATTTATTTTACTGCTGCTGCTCGTCGTACCGGATGTGCTTCTCGTGCAGCTGCCTTGGGAAGTCGACAGACTCGAGCTGTTTTTATTGCTTGTAATCTGTCTGCTCGCGTTAACGGTGCTTTCTAAAAATAAATTTACATTCGATGAAGCTGGGTTCACCGTACTTGCATCTGTTTACGTCGGATTTGGCTTTTATTATTTCATGTATGCAAGATTTCTGGATAATGGGATGGAACTGATCTTCTTTATTCTTATTCTTGTGTGGGCAACAGATTCCGGAGCTTACTTTGCTGGAAGGGCTTTTGGCAGAACAAAACTTTGGCCGGAAATCAGCCCCAAAAAAACCATTGAAGGCTCGCTTGGAGGAATCGCGCTGGCTCTTACAGCCGGTATGATTTATTATTATTTTATCCCCGTCTATCCGAATGTCTGGACAGCAGTAGCAGGCATTCTCGTAGTGTCTACGGCGGGACAGCTAGGTGATTTAGTAGAATCCGCATTTAAGCGCCATTATGCAGTCAAGGATTCAGGACAAGTACTGCCGGGACACGGAGGAATTCTCGACCGGTTTGACAGCCTGATATTCGTCATGCCAGTGCTATACTTATTCAATTTGCTTGGCTGATGGAGATGAATAGACGGAAAAACCCGGGGCTGGTAAGATATCGGTACCGGTTTAAGGCTCATAGAAGGCACACAAAGGATTTGGAGGCAGTCATAATATGAAGCACGTACATCTGCTAGGAGCTACAGGCTCCATTGGAGTACAGACTCTGGATATCATTCGCAGCAATCCGGATTATTTCCGGCTGGGAAGTCTGTCCTTCGGAAAAAATGTAGCTTCTGCTGCAGAAGCTGCGAATGAGTTTTGTCCGCCAGTTATTGGCGCCGGATCTCTTGAAGCTGCCAGAGAACTGAAACATCTTTTAACTTACAGTCCGGATATCATTCCAGGAGATGAGGGGCTCCAGGCTTGCGCCAGAGCAGGAAATCGCGGCGACGTACTTGTTAATGCCGTCATGGGAAGAGTCGGGCTGGAACCGACGCTCACTGCAATGCGCTCAGGTAAGACTATCGCGATAGCTAATAAAGAAACACTAGTTACGGCGGGTCACCTTGTGAAACAGCTTCAGCTGGAAACAGGAGTCGACATTCTTCCGGTAGATAGTGAACACTCAGCCATATATCAGTGCCTGCACGGCAAAAAACAGGATGTTAACAGCCTTATTTTAACGGCCAGCGGAGGAAGCTTTCGTGACAAATCCAGGGAGCAACTTCAGGGAGTCACCGTAGATGAAGCATTAAATCATCCTAACTGGAGCATGGGGGCAAAGATAACGATCGATTCTGCTACGATGATGAACAAAGGACTCGAAGTGATTGAAGCTCACTGGCTGTTTGATATGCCTTACGAGAAAATCGATGTATTGCTTCATTCAGAAAGCATCGTGCATTCGATGGTAGAATATGTGGACGGCAGCGTCATGGCCCACCTTGGTACACCAGATATGCGGGTTCCGATTCAGTATGCGCTAACCTGCCCTGATCGAATGCCAATTAAAGGAAGTCGGCCTTTGAAGCTTTGGGAAGCCGGAACGCTTCATTTTAAAGAGCTGGATCTTAAAAGATATAAAGCTTTTGAACTTGCTCTGGAAGCTGGTAAAGCCGGCGGGTCGATGCCGACTGTGCTGAATGCAGCAAATGAGTCGGCTGTAGACATGTTTTTAAAAGGAAACATTACGTTTCTGGAAATTGACGAGCTGGTCGATCGGGCGCTTGAGCAGCATGAACGAATTGCTGAGCCTGATTTGGAACAAATTATTGATATTGACAGGGAGACGCGCATACGTACTGCTGCGCAGGCCTCCGGATAAAGGAAGTGTAAGCAATGAACACCTTATTAGCGGTAATCGTCATTTTCGGTCTGCTCGTTTTTATTCACGAATGGGGACATCTCGTTGTTGCAAAGCGGGCTGGTATCCTCTGCAGGGAATTTGCAATCGGGTTTGGACCGAAATTGTTCAGTTTTGACCGAAACGAAACGACGTACACGATCAGACTTCTGCCACTCGGAGGGTTTGTAAGAATGGCCGGAGAAGATCCGGAACTTGTTCAAATAAAACCAGGTTATGAAGTTGGGTTGATTTTTAATGAGGAAGGTCTGGTCAGCAGACTTATCATTAATAATAAGTCTAAACATCCCGACTGCCGAGTTATGCAGGTTGAACAAATTGATATGGAGCACGAGTTGTTTGTAAGAGGCTACGTAGAGGAAGAAGAAGAACCGGTGTCATATCGTCTCGACCGGAAGGCCGAATATGTATATGATGAGAAAGCGACTCAGATCGCTCCGTATGATCGGCAGTTTTCGTCAAAAACTGTTTCGCAGCGTGCTGCCGCTATTTTTGCCGGGCCGCTGATGAACTTCGTTCTCGCTGTTTTTTTATTGATTTTATATGCAGCTATTGCGGGTCTTCCGATTAATGAACCGATTGTAGGCGGACTTTCAGAAGAAGGACCTGCCGAAGAAGCTGGACTTGAAGAAGGTGACGTTATTCAGACAATCGACGGCACTGAGGTCAGTACGTGGGAAGATATGACCGGCATTATTCAGGAAGCGCCGAATGAAACGATGGATTTCACTGTTGCCCGGAACGGCGATACGTTTGATGTGACGATGACTACTGAGATTCGTGAAATTCCTGAAGCTGATGATATTGGCGTGATCGGTGTTCTTGCCCCTACAGAAAGAACGTTTACCGGCGCTCTGGCATTCGGATTTACGCAGACATATGAATACACGAAATTAATCATTGAAGCGCTAGGTCTCTTAATTACAGGACAGTTCAGCCTTGATGCGCTCGCCGGCCCTGTCGGTATTTATAACTATACTGGAGAGGTAGCAGCAATGGGTGTACTTGTTCTGATCCAGTGGGCTGCTATTCTAAGCGTGAATCTTGGGATTATCAACCTGCTTCCTTTGCCGGCACTCGACGGTGGCAGGCTGATGTTTATCGGATTGGAAGCAGTGAGAGGCAAACCGATCGATCCGCAGAAAGAAGGGTTTGTCCACCTTGTCGGTTTCGCTTTGCTCATGCTTCTCGTAATAGCAGTAACGTGGAATGACATCAACCGCATTTTTTCTTAGTACAGGGTAAAGTTTGCAGAAGCAGCCGGAGCTGGCATACAGGCTGCTTCTGTCAGAAAACACAGATTTAATCCGGATCGGCTGCTGAAGCTGATCCGGAAAATACATAGTTGATCGAGGTGTCCCAGATGAGACAATCTACATTTTTAGTTCCAACGCTTCGCGATAACCCAAGCGGAGCTGACGCTGTCAGTCATCAGCTGATGCTAAGAGCCGGCATGATCCGTCAAAGTTCAGCCGGTGTCTATTCATTTCTGCCGTTAGGATGGCGTGTTTTACGAAAGGTTGAACAAATAGTGAGGGAAGAAATGGACCGTGCAGGTGCACAGGAGATGATTATGCCTGCCATTCAGCCTTCCGAACTCTGGAAAGAATCCGGAAGATGGGAAGATTACGGTCCGGAGCTGATGAGATTTAAAGACCGTCATCAAAGAGAATTTGCATTAGGTCCGACGCACGAAGAAGTCATTACTTCAATCGTGCGGGATGACGTACGTTCCTACAAAGAGCTTCCGATGACGCTTTACCAAATTCAAAATAAGTTTCGTGACGAGCGGAGACCTCGATTTGGTGTTCTGCGGGGCAGAGAATTTCTTATGAAAGATGCTTACTCGTTTGATCGTGATTTTGACGGATTGGACGAAAGTTATCAGCGTATGTATGAAGCGTATACAAACGTTTTTACGCGGCTGGGACTGAATTTCAGAGCAGTTATTGCTGATTCTGGAGCAATGGGCGGAAAAGATACGCACGAATTTATGGTACTGACCAATATCGGAGAAGATACGATAGCTTATTCTGATCAATCAACTTTCGCCGCTAATATAGAGATTGCTCCATGCGCTGATGAATATTCGCAGCAAGACGGAGAAGCGGAAGAACTTCGTGAAGTTGATACTCCCGGCCAGAAAACGATTGAAGGTGTCGGCCAATACCTTAATCTGCCCGCGGAAAGGTGTATTAAAGCCGTTTTCTATGAAGTCGATGAGGAGCTTGTAATGGTACTCGTCCGCGGTGATCATGAATCCAACGATATCAAGTTGAAACATGTTCTCGATGCCGGTAAGGTAGAGGCTGCCTCTGAAGAACTGATTCGCAGCACTGGAAAAACAGTGCCGGGTTCTGCTGGTCCTGTCGGAATTGAAGGCGAAGTGCATATAATAGCTGATAATGCCGTGAAGTATATGGTAAATGCCTGTACAGGAGCGAACAAAGAAGACGTACATTTTGTAAATGCAAATCCGGGTCGGGATTTTACTCCTGACAGATATGAGGATCTTCGTGTAATAAAAGAAGGCGATCCTTCTCCTGACGGTAATGGAACGATTCAATTCAAAGAGGGCATTGAGGTTGGGCACGTGTTTAAGCTGGGAACAAAATACAGTGAAGCACTGGGGGCCACCTACCTGAATAATGAAGGCAAAGCAAAGCCGATTGTTATGGGGTCCTACGGTATCGGTGTGTCACGAACAGTCGCAGCGCTTATCGAAGAGAATCACGACGAGAACGGAATCGTCTGGCCCAAAGCATGTGCTCCGTTTGACGTACATCTGATCGCGATAAACAGTAAAAAAGAAGACCAGCGCGAGCTTGCAGACCGGCTTTATGAGCAGTTTAGTCAAACGGGTCTCGATACGCTTTATGACGATCGGGCTGAACGTGCCGGAGTGAAGTTTAAAGACGCTGATCTCATTGGAATACCTCTCCGGGTGCAAGTTGGAAAACGTGCAGAGGAAGGATACGTCGAACTGAAGCAGCGAGCTAATGGAGATGCAGAGGAAGTGCATGTTGATCAGCTTGCCTCGCGTATAGGTGATCTGCTGGATTTGTAATCTGTTTAGGATCATAGGAGGGGGCTGTCCGCTCAGACCGCGGACAGCTCCCTTATCTATCTTACTTTATGAAAGGGGTGACCGCTTTGAGCATGGATCTTGAACAGCGGAAAGAGCGGTTTAAACTGCTGATGGAGCAGGTTCAGATGCCGGATGAATTTATGAAGGCATATGCTGATCAAGCCTCAATCCGAAAACTTGAAATTTACCAGAAAAACCGGCAATGGCATTTACATTTAACTGTTCCGCACGTCATGCCTTTCCCGGCTTACGAGCTGCTAAAAAGCCGAGTTGTTAACGGACTGTCCCATATAGCAGATGTGCACATGTATATTTACACAGAGGATCAAAACGGGGCTGATCGTCATTTCGCCTCCTATTGGCCATTTTTTCTGGAGCATCTTAAGCATGCAACAAACGGGCTCATGAAGCGGCTGGAATCTCAGACGCCGGATATTGAGAATGGCAAGGTTTTTGTGGATGTCCTTAATGATACAGAGGCTGAGCTGATGAACCGCCGAGTGAAGGAACCGCTGCAGAAGCTGCTTCGCGAATGCGGGTTTCCGGAATGGGGTTTTGCTTCTCGTGTTAAAGGTGATAAAGAGGAAATACAAAAGTTTGAAGAGCAGAAGCAGGAAGAGGACCACCATAAAGTAGTTGAAGCAATGCTCGAGAAAAAGAAACAGGAATCTAAAGCAAAAGAAATTCAGGAAACGGAGCGGGTAGCGGTTGGAACCGCAATCAAAGATGAGATTACGCCACTTGAACAAATCATTGAAGAAGAGCGGCGAATTGCGGTGGAAGGCTACGTTTTTCATGCTGAAACGAAAGAGCTGAAGAGCGGGCGCGTGCTCTTAACGTTTAAAATCACAGACTATACTGATTCGATGCTTATTAAAGTATTTTCAAATGATAAAGAGGATATTCCAAAGCTCGAAGCTGTTAAAGAGGGCATGTGGATGCGTGCACGCGGACCGGTTCAGTACGATACGTTCATTCGCGATTTAACCATGATGGCGCGCGATTTTCATGAAATCCGGCGGGATCCGCCTCAGGACAGGGCCGACGAAGGCGAGAAACGAGTGGAGCTGCATCTTCATACAACAATGAGTCAGATGGATGCAGTCGCTTCGGCAGGTGACTATGTAAAGCGTGCGGCTGCATGGGGGATGCCTGCTGTGGCTGTAACCGATCACGCCGTTGCCCAGTCTTTTCCGGAAGCCTATGCAACAGGAAGTAAACACAACATTAAAATTTTGTACGGGGTGGAAATAAACCTTGTCGATGATGGAGTTCCAATTGCATATCATCCGGAGCCTCGCGATTTAAAGGAAGAAACGTATATTGTGTTTGATGTTGAAACAACAGGTCTTTCAGCTGTTTATAATACGATAATCGAATTGGCTGCCGTAAAAATGAAAGACGGGGAGGTTATCGATAAGTTTGAAGCCTTTTCTGATCCTGGTGAAAAACTCAGTGCGACGATTATAGAACTGACTGGAATTACAGATGATATGCTGGAAGGACAGCCGCCGATAAAAGATGTATTAACCTCATTTAGAGATTGGTGCGGCACGGATACGCTGGTTGCACACAATGCAAGCTTTGATATCGGCTTCCTTAATGCAGGATATCAGAAGGCCGGCCTGCCAAAAGTGACTAATCCTGTTATCGATACTCTTGAATTAGGTCGTATGCTGTATCCGCACTTTAAGAACTACCGGTTAAATACGCTTTGTAAAAAGTTTAATATTGAGCTGGTGTCCCATCACCGTGCAATTTATGATGCTGAAGCAACAGCTCATCTGCTCTGGAAAATGGTGAAAGATTCGCTTGATAAAGGGATCACCTCTATGGACGAACTGAACGAGCAAGGCTCACCTGAAGATTACAAAAAGCAGCGTCCTTACCATTGCACGATCTATGCGCAAACGAAAGAAGGGCTGAAAAACCTGTACAAACTTGTCTCGTTTTCGCACATTGATTATTTCTACCGTGTTCCGCGTGTGCCGAGATCCATTCTTCAGAAGAACAGAGAGGGTATTCTGGTCGGTTCCGGCTGTGATAAAGGAGAGGTATTTGATTCCTTAATGCAAAAGGGTCTCGAAGAAACAAAAAATACAGCAGAGTTTTATGACTTTCTTGAGGTGCAGCCTCCCGGAAACTATCATCATCTCGTAGAGCGTGAAATCGTAAGGGACGAGCTGGAGCTGAAAGATATTTTAAAACAGGTAGTGAAACTGGGAGAAGAGACAGGAATCCCGGTTTGTGCTACTGGCAACGCACATTATCTGGATAAAGAAGATGCGGTTTATCGTAAAGTGCTGATTGCCTCTCAGGGTGGAGCAAACCCGTTAAACAGACAGACTCTGCCTGAAGTACATTTCCGCTCAACGGACGATATGCTATCCGAATTTTCGTTTCTTTCAGATGAAAAAGCAAAAGAAATCGTCATTACGAACACGCAGGATTTAGCCGAGCGTATTGATGTTATTAAGCCAATTCCGGATGACCTTTACACGCCGCATATCGAAGGCGCAGATGATGAAATGCGCCAGCTCTGTTATGACCGGGCCAAGTCCATCTATGGAGACGATCTTCCGCAGCTTGTTGTCGACCGTCTGGAAAAGGAGCTGACGAGCATTATTTCAAACGGCTTCTCGGTCATTTATTTAATTTCGCAGAAGCTTGTAAAAAAATCTCTCGAAGATGGTTATCTCGTAGGCTCGCGTGGGTCTGTCGGTTCAAGTTTTGTGGCGACGATGACAGAAATTACGGAAGTGAACCCACTTCCGCCGCATTATGTGTGTCCAACATGTAAGCATTCCTACTTTTTTAATGACGGCAGCGTTGGTTCCGGATTCGATCTGCCTGATAAACCTTGTGAGAAATGCGGAACAGCTTACGATAAAGACGGTCATGACATTCCATTTGAAACATTCCTAGGATTTAAAGGCGATAAGGTGCCTGATATCGACTTGAACTTTTCCGGAGACTATCAGCCGGTGGCCCATAACTACACCAAAGATCTGTTCGGTGAAGACTATGTTTACCGGGCAGGAACAATCGGCACAGTAGCGGAGAAAACCGCATATGGCTATGTAAGGGGATACGAAAGCGACGAAGAGCTGCAGCTGCGAGGAGCAGAAATCGACCGTCTCGTGCAAGGCTGCACCGGAGTAAAGCGGACGACTGGACAGCATCCCGGCGGCATTATTGTTGTACCGGATCACCTGGATATTTATGACTTTTCACCTATTCAGTTTCCTGCCGACGACAGGGAATCAGAATGGAAAACCACCCATTTCGATTTTCATTCTATTCACGATAATCTGCTTAAGCTCGATATTCTCGGTCACGATGATCCAACAGTTATCCGAATGCTGCAGGACTTAAGCGGTATGGATCCAAAAAAGATTCCTGTTGATGATCCTGAAGTGTTTAAGCTCTTCAGCGGCACTGAATCTCTTGGTGTAACGCCGGAACAAATTTTATGTAAGACAGGAACATACGGGATACCGGAATTTGGAACCCGTTTCGTCCGTCAGATGCTTGAGGAAACGAACCCCTCAACATTTAGTGAACTCGTTCAGATTTCAGGTTTATCACACGGAGCTGACGTATGGCTGAATAACGCTGCAGATTTGATCGCTGCAGGAACTTGCCAGTTAAAGGACGTCATCGGGTGTCGTGACGATATTATGGTTTATTTAATGTACAAAGGTCTTGATCATCCGCTTGCGTTCAAAATTATGGAGTTCGTTCGAAAGGGACGCGGTCTTGAAGAAGAGTGGATTGAGGAAATGAAAAAGCACGGGGTGCCTGACTGGTATATCGGCTCGTGTTTGAAAATCAAATATATGTTCCCGAAAGCCCACGCCGCTGCCTACGTATTAATGGCAGTTCGAATCGCCTATTTTAAAGTGCATGAACCAATGATGTTTTATGCAGCCTATTTTACCGTTCGAGCTGACGATTTTGATCTGGACACAATGATCAATGGTTCTGCATCGATCCGTAAAAAAATTGAAGAAATCCACGGAAAAGGCCTGGATGCTTCACCAAAGGAAAAAAGCCTTGTGACAGTTCTGGAGCTTTCGCTTGAAATGTGTGAAAGAGGATTTAGTTTCCAGAAGGTTGATTTGTACCGCTCCAAAGCGACTGAGTTTCAGGTTGATGGGGACAAACTGCTTCCTCCTTTTAACGCAATAAACGGAGTGGGAACCAATGCTGCGATAGCTGTAGAAAGAGCTAGGGAAGATGGCGAGTTTCTCTCGAAAGAAAACCTTCGTGAGCGAAGCCGGATTACAAAAAGTGTACTTGAAAAGCTGGATGAACACGGCTGTCTTGATGGGCTGCCGGACTCGAATCAGCTGTCACTGTTTTAGATACCGCTCGTTTGCAGTCTCGTGCGCGCTGTGGTATATTAAGAGCAGACATCGGGATACGAACGTAGGAAAGAGTGGGGCATCCCCACTCTTTCTTTTGCGGTAAATGGCCATTATGAACAGCAGCGAAAGCAGCTGCAAGCCGAATAATATGTTCAAAACATCAGATAATTGAGGAGGTTTGCCTATGTCCCGTAGTATTCAGCAGTCAGTTGAACAGCTTGCAGCTCCTATTTTAGAAGAGCTGAAGCTTGAACTGGTGGATGTTGAGTTTCAAAAAGAAGGAAAGAACTGGTTTTTGCGCGTTTTCATTGATTCAGAAAATGGAGTCGATCTGGATGACTGTACGAAAGTCAGCGAGCGCCTCAGTGAATCACTGGATAATAATGATCCAATTGAACAGGCGTATTATCTGGAGGTATCTTCACCTGGAGCAGAACGCCCGCTTAAGAAAAAGCAGGATATTGAAAAAGCCGTTGGCAAAAACGTGCACGTTACGACCTACGCTCCGGTAGAGGGCGAAAAAGTATTTGAAGGCGAACTGAAACAGTTTGAAGCCGAAACGCTTCACATAGCTGTAAAGGAAAAGCATAAGAAAGTCGTCAAACAAGTGCCTTATGCGCAAGTAGCGAAAGCGCGGCTCGCTGTTATTTTGTAACTGACAGCGGTAAAGCTGCTGTTTAAAATTGGAAAGGGGGATTAAAGCTCCATGAACAGTGAATTTATGGAAGCCCTTGCGACCATTGAGAAAGATAAGGGAATTGATAAAGAGGTGATTCTGGAAGCCATTGAACAGGCACTCATCACCGGTTATAAAAGAAATTTTAATTCTGCACAAAACGTGCGTGTTGATATCGACCGTGATTCAGGTTCGATCCGGGTTTTTGCCAGAAAGCAAGTTGTGGAAGAAGTTTTTGACGACCGCCTGGAAATATCACTGGAGGAAGCACATTCAATCAATCCGCTTTATGAAGTAGACGATATTGTGGAAATTGAAGTGACTCCCCGTGACTTTGGACGAATTGCGGCCCAGACAGCAAAGCAGGTAGTAACTCAGCGCGTCCGTGAAGCAGAAAGAGGGATCATTTACTCGGACTTTATCGACCGTGAAGAAGATATTATGACAGGTATTGTTCAGCGTCAGGATCACCGTTTTATTTACGTTGATCTTGGTAAGGTGGAAGCGCTGATGCCCTTAAGTGAACAGATGCCTACTGAAAACTACAAGCATAACGACCGGATCAAGGCGTATATCACTAAAGTCGAAAAGACGACAAAAGGTCCTCAGATAATGATTTCCAGAACGCATCCGGGTCTTCTGAAACGGCTTTTCGAGCTGGAAGTGCCTGAAATTTATGACGGCGCTGTTGAAGTGAAGTCCGTATCCCGTGAAGCAGGCGAACGTTCCAAAATCTCCGTTCACGCAGAAAACGAAGATATTGATCCGGTAGGCTCCTGTGTGGGGCCCAGAGGACAGCGTGTGCAGACAATTGTGGATGAATTGCGCGGCGAGAAGATTGATATTGTCCGCTGGTCGGAAGATCCAAAAGTATACGTAGCTAACGCACTCAGTCCTTCAAAAGTTGTAAAAGTGACGGTTAACGAAGAAGAGAAAATGACTCAGGTTATTGTTCCGGACTACCAGCTCTCCCTTGCGATAGGCAAGCGCGGTCAAAATGCAAGACTGGCTGCCAAGCTTACCGGATGGAAAATTGACATTAAGAGTGAATCGGAAGCAGAAGAACTTGGACTGCTTGACGGTGAACCAGAAGCTGCTGAAGAGCCGGAAGAGGACCACGACAGTGTTGCCGACTGGCTCAATGAAGATAACTGACTGGAGGGGATTTAACGATGCGCAAGAAGAAAACACCCCTGCGAAAGTGTGTTGTCACACAGGAAATGAAACCAAAAAAAGAGCTGATACGAATCGTGCGCACGCCGGAAGGGGAGGTAGTTCTGGACCCGACCTCTAAAAAGTCCGGTCGTGGAGCATATATTACAAGTGATATCGATGTCATTAATCAGGCAGAAAAAAAACAAGTGCTTGACCGGCATTTAAAAGCATCTGTTCCCGCTGCTCTTTATGAAGAAATGCGTCGGCTTCACCTCAGGGAGCAGCTGCTGTGATCACTCAAAAGCAGTTAAATCTGCTCGGCCTTATGCAGCGGGCCGGCAGACTTACGACCGGGGAGGAACTCGTCGTAAAATCAGTGCAGTCCGGAAAGGCTGCAGCAGTTGTTCTGGCTGAAGATGCCGGAGACGCTGTAAAGAAAAAAGTAACGGACAAATGTCGTTATTATAACGTACCGGTTGTTCAGGCCGGTTCAAGAGAAGATCTCGGCGCTGCCGTCGGGAAAGAAATGAGGGTGACGCTGGCCATTCTTGATGAGGGTTTTGCTAAAGCATTTCTGAAACTCTCTGAAGGTCAGGAGTCATCCTGATATATAGGAGGTACGTTTATGAGCAAAATGAGAATTTACGAATATGCTAAACAAAAGAACGTTACCAGTAAAGAAATTATTACAAAACTGGGTAAAATGGGCATTGAGGTTAACAATCATATGAGCGTCATTACCCAAGATACAATTGATAAACTGGAAGGAAAGAACGAGAAAAAAGTATCTTCCAAACCTAAGAGAAGTGGTGAGAATGCACCCGTGAAACAAAAAAACAACAGCAAACCCAATACTGCAAAAAAACCTGGCCAGAAAAACAATCGTGGCCAGCAGAACACCCGGGGCGGAGGAAGAAAAGGCGGACAAAAGCCACAGAAACAAAAGCCTGCTATGCCTGAATCCATTACGTACGAACTGCCAATTACAATTGCAGAATTTGCCGGCAAGCTTCATAAAGAACCATCCGAGATTATTAAAAAGCTGATGAGCCTCGGTACGATGGCTACGATCAACCAGGAGCTTGATAACACAACAATTGAGCTTTTAGGTGAAGAGTTCGGTGTAAAAGTTGAAGAGAAAATTGTTATTGATGAAGCTGAATTTGAGAACATGATTCAGGAGGATGCTGCAGAAGATCTGCAGGAGCGGTCTCCCGTTGTCACCATTATGGGACACGTCGACCACGGTAAAACAACACTGCTTGACAGTATCCGTCATACGAAAGTGACAGCCGGTGAAGCTGGCGGCATCACGCAGCATATTGGTGCCTATCAGGTAGAAGAAAACGGAAAGAAAATTACGTTTCTTGATACACCTGGTCACGCTGCATTTACTACAATGCGTGCACGCGGTGCTCAGGCTACAGATATTACGATACTCGTTGTAGCAGCTGATGACGGTGTCATGCCTCAGACGGTAGAAGCGATTAATCATGCCAAAGCGGCTGAAGTTCCGATAATTGTTGCAGTAAACAAAATCGACAAAGAAGGATCCAACCCGGACCGTGTCATGCAGGAATTAACTGAACACGGTCTTGTAGCAGAAGCCTGGGGCGGAGAAACAATCTTTGTCAATGTGTCTGCAATTCAGGGAGAAGGAATCGATGATCTGCTAGAAATGATCCTTCTGGTCAGCGAAGTAGCTGAACTGAAAGCGAACCCTGATAAAGAGGCAAACGGCACAGTTGTTGAAGCCGAGCTTGACCGAGGACGAGGTCCGGTTGCCACCCTGCTCGTTCAGGGAGGAACGCTTCGGGTCGGTGATGCGATCGTCGTCGGTAATACGTACGGAAAAGTACGTGCAATGGTAAATGATATCGGCCGTCGTGTTAAAGAAGCCGGGCCATCGATGCCGGTTGAAATTACAGGCCTGAACGACGTTCCGCAGGCAGGCGATCAGTTTAAAGTATTTAAAGATGAAAAGAAAGCCCGTCAAATTGGGGAAACCCGCTCAATGCGTGAAAAAGTGGCGAGCCGCAAACAAAATTCCACTGTCAGTCTGGATGATCTGTTTGATCAGATTCAGCAGGGTGAGATTAAAGATATCAATATCATTGTAAAAGCTGATGTTCAAGGTTCTGCTGAAGCAATGAAGGGATCGCTTGAAAAAATCGAAGTGGAAGGCGTAAAAGTGAACATTATTCACACTGGCGTCGGTGCCATTGCTGAATCAGATATTATTCTGGCCTCAGCATCAAATGCGATTGTGATCGGTTTTAATGTTCGTCCTGATGTTAATGCGAAGCGGACGGCAGACGCAGAAAATGTGGATATTCGTCTTCACCGCGTCATTTATGCTGCGATCGAGGAAGTGGAAGCAGCGATGAAAGGCATGCTCGACCCTGAGTACGAAGAGAAAGTAATCGGCCAGGCTGAAGTTCGTCAAGTATTCAAGGTTTCCCGTATCGGCTCTATTGCCGGTTCATATGTTACAGAAGGTAAAATAACCCGCGACTCTACAGTACGACTTATCCGCGACGGCGTTGTCATCCATGAAGGATCGCTTCAGGACTTAAAACGATTCAAAGACGACGTGAAGGAAGTAGCGAAAAACTATGAGTGCGGAATTACTCTCGACGGCTTTAATGATGTGAAAGAGGGCGACATCATCGAAGCATATGTCATGGAGGAAATTAAGCGTACATGATCGGAGCAGTCACGATTGAAGCTCTGCTTTACGACCCTCAGTCTCTGAAGGAGAAACGGGCTGTCACGAAAAGCTGCGCGGATCACATCCGCAGAAAGTTTAACGCAGCTTTTGCCGAAACGGAACATCAGGATGTTTGGCAGCGTGTAAAATGGGTAGCAGTATCTGTAAGCAGCAGCAGAACAGTCGTGGAAAAAGAGCTTCAGCGGGTGCTTCATTATTTGGATTCCCGGCCTGAACTTGAGATTTCCTCTGTTACCTGGGAATGGCTGTAATTTAGTGTGTCAGGAGTGATTAATGATGGGTAACGTTCGCGCGAATCGAGTAGCTGAACAGCTGAAAAAAGAAATCTCTGATATCATTCAGCGGGAGCTGAAAGATCCACGCATCGGTTTCATTACAGTGACAGATGTGGAAATTACGGGAGACCTTCAGCAGGCCACCGTTTTCGTTACTGTATATGGGGAAGAAGAAGAGCGCAAAAAAACGCTTGACGCCCTTGAAAAAGGAAAAGGCTTCATTCGATCAGAAGCAGGAAAAAGGGTTCAGCTCCGGAAAACTCCTGAAATATCGTTTGAATTTGATGAAAGTATTGAACGGGGCAACCGGATTGAAACACTGCTGAAACAAATGAAAGAAAAAGAATAGCAGGACGTCCCGAAGGGTATATTCCATCCAAAGGAAGGGATATACCCTTCCTTTTCATACATAGAATAACTTGAAGGCCGGAGGGAATCACGATGAACGAAATAAATGGGATTGTACCGCTGTGGAAACCCGCGGGGATGACATCCTTTGAAGCTGTTAAACGGGTCAGGCGAATATATGGCACTAAAAAAGCAGGTCATACCGGAACGCTCGATCCGGAAGTAGAGGGGGTTCTCCCCGTTTGTCTCGGAAGGGCCACAAAGCTTGTGGAATACCTGACAGGTGTTTCCAAGCAGTATGAGGGGACCGTAACGATCGGATATTCGACCGACACGGAAGACAGCCACGGTTCTGTAATAAATCAGACACCGGCTATGCAGGCGCCTTCCGAGGAGGAAGCAGATCAGGCTCTTGCTCAACTAACAGGAGTCATCAGCCAGCAGGTGCCAATGTATTCTGCCGTGAAGGTAAAAGGTAAAAGATTGTATGAATATGCACGTGAAGGGGTGGAAGTCGAGCGGCCAATTCGCAACGTCACCATTCACGAACTAAAACGTACTTCTGCCATTGAAGCAGAAGCTGCTACTGCCTCCTTTTCCTTTACCTGCTTGTGCAGCAAAGGTACTTATATCCGAACGCTGTCAGTTGATATCGGCCGCAAGCTTGGATATGCGGCCCATATGTCAGCGCTGACACGAACAGCTTCCGGCAGCATAGACAGTGCCCAGTGTGTAACGTTCGAACAGCTGGAAGCGTCTGATGACCCCGGCGAATATCTTGTGACGATGGAACATGCTACAGCTCATTTTCCTGCTATCACTATCTCAGACGAACTTGAATTGAAGGTGCTGCAGGGGGCGATTCTACCTCTGCCGGAGCAGTTCACAGAAGACGCCTCATTTGCGGCACTGCACAGCAGCGACGGAAGACTGCTGGCCTTGTACAAACGAGATGAAAAACGTGAAGGCAGCATGAAACCCGAAAAAATGATCAGAACAGCTGATCAGCCGAGGTGATAATGGTGGAAATAATCGAACTTAAACATCCGTTTCAACATAAAACGCCTGCGGCCTCTGCCTGTGCGCTCGGGTTTTTTGATGGGGTGCACCGAGGTCACAGGCAGGTCATTCGCGCTGCCTGCCGCACTGCAGAAGAAAAAGGGCTGAAAAAAGCAGTGATGACTTTTTATCCTCATCCTAAAGAAGTGTTGAGAGGCGAGCAGGCAGAGTATTTAACAACGCTTGAGCAGAAGATAGAACTTCTCCGTGCAGAAGGAATTGATTATTTATTTCTTGTGACGTTCAGCGAGGAATTTGCTGGATTGACGCCGCAGCAGTTTGTTGATGAATACGTTATAGGGCTGCAAATTAAACATGTGACAGCCGGCTTTGACTATTCGTTTGGGCATAAAGGGAAAGGAACTATGGAAACCTTCCCTTTCCACAGCAGGGGACAGGTTAGTTCGGAAACGGTCGATGAATTTCAGGAGAATGATCAGAAAATAAGCTCCACCGCTGTTCGGCAGTGTCTCCACAATGGTGATGTGGAAATGGCAGCGACTCTGCTGGGCAGACATTATGAAATAAAAGGGACCGTCGTTCACGGTGAAAAACGAGGACGTACGATCGGTTTCCCGACAGCGAATGTTGCGATCCCGGTCAAACAACTGGCACCAGCAAACGGCGTATATGCGGTAACAGCTGAAGTAGATGGCTTCATCCATCATGGCGTGGCAAATATAGGAATTGCTCCTACATTTAAATCGGATGGCAAACGAACGCTGGAGGTTAACCTTTTCGATTTCGATAAAGATATTTATGGGAGGGAATGTAACGTTTCTTTTTTAAAGCACATCAGACCGGAAAAGAAATTCGGGTCGGCAGATGAGCTGAAACAACAGATATCTGCAGATGCTGAACATGCAAGAAAGCACCTGCAGCAATATCAGGAGAAGCGGAATACGTAGAAATTTACGATCTTCCCTTGCATCAGCAGAGCAAGTCATGTATATTAAATGAGTCGAACCACAGCGCGGCGCTTCGATTCACCGACGTACGCTGGGCTGCAGGCGATTAAAAAAAGTTTCAGGAGGTGGATTTGGATGGCATTGACTCAAGAGCGTAAAAATGAGCTTATTACTGAGTATAAGACACATGAAAACGACACCGGTTCCCCAGAGGTTCAGGTAGCTATCCTTACAGAACAGATCAACACACTTAACGAGCATCTTCGTACCCACAAGAAGGATCATCATTCCCGTCGTGGACTGCTGAAGATGGTAGGTCAGCGCCGTAACCTTCTTACGTATCTTCGTAAGAAAGACGTTACCCGTTACCGTGCTTTGGTTGATAAGCTTGGTCTTCGTCGATAAGACGGTCAGAGCGGGAGTCTCTCCCGCTCTTTTTTATTGTGCTTAAAGCAGTACTGTCAGCTTTTCACGGTGCTCAATATTTGATATGATGAATGAGGAATTAAAGAACGTACGCTTTTACCTTTTACATAAACTGAACATGAAACCTGCATCATGCAGGCGGGAGGAGATTTATTATATGGCCACAGAAAAGAAAGTGTTTAAGACAGAATGGGCCGGCCGTGAATTAACTGTAGAATACGGCCAATTCGCCAAGCAGGCGAACGGGGCAGTGATGGTACGTTACGGAGATACGACAGTATTATCTACTGCTACAGCATCAAAGGAACCAAAAGATCTTCCTTTCTTTCCGCTTACTGTTAACTATGAAGAAAGACTTTACTCAGCCGGAAAAATTCCCGGCGGATTTATTAAGCGGGAAGGCCGTCCGAGCGATCACGCAGTCCTCACTTCCAGACTGATCGACCGTCCGATCCGGCCGTTGTTTCCGGATGGGTTCCGTAACGATGTTCAGGTGATCAGCATTGTCATGAGTAATGACCAGAACTGTTCTCCGGAGATGGCTGCAATGGTAGGGTCGAGTCTGGCGCTGTCTGTTTCGGATATTCCATTCGCCGGACCGATCGCAGGTGTAACTGTCGGACGCGTAAATGGCGAATTTCTCATTAATCCGACGACTGATCAAATGGAGAAAAGCGATATTAATTTAATTGTTGCAGGTACTAAAGATGCAATTAATATGGTAGAAGCTGGAGCTGACGAAGTTTCAGAAGATGTCATGCTGGATGCAATTTTATTCGGGCATGAAGAAATCAAGCGCCTCGTTGCTTTTCAGGAAGAAATAGCGCAGGAAGTCGCATCCTCCAAGATGGATGTAAAGCTGTTGAAGCATGATGAAGAACTTGTGCAACAAGTTCGCGAAGCTTCAGGCAGCTTGATTGAGGAGGCTGCGACTGTCGTTGACAAACAGGATCGGGACACTGCTGTGAAACAAGCGTATGATGAGATTCTCGAACAGTTTATGCCGGAAGATGATGGGGAAGATCGCACCGGGGAAGTAAAGCAGATTTTGGATATGCTGTTAAAAGAAACTGTGCGCAGGCTCATTACTGAAAAAGGAATTCGCCCAGACGGCCGAAAAGTTGATGAAATCCGTCCGCTTGCATCTGAAATTGATATACTGCAGCGAACGCACGGTTCCGGTCTGTTTACCCGTGGCCAGACGCAGGCTCTCAGCGTCTGTACACTTGGGGCTCTCGGCGACGTTCAGGTACTTGACGGACTTGGTATTGAGGAGTCCAAACGATTTATGCATCATTACAACTTCCCGCTCTTCAGCGTCGGAGAAACGGGTCCTATCCGCGGTCCGGGACGACGTGAAATTGGCCATGGTGCCCTTGGGGAGCGTGCATTGGAGAAGGTAATTCCATCTGAGAAAGAATTCCCGTATACGATCCGTCTTGTGTCGGAAGTACTGGAGTCCAATGGTTCGACTTCACAGGCGAGTATCTGCGCAAGCACGCTTGCGATGATGGCAGCCGGAGTTCCGATTAAAGCGCCGGTCGCCGGAATCGCGATGGGACTTGTCAAGCATGAGGATTCCGTTCAGGTTCTTACTGACATCCAGGGTATGGAAGACGCACTCGGTGATATGGACTTTAAAGTTGCCGGTACGAAAGACGGAGTAACAGCTCTGCAGATGGATATTAAAATTGACGGTATCGATAAGCAGGTGCTTCAGGAAGCACTTGCTCAAGCTCAACAAGGGCGAATGAAAATTCTCTCTAATATGATGGAAGCCATCCCGGCTCCGCGCACCGATTTAAGCGAATACGCTCCTAAGATTATGATGATGTCTATCAATCCAAACAAAATTCGTGACGTCATTGGGCCGAGCGGCAAAACGATCAATCAGATCATAGATGAAACCGGCGTGAAGATTGATATTGAACAGGATGGAACAGTCTATATTGCTTCTACGGATGCTGCTGCAAACGAAAGAGCAAAAAAGACAATCGAAGACCTCGTCCGCGATGTAGAGGTTGGTCAGACATACCTCGGCAAAGTAAAGCGAATTGAGAAGTTCGGTGCATTCGTTGAACTCTTTAAAGGGAAAGACGGGCTGGTGCATATTTCGCAGCTTGCACACGAGCGAGTCAATAAAGTAGAGGACATTCTGGAACTTGGTGATGAAGTGATGGTAAAAGTCACTGAGATCGACAATCAGGGAAGAGTGAATCTCTCCCGCAAAGCAATGCTTGATAAATAAGTATCTATAGCCGGGCCGGCCCGCTGGGAGCACAGCTTCCGGCGGGCTTTCGGTTATTATTAGGCTGGAGGAATGGTTTCAATGGAAAAACGGACGCTTTCAAACAATGTAAGGCTGGTACTGGAGAAAGACACGTCCATCCGGTCGGTATCGGCTGGAATTTGGGTCAGCACTGGTTCCAGGTTTGAACAGCCTGAAGAAAACGGCTCTGCCCATTTTATTGAACATATGCTTTTCAAGGGCACAAAGCAAAAAACGGCCTCTGAAATCGCTGAGGCATTTGATGCCATGGGTGGATATGTCAACGCAATGACCTCGAAAGAATACACAGCTTACTATGCTAAAGTCCTGGATACGCATGCGGCCAGTGCTGTTGCACTTTTAACAGAAATGTTCTTTGAAAGCCGGTTTGATGCCGGAGAAATGGAAAAAGAGAAGCAGGTCGTACTGGAAGAGATTCACATGTATGACGATACACCGGATGATCTCGTGCATGAAATGCTTGCAGAAGCAGCTTTCGGAAGACATCCTATTGCAGCACCGATTCTGGGTACAGAGGAAACGCTCATTTCCTTTAACGAGAGCCGTCTCAGAGATTTTATGAAACGACATTATGGCGGGGAGCGGCTTGTCATTTCGATAGCCGGTAATTTTACAGATGAGCTTGTAGACCAAGTATCAGATGCGTTTACATCCTCTGCACACGACGGAGAGCCGCTGCAGTTGGAGAAGCCTGTATTTCAAGGTAACGTGTTAACAAAAAAGAAAAAAACGGAGCAGGCGCATCTCTGCTTCGGATACGAGGGAGTCTCGCTAACCGACGATACGATTTACAGCGCTGTTCTTTTAAATAATGTGCTTGGAGGTAACATGAGCAGCCGCCTTTTTCAGGAAATTCGCGAAGAGCGCGGACTTGCTTATGCAGTCTATTCGATGCATGAAGCGTTCCGGGATACAGGACTTCTCACAATCTATGCAGGTACGCACGAAAAACATCTGGATGAAACAGTCGATATCATCAAGCGGGTGACCAATGATGTGAAGGAAAATGGGCTGACAGAAAAAGAACTGACGAATGCCAAGGAACAGCTTAAAGGCAATCTGCTGTTAAGCCTTGAGAGCTCCAGCAGCCGCATGAACCGCAATGCTAAAAATGAATTATTCCTCGGAAGAAGCTTGCCGATCGATGAGATGGTAGAAGCGATTGATGCAGTTTCCATGCATGCCATCCAATATACAGCTCGTTTGATTTTACATGACAATCCAGCGGTGTCTCTCGTCAGTACAGCGGGCTCCCTGCCCGCCTCCCTGCGAAATCGTACCGCTGTTGAATGCTGACAGCCTCTGATGCTTAATAAAGCTGTCTCATCCACTGTATTCGCATGTGCAGAGTCTGAGAGGGGCTGCTAAACTATTAGAGTGATGTGATTAGATAGTGATTAAATTGACGGAGGGGTTTATATGACTCAGCAAACATTTAACGTAGCAGTAGTAGGTGCAACAGGAGCAGTTGGTGAACAAATGCTTAAAACACTCGACCGGCTCGATTTTCCGGTTAATGAATTAAAGCTTTTATCATCCAGCCGCTCAGCTGGAAAAGTCAAGACGTTCAGAGGAACGGATATTACGATTGAAGAAGCAAAGCCTGAGTCATTTGAGGGTGTTCAGCTGGCACTGTTTTCAGCAGGTGGTTCAGTCTCGAAGGCGTTGGCGCATGAAGCAGTGAAACGCGGAGCGATTGTCGTGGACAATACCAGTGCATTCCGTATGGATGAAAATGTTCCGCTCGTAGTTCCTGAAGTTAACGAGCATGCACTTGATAAGCATAACGGAATCATTGCCAATCCAAACTGTTCCACCATTCAAATGGTAGCAGCGTTAGAGCCTGTCCGCCGGGCTTACGGCATGAATAAGCTGGTGGTGTCCACTTATCAGGCAGTTTCCGGTGCGGGTGCCGACGCAGTAGATGAAATGTACGAGCAGTCGAGACAAATTCTTGACGATCAAGAAATCGATCCGAAAGTGCTTCCTGTTTCAGGAGATAAAAAGCACTATCAAATTGCGTTTAACGCTGTGCCCCAAATCGATGTCTTTACAGATAACGGATTTACTTTTGAAGAAATGAAGATGATTAATGAAACGAAAAAAATCATGGAGGAGCCATCGATGCATGTTGCTGCAACGTGTGTCCGGCTGCCTGTTGAAACGGGACACTCCGAGTCAGTTTACATTGAAACGGAGCAGGAAGGGTTAACAGTTGATAAATTAAAAGATCTTATGCGCGAAGCTCCTGGAATCACGCTGCAGGATGACCCGTCCAGTCAGCTCTATCCACTTGCAGCTGATGCAAAAGGGAAAGACGATATCTTTGTCGGTCGTATCAGACAGGATCTTGATAATCCAAAAGGATTCCACTTGTGGATTGTCGCAGATAATCTTTTGAAAGGCGCGGCCCTCAATTCTGTGCAAATCGCTTTTTCTCTGATCCAAAAAGGATTGTTAAAATAAACTTTGTTAAATCCCGGCCAGCTGAGTGCCGGGATTTTTTATTGGGGCGATTGGAAATACCGCGTGAACTGCGTTTTACATTTCTTCGCTTGTAGCCTGGCACATGCAGGATTATAATGAAGATGGTGATGCATATATGAAATTAATCGTTCAAAAATTTGGCGGTTCTTCCCTTCAGACGGAAGCAAAAAGAGAGCAGTGCGCAGCACATATTTCTGACGCATTGCAAAATGGATACAAAGTTGTCGCAGTCGTTTCTGCAATCGGCAGAAGCGGTGACCCGTACGCGACCGATACGCTGTTAACGCTCGCCGGCGGCGCCACTCCGGTTGTTTCGGCAAAAGAGCTGGATATGCTGATGGCTTGCGGGGAGACAATATCGTCGGTGGCTTTTTCGGCGCTGCTGCAGCGTAAAGGCATTAAGGCTGGAGCTATGAACGGAGCCGAAGCAGGGTTTCGTACAAATGAAGTTTACGGCGATGCGCGCATAACAGAGATGCAGACAGCGGCGCTGGAAACAGCATTGGAAGAAATGGATGTGATTGTCGTCACTGGATTTCAGGGGCAAACCCCTAAAGGAACGACGGCAACGCTTGGCAGAGGCGGATCCGATACATCAGCAACTGCTCTGGGCGCAGCATTAAAGGCAGATTTGGTAGACATATTTACTGATGTAGCAGGTATTATGACGGCTGATCCACGAATAGCCGGCAGGGCAATGCCGCTTAAAGCAGTTACATATGCGGAAGTAAGCAACATGGCCTATCAAGGTGCAAAAGTCATTCATCCGAGAGCAGTGGAAATTGCCATGCAGGCTGAAATTCCTCTTCGTATCCGAGCATTCTCAGAAGATGGACCCGGCACGATGATCCGCTCTTCAGTTGACGGGGCGGCTGGTCAGGATTTGAAAGAAAGGCCGGTTACGGCTGTAACCCACAAAGATCACGTTTGCCAGATTAAAGCATCCGGACCCGAACCTAAAGGGGATGTCTTCACAGCGATGGCTGAAGCAGGAATATCTGTAGACTTTATTTCCATTCATCCGGATTTTGCGACTTTTACGATTCCTTCCGGGAAGCTTACTGAGGCTCTCGACTCTTTACAAGATCTGCCTCATGACGTAACATGGACGGACGATTGTGCGAAAGTGGCTGTTGTCGGCGGAGGCATGAGTGGAGTGCCTGGAATTGCTGCTAAAATTGTCTCAGCGCTGGAGCAGAGGGAAATAAGGGTTTTGCAGTCAGCAGATTCACATACAACCATATGGGTGCTTGTAAGCAGCCCGCAAATGCCAGAGGCCGTGAACATACTTCATGACAGTTTTTTAATTGGTGAATAAATTCACTGCTTCAGGCTGAAAAGAGGAGGATGACAGATGAAACTGGGAAATGTCGTAACAGCAATGATTACACCATTTAATCATCAGGGTGCTGTCGATTTTGATCAGCTAGGACCCCTTGTTGATCTGTTAATTGAGCGCGGAACAGAAGCTGTAATCAGCGGAGGAACGACAGGTGAATCCGCCACGCTCAGCATGAAAGAAAAAGCAGAGCTTTACCGTGAAACAGTAAAAGCTGCGAACGGAAGAATTCCGGTAATAGCAGGAACCGGAATGAACGACACACGTGCAACAGCCGAATTGTCTATCCAGGCAGAGAAGGATGGAGCGGACGGCATTATGCTGGTAGCGCCGTATTACAATAAACCTTCCCAGCAAGGGATGTTTGAGCATTTTAAAACGATCGCTGAAAAAGTAAATATTCCGGTTATGATTTACAACGTTCCTGGGAGAACGATGGTGAACCTGCTTCCTGAAACAGTGATTGCTCTCTCAGAAATACCGAATATTACGGCTGTTAAAGAAGCCAGTGGAAACCTTGATCAGCTTACAGCGCTGGTAGCAGGAACTCCAGCCAATTTCTCAGTCTATTCCGGTGATGACAGCCTGACGCTTCCTTCTGTAGCAGTTGGGGCAGATGGAATTGTTTCGGTATCCAGTCATATTATAGGACGTGAAATGCAGGAAATGATCGCGCATTACAGAGAAGGCAGACCAGAACAGGCTGCATCGATGCATCAGAAGCTGGTGCCATTCATGAAAGCAATGTTTATAGCACCAAGCCCTTCACCGTTGAAGACAGCGTTAAGCATGCAGGGCTTCGACACCGGAGGGGTCAGGCTGCCGCTTGTGGCGCTTGATGAAACTGAAAGGGCGCTCGTGCAGCGTGCGCTTCAAGATGTTTCCAGTATGAGCAGATTTTCCAGTTAACGAGCCGTCACTATCAAACAGCATCAGAAGCCTGCCCCTTGGTGCAGGCTTCTTTTTTTATTCTGCATTGATGATAGGCAGTTTACCGATCTGTGACATCTTCATTGATAAGGCAGGCGCCAATATTGGATTGGCAGCATAGTCATCAAGTGATTTGAGCGCTGCAGGCGTATAAACTGGAAGTCCAGCTTGTGAACCTGCGCCTCGTTCATGTATACTTATGAAAGAGGTTCAGATCGGCTTGGTCAGCAGATAAAAATGAATGTGGAAACAGTGCATGTCCAGAGAACGTCTGAGGAGACAGACGTTCTTTCTGGTGGACCGGTGATCATTTTTTCCGCGCCTAAGCGCCTGCTGTCGCATTTACTGAATAATGAACATCTACACAGTTGAACTTTAGTTACAGGAGGAATTAATTTGGCAAATCAACAGACCGACAAAATTAAAATCTTTGCCCTAGGTGGGCTGGGAGAATCCGGGAAAAACCTCTACGTGGTAGAGCTGGATGAGAACATTTTTATTCTTGACGCCGGATGCATGCATCCGGAAGATGACATGCTTGGAGTAGACATTGTGATACCGGATATGTCTTATCTTATTGAAAATAAAGACCGTGTCCAGGCATTGATTCTTTCACATGGGCACGAAGAACATATCGGTGCTGCAGCTTACCTGCTGCGTGAGATCAAAGTGCCAGTTTACGGATCCAAGTTTACGCTCGCACTGTTAAAAGATGAATGCGATGAAATTAAGCTCAAAAAGAAGCCGAAATTTCATGAAGTGCATGCAGACTCCAAGGTCCGTATTGCAAAGACACCTGTCAGCTTTTTCAGGACGAACCACAGTATTCCTGATTCACTTGGCATTGTCATTCACACGTCGCAAGGTCCGATTCTTTATACAGGAGACTTCAAATTTGACCAGAATCCTGTCGATGGACAGACGATGGATATAGACAAACTTACTGAAATAGGCTCAAAAGGGGTTCTTTGTCTTCTCTCAGACAGCTCCGCTGCTGAAGTACCCGGATATACCCCATCCGAGTCTATTGTGGCTGAAGGTCTTAAGGATGCATTTCATGAAGCTCCTCAGGCGTTGATCGTCTCTGTTTATTCAACACATCTTCACCGGATTCAACAGGTACTGAACGCTGCAGCCCATAAAGAGCGCAAAGTAGCTGTGGTCGGAAAAACGATAGAGCGCGCGGTCGAATTAGGACTTGAACTCGGCTATCTCACAGATGATGACGACGTGCTGGTGTCTAAAAAAGAAATAAAGTCGCTGGACCGTGATGAGCTTGTCGTTCTGACGACAGGAACACAGGGAGAGCCAATGAGCGATCTGATGAAGATGGGCAAAGGCTCCCACCCGTTATTTAAAATTCAGAACAAAGACAGAATGATCATGTCATCCATGCCGAAGCCGGGCAATGAAAAGCTCGTTTCACAAATGATTGATTTAATCTCACGTACCGGTGCAGATGTCGTATATGGCAAAACCAAAAAGATTCACGCAAATGGCCATGCAAGCCAGGAAGAATTGAAGCTGATGCTGAACGTAGTGAAGCCACAGCACTTTATTCCTGTCAGCGGCGAGTATCGTATGCAATATGCGCATCAGAAGCTTGCAGCTTCTGTCCATGTGGAGACGGATAATATTTACCTGCTGGAAAAAGGCGAGACAGTCGAATTCCAAAAGCGTAAAGGTAAGCGGGGCCCTAAGGTTCCTTCCGGTCATGTTCTGATCGATGGTCTCGGTGTCGGCGATGTTGGCAACATTGTGCTGCGGGACAGAAGGCTGCTCTCAAAGGACGGCATTCTGGTTGTCGTTGTCACACTTAATAAAAAGCACAATGAAATCCTTTCAGGTCCCGATATCATTTCCAGAGGATTTGTATACGTCCGCGAGTCGGAAGCATTGATTAATGAAGCAGAATCGCTTGTGAAAAAATCTCTGGGTGAAGCAATGGAGCAGAATCAGACAGAATGGTCCCAGTTGAAAAGCCATGTCCGGGACCAGCTGAGCCGCTATTTGTATGAAAAAACAAAACGCCGGCCAATGATTATGCCAATTATCATGGAAGCCTAATGAATGTCGACAGTGTCTCCCTGCAGGTACCTGCATCGCGGGGGCACTGTTTGTTTTCACAGCAGGAATGCGGGAAGGTCGGATACATATGCCAGCTAAAAAAAAGAAAAAACCTACAAAAAAGGAACAGCAGTGGAAGCGACTGCTTAAATTTGAAGCTTCCGGTGCCCTTTTAGCTATCACTGCAGTTTTGATTATTTTCCGGCTGGGGTGGATCGGTGAAATAGGCCAAAACGCTTTAAGGTTTGCCGCCGGCAGCCTGTATTGGCTTCCGGCAGCCGCGCTGCTTCTTTCAGGACTGTTCCTGATGTGGAAAAGAAAATTTCCTCACTTGTTGTCGAGAACGACAACAGGAATTCTTCTGGCAGCAGCAGGTTGCACAAGCCTGCTTCAGATTCCCTTTCGAAGACGGTATGCTGAAGGTGTGCAACAAGGAATTGCCGAACAGTCGGCTTCTTTTGGACAGATAGAGGGGTTTCATGGCGGAGTTTCCGGAGTGCTTATATTTGAAAGCACTGCGGTTCTCGCTGCAGCGCCGGGAGCCATCATGCTGGCTCTGTTGCTAGTTGCAGCAGGTGCTGTGATTGCGAGCCGAAAGTCAATCATTGATATGATGAAATGGAGTGCTGAAAAACAAAAGCCGTTTGCTGTTACATTCTGGAAAAAGCTGAAGTTGGCAGGTGTTACAATTGCAGAATCTGTGAAGCAGCGATTTCAGGAGCGTCAGACAAAAGAAAATACGAAGATAGAAACGGATGAACCCGCTCCCATATCAGGAACTGATAAGGCAGAAGAAGTTCCTGAAGAATTGAATCAACCAGTGGAGAAAGAACCATTGATTTATGATTTTACTGCGACTGCATACGAAGAGCCGCAGCACCAGGTAGAAAAGAAAGAGGCTGAGCAAGGTGAGGCTGAGCCGGTTGAATCAAAACGACAGGGTCTCGTTGTTCAGGAAAGCGAAAACGTGGACTATAAACTGCCCTCGGTTTCCCTTCTCGCTCCTCCATCGAAACAGACGCAGTCAAAAGAGCACTCCCAGCTGTCAAAAAATGCACGAAAACTGGAAGACACGCTTGCAAGTTTCGGTGTGTCTGCGAAGGTTACCAAGGTACATCTTGGCCCTGCAGTTACGAAATACGAAGTGTATCCGGCTACCGGAGTTAAAGTAAGCCGTATCGTTAATTTATCAGACGATCTTGCTTTAGCGCTGGCAGCCAAAGATATCCGGATGGAGGCACCAATTCCGGGAAAATCCGCTATCGGAATCGAAGTGCCGAATCAGGATGTGGCTCTCGTAACGTTCCGTGAAGTGATCGATTCTCAGCAGATGAAGAATGAAGCCAACCCGCTTGCGATAGCACTCGGCAGAAACATCTCCGGAGAAGCGGTTGCAGCTCATTTAAATAAAATGCCGCACCTGCTCGTAGCCGGAGCGACCGGAAGCGGAAAGAGTGTCTGCATCAATGGTATTATTGTCAGTATTCTGCTCAGAAGCAAACCGCATGAAGTCAAGCTAATGATGATAGACCCTAAAATGGTGGAACTGAATGTATATAACGGCATTCCTCATTTGCTCTCTCCGGTTGTAACTGAACCGAAAAAAGCAGCTCAGGCATTGAAAAAAGTCGTCAGTGAAATGGAAAGAAGATATGAATTGTTTGCAGCAACGGGCACGCGTAATATAGAAGGGTATAACCAGCATATTCACAGAGAAAATGAAACAAGAGAAGATCCTTATTCTCCGCTGCCTTATATCGTTGTCCTCGTAGATGAGCTTGCAGACTTAATGATGGTCGCATCAGGTGATGTGGAAGATGCGATTACCCGTCTGGCCCAGATGGCACGGGCCGCCGGGATTCATTTGATCATTGCAACACAGCGGCCTTCTGTAGATGTCATTACGGGCGTCATTAAAGCAAACATCCCATCCAGAATTGCATTTGGTGTTTCAAGCTCAACAGATTCAAGAACGATTCTCGACGGAGCGGGCGCCGAAAAACTTCTTGGTAAAGGTGATATGCTGTTTATGCCGGTTGGTTCGGGTAAGCCGGTGCGCATACAAGGGGCGTTTTTAAGTGATGAAGAAGTGGAAAAGGTAGTAAGGCACTGTATTGAACAGCAGCAGGCACAATACTCAGAAGAAATGATCCCTGACGATGAACCAGAAACAACCAGTGCTGAATCAGATGACGCACTTTTTCCAGACGCAGTCGCACTCGTCACTGAAATGCAGACAGCCTCTGTGTCGATGCTCCAGCGACGTTTCCGCGTCGGGTATGCACGGGCGGCCAGATTGATAGATGAAATGGAACAGCAGGGGATTGTAGGTCCTTACGAAGGCAGTAAGCCCCGGGAGGTGTTGGCTGCCAGAGGGGAAGATGGGCAGAGTAATTGATTTAGAGAGAACTATCAAAACTAATGGCAGGAGGCATCCACGTTGATAAAATCCGATTCACGACCGCTTTATCTGCAGGTGATCGATAAAATAAAAGAGGATATTGAAAAAGGCCGTTATAAAGCAGGAGAAAGACTGCCTTCTGAGTTTGAACTCTCGAGACAGCTCGGTGTGAGCCGGGCTACGCTGCGCGAAGCTCTTCGAATGCTGGAAGATGAAAGTGTCGTCGTGAGGCGTCATGGAGTCGGAACTTTTATTCATACGAAACCGCTATTCTCATCAGGAATTGAAGAGCTATTTAGTGTGACCGACATGATACGAAGAGGAGGAAGGGAGCCCGGAACCAATTTTCTCTCCTCAGGATTTATTGAGGCAACGCCTGAAGACAGAGATCGTTTCCAGGAAGAGGACCTCCGTCAAGTGATGAAAATTGAAAGGCTTCGGACAGCCGACGGGGAACCGGTCGTATACTGCCTCGATAAACTTCCTGAAAACCTGCTTCCGGATCCGGTATCCCGCGGGGATGAATCGATCTTTAATCAACTCGAACAGAATGGGATTACAATCGCATATGCCATGACTGATCTGGAGCCGATCGGTTATCACGAGCACGTTTCCGAGCTGCTGCAGTGTGAGCCGGAAACTGCACTGCTCGTATTAAAACAAATGCACTATGATGACCAGGAAAGGGCCGTTTTGTATTCAGTAAACTACTTCAGGGCCGATAAGTTCAAATTTCACGTATTGCGAAAGCGTGTATTTTAGGAGGCGGTTCACGATGCCAGAAGCTAAAAAAACAAAGTCTGTTCGTACAACAGTTATTCCGAGCAGCACATTTAAAACAACAACTTTTGTAATGCATATCCGCACGCCGCTTCAAAAAGAATATCTGACTGAAAAAGCACTGCTTCCGTCCGTTCTTGAACGAGGAACGAAACATTTCCCTTCACGAGAAATCATACAGGCTGCTCTTGAAGAAATGTACGGGGCACATCTCACAGCAGATGCAGTAAAAAAAGGAGAACATCATATTTTATCATTTAAACTGGAAGTGGCTAATGAGAAATTTTTAAAAGAAACTGTGCCTCTCACAGAACGGGCAGTTCAAATGCTCGCTTCCATAGCTTTCTATCCGAATTTAAATGAAAAAGGAGCTTTTCCTGATTTAATTGTTGACGAGGAGAAAAGAAATCACGCTCAGAAACTGGCTGGAGTAAAAGATGACAAAATGCGCTTTGCTAATAAACGCCTTGCAGAAATTATGTGCGAAGGCGAACCTTACGCCCTGCCGGTTCTTGGTTACGAGCAACAGCTTGAAGCGATAACCGGGGAGTCACTTGCTAAAGCACACGAGTCGTTGTTAAAGGACAGCGTCGTTGACTTATATGTAGTAGGAGACGTAAATGAGCAGGAAATAAGCAGGTATGCAGACCAGTACATGAAGTTCAGCAGCAGGCCTTTAGCTCCAATCCGAAGTGCTTTTAAGAAGCCTGATGAAGTCCGCGAAGTAAAAGAATCAGATGAGGTTAGTCAGGCCAAGCTGCATATAGGTTTCCGGACTCCTGTCGTATTCGGTGATAAGAACTATTTTGCGCTGCAAGTGTTCAACAGCCTGTTTGGCGGAGCTCCCCACTCGAAACTCTTTACTAACGTTAGAGAAAAAGAGAGCCTGGCATATTACGCAGCTTCACGGGTTGAGAGCCATAAAGGTCTCGTTATCGTCATGGCAGGTATTGAAACAACTCAATATGATAAAGCGCTCTCGATTATTCTGCAGCAATTGGAGGACATTAAAAACGGGACATTTTCAGATGAAGATGTATCCAAATCAAAGGCGGTTCTGCGAAATCAGCTGCTGGAAACGATGGACTCTCCCCGGGGAAGAGTTGAACTGGAGTATCACGGTACGTTGATCGGGGAAAATTGGAATGCAGACAATTGGATCACAGAAATTGAAAAAGTTCAGGCTGCAGATGTAAAAGCAGCAGCAGCCTCTCTTGAGCTGGATACGATCTACTTCTTGCACGGGAAAGGATGACAATATGGAGAAAATAAGCTTTGATCAGCTTCAGGAACAACTCTATCATGAAAAACTGGATAATGGACTTTCTGTTTTTTTACTTCCAAAACCCGGTTTTCAGAAAACATATGCCACGCTGACGGCTAATTATGGGTCGATTGACAACCATTTTGTTGCTGGCGACGGAAGTGAAAAAAAGGTTCCGGACGGCATCGCCCATTTTCTGGAACACAAAATGTTTGAAAGTGAAGAAGGCGATGTTTTTCAGGAATTCTCTGCTCAGGGAGCATCTGCTAATGCATTCACGAGTTTTACCCGTACTGCTTATTTGTTTTCTGCAACATCCAATGTGGAAAAGAATCTGACAACCCTGCTCGATTTTGTACAGGAACCTTATTTTACAGAAAATTCAGTAGAAAAAGAAAAAGGGATCATTGAACAAGAAATAAAAATGTATGAAGATAATCCGGACTGGCAAAATTTCTTTGGACTTCTGAAGGGGTTATATAAGCATCATCCTGTCCAAATTGATATTGCCGGTACAGTGGATTCCATCCGCCAGATTTCCAAGGAAGATTTATATACCTGCTATGAGAGTTTTTATCATCCATCCAACATGGTACTTTTCGTTGTAGGAAATTTAGAGCCTGAAAAGATGATGACGCTGATTCGCGCTAATCAGTCGGCTAAAACATTTCCTGAATCAAATCCTCCCCAGCGGATTCTTCCAGAAGAGCCAGTTGATGTCCAAAAAACGGAAGCAGTTATTCCGCTTCCTGTACAGACTCCGAGATGCCTGATTGGAATCAAACAACCGGCTGCCGGTCTTGAAGGCAGAGATTTGCTTCAGCATGAGCTCGGTATGCAGCTGCTGCTTGAACTGGCCTTTGGAAGTAGTTCATCTGCTTACCAGCGTATGTATGCAGAAGGCCTCATTAACGACAGCTTCAGTTTCGATTACACTTCTGAAAAAGAGTTTGGTTTTATTGCAGCCGGCGGTGAAACAGCACGGCCCGATGACCTTGTCGAAGCGTTGCGGCGGGAACTAATTTCATTGAAGCAAAGCGGGGTTGAGGCAGACCATTTTGAACGTCTGAAAAAGAAAAAAATCGGCTTTTTCCTGCGAGCTCTTAATTCGCCGGAGTATATTGCGAACCAATTCACTAGGTATCATTTTAACGGAATGAATCTTTTTGATGCTGTTCCTGTTCTGGAGGCACTGGATGCGGCTTATGTCGAACGTTTGCTGGAGCAGACATTAGATTTTGAGAACCGCATGACTGTTTCCAAGGTGATTCCAGCCGGTGAGGCATCCGCTGGGTGAAGCGGCCGACGGCTTTTATAACAGGTGCCTCCGGAGCCATTGGAAAAGCATGTGCGGAACGCTTAGCGCCTGATTACCGGCTGCTTCTTCACTGCAATTCAAACCCGGATCTTGTAAGGAAAACAGCTGTTGAGCTTTCCGGTGTGACTGATACTGATATATATCAGCATGATCTTTCGACGGGAGAAGAGCTGCCACCCTTTCCAGCAGAAAATATTCACGTATTTTTGCATTGTGCCGGAAATTCTTCGCCGGGTTTATTCCAGGATACTCATCCAGACGAATGGACTGCTTCGTTTAATATTGCCTGCAAAAGCCCGGTATTATTCTTAAAGCAGATTACTCCTCACATGATCAGACGCCGAAAAGGAAAAATTATCTTTGTCAGCTCTATTTGGGGAGAGACGGGTGCTTCGATGGAAACAGTTTATTCTACAGTGAAATCAGCTCAGCATGGACTGGTAAAATCACTAGGTAAAGAGCTTGCCGCAAGCAATATTCAAGTCAATGCAGTTGCACCCGGTGCTGTGGATACAGCGATGCTGTCGGCTTATTCAGAGTCAGATAAGCAAATGCTTCGAAACGACATTCCGGCTGACAGGCTTGGCACACCTGAAGAGATTGCTAATACAGCAGCGTTTCTTGCTTCCGATCACTCCTCTTATATGAATGGACAGATTATTCATGTCAACGGAGGCTGGCACACGTGAAAATAGGCATTTCAATTGGAAATAACTACTTTTCAACTGCGATTCAATCGATTATGATGAAATTAGCCTTTAATGCTCGTCAGAACTCCTTTTGAAGGGGGATTAACGCATGGAACGAAAAGAATGGTACCTGGAATATCAGATTCATGAAAATCGTCCCGGACTGCTTGGAGAAATAGCTTCATTGCTTGGGATGCTCAGTATAAATATTTTGACGATTAACGGGGTCGAACACAGGAGAAGAGGCATGCTTATCCTCAGCAAAAGCGATGAAGCCATTAAACGTCTGACGTTTATTTTAGAAACGATGGACATTATAACGCTGCGGAAGATAAGAGAACCAAAGCTTCGGGACAGACTGGCTGTGCGGCATGGACGCTACATTGAAAGGGATGAAGATGAGAAAAAAGTTTTTCGGTTTGTCCGGGATGAGCTTGGAATTTTAGTCGATTTCATGGCAGAGCTGTTTATGAAAGAAGGGCACAGATTAATTGGTATACGCGGTATGCCGAGAGTGGGCAAAACAGAATCAGTCGTAGCTGCAAGCGTTTGTGCAAACAGAAAATGGTCTTTTCTGTCATCGACCATGTTAAAACAGACAATGCGAAGTCAGCTTGCCGATGATGAGATGCTTGAGGATAATATTTATATTATCGATGGCATCGTGTCAACCATGAGAGGATCTGAACGCCATCGTATGCTCGTATCAGAAATGATGCGCCTTCCCGCCACAAAAGTAGTTGAGCATCCCGATATTTTTGTGCGGACGACTGAATATACGCTCGACGATTTTGATTACATCATTGAACTCAGAAGTGACGAAAATCAAGTTATTTCCTATGAACAGGTAGAACAGGATTACTCCTCCTTTTAGTACTGCGAGGATTGTATATTAAACGAAGTTAGTAGGTGTGTACCGTGTCAGAACTAGGAACAAGACTGCAGACTGCGCGACTTGAAAAGGGTTACTCCCTTGATGAGCTTCAGCAGCTTACAAAAATTCAAAAACGGTATCTGGAAGCGATTGAAGAAGGCGATTTCAGTAAGATGCCCGGGGAATTTTATTCACGTGCATTTGTAAAAAGTTACTCAGAGGCCGTAGGTTTGGATCCCAATAAGATTTTTGAGGAACACGAATCAGAGCTTCCTAAACCAAAACGGAGCGAAGTTCAGGAGCTCCCTCCCCGGACTGCAAGAACACGCGCTTCCTCAAGTTCCGGAACGAAAAAATCGGCTTTTTCTTCGCTCGTGCCGACGCTGTTAGCCATTTTGTTTATCGGTGCCGTTGGTTTTGCTGTATGGCTTTTTAACCAGGATAATGAAGCCGCTCCAGTCGATCCGGAATCGGAACAGGCCGTCAACGTAGATGACAGTCTCCCCGAAGACGAAGAAAATGACGGCAATAACGATGTGATTGAAAATGAAAATAACGAAGAAGAAAACGTGGAAAATAACGAAGATAATAACGCGGATAATAACGGGTTAAACGAACCGGAAGATTCCGACGCAGGCTCTGAGCTGGCCTTTGAAGGATCGGAGGGTAACAGCTACACCTACACGCTTCAAGCAGATGAGTTTGACGTTGAACTCAGTTTTTCAGGTCCCAGCTGGATCCAGATT
This sequence comes from Alkalicoccus luteus, assembly GCF_012034335.1. Lineage (GTDB taxonomy): Bacteria > Bacillota > Bacilli > Bacillales > Salisediminibacteriaceae > Alkalicoccus > Alkalicoccus luteus_A. The sequence continues at coordinate 28,224 of NZ_JAATHJ010000002.1, read as the reverse complement.
CTTGATGAAGATGGTGAGGAAATCTACCAGCAGGAACATGCGGACGGGGATTCAGAAAGCTTTGATTTCAGTGACTATGAGGAAATCATGTTTAACATGGGAAGCACTGTGACGGCTGAGCTGCTTATTAACGGAGAAGAGTTGATTTACGAATCAGAAGATCATCATCAGAGAATCATCATTCAACAGGATAATTCATAGTCGAAAGGGTCCGGCTCCGGCAGTGTCCGGACGGACTTTTTCCTCTTTTATGCTAGGTTCGCAAATACTTCCATTGTCTGTTAAAATGAGTAAGGCTCATAGTCGTTCAGGTCTTGGAACAGGAGGACAGTAATGAACATACCTAATAGAATTACCATTTCACGCATCTTTCTTATTCCTGTTTTTATGATATTTCTGCTGATTGATTTTGGCTGGGGATCGTTTTTGCTGCTTGGAGCCGATATTCCGGTTTCCCATTTTGCCGCAGCGGTCGTATTTATCATTGCAGCGGCTACAGATTGGCTGGATGGATTTTATGCAAGAAAATACAATTTAGTAACGAATATGGGCAAGTTCCTGGATCCGCTAGCTGATAAGCTGTTAATTACAGCGGCTTTCGTCGGACTTACCGGAATGGATATGTTTCCCGCCTGGGCTGCGGTCCTTATTTTAAGCAGAGAGTTTGCTGTAACTGGTCTACGTCTCGTGGCTTCCGGATCCGGGGAAGTGATAGCTGCAAGTATATGGGGGAAATGGAAAACAGTCAGTCAGATTGTTGCAGCCTCTGCAGTGCTTTTACACAACGTACTGTTTGAACTTGCAGGCATTCCGTTTGACACCATTATGATATATACGGCTGTTGTATTAACTGTCTTTTCGGGAGTCGATTACTTCGTTAAGAACAAGCACGTTTTAACTTCTTCAGACTAGGAGGATCTAGTTCATGAATGCAGAAATCATTGCAGTTGGAACCGAGCTGCTGCTTGGTCAGATCGATGATACGAACGCAACTTTTATATCCAGACAGCTATCAGAAGCAGGCATTAATGTCTACTTTCGTCAGACTGCAGGTGACAATGAGGAACGGTTAAAGAATGTGATTCAAACGGCTTCAGAACGGTCTGATATCGTTATACTAACCGGCGGACTAGGTCCGACCAGAGATGATTTAACCAGAGACGCTCTTGCCTCCTTTACAGGACTTCCGCTGAAGGCAGATGAGGAATCACTTGAAAAGTTAAAAGTATTTTTTGAAAGCCGCGGCAGAGAACTGACTGAATTCAATAAAAAACAGGCGTTAACGCTGGAAGGAGCAGACGTGCTGCCAAACGATGAGGGGCTTGCATGCGGATCATTTTTAGAGCATCAGGGGAAGAAGTTCCTGCTGCTTCCGGGGCCTCCTAGAGAAATGAGAACCATGTTTACGCAGTACGCGCTTCCGAAGTTGCGTAGCGGGATGGAAGAGCAGCAGATTCAGTCAGAAGTACTGCGATTTTATGAAATTGGAGAATCCCTGCTTACAGAGAAGCTGGATGATCTGATCGAAAATCAGACAAATCCCACGATTGCCCCTCTCGCATCTGAAGGCGAGGTTGCGTTACGTTTAACTGTCCGCGGTCCTTCAAAAGAGACGAACGAAGAAATGCTCTATGAGCTGAAGCAAAAGATTTTTGCGGAGGTCGGGGATTATTGCTACGGCGAGGGTGACAGCCAGATTGAGCAGGTAACTGCGGAGCTTCTGCGTGAGCAAGAAAAAAGTATTAGTGCCGCTGAAAGCCTGACAGGTGGCATGTTTGCGGACACTATGACCTCCTTTTCCGGAGCATCAATGATTTTCCCCGGCGGCATCGTATGTTATAGTAATGAAGCCAAGATACAGACGCTCGGGATATCAGAGAAACTTCTTGAAGAACACGGAGCAGTCAGCGCGGAATGCGCCGAAGCAATGGCGGACGGATGCCGCCGCGTATTTAGCTCTGACTACGGAATCAGCTTTACAGGTGCGGCAGGGCCTGATCCTCTGGAAGGATATGAACCTGGACAGATGTTTATTGGCATAGCGACTCCCGAAAAAACAGTTTCACATTTTGTGAACATCGGGGGCAGCAGAAACAGAATTCGTACGTACGCGGTGAAACAAGGGCTTTACCTATTGTTTCAGGAGTTACGAAATAAAAAAGGTGGATGAATAATGGTAATGAAGTTCGACGATTTTGACATTAGTTCTAGTTTAAACAAAGCAACAAAAGAGATGGGATTCGAAGCACCGTCTCCAATTCAGGAGAAAGTTATTCCTGTCATTCTGGGCGGACGTGACGTAATCGGTCAGGCTCAGACCGGAACCGGTAAGACAGCTGCATTCGGTATTCCGATCATTAACGATATCAACGCTAAACAGAAGCACGTCCAGGCGCTAATCCTAACGCCGACACGAGAGCTGGCTATTCAAGTAGCTGGAGAGTTTCAAAAGCTTTCCAAGTTTAATAAAGTTCAGACTCTGCCGGTTTACGGCGGACAGTCTATCGGACATCAGATTAAATCGCTTAAGCGCGGTGTGCAGGTTGTTGTAGGAACGCCGGGACGTGTTTTGGACCACATAAACCGCGGCACGCTGAAGCTTGATCGTCTAAGCAAGCTTGTTCTGGATGAAGCTGACGAAATGCTCGACATGGGCTTTATTGATGACATTGAGAAAATTCTTCAGAACGCTAACACGGAGCGTCAGAGCTTGTTGTTCTCAGCAACGATGCCTCCCGCTATCCGTAAGCTTTCTTCCCGATATATGAATAATCCAGAGCATATTACGATCGATAAAGGCGAAATGACTGCTCCTTTAATCGAACAGGTTTATTATAAGGTTCTCGATAAAAACAAGCTTGATTCTCTCTGCCGGATTATTGACAGTGAGACACCCGAGCTCGGTATCGTATTCTGCCGGACGAAAAAGGGTGTTTCTGAGTTAACAGAGTCCTTACAGGCCAGAGGTTATGCTGCTGACGGACTGCACGGAGATCTGACTCAGTCTCAGCGTGATGTTGTTATGCGCAAGTTTCGTAAGGGTACGATCGAATTTCTGATTGCAACCGATGTTGCAGCTCGGGGTATCGACGTACAAAACGTTTCACACGTCATCAACTATGATATTCCTCAGGATCCGGAAAGCTACGTGCACCGCATTGGCCGGACGGGTCGTGCTGGTAAAGAAGGCATTGCGATTACGCTTGTAACACCGAGAGAAATGAAGCACCTTCGTTCTATTGAGCGTGAAATCAAATCACAAATTCCAGCAAAAGGAATTCCCTCCATTGAGGAAGTTGTGGAGAAGCAGCAGGCTGCATGGAAGCATCAAATCGTTGAACTGATTGAAGACAACGAGCAGGACGATGCCTTATATGCTGAACTGGTTGCTGAACTTCTCAGCGAATTCCCAGCTGATAAAGTCGTAAGTTCTCTCATGAAACTTGCATTTTACAGCCATGACGAAAAAACGACGTCAGCTGGCTATGACTTTGGCGAAACAGGTGCTCAGAAAGGCATGACGCGTTTCTTCATCAACGTTGGCCGCAATGTCGATATGACGCCTAAAAAGCTTGTGGATGATGTTTCAAGATTAGTAGGCATCAGTCCAAAAGTTATCGGTAAAATCGATATTTTTGAGAATTTTACTTTCATGGAAGTTCCTCAGGAGTCCGCTCCGTTTGTGTATGAGGGATTGAAATATGCGCGTGTCGGCGGTGCCAAAATTAATCTGGAGCCAGCTAAACCGCGTCCTGGAAGAAAATAAATAAATTACTAAGGCCGCCCTGTTTTCATTGACGGGGCGGCCTGAATTCTATATACTGATAAGTAGCGAACGGGTGTTTGCAGTACGTTGGCAGGCGCAGCTCTGCTGTACGTTTGAATAGACCACTCAAAGGAGAGATGTTCACGTGTCAGATCGTAAACAGGCGCTTGATATGGCGCTTAAGCAAATTGAAAAACAGTTCGGTAAAGGCTCAATTATGAAACTTGGAGAGCAGACGGACCGGCGTGTATCCACGATATCCAGCGGAACGCTTGCACTGGACATTGCGCTTGGAGTAGGCGGCTATCCTCGCGGCCGCGTCATCGAAGTGTACGGACCGGAATCATCTGGTAAAACGACGGTAGCTTTGCACGCTATTGCTGAAGTGCAGCGCAACGGAGGACAGGCTGCTTTTATTGACGCAGAGCATGCGCTGGACCCGGTTTATGCACAGAATCTGGGAGTAAATATTGATGAACTTCTGTTGTCACAGCCGGATACCGGAGAGCAGGCACTTGAAATTGCGGAAGCCCTCGTGCGCAGCGGCGCTGTCGATATGATCGTAGTCGATTCTGTAGCGGCACTTGTACCAAAAGCCGAAATTGAGGGTGAAATGGGTGACAGCCACGTAGGTCTGCAGGCTCGTCTTATGTCACAGGCTCTTCGTAAACTTTCGGGTGCTGTATCCAAGTCCAATACAATTGCCATGTTCATTAACCAGATTCGTGAGAAGGTCGGCGTGATGTTTGGTAATCCTGAGACAACACCTGGCGGACGTGCCTTGAAATTCTATTCTTCTGTGCGTCTTGAAGTGCGCCGGGCTGAAACCCTCAAACAGGGGAATGAGATGATTGGTAATAAGACGAAGATTAAGGTCGTTAAAAATAAGGTAGCGCCACCGTTCCGTACAGCTGAGGTTGATATTATGTATGGTGAAGGTATTTCCCGTGAAGGCTCGTTAATTGATATCGCTTCCGAGCTCGATATTGTTCAAAAGAGCGGTGCCTGGTATTCCTACAATGAGGAACGCATGGGTCAGGGACGTGAAAATGCAAAGCAGTATTTAAAAGAAAATGATGATGTGATGCAGGAGATTGACAGAAAAATCCGCGAACATCATGGGCTTCTTGAACCAATTGAGGTGCCGGCGCCTGAAGATCCGGAAGATAATGAAGATGTACTTGATTTGAAGTAATAAGAATGAATGTCATGAATGAAAAGCTGACTTTTGGCTGACTTAACAAAAAGGTTTCTCCAAATTTATGAACGAGCCGACAATCGATACCATGATTGCCGGCTTGTTTTTTTAATGGCATATAGCATCGGGCCATCTAGTACCGGAGGAGACTGTCATAGATTTTTTTATCGAAACGTCTGCCCCTTCTATATGTTTGTAAGAGCAGAAAGATACCTTTATTAGTATATCAGGTGAGGACAGCAATCTGTTCCGTCACTTAACATATAGCAGTAGCAAAAATGGTGCTGCAACAGGCAGGTGAATTAATCAAAACAGCTTTGGCAAACAGCTATAAAAGGAGCTCAAACAAGCATGACAGCAGCGTTTCCTCACTTTTCCAATGCTTGACAGAGCCCGTAATGAAGCATACAATTAACAAGTACACGTTTTTACAAAGCGTCGGAATCCAGTTCGAGTGGATTTTTTGTGAAATCGTGATACTATTCCTACAATTGTTTTATTTGATGAAACAGTACTACTACAGAAATAGCTGTGAGGAGGTGAGTCAAGGGTGACTATGACACTTCAAATCCTCATTTTGCTATTCACTGCAGTAACCGTGTTCTTTGTTGGATATTTTGTGCGTAAATCTATTGCTGAAGCGAAGATTTCCAGTGCGGAAATGCTTGCTAAACAGACGATAGACGATGCGAAACGGGAGGCGGAAGCCAGCCGTAAAGAAGCTGTCCTGGAAGCAAAAGATGAAGCACATAAAATTCGTCTGGAAGCTGAACAGGAACTGCGAGATCGTCGTAACGACGTTCATAAGCAGGAAAACCGTCTCGTCCAGAAAGAAGAAGTTCTGGACCGCAGAAGTGAATCTGTAGACAAAAAAGAACAGTCTTTGGAAGTACGGGAGCAGCAGCTGTCGGAGCGACAGCAAGAAGTCGACGACATGAATAGCAAAGTCGAGGAACTTGTCAAAAGGCAGCAGCAGGAGCTCGAACGTATATCCGGATTTACGAAGGATGAAGCCCGTGACATCATTATGGAAACGATGGAGAATGAGCTGACACATGAGAAAGCCGTTCTTGTGAAAGACTACATGACGAGAGCGAAAGAAGAGGCGGATAAAAACGCCCGTGAAATTCTCTCGCTTGCTGTACAGCGGTGTGCCGCAGATCATGTAGCGGAAACGACTGTTTCCGTCGTCAATTTGCCTAACGATGAGATGAAAGGGCGGATTATTGGCAGGGAAGGCCGAAACATCCGTGCTTTAGAAACATTGACTGGTATCGATTTGATCATTGATGATACACCGGAAGCTGTTATTTTATCCGGTTTTGATCCAATTCGAAGGGAAATCGCGAAAGCCTCTTTGGAGAAGCTTGTCCAGGATGGCAGAATACATCCCGCCCGTATTGAAGAAACTGTCGAAAAATCCCGTCGGGAAGTTGATGAGATGATTCGCGAATACGGGGAACAGACGACATTTGAAATGGGTATTCATAATCTTCATCCGGATCTGATTAAAATACTCGGGCGCCTCAAATTCCGAACAAGCTATGGACAAAATGTACTTAAACATTCTGTTGAAGTAGCACATTTAAGCGGAATTATGGCTGCAGAATTGGGAGAAGATGTTCAACTGGCCCGGCGTGCCGGCCTGCTGCATGATCTTGGTAAAGCTATCGATCACGAAGTAGAAGGCAGTCACGTTGAGATAGGCGTTGAACTTGGTACAAAGTACAAAGAACATCCAGTGGTTATTAACAGTATTGCTTCTCATCATGGAGATACAGAAGCTACCTCTGTTATCGCAACTCTCGTTGCAGCAGCGGATGCATTATCAGCTGCCCGTCCGGGAGCGAGACGTGAAACATTGGAAACGTATATCAAACGCCTTGAAAAGCTTGAAGAAATTTCAGAGTCCTTTGATGGAGTGGAAAAAACCTACGCTATTCAAGCGGGACGAGAGATTCGTATTATGGTCAGACCGGATACGATCTCCGATGAAGATTCTTACCGGTTGGCGAGAGATATTACGAAGCGTATTGAAGACGAACTTGACTACCCTGGTCACATTAAAGTAACTGTGATTCGGGAAACGAGAGCAGTTGAATACGCAAAGTAAAGAAAATGGACCGACCGCGGAGCGCCGCTCTGTGCGGCGGTCTTTTTTCTTGTACGATTATACAGCTGAGGAGGATGTACATGAAACTGCTATTTATAGGAGATATAGTTGGCTCTCCCGGCAGAGAGATGCTTCAGGAATACTTGCCGAAACTGAAAGCAAAATACCGTCCGGACTATACAATTGTGAATGCAGAAAATGCAGCACACGGGAAAGGAATTACGAAGAAAATATATCATGAGCTGCTTCAAGCTGGAGCAGATATATTAACGATGGGAAACCATACATGGGATAAAAAGGATATTTTTGAGTTTATTCATGAAGCAGACAGTCTTGTGAGACCTGCTAATTTTCCGAATGGTACACCCGGAAGTGGATTAAAGGTGCTAGGTACCGGTAAAAACAAAGCTGTTGTTATTAACCTTCAAGGCACTACTTTTCTTCCTCCGCTTGACAACCCTTTCCATGCAGCAGACGAACTGGTTACAGAAGCAAAAAAACATTCGGATATTATTTTTATTGATTTTCATGCGGAAGCAACTAGTGAGAAACAAGCTCTGGCGTGGTATCTGGACGGAAGATGTACAGCAGTCATCGGAACGCATACGCATGTGCCGACAAACGACAGTCGCATTCTGCCAGGCGGCACAGCGTTTCAGGCGGATGCAGGAATGACCGGGCCTTATGATGGCATACTGGGTATGAAACGGGAGGCAGTCTTAAACCGGTTTTTGACACATTTACCGGCCAGGTTCGAAGTGGAAGAAGGGAGTACCCAGCTTAATGGCGTCTTTGTGGAAGCAGATAAAAACTCGGGGCGGGCGACTTCGATTAAGTCCGTTCAAATTAATGATGATAAACCATTTTTCGATTAGAAACAGAATAAAGAATGCTGGCAGCACCCATCCATTTCTCGTTCAAGGTCGAACAGGATAGGAAACAGAGGCCGTTTAAATAGAGGTTTAGCAACGGGGCAGAAAGTGGTACATGATTAGAAAGATATGAATCTTCATTCTCCATCCAGCTAATTTGTGCCGTACTAAATAAGGTTTACTATTCAAGAGGAGGTCCCTACATGGAAATTTTAAAGGTTTCTGCTAAATCCAATCCTAATTCCGTTGCAGGTGCGCTTGCAGGCGTAATACGTGAACGGGGGACTGCTGAAATACAGGCGATAGGAGCAGGCGCTCTCAACCAGTCAATAAAAGCAGTAGCAATTGCGCGGGGATTTGTAGCCCCGAGCGGCATTGATTTAATCTGTGTCCCTGCATTTACAGATATTACGATTGATGGAGATGAACGAACAGCGATTAAACTGATTGTTGAACCGCGCTAAATAATTTTTTGTCCGGACAGTGTATCTGTCCGGATTTTTTACGCCTTTATATCTATGTCCGGAAAGACGACATGCTAAATTCTTCTTATAAAGTGTCCTTCAAGGAAAAACTGTGCGCTTGTGAGACACATTTTTTCGTGGTAGGATAAATTTATAAGAAAGGAGGAATGTCATGAATAGAACAATGAAAGCGGTTGTGAAGCAGGATCGAGCCCGCGGAGCTGTTTTGAAAGAGGTCCCGGTACCGACTTGTGGAGCTCAGGAAGTGTTAATTAAAGTGAAAGCAACATCAATATGCGGAACAGATGTACATATTTATGAATGGGATGAGTGGTCAGCCAGCCGGGTGAAGCCTCCATACGTGTTTGGTCATGAATTTTCAGGCGAAGTCGTTGAAACCGGAAGTCTTGTAAAAAGCGTCAAAGTGGGGGACCAAGTTTCCGCAGAAACTCATATTGTCTGCGGCCGATGTCCACAATGTATGAGCGGTAATGCTCATATTTGTGAGAAGACCGAGATTATAGGTGTGGACCGGGACGGCTGTTTCGCTGAATACGTCGTGCTGCCTGAAGAAAACATCTGGCAGAATGAGAAATCTCTTCCCTGGGATGAAGCTAGTATTCAGGAACCAATGGGAAATGCCGTTCACACGGTACTTGCAGGGGAAACCGCAGGACGAACTGCAGCGATTATCGGATGTGGTCCTATTGGACTTATGGCATGTGCAGTAGCTAAAGCTGCAGGTGCAGCTGAAGTGTTTGCGATTGATTTAAATCCGTATCGACTAGAGTTAGCTCAGTCACAAGGAGCGGATTATATCGTAAACCCGTTGGAAAACGATCCCGTTCAGTATATTCGGGAAAAAACAGGCGGACGCGGGGTAGATATCGTTTGTGAAATGAGCGGGCATCCGGTGGCAATGAATCAAGGGTTCAAAATGGCTACCAACGGAGGGCGTATTTCTATCTTAAGCCTCCCTGTCAGACCAGTAGAAATAGATATTACAAATGATATCGTTTTCAAAGGCTTAACTGTACAGGGAATCACAGGCAGAAAAATGTTTCAGACTTGGCAGCAGACGGCCGGATTGCTCCGGTCTGATAAAATGGATGCAGCATCAATCATTACCCACCGTTTTCCACTCGAGGATTTTGAAAAGGGCTTTGATCTTATGCTTGACGGTAAATGTGGTAAAGTCGTATTACATCCATAGATAAAAAAGGAGTGCATTCATAATGAAAGGTTTTGAACATCTCGAACAGGAACTTCAGGATATGAAAGACGCAGGCACATTTCGTGAACTCGTTCCAATTGAATCCGATCAAGCTGAAAAAGTAACAATCGACGGTCGGGAATTAATTCAACTCTCCTCCAACAACTATTTAGGTCTCACAACTCACCCGAGACTCAAACTTGCTGCTGTAAAAGCAGTTGAGAAATACGGTGCCGGTACAGGATCGGTTAGAACGATAGCTGGAACGTTTAACATGCATAATGATTTTGAAAAGAAACTAGCTGAATTTAAGCATACAGAAGCAACTCTCGTCCTGCAGTCCGGCTTTACAGCTAACCAGGCAGTGCTTGCTTCCATCCTTTCCAAAGAAGATGTCGTTATTTCAGATGAGCTGAACCATGCTTCGATTATAGACGGAATCCGATTAACGAAAGCAGACCGTAAAATATATAAGCATGTTGATATGAAAAGTCTGGAGGAAGCACTGCAGACTTCCGGCGATTACAGAAGCCGCCTTGTTGTAACAGATGGTGTCTTTTCAATGGACGGAAATATAGCACCGCTGCCTGAGATCGTTGAGCTGTGTGAAAAGTATGACGCAATCATCATGGTCGATGATGCACATGCAAGCGGCGTTTTAGGGCGAAATGGGCGAGGAACGGTAGACCATTTTGATTTAAATGGCCGCGTCCACATTCAGGTAGGTACCCTGAGTAAAGCAGTCGGTGTTCTCGGAGGATATATTGCCAGCACACAGGCAGTCAGAGACTATCTGATCCAAAAAGGCCGTCCATTTCTTTTCAGTACGTCACATCCTCCTGCAGTGACAGCGGCCTGCAGCGAGGCAATTGATGTCTTGCTTGAGGAGCCGGAATTAATTGAAAGGCTCTGGGATAACACTAATTATCTGAAAAAAGGCTTAAAGAAACTCGGCTTTGATACAGGTAAAAGTGAAACGCCGATCACGCCTGTCATCGTAGGAGATGAGCGGAAGTCCCATGAATTTTCAGATAAGCTTCGGGAATATGGAGTGTTTGCGCAGGGAATTGCTTTCCCGACTGTGGCAAAGGGGCAGGCTCGAGTAAGAACGATCGTGACAGCGGAACACAGCAGGAAAACGCTCGATGAAGCGTTGAAAGCATTTCAAAAAGCTGGTAAAGAGCTTCATATTATTAAATAGCGCGACTGAGTGACGGTCTTTATTTATCTTTTGGAAGCCCGGCTATACGGCCGGGCTTTTTACTCATTTTTTCGTTTTGCTGACAGTAAGCTATAGTTGAAAGGCTTGTCCTTAGCAGCACAACCGTTTATAATTATAGGTTGACAGTCTACTTAAACAAAGGAGCTATGCATCCTATGAATGAAGAGCAAAAAAAGAATCAGCTGAGTACTGAAAAGGATTATTCTCAGTACTTCCAGACCACATATCGTCCTCCGGATTTGAAGCAGGCGAAAAAGCGAGGGAAAGAAAACGTTGAAATTCATTATGATTTTGACGTACCGGAATCGATGAAAGGAATTGGAGCAGGAAAGAAATTTCTTATCCGCACATACGGGTGCCAAATGAACGAGCACGATTCTGAAAACATGGCCGGCATTCTAATGAATATGGGCTTTCAATCGACGGCATCAGTTGATAATGCAGATGTGATATTAATCAATACGTGTGCGATCCGTGAAAATGCGGAGAATAAAGTATTTGGTGAAATCGGCCATCTTAAGGCTCTGAAGCGTGAAAATCCAGGTCTGATCATTGGTGTCTGCGGCTGTATGTCCCAGGAAGAATCAGTTGTTAATCGTATTCTTGAAAAGCACCAGCAAATTGATCTGATCTTCGGAACTCATAATATTCACCGGCTTCCACAGCTGATCAAACAGGCGGTAATGAGCAAAGAAATGGTCATCGAAGTCTGGTCAAAAGAAGGCGACATTATAGAAAATATGCCGCGGGCAAGAAAAGGGAAAATTCAGGGCTGGGTCAATATCATGTACGGCTGTGACAAATTCTGCACGTACTGCATCGTTCCTTACACGAGAGGAAAAGAACGAAGCAGGCGTCCGGAAGACATCATTGAAGAAGTCCGTCATCTTGCCAGAAATGGCTACAAAGAAATCACACTCCTCGGACAAAACGTCAATGCTTACGGTAAAGATCTAGCAGATATCGATTACGGATTAGGGGAATTGATGGACGAAATCAGGAAAATCGACATTCCAAGAGTCCGGTTTACGACCAGCCATCCACGTGATTTTGATGATCATTTAATTGAAGTTCTCGCAAAAGGCGAGAACCTGGTGGAACATATTCATCTTCCGGTGCAGAGCGGCAGCAATGCGATTTTAAAACTGATGGCCCGAAAGTATACGCGGGAATCATACATTGAGCTCGCGCATAAAATTAAAACTGCGATTCCACACGCCTCATTTACAACAGATATCATCGTAGGCTTTCCAAACGAAACGGAGGAGCAGTTTGAAGAGACGCTCACGCTGGTAAAGGAAATGGAATTTGACAGTGCGTTTACGTACATCTACTCTCCGAGGGACGGCACACCTGCTGCCAATATGCAGGATAATGTTCCGCATGATGTGAAACGTAAGCGGCTTGCACGTCTGAATGAGCTTGTGAACAGTCTATCTGCAGCGAAGAATAAGGCTTGTGAAGGGGAAGTGCTGGAAGTGCTCGTCGAAGGCGAAAGCAGAAAGAATCCGGATGTTTTAAGTGGAAGAACCCGTACGAACCGGCTCGTAAATTTTAAAGGGCCAAAAGAATGGATTGGACGTCTTGTAGATGTACAAATTACAGAAGCAAAAACCTGGTCTTTAAACGGCGAGGCGGCTGCTTTGGCTGAGGTGAATAAATAATGAGCACTTATACGAAGAAAGATATTATGAATGAAGCTCGTAATCTTGCAGAGAAAATAGCAGATACAGAAGAAGTTGATTTTTTTAAACGTGCAGAACTGCAAATTAATGATCATCTGCGAGTTCAGGAAATTATTGCTAAAATCAAGTCACTGCAGAAGGAAGCCGTCAATTTGAAACACTATGAAAAAACAGAAGCATTAAAAGCGACAGATGACAAAATTGATGAGCTGCAGGATGAACTGGACAACATTCCGCTCGTTCAGGAATTTAAACAGTCCCAAATGGAAGTGAATGAACTTCTGCAGATGGTAAGCAATACAATCTCCAATACAGTCACGCAGAAAATCATCGAATCAACCGGCGGAGACGTGTTGAAAGGTACAACGACGAAAAGTCCCTTCTCAGACGGATGCTGATCCGCTGCTGACTGCTGTTCATCCTTAATTAGGCATGAACAGCAGTTTTTATATCACGATACATACGGAAGGTTGATAAAATGGCACAGACGACCCCGATGATGAAGCAGTATTTAGCAATCAAACAGCAGTATGAAGATGCATTTTTGTTTTTTCGTCTAGGCGACTTTTACGAGCTTTTTTTTGATGATGCAGATCTCGCTGCAAAGGAACTGGAGATTACTTTGACGAGGCGAGGCAAGGGCGAGGATGCAGTACCAATGTGCGGCGTTCCGCACCATTCAGCTGAACAGTATATTAACACACTCGTATCTAAAGGATATAAAGTCGCACTCTGCGAGCAAACAGAAGATCCTCAGTCAGCTAAAGGTGTTGTAAGGCGAGAAGTTGTGCAAGTGATTACCCCGGGTACAGTGATGGGAAGCGGTGTTCAGGATGCCCGAAATCAATATGTTGCGGCTATCACTGAAACGATGTCCGCTTACGGTGTTTTTGCAGCAGACCTGACGACAGGTGAGACGTATGCGTGTGTAGTTGAAGATGCTGAAAGAGCGATGGAAGAACTGCTTTCTTATCGACCTAAAGAGGTGATTCTGGAAGATAACAGCACTCTTACAGAGCTGATTCGCGAAAAGTCAGATGCGTTTATTACGTATTTACACTCACCTGATGATACTGCCAAAGAGGCTGCAGAGCTTCCAGAAGAGCTTCAGTCCGGCGCCTCGTTGCTAACAGCTTATTTGTATCAAACTGCTAAACGCAGCCTGGAGCATTTGCAGGCGTTCTCACAATATGAACCTTCCCGTTTTTTGCAGATCGATCACTATTCCAGGAGAAACCTTGAAATCACAGAAACGATGAGGGACAGGAGCAAATCCGGCTCTCTGCTCGGTGTACTTGATTTTACCCGGACTGCAATGGGCGCAAGGCGGCTGAAACGCTGGATGGAGAAACCGCTATACAGTCAATCAGAGGCAGAGGAACGACATTTAATGACAGGTACCCTGCTTGACCGTTTTTTAGAGCGTGATCACATCAGAGAGCTGCTTAAACATGTGTATGATCTGGAAAGGCTAAGTGGTAGAGTATCATTTGGAACGGTGAACGGACGTGAACTGCTTCAACTGAAAAAGTCTCTGCAGCAGTTACATCCGCTCACCGAAATACTCAAATCCCTTGACTGCGCTCCGGCAAAAAAGCTCGCATCCGGGATGACACCGCCTTCAGAACTCATCAACCTGCTGGAATTAAGTATTTCTGAAACGCCGCCTGTTTCCATCACGGATGGAGGCGTTATAAAGGATGGCTACAATGAACAGCTGGATCAATACCGGGATGCGATGACAAACGGCCGCAGCTGGATTGCGGCGCTCGAAGCGAAAGAACGTCAGGCAACAGGAATCAGGTCATTAAAAATCGGTTTTAATAAAGTATTCGGTTATTATATTGAGGTATCCAAAGCTAATATCAGTCACGTTCCGGAAGACAGATACGAGCGTAAACAAACGCTCTCAAACGCCGAAAGGTATGTAACGCCTGAACTAAAAGAAAAAGAAAAAGTGATTCTGGAAGCAGAGGATAAGAGCGGAAAGCTGGAGTACGAATTGTTTACCGCTATCAGAGATGAAGTAAAAACGTTTATTCCACAGCTCCAGTCAGCGGCTCTTTCTGTCAGTTCACTGGACGTGCTGCAGAGCTTTGCTGAAGCAGCAGAGCGGCATCGATATGTTAAACCTGTATTTAATCAAGAGAAAACGATCTCGCTTTCCAGGTCCCGGCATCCGGTAGTAGAATCTGTTATCGACGCCGGTGCATATATTGAGAATGATTTTGACCTGACAGCTGATCAGGATATGCTGCTGATTACAGGGCCCAATATGGCAGGAAAAAGTACGTATATGCGCCAGCTGGCATTGATAGTGATCATGGCTCAGGCGGGCTCCTTTGTTCCGGCTGAGCAGGCAGAACTTCCGCTTTTTGATCATATATTTACGCGTATTGGAGCAGCAGACGACCTTGCATCTGGTCAAAGCACCTTTATGGTGGAAATGAACGAAACTCGCCGGGCTGTTGATGATGCCACGTCAAGAAGTTTGATCCTGCTTGATGAAATTGGGAGAGGGACTTCGACGTATGACGGGATGGCACTTGCTCAATCCGTCATTGAATATATTCACAATCGGATCGGAGCCGTGACTCTTTTTTCTACCCATTACCATGAATTGACAGTGCTTGCGGAAAAGTTGAATCGTCTTGAAAATGTCCATGCAAGTGCAAGAGAGGACAACGGAGTGCTGACGTTTCTGCACCGTATTCAGCAGGGTCCGGCAGATAAAAGCTACGGAATCCATGTAGCACGGCTTGCAGGATTACCGGATGAACTGATTCGAAGAGCAGATGACATTTTGCACACGTTTGAAAAGCGGAACCGTCAGCGTACGAAAGAAACGCAGCAGGTAGAGCAGCTGTCGCTGTTCCCGGAGGCAGAGACAGATCATCCGGTAATTGAGGAGCTGAAGCAGGCCGATCTTCTTCACATGACACCGGTTGAAACGGTAATGTACCTGGATAAACTGCAGCGGCAGCTAAAAGAGGAGGGTGACGATGAAGCGAATTCGAAAGCTGGACAGTCTGCTCGCAGATAAAATTGCAGCGGGAGAAGTAGTGGAGCGACCCGCTTCTATCGTCAAGGAGCTTGTGGAAAATGCTATCGATGCTTTTGCTTCCGTCATTCGAGTGGAAGCAGATGAGGGCGGTATAAGCCTGGTCAGAGTGATGGATGACGGACTTGGTATCGTCCGTGAAGACAGAGAAACGGCATTTGAGAGACATGCAACGAGTAAAATTCAGTCTGACAGGGACTTATTCCGAATCAGATCGCTCGGATTTCGCGGTGAAGCGCTGCCAAGTATTGCATCCGTATCCGAGCTGCAAATGACGACAACAGCAGCAGGAGAGGATGGGGAAACCTTGCTGTACCGGGATGGTATATTGATGGAACGAAAGCCTGCTGCTCCGCGCAGAGGAACGGATATCTCTGTGCAGAAACTATTCCATCGCACCCCGGCCCGGTTAAAGCATCTTAAAAGTGTTCTGACAGAAGCAGGACACATTTCGGATGTGATAAACCGAATGGCACTTGCTCACCCTGAAATTAGATTTGACCTTTATCACAACGGGAAAAAGCAATTTTCGTCACCGGGAGACGGACGGCTTTTGAATGTTATGAGACATGTGTACGGGCCGAGAACAGCTGCTGCGATGAAAGAGTTTCACGCGCAAAATGCTGATTTCGAGATAAGAGGCTGTGCGGCTCTCCCTGAACATGCAAGAGCCGGCAGATCTTATATGACGGTCATTATGAACGGGAGGTTCGTAAAAAGTCCGATCGTGACCCGGGCGATACTGGATGGGTATCAATCTTTGCTGCCAATTGGACGCTATCCCATCATTTGCATTCATATCACATTGAATCCTTCACTCATCGATGTGAACGTTCATCCGTCCAAACTTGAAGTCAGGCTCAGTAAAGAACCAGAGCTTTCAACTTTTATTAAGGAAGAAATTAGAAAGCTCTGGTCTGAAGCCAGACTGATACCCGAAATGAAACAGAAGCCGGCGACTCAGACAAAACCTGAAACAGAAGCAATCCCTCTGTCTTTTTACCCGGAAGAGTCAGGCAAATCAAATGTTGTGCAGGAGCATGGGATGAAACCGGAAACACCTATGAAAGAGACTCCGCCGGATCGGAAAGCTGACAAGACGATTCCCATTCCTGATTCCAGTGCTCCTGTTCATGACGCTGAAAAAGAAACGACACAGCGTAGCGGGGAAATCAGCGAGGAGAGACATTATTCGGATGCTGCTGTCCCTTATCTTGAGATCGTCGGGCAGCTGCACGGTACGTATATTGTTTGTCAGAACGAAACTGGTATGTATATGATTGACCAGCATGCTGCTCAGGAACGAATCAACTACGAGTATTACCTAAAAAAGCTGGCAACTCCTTCCAGAGATCTGAAAACATTGCTTGTACCGATAACCATTGATTTATCGGCATCAGACGCTGCCGCTGTTCAAGAATATCAAGAGGAGCTTGAAACATCCGGTGTATTTTTGGAATCGTTCGGCGGTAACTCGTTTTTGGTGAGGTCTTGCCCTTCCTGGTTTCCAGAAGGGGGCGAAGAAAAAGCTGTCTATGAGCTGATCAATTACGTGACGAAATCTGGTAAAATCGACCTTTCCATCTTACGGAACGACGCAGCCGCACTGCTTGCATGTAAAGCTTCAATTAAAGCCAATCACAGTCTCCCCTTATCTCATATGCAGGGTCTGATAGAGCAATGGCGAAACTGTGATAATCCATATACATGTCCGCATGGGCGCCCCGTTATGATTCATTTTTCAACGTACGAAATTGAGAAAATGTTTAAGCGGGTGATGAACTGATGCAGAAACCAGTGGTAACTACAGGCAGAAAAAACGCTTCCCGTTATCGTTTGTATGCGGAAGATTTTGCACAGCGTTATGGGTTGGAGTTTCACGAGAGAAAAGGGTCACTTGTTGATACTGTCAGCACGCAGCCGGCATTCCTGGCAGGCGGAGGAAGTCTTCGTCTTTATGCACCGGGAGGCACCCGCCCGCTCTCATTTCACCCTAGTTCCGCCCACCTTCGCGTGCACGATCAGCTTAACGGCAGCGTGGATCCGCTCATTCGTCTGATGCCGGATATCAATGGGGCAAGAGTGCTGGACTGCACGTTCGGTATGGGGAGTGACAGTCTGCTGATGGCGTGGAATCATGCAGAAGTGACAGCGCTTGAGAGCAGTTTCCCGCTCTACATTCTTATGCATGAAAGTCTTCGTAACGCCGACAGATTGGCCTCTCCATTTAACGAAGCCGCAAAGAGGATCGAGCTTCTTCACATTAATGCTGAAGTTTTTTTAGCTTCATGTAAAGATAACGACTTTGATTATGTGTATATTGATCCGATGTTTCATACACCTGTCCTGTCGTCTGCTGCGATAGATCCGCTGCGAACCTTTGCGGATCATGCAGAACCGAATGACACGTTTATAGCAGAAGCTAAACGGGTTGCAGCCCGCAAAATTATTTTGAAAGACCATTTTTCCAGCAAGCGTTTTGATCAGTTTGGATTCAAACATCTTCATCGAAAGCATGCTTCTTTTCACTACGGCTACATAAAGTGCGGGGAGGGACAGGATGCATAAAAAAAAGTTAATCATTATAGCAGGTCCTACCGCATCGGGAAAAACAAAGCTTGCTTTAAAGGCCGCAAAAGCGATTGACGGCGAAATAATCAGCGGAGACTCTATGCAGATCTATAGGGAGCTCGATGTCGGAACCGCCAAGCCAACGCAGGAGGAAATGGAGCAGGTGCCGCATCATCTTATTAATGTTGTGCCTATGTGCGGAACATTTACTGCGGCTGATTTTCAAAGGACAGCGACAGACGCAATTGAAGATATTCACAGTAGAAATAAAATTCCGATTCTTTGTGGCGGCGCCGGACTTTATATCCAAAGCCTGCTGTACGGCTATCAGTTTTCCTCTGCTGACTCTGATCCTGCAGTCAGGGAAAAGCTGGAACGTGAAGCGGATGAATACGGAGGCGCTGCTCTTTATAAACGATTGCAGCAGGTAGATCCGGCTGCGGCTGAATCTGTTCACCCAAACAATATAAAGCGCGTGGTTCGGATGCTGGAGGTGAACACGGTAACGGGCGGGTCAGTTTCGACTCAGGAAGAAACCGAGCGGGAAAGTCCTTACGATTACTTAATCTGCGGTCTTTATCAGGAGCGGAAGGTGCTTTATGACCGGATTAACAGCCGGGTTGACATGATGGCTGCTTCCGGACTTCTGGAGGAAGCAGAAAAGCTTTATGATGCCTGCGGTCCGGAAGCGCAGGCTTCCCAGGCGATCGGGTATAAGGAGTTGTTTCCTTATATACGTGGCGAACACGAACTTGAAACATGCCTGCTTCAGCTGAAGCAGCACACTCGGCGATTTGCGAAACGGCAGCTCACTTGGTTTCGCAATAAGCTGCCGGTAACATGGTTTGATTTGAGTGGGGACAGGGAAGAAAGAGAAAAAGCGGTTATCGGTGAGATATCCCGTTTTATCGGTCCGCTAAGATAACAATTCTGATTTTTTCAGGAGGGGGAAGCGCAATATGAAACAGCAGCCAGTAAATATTCAGGATCAGTTTCTCAATCAGCTGCGTAAAGAAAGCATTCCGGTTACCGTATTCCTGCTGAACGGTTTTCAGCTGCGAGGTCTCGTTAAAAGCTTTGATAACTTCACTGTTATTCTTGACACTGACGGAAAGCAGCAGCTAGTTTATAAACACGCCATTTCCACCTTTTCCCCTCAGAGGAATGTCCAGTTCTATCAGGATAAACCTGCTCCCTCGTCATAAAGAAGAGAGCCCGGATGAATGAATCATACCGGGTTTTTTTCTGTAGTTCAGCACTAAAGGAGGCAGATTATGCCAAGTCATAATGAAACGGTCATTTTAACTGGTGTCCGTAAACAACAGCAAAGTGAAACAACGTTTGAATACCGTATGGATGAACTCTCGGCGCTGACTGAAACGGCCGGCGGCAGACCTGTAGCACGAGTCATTCAGACGCTGAAGGCCCCGCGTGCAGCAACATACATAGGCCCGGGTAAAGTAGAAGAACTGGCTGCAGCAGCGGAAGAACATGGAGCAGGGCTCATCATTTTTAATGACGAACTTTCTCCTACCCAGCTTCGAAACCTAACTGCAGCTCTGCCAGCTGCAGTGATTGACCGTACGCAGCTTATTCTGGATATCTTTGCTCAGCGTGCTAACTCACGTGAAGGCCAGCTGCAGGTTGAACTTGCCCAGCTAAGCTATACGCTGCCAAGACTGCGTGGTCAGGGGACTTCCCTCTCAAGGCTGGGAGGCGGGATTGGAACAAGAGGTCCCGGAGAAACGAAGCTTGAAACGGATCAGCGCCACATCCGAAACCGTATGGCGGAGCTGAGACGCCGACTTAATGAGGTCAGCAGCCACCGTACCCGCTACAGAGAAAACAGAAAAGAGAAAGAAGTTTTTCAAATCGCACTTGTAGGGTACACAAATGCCGGAAAATCAACGCTCCTTGAACAACTTGCTAAAAGCGAGACGTTTACAGAGGATAAGTTGTTTGCAACGCTTGACCCTCTCTCGAGAAAGGTAAAGCTGCCCTCGGGATTCAATCTGCTTTTAACAGACACAGTCGGTTTTATTCAACAACTGCCGACAACGTTGATTGCAGCTTTCCGGTCAACGCTGGAAGAGGTACGGGAAGCAGATTTTCTTCTGCACGTCGTAGATGCCTCTCACGCAGACGCAGACAATCATGAGACCTCTGTAAATAAGCTGTTAAACGAGTTAGGGGCTGGAACTGTGCCAGCAATGACTGTTTACAATAAAAAAGATTTAATAAAAGACGGCCATGTTCCTTCAACAGGCTCCGGAAACTCCATTGCGGTCAGCGCGAAAAATCCCGACGATGTTCAGCTGCTGTTTCAAGCACTTGAGCAGCAGCTGAAAGCTCAGTTTCTCCCCTATGTTATTCGTTTTGCTGCATCAGAAGGTAAATTTCTGCACCGGCTTAAGCAGCAGACGATTGTAGCAAACGAAACGTTCAATGAAACGACGGATGAATATGAGTTTTCCGGTTATGTACCGCCTGAAACTGCTATTGCCAATGAAGTAACGAGAATGAGGAGGGAGAAGCCGGAATGGTAACCGGCTGTTTTTATGATGGAACGAACCGATATTCATACAATGAGTGATGCTGTGCACCGCAGCTTAATGGAACGATTTTTTACAATTGGTCAAACGGTGGAATATAATCAGAGACGAGTATTGAATGCTTTTCGGGAGGCGGAAGTTTCTGATTATCATTTTGCGCCCTCTACTGGCTATGGATATGATGACTCTGGAAGAGATAAGCTTGAAAACATATATGCAGAAGTGTTCGCTGCTGAATCAGCACTGGTTAGAGGTCAGTTTGTGTCAGGAACTCACGCAATCAGCACTGCTCTCTTTGGAGTGCTGCGTCCCGGCGATGAACTGCTTTATATAACAGGCCGTCCTTACGATACGCTGGAGGAGGTGATAGGTTTAAAAGGAGAAGCCGGAAACGGTGCCCTGAAGGATTATGGTATAACGTACAAAGAAGTAGAGTTGAAAAATGGAAACATTGATGTGGAAGAAGTATTGAATCAAATCACAGATAATACAAAAGTCATCGGGATCCAGCGTTCAAGAGGATACGGGAATAGACCGTCCATCACAATCGATGCAATGGAAGAAGCGATTCATTCTTTAAAGGCTGTTCATCCAGGTTTAATTGTATTTGTTGATAACTGTTACGGTGAATTTGTGGAAACGAGAGAACCAGGACATGCAGGCGCAGATTTAACAGCTGGTTCACTTATTAAAAATCCTGGAGGAGGTCTGGCGCTTACCGGCGGCTACATTTGCGGCAGGAAGGATTTAGTAATCAAATGTGCCAATCGGCTCGCGGCTCCAGGAATAGGAGCAGAGGGCGGCGCGACAACAGGTGTTTTACATGGAATGTTTCAAGGTTTCTTTCTGGCTCCACATGTTGTAGGAGAAGCGCTTAAAGGCGCAGTATTTACAGCGGCTATGCTGGAGGAAGCAGGAATGAGCGTAGAGCCGAAAGCATCCGAAGAGCGAACAGATTTGATTCAGGCCGTCCATTTCAACTCCGCTGAGGAAATGACTGCTTTTTGTCAAACGATCCAGAAGTTCTCACCGGTAGATTCACATGTGACTCCATATCCGTCTCCAATGCCAGGGTATAGTGATGATGTCATCATGGCAGCTGGCGCATTTATTCAGGGGGCTAGCATTGAATTATCTGCGGACGGTCCCCTGAGACCGCCGTACCGGGCTTATGTTCAAGGTGGTCTCACGTTTGAACATGTAAAAACAGCTGTTACTGAAGCTGTTTCCGCAGCTTTGACAGGTGTAATCAGTAGAAAGTGAGAGGAAAACCGATGAAACGTGAGATATTACCCGGACATATTTTAAAAAAGCAATTGATCCTCTGAAATGATTGTCAGAAAATTTCCCTGTTAGATTATCTGACAATCACCTTTTCATAAGAGGTAAAGTTCGGTAGGATA
The DNA here is from genome assembly GCF_012034335.1 of Alkalicoccus luteus. Taxonomy (GTDB): domain Bacteria; phylum Bacillota; class Bacilli; order Bacillales; family Salisediminibacteriaceae; genus Alkalicoccus; species Alkalicoccus luteus_A. The sequence continues at coordinate 6,104 of NZ_JAATHJ010000002.1, read as the reverse complement.
CAACTATCGCAGTTTTCAGAATTACCTGAAGCTGTTCAGATCATCGAAGGAGGAGAATATAGACATGAGCAATACGACTAAAAAAGACATTATGAAAATGGCCGAGGAGGAAAACGTAAAGTTTATCCGACTCCAGTTCACTGACCTGCTGGGTATTATTAAAAACGTAGAAATCCCGGTGGATCAGCTGCCAAAAGCACTTGATAATCTGATGATGTTTGATGGTTCCTCCATCGAAGGTTTCGTACGAATTGAAGAGTCTGATATGTACCTTCATCCGGACCTTGAAACGTGGGTCGTGTTCCCTTGGACACCTGAAAAAGGGAAAGTAGCTCGTTTAATCTGTGATGTTCATAATCCGGATCCGGAACGCACGCCATTTGCCGGTGATCCACGCGGTATCCTGAAAAAAGTACTTAAGGAAGCGGAAGATCTTGGCTTCTCCGATTTCAATATTGGTCCTGAGCCGGAATTCTTCTTATTCAAAAATGATGAGAACGGTGAGCCGACGCTTGAATTGAATGATAAAGGCGGATATTTTGACCTTGCTCCAACAGATCTTGGTGAAAACTGCCGCCGGGACATCGTGCTTGAGCTTGAGGATATGGGCTTCGAAATTGAAGCTTCCCACCACGAAGTAGCTCCTGGTCAGCATGAAATTGACTTTAAATATGCAGACGCAGTTACGACAGCTGACAACATCCAGACTTTCAAGCTCGTTGTAAAAACAATTGCACGTAAGCACGGACTGCATGCTACTTTCATGCCTAAGCCGCTCTTCGGTGTTAACGGAAACGGAATGCATGCAAACATGTCTCTGTTCCGCAGCGAGAAAGACAACGCATTTTATGACGAGTCTACAGAAACCGGTATGAGTGAAACGGCTATGCAGTTCCTTGCTGGCATTCTAAAACACGCGGACGCATTTACAGCAATTACGAATCCGACAGTTAACTCTTATAAGCGTCTTGTACCTGGTTATGAAGCACCTTGCTACATTGCATGGTCTATGCGTAACCGTTCACCGCTCGTACGTATTCCTTCGTCACGTGGTCTTTCCACGCGTATCGAAGTACGAAGCGTTGACCCAGCCGCGAATCCGTATCTTGCGATGGCAGCTCTTCTTGCAGCCGGCCTTGATGGTGTCCGCAAGAAGCTTACACCACCGGAAGAAACGAACCGCAACATTTATGCGATGGACGCTCAAGAGCGTGAAGCAGAAGGGATTCAGGCACTTCCAGCATCACTCAAAGAAGCAATTGAAGCACTTGCTAAAAACGAAACAATTACAAAATCTCTCGGCAGCCACGCTCTCGAGCACTTTATCGAAGCGAAGGAAATCGAGTGGGATATGTTTGCAACCCAGGTTCACCCTTGGGAGCGCGAGCAGTACATCCAGACTTATTAATGGAACAAAACCCTGGAGCCAAATCGGCTCCAGGGTTTCTTTTGGTCAGATCGTTTTTTATGCACTGTATTCAGCTGAAAAACTGGAATGTGAGCTCATAAATACGTAAATAGTTGAAAACACCCTCGAGTTTGCTTATCGATGTAACTCTGTGCCATTGCGAATGTGAGGGTATTCTTCAAACGTGACCCGTGAACTGATCCGAAAAACCAGGAGTTCCGATATAAATCGGAACTCCTGGTTTTTTTAAAATGAAACTCAGTGAAGCGTGCGGAAGACTCCGACTACTTTTCCGAGTATATGCACGTAATCTAAAATAATCGGTTCAAGTGAGGCATTTTCCGGCTGAAGCCGGAAATAGTCTTTTTCCTTAAAGAAACGTTTAACGGTAGCTTCATTCTCATCGGTCATAGCGACGACAATGTCCCCATTGTCAGCGTGAGCCTGCTGGCGTACAACAACGTAGTCGCCGTCAAAAATACCAGCTTCAATCATTGAATCACCGGAGATTTCCAGGATGAACGATTCTTCATCCTGAGCGAGGCTTGCAGGCAGCGGCACGTATTCTTCAACATTCTCGATAGCTGTAATCGGCTGACCGGCTGTTACTTTACCAATAACGGGAACAGAAATGGCCGGGGTATGTGTAACAGACTGATCGCCTTCCTGTCCTATAACCTCAATAGCTCTCGGTTTCGTTGGATCTCGGCGTATGAAGCCTTTTTTTTCAAGCCTGGACAGATGACCGTGTACTGTAGAGCTGGAAGCGAGACCGACAGCCTCACCAATTTCTCTGACAGACGGAGGATAGCCTTTATCCTTAACTTCATCCCGGATAAAATCGAGGATCGCCTGCTGCCGGGTGGATAATTTCGTCATGTGAACACCTCATTATTTTAGGTTAGAAACATTCGAGCTCATATTTCCTTATGGAAAAGTATAGCATGAGAACAAAGGTTTCGCAAACGTTCGTTCTATTATTCTGTTGACACGAACGTTCGTTCCTTGTATGCTTGGAATAGACAATGCGAACAAATATTCCTGCGAACAAAGGGGCGAACAAATATGATCAGACAATGGAACATCACAGGACCAGTAACATCACTACTTGCAGCCGCAGCTATTTTTACTGCCGCCGGTGCGAGCGGAGGAGAACATCCGCATACGCCTGCTGACGGCGAGCATATCGTGCAGGAAGGTGAATCTCTCTGGACTGTGGCTGATTCAGTGTCTGGGGAATTGGACATGAAGCTCGAGGAAACCGTATACTGGCTTAAACAGGAGAATGAATTGGACAGCGAAACGATTTATCCCGGCCAGTCTCTGACGGTACCAGGAAAATGGATTGGAGTGGCATCAGATTGAACGCATTTATTTACTGCCGTGTCAGTACGGAAAAAGAAACCCAGCAATCATCCCTGGAGCGGCAGGAAGAGGAGCTTACAGCTGCAGCGAGAGACTGGGGCATGAATACGGTGAGAATCGAACGGGAAGAAGCAAGTGGATACGACGTGGACAGGCCGGGGATTCTTACCATACTGGAAGGAATTAAAGAAACAGAGCATCCTTGTCTGTTAATTCAGGATGAAACGAGACTGGGACGCGGCAACGCCCGAATGGCTCTCCTTCATCAGCTGAATAAGTATGAATGCACAGTTTATTCTATTAAAGACAGCGGGAAGCTTCAGGTATCTGAAACTGACTCTATGGTATTGGAAATCGTGTCGCTTGTGGAAGAATATCAGCGCAAGCTTCAAAATGCCAAAATCCGGCGCGGTATGAAAAAAGCTGTAGAGGAAGGGTATAAGCCTCACGACAATTTAGAGAGGCACCGTCTTGGCGGAAGAAAAAAAATGCATGTTCCGGTAGAGGAGATCGTCCGCCTTCGCCACAACGGCATGACGTTCCACGAAATTTCGGTCATGTTGCGCGGACTTGGGTTTACCGTATCAAAAGCTACCGCCCACCGCCGCTACAAAGAGTTTGTCAATGAGAGCAGCATACTTGAAAATGACTCCGTGAATCGGTAAAATGAATGTACTATACTCATTGGAGGCATGTTACAGGTGATCAGTAAAGAGAAGCTTGACCGTATTAATCTGCTGGCTAAGAAAGCTAAAACAGACGGGCTTTCCATTAAAGAACAAAAGGAACAGAAAGAACTGCGTCAGGAGTACTTGAAAAATGTTCGGAGCAGTTTCAAAAATCAGCTAAGCTCTGTGAAAGTAGTTGACGAAGAAGGCAATGATGTTACGCCTGTAAAGCTAAAAGCTGAAAAACGAAACAATAATATTATTCACTAAATAAAAAACCATTCTTTCAGAGGAATGGTTTTTTTAGATTAATATTGTTTAATGAATGAACTATTGGGTTGGGTGCCTGTCTGTCAACGCTGTATTACCTTATAGACGTACGTACAATTGTGTGCAAAGTTTCGTTTTCAGGTTGTCTAACCGGTGCGAAACATATATCATAAAACGAGTAAGGTAAATTATAACGTAAAGTGAGGGTGTTAATTCATGACAATGACCACTTCCGTTGATCAACTGTCGATTAATACGATACGAACATTATCAATTGACAGCATTGAAAAAGCTAATTCCGGACATCCGGGTATGCCAATGGGGTCCGCTCCAATGGCGTATAAGCTATTCACTGAGTTTATGCAGCACAATCCTGCAAATCCGGACTGGTTTAACCGGGACAGATTTATTCTGTCAGCCGGCCACGGTTCCATGCTGCTTTACAGCCTGCTTCACCTGCACGGTTATGACGTAACACTCGATGATCTGAAAAACTTCCGGCAGTTTAACAGCCGTACACCCGGTCACCCTGAATATAAGCACACACCAGGTGTGGAGGCGACGACAGGTCCACTTGGCCAGGGTATTGCAATGGCCACAGGCTTCGCAATGGCTGAAGCACACTTGAGTGCAGTATACAATAAGCCCGGCTACGATCTTATCGATCACTATACGTACAGCATCTGTGGAGATGGAGATCTGATGGAAGGTGTTTCTGCTGAATCTGCTTCTCTTGCAGGTCATCTGAAGCTTGGTAAACTGATTGTTCTCTATGATTCCAACGATATCTCACTTGATGGAGACTTGCATCAGTCATTCTCTGAAAGCGTTGCTGACCGTTATCGTGCATACGGCTGGCATGTTCTTTATGTCGAGGATGGAAACGATCTTGGAGCGATTACAAAAGCTGTAGAAGAAGCTAAGGCGGATGATCGTCCATCTATGATTGAAGTGAAAACGGTTATTGGTTACGGCTCTCCCAATAAAAGCGGAAAATCTGCTTCTCACGGAGCCCCACTCGGGGAAGAAGAAGCAGCAGCAGCTAAAAAAGCGTATAACTGGGAGTATGAAGAGCCGTTCTACATTCCAGATGAAGTTAAGGCCCATTACAACCAATTGAAAGAAAAAGGCCAGCAGCAGGAAGACGCATGGAACGATCTTTTCGCATCTTATAAAGAGGAATTTCCAGAGCTTGGCGCGCAGCTTGAGCGAGCGATTCACAACGAGCTTCCGGAAGACTGGGATGCAGATATTCCCGTTTATGAGGATGGCGATAAATCGGCTACAAGAGCATCCGGCGGCGAAGTATTAAATGCCATTGCCGGCCGGGTTCCTAACCTGTTTGGCGGCTCAGCAGACCTCGCGTCGTCCAACAAAACGATGCTGAATGGTGAAGAAGACTTTTCCCGCAACAACTACGCAGGACGAAACATCTGGTTCGGCGTTAGAGAGTTTGCGATGGCAGCTGCTGTCAACGGCATGGCGCTTCATGGTGGCGTAAAACCTTACGGCGCGACGTTCTTTGTATTTTCCGACTATCTGCGTCCGGCAGTTCGTCTTGCAGCTCTCATGAAGATTCCATCAACTTTTGTGTTTACGCATGACAGTATTGCGGTAGGCGAAGACGGTCCGACACATGAGCCTGTCGAGCAGCTGCCTTCACTTCGTGCAATGCCAGGCCTGTCCCTCATCCGCCCTGCGGATGGGAATGAGACAGCAGCTGCGTGGAGACTCGCGGTAGAATCCAAAGATCATCCAACAGCTCTCGTTTTAACCCGTCAAGGACTGCCTGTGCTGCCTGGTTCTAAAGATGCTGCTCTGGAAGGTGTTAAAAAAGGTGCGTATGTGATCAGTGAAGCAAACGGACGTCCTGACGGCCTGCTGCTTGCATCAGGTTCTGAAGTGTCACTGGCAGTTGATGCACAGTCTGCACTTGAAAAAGAAGGTATTTTCGTATCTGTTGTTTCTGTTCCGAGCTGGGACCGGTTTGATAAGCAGTCAGATGCGTATAAAGAATCTGTACTGCCTTCTGATGTAAAAGCCCGCCTTGCAATTGAAGTTGCCTCTCCGCTGGGCTGGGAGCGCTACACTGGTTCAGAGGGATCGGTACTTGGAATTGAAACGTTCGGTGCCTCCGCACCCGGGGATCAGATTATGAAAGAGTACGGCTTTCATACAGAGAACGTTGTTAACCGATTTAAACAGCTTTTAAACAAATAAGCAGTGACAGCAGGCGGCCTCTTACCAACAGGCCGTCTGCTTTTTAGCGTGTGCCCGGCATGTCTGACAGCTTGGTGGTGAAAGTCCACTACGGGCTTGGCAATGGGAACCGTTAGCGAATGGCAAGGGTGTCCGGGGCGACCCGGAATCTGAAGGAAGCCGGACGCAAACAC
>NZ_JAATHJ010000029.1 GCF_012034335.1 Alkalicoccus luteus | reverse complement strand
GTGGTGTTGGTTTTGTCGCTTACACACAGGTTCGGCGATTTTTTTCTGTTTCCTTCTATAAATTTTTTCTACACATAAAAAAGGGGCTGTCCCGTCGATAATATCGACTTATGGGACAGCCCCTTTTATGGGTACACATTTTAATTATTTTGAATGGTTCAGCCACTTATGCACTGGGTCCAACGACAGGATTGACGCTGTATCATCGGTTGACAGAACGATACACTGAGAGAAGCTCGGAGGCTGCGGCCTCCGCGTTTTCTGCTGCGGAAACCGCGGAAATAACCGAAACCCCGTCAGCTCCGGCGGCCAGAATCGGCTCTGCATTATTAAGCGTAATGCCTCCGATCGCAGTTATCGGCAGCGTGATACCGGCGTTTCGCATTTCCTGAATTCGTTCCGGACCAACAGGCGTTTCAGCATCGTCCTTTGATGAGGTCGCAAACATCGGACCTACACCTAGATAATCAGCAACGGCAGAAGCTGATTGTGCTTCTGCAAGCGTGCGGGCGGAAATTCCGAGTATTTTGTCTGACCCGATGCGGCCACGTGCTTCGGCCGGATCAGTGTCGTCCTGACCGATATGCAGCCCGTCAGCATCTGATGCCAAGGCGAGCTCAACGTCATCGTTTACGATGAACGGAACATGAAAGCTGGCGCAGAGCTCTTTTAGTTCAAGTGCAAGCTTCAGCCGCTCGTTTTCATTGTGAAGACTGCCTTCCCCTTTTTCACGAAGCTGGAACATCGTTACACCGCCGCGGAGGGCTTCAAAAACGAGTTCCGGAAGTGGCCGGTCCGTATTCTGTGTGCCTGCAATAAAGTAAACGGCGAGCCTTTCCTTTGCGAACTGGCTCACGTCTGTTCAACCTCCATTTTGATAAACGGTTTATCCGCCGTCCGGTGCGCAGCGTGATGGACAGGGCCGGCCCCTTCCCCAACAGAGTGAGCATGCAAGATTGCCTGATGAATAAACTGTTTAGCTGCAAAAACAGCATCCTTCATTGACTTACTCTGAGCAAGAAAAGCTGCCACAGCCGCGGCATAAGTACAGCCTGTTCCGTGTGTATGCTTCGTCTCAATTTTCTCCACACTTAAATAGTGAAATTCAGCCCCGTCAAACAAAATATCGGTGATCGTTGCAGCGTCTGGTTCATGTCCGCCTTTTAATAACACGGCCTCTGAACCATATTTCAGCAGCTCTCGGGCCATTTCTTTTCTGATCTGGAGCGAGCTTCCCGACATTCCGGTGATCATCTCAGCTTCCGGGATGTTTGGAGTAATCAGGGAAGCGTGAGGGAACAGCTTCTCCGTCATTGTAGATCGTGCCTCTTCCTTCAGCAGTTCTGCGCCCGTGGTGGATACCATTACAGGATCGACTACCAAGGCCGGCAAACGTCCTTTTTCGGCAAAGGAGGCGGTGATTTCAATGCGTTCTGAATCAAAAAGCATACCGGTTTTTACACTGTCTGCTCCGATGTCATCCAGAACAGAAGTGATCTGTGCTTCGAGTGCTTCTGTTGAAGCAGGGAATACTCCCTGGACACCGACCGTATTTTGAGCTGTGAGAGCAGTGATCGCACTCGTACCGAAAACGCCGAGCTCCTGAAAGGTTTTTAAGTCAGCCTGAATGCCGGCGCCGCCGCCGCTGTCAGAGCCGGCAATTGTTAATGCAGTTTTCATAATGCTGCCTCCTTTATGATAAGTTGCTGGTTCAGCTGTTCATCGGACAGCTGCTGAAGCATATCGAGCAAGTGAACCTGAAAGTGACCCGGGCCGGGGAATGGTTGTCTATCAGCCGCAGCTTCGGCGCATACGCCGTAATAAGCGCAGGCAGCCGCAGCTCCCTCGAGAGGTGAGTCGGAGCGGCTTATGAATGCCGCTGCAATCGAGGAAAGGAGACAGCCGGCGCCGGTTATATCCTGCAGGGAAGGAGAGCCGTTATGAACAGTGAGCGTGTTGCTTCCGTCCGTGATCACATCAACTTCTCCAGTCATACAAACCGTTGTCTGCCTGGAAGCAGCGAGCTTCGCGGCAGATGCTGCTGCATCGGCAGGAGCTGCTGATGCATCAACGCCTCGTACCACAGCTTCTGAGCCGGCAAGGCTTGCTATCTCGCCGCTGTTCCCGCGAATGAGGGCGATATCGAGTTCCTGAAGGAGCATAGCGGCAGATTCTGTCCGGAATGACGTTGCTCCTGCCCCGACGGGATCCAGTATGACTGGAATGCCGTGCTTATTTGCAGCCTTTCCGGCAATCAGCATCGCTTCGTTTGTAGCACTGGAAAGCGTGCCGATATTCAGGACGAGTGCATCGGCAGCTGCTGCCATATCCGCTGCCTCTTCAGGGGCGTAGGCCATCACAGGCTTCGCGCCGGCGGCATAGAGGCCGTTTGCCGTAAAGTTTGTTACAACTACATTCGTGATGTTATGAATCAATGGTGCGTCGCTCCGAATTAGATTTCGCAGCGCAAGGACTTGATTATGCATTCTCTCACTCCTTCATCTTCGTAGCTGATGCGCAGCCAGATAGAAAAAACCGTTTTCGGCGGAGGCTGGATCGGTCCGGAAAACGGCTGCTTTCATCCACTTTCCTACGCTGGTATTACGCCAGATCAGGTTCAAGGGGATCAGAATATCGATTCTGTCTCAGCACCGTGTGCACCCCCAGCGGGTCAAACGTGATTAATTTGTGAACAATCGCACTCCTTCTTGCAGGAGCACTGATGTTCCTTATACTATCATATTAACAGCTATGCTGGACAGTCAGGAGGAAACGATGTGGAAAATACGCTTTCGACAGCTGCAGAAGCTTTTCTAAGTCAATTTTATACGGAACAGGGGATAGACGGATTTAATGACCGTCTCACGCAAGTTCACGATGAAATTGGATTAACTGGAACGTACGTGCATACAGAGGAGGAGCTGGCTTTTGGAGCTAAAGCAGCCTGGCGGAATGCAAATAAATGTATCGGGCGCCTGTTCTGGGACACGCTTACGGTTTTTGATAAACGTCACGTGCGGACTCCGGAAGAAGTGGTGGAGGCATGCAGGGATCATATGCGCTTCACTACTAACGAGGGTAAAATCAGGCCGGCCATGACCATTTTTCCGCCGAAGCAGGCAGATAAACCGCTGGACTGGCAGATATTAAATCATCAGCTGATACGCTACGCAGGCTATGAGGATGGAACAGGAGACCCGGCTTCCGGTGCTTTAACGAAGCAGGCACAGGCAGAAGGGTGGAGGGGAGCAGGAACTCATTTTGATATCCTTCCGCTTCTGATTCAGGAGCGGGACGGCCGCGTTACGATGTATGAATGGGAAGCAGATGAAGTGCTTGAAGTGTTGCTGCGTCATCCGGAAAAAGAACGTTTTTCAAGTTTGCAGCTGAAATGGTACGCAGTGCCCGCCATTGCTGATATGGAAATCGACATTGGCGGTATTTCGTATCCGGCTGCACCGTTTAACGGCTGGTATATGGGAACGGAGATCGGAGCACGAAATTTAGCAGATGCGTGGCGTTATAATTGTCTCGAAGCAGTTGCGGAGGTGTTTGATCTGGATACAGCAAAACCGGCTTCGCTTTGGAAAGACCGCGCGCTTGTCGAATTGAACCGGGCCGTAATCCATTCCTTTCACGAAGATGGAGTCAGTCTTGTTGATCATCATACGGCAGCAGAGCAGTTCCGCATCTTTTGTGCAAAAGAAAGAAAGGCTGGCAGAGCGGTCACAGGGGATTGGTCATGGCTGATCCCGCCGATCTCTCCTGCTGCTGTACACGTGTTTCATGAGTCTTATGATCACGTGGAGAAAAGTCCGGGGTTTGCTTACCGAAGTGAATCGATTTGTCCGTTTACAGGAAAAAAAGCGGAAGGCGGACAGATGTCTGATAAAAGCAGTTTTTAAGTAAATCAGCTGCTTCACCGATTCCATCAATAAAAGAAGCCAGCTGCCCGAAAGGACAGCTGGCTTTTAAGCTGTAAACAACGTCATTCAGCTTACGTGTTTATTCTTTTTCACGCAGTCTATCTTCGCTCGCGTTTTCATGCCGTTCGAGGTTCCGAACGGTACTGTATCAGGAACGGAGTCCGGCGGATTGAAGCAGAGCCGTGACTTTGACAGTAAAATAGCTGATTTCTTCCGGAAGATGTTCTTTAACCGGCTTTAATCCGTCTTCGAGCCCGATCCGGTCGATCACTTCTTCTACTGCGGCCACCTCATCTGAATCAACCAGCTCTGACAAATCAACGTCCCAATCATTCTCCCACGCCTCAACAAGATGTTGAAGAACGGTCGTTTCTTTCAAACCGCGAGCGTTACTGATAGCTTCCGGGCTGTGTCCTTCCAAGAACATAGCGGCAGTTTCCTCGTAGCTTTTCCCGTCTTTTTGCTTGGACGTCACTGCAGGCTGGGGTGTGACGGCTTCAGATGAGGTATAGTCTTTAACCGCTTTAAGAAATCGTTTGCCGTACGTGTACATTTTGTTTGTGCCAACACCGCGCACAGCAAGCATCTCTTCCTCCGTTTGCGGCAGCCTGGCACAAATCTCATGAAGCGTCTGATCGGAGAAGACCATGTAAGGTGCCACTTCATGTGCCCGAGCAAGCTCGCTGCGAAGACTGCGAAGAATTGGAAAGAGCGGGTGATCTGCTGATGCCTGCTGTGGTCGAAGAGCCTTCTTCCGGTAAACGGCTGCTTCTCCACGCAGAACCGGGATGACTTTTTCAGATAGTTTCGGAACAGGATAGCTTCCGCCGGAAAGCTCGAGGTACTGGCTCGCTGCGAGAAAGTCGATCAGCTGGGCCACCTCTTTTTGTGAATACTGTTTCATTAGTCCAAAGGTAGAGAGGTTATCAAAGCGCCAATCTTTAATTTTTTGATTGTTGGAACCCGTAAGCACCTGGGCGATGACCGTTTTCCCGAAACGCTCCCCCATTCGTTTCATACAGGAAAAGACCATTTGTGCTTCTTTCGTAATATCTTCCCTGGACCGCTCATCAACGCACTCCGAGCATCTTCCGCACGGTTCTGTACCGTAATCATCAAAATAGTCGAGGATATATTGCTGGAGACAGCTTTCCGCATGGCAGTAATGGAGCATTTTCTGCAGCTTTTGAAATTCCATTTCCTTTCGCTCATCGCTCATTTGAGACTGATCAATTAAAAACTGTTGTATTTGAGCGTCCTGAGGAGAAAACAGCAATAGACATTCGCTTGCAGAGCCGTCGCGTCCGGCTCTGCCTGCCTCCTGGTAGTAGCTTTCAATATTGCGGGGCAGCTGCCGGTGGATCACGTAGCGGACGTTCGACTTATTGATTCCCATTCCAAACGCATTTGTCGCTACCATTACTTTCACAACATCGTAAACAAAGAGCTCCTGGGCCTGACGTCTTTCTTCGTTATCCATTCCCCCGTGGTATTTTCCAGCTTCAATGCCGCTTTTACGGAGCAGGTCTGTCAGCCGTTCAACCTCTTTGCGGGTTGCGCAGTAAATAATGCCGGAGGCTTCGATGTCTTTTTTGACGTATTCAAGCAGGTATTGATCCCGGTCTGTTCCTTTTAATACATGAAAGGAGAGGTTATCGCGGGCGAACCCGGTACGGATTACGCTGTCTGCTTCAATATTTAGCGCTCTGCAGATGTCCGCGGCCACCTCTTTCGTAGCGGTTGCAGTTAAAGCGAGAACGACCGGCTGTCCCGGAAGCTTGTCAATCAGCTCTGGTATACGCATGTAGCTGGGCCTGAAATCATGTCCCCACTGGGAAAGGCAGTGTGCTTCATCTACGGCAATCATCGAGATCGGCAGCTGTTGAAGCATTCTCATAAACGACGGAGATTCCAGACGCTCTGGTGCAATGTAGACGAGCTTCTGAAGACCGAGCCGGATCTCGTCCAGTCTTTTTCCGGTCTCTTCAAATGACAGCGAGCTGTTAATATAGGTCGCATTGATTCCCGCTTCACGGAGCTCATCCACCTGATCCTTCATGAGGGAAATAAGTGGTGAAATGACAATGGTGACACCCTGGAAAAGCAGAGAAGGTATTTGATAGCATACCGATTTTCCGCCGCCGGTTGGCATCATGCCCATCGTATGCCTGCCGTCAAAGAGCCGGGTCAGGACAGCTTCCTGACCCGGCCGGAAGGAATCATGGCCGTAATAGGTTTTTAACGTTTCCTGAGCCTGTTTCAGCATTAGGGGACCTCCAACCTTTTTCATAATCTGTATGAAAGTGTACCGCATTTAACAGGCTCAGGCAATGAAGCAAAAGTCAGCTGTTACCGGCTGGAGCCCCGTATTGTTCGATCGCCGTATAATCAAGCTTCACTTTTTCGAGGAGCTGCAAAGGCACAAGGAAGGTGATCGTAACAACACCTGGATGCCGTCCGATTTCGATCGAACCGGTTACGGTTGTCCGGTTCATCACTTCAGGCACAGAAATACCTAACAGGGAAGCAGCCCGCTCCATCCCGTTTGTTGTAGCCTGGTTTAAATCGGGTCCGGTTCCGACAAAGGAGAGGGGAAGAGATGACTCCAGCTTGTTCTCCATCTTCCAGCAGGAAGCAAGCCGCATGATATCTTCTCTTTCTGCTTCTGTAAACGGTTTGGCAAGATAAGGAAGATCTTCATGAACCGGAAGAAGAACAGGACCTTCCAGCTTCAATCCTTTAATAACTCGTACCTGAAGAGTCACAATTCCGGAGACGTCTGTAGTATGGCCGGCAATTTCACCATCCCCCTGCATGGCGTGCATATCCCCGAGATAGACGCCCCCGCCGGGAACTTTAACAGGTGCCAGTACAACAGCTCCTTCCCGCGCGCGATTGATGTCCATATGTCCGTCCGTACGATGCTCCAGTTCTTCCTCCGTCAAAGCAAATTCATGCGGTGCACCCACAAGGAAAGAACCAAAGTCGCCGGCATTATGTGAGTCCGGGAAGGGAATGGAAGGAGTTGTGCCAAGCTGGCCGAGAAACGGGCGTACGCGAGCAGCAAGACCTTGAATGTCATGAGGCGCGAAAGCAACGATTGGATTTTGAATGGAGTTTTCCGGTGTTGCCATAAAATGTTTGCCGTTTTCGGCTACTTCCTGTGATCCTTCTTGATCAAGCGTGAGACCAACTGATTTTTTGTCGTCAAATGTCATCGTATACGCATTTGTGAACTGAAAAGGCGTTACATCCGCCCCGCACGATTTACAGCGGACGGCTGTCTGTCCGGTTCCTTTCAGCTCTGTTTCCGGATGCATCAGGCCGCATTCCGGACATTGAACTGCTACGAATGGATCTCCCAGAAAGCGCCCTTCGACTGGTTTATCATTGCCCGACGCAGTTGCAATAGAAGTCACGCGAATGGATTTAATGGAAATGACAATCGTGTCACCAGGTTCTGCTCCTTCTACATAAACCGGCTTCGTTACTTCATGACCGCCTTTCAAACTGGGAGTGATCATTGGGCCCCAGCAGCCGGGAGAGGTATTGGCAATAATGTGGCCCCCGTCCTTTACCGGACCGATCATCTCACGGGAAGGGTCAAGGATGCCGTCGACAAATTCGTTTACGAGTACAGATTCCACCGCTTTTTTCAAGTTGATCATCCTCTCATGCAAGATCTGCTGCACAGGCAGCTGATTTCATTTTATCTGAATTTTGGAACGATTTATAGCTTCCTGCTCGCAAACAATGAGAACGGTTAACGGGTTGCATTTAAGGGAACTAAAACGATATACTTTCCATAACACTTACTTTTTTAAAGCGAAAGGCGTGGATAAAATGAAGCACATATTTAGAGAATCACCATCTGGAAGTGCAAAAACGCTCCTGCTTCTGCATGGAACAGGAGGTAATGAAGAGGACTTGCTGCCGCTTGCCGACATGATCGATCCGGAAGCTGCCGTGCTCGGAGTTCGCGGGAATGTCGATGAAAATGGAATGAACCGCTATTTCAGACGATTGCGGGAAGGTGTGTTTGATGAAGAAGATTTGAAGTTCCGCACGCAGGAACTTCATGAGTTTATTGATGAAGCCTCGGCAAAATACGGTTTTGACCGCGACAGCCTGACGGCAGTAGGCTATTCTAACGGAGCTAATATAGCAGCGAGCCTGCTTTATCACTATGAGCGTCCGTTTCACTCCGCCTTTTTATTTCACCCGATGGTGCCTCTCCGGAGTGTGGAAAGGCCGGATATGAACGGACTGCCGGTCTTCATTGGCGCAGGCTCCAATGACCCTATCTGCCCGCCGGAAGAAACAGAGGAGCTATATGGTCATCTGAAGGAGAGTGGAGCAAATATCGAGCTTTACTGGGCGGAAATGGGACATCAGCTGACAAGAGATGAAGTGGAACAGGCATCGTCGTTTTACAAGCAGCATGCAGGCAGCAGCTCATGAAAGGGCTGAATCCGGAAGAGCTGCGGAAGAAAGAAAATTACCGGCTGCTTACTTCCCTCGTAACTCCCAGACCGATTGCACTCGTCACTTCTTTATCGGATGCAGGCGTACTGAATGCCGCACCATTCAGCTATTTCAACATCGTGTCTGCCGATCCGCCGCTGATCTCTCTTGCCATCGGACGCAAAGAGGGCCAGCAGAAGGATACGTGCCGCAACATTCTCCACTCAAATGAGTTTGTCGTGCACGTCGTAACGGAGGATAACGTGAGACAGGCGAATGAGGCGTCTGCTTCTCTGAAGCCGGATGAGAGTGAAGTGGTACGGGCAGGAATGACGCCGGAACCAAGTCAGGTTGTTGCCGTGCCCTCGCTGAAGGAATCACCGATCCGCCTGGAATGCAGGCTGGAAAGGCACCTCATTCTGGAAGGAGAAGAATCTGCAAAAGATTTGATTCTCAGTCGGATCGTGCACTATGAAATTGAGGAAAAGCTGATCAAGGATGGGGACGTGCGCACGGACAAATTAAAGCCTGTTTCCCGCCTAGGCGGAAAGCAGTATGCCGGGCTTGGCTCAATTTTTGAACTGGAGCGGCCTGATGCACGAAAGTAGACGTTCATGATCCTGTATGAAGCTTCTGCATTTTTCAAGCAATTCCATATCGAAAGTAGTGCCGGCTGTCCGTATTGGATGGCCGGTTTCTTCATGGGGCGAAACGGTAGTTTATGCGCCGGTTTGTCTGCAAAATTTCTGCCCACATCCGGTGCGAATGGCATAAACACAGGTATGAGCTTCGCTGCAGTCCTGATCCGGTATCTATAAGGCTGTGTGATGGTTTGAAATAAATGAGACGTGGTGATTCTGTCGTTTCAAGAGCAGGCTAAGCATGATATCTGCTCTCTTATTTTCCGGAATTCCGTTTTTTTGATATGATGAAGGGTAGTGTTTAGCTCGGTCAGCTAGGGCTGAGAACGGGGCGCTCTGTACAAGGAGGAGGAACTGAATTGCGTTTAACGGAATTAACATTGGACGCGCTGCAGGATGAGGTGCAGGCGCCTGAACAGTTAAAAATTGCACGCGTTTACCTTCAGGAAGAAAGTGTGAAGGAAATGCTCTGGGATCAGGAGAAAAAGCGGTTCCGAATCTATGTGGAGCGATACAGACAGCGGTTCGCCGTTGATATATATCCGGATTCGATGATGGAAATCAAACAGTCAGCGTGCAGCTGTGACAGGAGTGGTATTTGTGTTCACATACTTGCTGCGCTTTTATACATGGGTGAAAATCGCGTCCATGCTTGGCTCGCTGAACGGGACCCGTCCTTTACGGTGCCGAACCCGCTTGCCGTCAGCAGCAGACAGGACCGTGAAACAGCGTCGCTGCTTGCGGAGTTTGAATCACTTTTCGTGCCACCGGTTTCGTCGTTTGAATCGTCTGAGAAAACGAAGCTGCACATTCAGTTTGAACTAAAGCTTTACCCGTCTTTTTATAAAGAGGCTCCGGGCACTGTGGAACTTGAACTGAAAGCAGGTATTGAACGGCTGTATATTGTGCGCAGTCTGCCGGGATTTTTACATGCTGTACAAAACGGAGAAGCCTATCGATTCACTGATAAATTTTCGTTTTATCCGGAAGAGCACGCACTGGACGAGGACGATCTGGCTGTATTAAAAGAGGCAGCGATCCTTGTAAACGTTCAGCAGATGTACGAGGATCGTTATGCGGTCAGAAAAGAAGGCGACATGAGAAGCTTCGATATTCCTGCCCCTTTTGCCGCGTCATTTTTTCAGCTGTTAAGCGGGCGGAATGTGGTTGTTATTGCAGGAGAAGGCAAAAAACAGCCTTTCAGACTGGAGGAATTAGGTACACCGTTTCGATTCGAGGCCGAAGAGGTGCAGGAAGGCGCTTACACACTGTACTGGAAAGATGGGCATCAGCTGCAGTATTTCGGGGGAAGTTTTCCTGTGTGCTACTACAAAGATCGGTTTTTATGGATTCCGGAAGAGCAGCGAAGCGTCATTGAAAAGCTGTATTATCAGCTTTCGCTCGCAGAAAAGCCGCTGATTACGTTCAGCAGCGCCTATCTTGAACCGCTGGCGTCTGTTCTGCTTCCCCAGCTTAAAGCAGTAGGAACAGTGAAAACGGCAGAGGCGCTGGAACATAAGATCGACATGATCCCGCTTAAAGCAAGGCTTCTTCTGGACTATTCGGCTAATCGCCTGACAGCGGAAGTAGTGTTCCAGTATGGTCATGTGGAAATCAACCCTTTTCGGGAACAGGAAAACCGCGGCGAACGTATTATCGTCAGAGACATGAAACAGGAATACCGGCTCATGGCGCTCGTTGAGGAAGCACCGCTCAAATATAACGGTTCAGAGCTGTTCATCGATCATTTCCCGGATCTGCTTTATTTTCTAAGCAGCTGGCTCCCGGTTCTGTCTGAACAATTTGAAGTATATTTGCCAGCTTCGCTGCGTGATTTGATTTATCTGCCGGAGCAGGCTCCGGAAGTGACGGCCGAGGTCGATGAGGGAACCGGAGAGTTAAGTGTACACATATCTACGGAAGCGGTCCCGCAGGATGAGCTGGACGCGATCGTCGAAGCGGTGATGGAAGGAAGGCGCTACTACGAGCGTGAAGACGGCACCTTTATTCCTCTTCATGATGTCAGCTTTGATGCTGTACGTGAATTGATGGAGCGTTATCGGACGGCCGTGGGAGGAAAGCCTTCAGCCTCGATGACGCTGCCTTTAAAAGAAGCGTTTCATCTCGAAGAAGCACGCATCCTTTCAGCACGTACAGCTTCCTTTCAAAAACTGATTCAGCGGCTGCTCGACCCGTCTGATGTTGATTTCGAAGAGCCGGATAAGCTCAAAGCGGATATGCGGGACTATCAGAGAACCGGCTATCAGTGGATGACGTCGCTTGATCATTACGGGTTCGGCGGCGTGCTGGCTGATGATATGGGTCTCGGAAAAACCCTTCAGACCATCGCCTTTATTGCCGGCAGAAAAGAACGGGGGCCGTTGAAGCAGACGCTCATTCTCTGCCCGTCGAGTGTCACCTATAACTGGAAAAAAGAGCTTGAACGATTCGCTCCCCACCTGAAAGCAGGTATTATAGGCGGAACAAAATCGGAGCGGGAGGAGCAGTTTGCCCAGTATGCAGAGGCCGATGTGCTTATCAGCTCCTATCCGGTGCTCCGGCGCGATCATTCAATGTTTCGCGAGCGGTATTTTGACATACTCATTCTCGATGAAGCGCAGAACGTGAAAAACGCGGGAACGAAAACGGCGAAAGCGGTCAGGGATATGCAGTGCAAAACAGCTTTTGCACTGAGCGGAACCCCGATTGAGAATTCGCTCGAGGAGCTGTACTCGATTTTTCAGATTGTTCTTCCGGGTTTATTTACAGGAAAAGATGCTTTTCAATCGCTTAAGGAAGAAACAATAGCCGCCAGAATCCGCCCGTTTATTTTAAGGCGGAGGAAAACGGATGTGCTGCGTGAGCTTCCTGAAAAGCTGGAAAGCGTGGAGTATACGGAACTCACTCAGGCGCAGCGTACGCTCTATGCGACGCAGCTTCAGCTTTTAAAGCGCGAAGCCTCAGAGGCACGGCTGACAGACAGCTGGAAAGAAAAGAGCATGCAGATTCTCGCAGGTTTAACGAGGCTCAGACAGATCTGTTCGCATCCCGGCATGTTTATGGAAGATTACGAGGGAGGCTCCGAGAAGCTGGAGCGCCTGATGGAATATACGGAGGAAGCACTTATTAACGGGAGGAGAATTGTCATCTTCAGCCAGTTTACGACGATGCTTGCCCTCATGAAAGAGCGCTTCGATAAGCGGGGAGCCGATTATTTTTATTTAGACGGTAAAACGCCTGCAGAAGAAAGGGTAACAATGGCTGAACGCTTTAACAACGGGGAACATGATCTCTTTCTTGTTTCCTTAAAAGCCGGCGGAACCGGTCTGAACCTGACCGGAGGAGACACGGTCATCCTGTTCGATTCATGGTGGAACCCAGCAGTGGAGGACCAGGCTGCCGACCGGGTATACCGATTCGGTCAAAAGAAAGTCGTACAAGTGACAAAAATGATCGCAGCAGGAACGATTGAAGAAAAAATTCACGAGATGCAGGCGCGAAAACGGGACCTGCTTGACAGAGTCGTACAGCCGGGTGAAACAATGCTGAAATCACTCGGCCGCGAAGAAATCGAAGAACTGCTTGAACTGAACACATGACACAGCTGCAGTTCAATCATGAGAGAGGAGCCGTCCATCCAGCTGGAGCGGCTCTTCTTCAGGTTGAAAAAACTGCTGATGTCTGAGGCGTAAAAAACCGGCGATCCGATGAGGGTCGCCGGTTTTCAGTTCCTATAGAGATGCAGAATAGTACTTTTTATTTTACCAGCTGATCAGAGCATACTTTCGTTACGTCTCCTCATCCGGTACTTCTTCGTCCTCTGTCTCAATATCTTCCAGAAAATCGGCTTCCTCATCTTCAACCGGAATCAAGTCGAAGTCCATTTCTTCGATCGGCTGTACCGCTTCGCCGCTGTCCATATAACGAATCGTAATCTCGTCACCAGGCTCAAGGAATACGGCCGTTGGATGCGAAGAGGCGCTTAACGTGAATATCCGGTCTTCTCCTTCAAACCAGAGACGAACGGTAACATTTTCTTCTCGGTCCCAGTGATACACTCTGCCGATTGTTTTTTCTTCTTCTACCATATCCGTTAGTTCACCGGCTACAACATCATCATCGACTGTGGTCGAAAGCTCCAACTGATAAGCATTGAAGGCTTCCCGCTTCGTACTGCCATATCCGTAGACATTTTCATCAGCGGCGTGAACGAGCATCACTTCACGGAGTACAGCATTTCGATCCATAAGCGGTACGACCCACGTGTACTGCCCGTAAATCGGATAAAGGGAAGGGGTTCCTGCGACGTAATCATCGCGCCGGAACGTCCGCTCTGCAAGATCCATCGCTGTCCGTCCATTCAGCATACCGCTCGCATCACGGAAATAGCGAAGCTCGCCGGTTCGTGCATCAAACATCGTAAATCCGACCATGGAACGCGAACCTTCTTCGCCTTCGTCCGTCAGTCTCATATGATCGGTGAACCAGTTCAGCTGCAGGTTATCATCTACAATGCCGGTTACTGTGTCGTCTGCCGACCATGTCGTTGGCTGCGTCAGACCTTCCCGTCCAAAGTATCGGTTAATCAGTCCGCGGCTGTACATACCAAACCATTCATTCCGCTCTTCCGCTATGTGCGGAGGATAAATCCGATTTACCCATTCCGGCGCTTCCTCGGCTACATACTGTTCCATGGAGCCGTCTGCCGGATCAACGGTGATAATTCCATCTACATCTGCGACGCGGCGAAACTGGGTGTAATGACCGTAGCTGACAATGTAATATGGGTTTCCATCACTGTCGACTTCAAATGTCGTATCGAGCATGACGACATCGGGATACGCCATCCTTACATGACGCTCCAAATTTTCATGAAAGAAAGCAGAAGGCACATACTGCATGTCTGTTTCAATCAGCTGCGGATCCTCGCGGGGGTTTTCCGCACTTACCATAATAAAACCGGGTACGCTGTCCGCCCGGATCCAGCGAAAAAAGTCATCATATTCAATCGGCGTAATCCAGTACAGCGAATCATCTACTCGTTGAATACGCGTAGCACCAAGAGTGAAAAAAGCGGGATTATCAAGTTGCCCCATCATGATGTCCGCCCGGTATTCCGCATAGCTGCGCGGAACGACCGGAATGTTTTCTTCGTTTACCGGAGGCAGATCGTCGCTCGAGACCTCCTCGCCATCAGCTATATCGTATTTCGCATCGGCGAGAAAGAGCGGCTGGAAAATAAAGAAGGCCATGCTTGCTGCCAGCAGCACAATGCCGGCACCGGCACCGGCTGAAGCTTCTTTTTTACGAAACGTGCGCACCGTCATATATACGACCACGTTGTCGATTATCAGCCAGACAGCCACCACCGGGACATAGGCTGCAACAAGCAGCGTGATACTTTGGTCAGCAAGACCGGCGTAAAATAGAAAAGCACCGTAAAAAAGCCCTAGTATGTAGCGAGGTGCCAGGAGGCGGCGGAAGTCAGTCCGCTGCCACCACGTCCGCTGCAGCGGCAGAAATGTCAGCGCCGCTGCAGCAGTAATTAGAATCATTTGAAGCAAAAGAACGTCCCCCTTCATGAATAGACAAGCATCACGCATCTGTCATCCGCTGCGCAGTCTGTTACAATAGAAAACGGAATGAATGAAGAGTGAGGATGATAGATCATGAGCTTGCTGCGTGTCGAAAACCTGGTAAAAACATATGGAGATAAAACACTCTTTAATCGTATATCATTTACGGTAGAGAAAAAAGAACGAATTGGCGTTGTTGGTGTCAATGGAACAGGTAAATCTTCTTTGCTGAAAGCAATCGCCGGCAGAGAAGCTGCTGAGAGCGGTGATTTAATCCATGCAAAAGAGTTCCGCGTGGAGTACGTTCCGCAGGATCCGGAGCTGGATACTAATAAATCAGTACTGGAAACCGTGTTTGACGGGAGCGCGCCGATTATGGGAGCGATGCGCAGCTATGAAAAAGCATTGCTGCGCATGGAACAAAATCATGATGAAGCTGCAGGCAAAGCATTCGAAGCGGCCCAGGCTGCCATGGATAAGCAAGGCGCATGGGAAGCAAGTGCACAAGCCAAAACTATCCTGACAAAGCTCGGAATCTATGAGTTTGATACAGCTGTCTCCACTCTTTCCGGTGGACAGAAGCGGCGTGTTTCGCTGGCGAGGGCGTTAATCCAGCCGGCAGATCTTCTTTTGCTTGATGAGCCTACCAACCATCTGGACAACGACGCAGTAGAGTGGCTGGAGGAGTACTTAAAGCAGTATAGTGGCGCACTCATGCTGATTACACACGACCGGTATTTCCTGAATCGGGTGACAAGCAGAATGTTTGAGCTGTCCGAAGGGAATTTATATGAGTATATCGGGAACTATGAACGATTTTTAGAGCAGAGGGCCGAGCGGCAGCGAATCGAAGCAGATCAGGAGTCAAAGCGCCAGAATATCCTCCGCCGGGAGCTTGCCTGGCTCAGAAGAGGGGCGAAAGCGCGGACGACGAAGCAGAAAGCTCGAATTCAGCGGGCAGAAGACCTCCAGGATCAGGATGCCCCTTCTGCAGAACAAGAGCTTGATTTTGCGATCGGATCCACACGTCTTGGAAAGTCAGTGATCGAATTGGAAAACTGTGTAACTGCAAGGGGCGGTTCCATACTCACGAATGATTTTTCCTTTCTGATTATCCGGGGGATGCGGCTCGGAATTATCGGACCGAACGGCTCCGGAAAAACCACCCTGCTTGATACGATTGCCGGCAGGAGACAGCCGGACCACGGTCAGGTTACGCACGGTGAAACAGTCAAGATTGGCTATTATACGCAGGAGCAGGAGGACATGAATCCGAATCTGCGCATGATTGATTATATTAAAGAGACAGCAGAGGCTGTCCGTACCGTCGACGGGAGTCTGATTACAGCTGAACAGATGCTGGAGCGCTTTCTCTTTTCCCGGGCCCAGCAGTGGACGTATATCAGCAGGCTGTCAGGCGGAGAAAAAAAGCGGCTTTATCTGCTGCGAGTTTTAATGACGGAGCCGAATGTGCTGATCCTGGACGAACCGACAAATGACCTGGACACAGAAACGCTGTCGGTGCTGGAGGATTATCTGGATCAGTTTCCGGGCGTTGTGATCACCGTTTCCCACGACCGGTACTTTTTGGACAGGTCGGTCAGTCAGCTCCTGATCGTCAAACGCGGGTCTGAGCCAGACCGGTTTTACGGAAGCTATTCTGACTGGCTGGAGGCGAGAAAAAGCGCTGATAAACCAGTAAAAACAGAAAGCAAGTCGGCACCTGTTCCAAAACAGAAGAAAAAGCTGTCCTACAAAGACCAGCAGGAATGGAACACGATTGAAGATGAGATCAGTGGCCTTGAGGAAAAACTGGAAGAACTTGATAAGGAAATTGCAGAGGCCGGAGCTGATTTTGACGTCGTGAGGGAAAAGTTTGAAGCAAAAGAAAAAACCGAGCAGGAGTTAGAAAGCAAGATGCTCCGGTGGGAGGAATTATCAGAACGAATCGAAGGAATGGACCAATCCTAAAAATTCGTTATAAGAGCGGACATCATAGATAAAGGCGCTTGTACGAAAGCTGAAAACCACCTGCCCAGGGTGGTTTTTTCTTGCTGAGGTGCTCTAAACCGACTAGACGTGTACGGTTACTTCCATTTTTTTCAGAAACAGAATTCGGTATACTATTAATGAAAGCGCTTACTATTTGGGCGATTAACTCGTTAAGGGGGTAGCTGCAATGAAGCAAAAAGGACTTCACACAAGGCTGATTCACGGTGCGTTTGACAGAAAAAGTCAGCACGGCAGTCTGTCGCATCCGATTTATCAGACGTCTACTTATGTATTTGACAATGCGGCACAAGGGGAAGCACGGTTTGCCGGAGAAGAGGGTGGATACATTTATTCCCGCTTAGGAAACCCTACAGTGACAGAATTGGAAGCAAAGCTCGCAGACGCAGAAGGCGCAGAGGAAGCTGTCGCATTTGCTTCCGGTATGGGGGCCGTATCAGCTGTGTTGATGCATTTACTCAGCAGCGGTGACCACGTTATCGTGTCAGAAGGGATTTATGGATGTACCTATGGTTTTCTCGAAATGATGGAGACAAAATACGGAATTGAATACGACCTTATTCAAATGAATCAAATAGAAGACGTGAGTCGGGCTGTTAAACCTAATACGAAGGCTGTTTACGTGGAAACGCCAATCAACCCGACGATGAAGCTCGTCGATCTGGAGATGGTGATTCGGACTGCAGAAGATGCCGGGTTATGGACAGTAGTTGACAACACATTCTGCTCGCCTTATTTGCAGCGGCCAATTGAAATGGGAGCAGATTTCGTGGTTCATAGTGCGACGAAATATATCAGCGGTCACGGCGATGTGATTGCCGGTGCAGCATGCGGACCGGCTGAAGAAATGCAGGTTATTCGCATGACGACTCAAAAAGATGTTGGCGCAGTACTCGGGCCGATGGATGCCTGGCTTCTGCTGCGCGGTCTAAAGACGCTGCCGCTGCGAATGGACAGACACTGCAGCAATGCTGCTTATATTTTTGAAAAGCTTTCTCAAGAAGATGGGATTGAACGAATTGTATATCCTGGAGATCCGGACTTTCCTCAATATGATTTGGCTCAGCGGCAGATGGCTCAGCCCGGCGGATTAATCAGCTTTGAAATTAAGGGCGGAAAACGAGCAGCCCAGGCGTTTATGGATGAACTGAACGTCGTGCAGACTGCGGTAAGCCTGGGGGATGCGGAGTCGTTGATCCAGCACCCGGCTTCGATGACGCACAGCGTTGTGCCTCCCGATAAACGGCTTGATATGGGAATTACCGATTCAATGCTGCGGCTGTCAGCTGGTCTGGAAAATCCGGAGGACATTTGGGATGACTTAAAACAGGCGCTGGACCGGGTTACGGATCAGACAGCCGGAGAGCTGCAGACCAAATAAGCTAAGCACATAACATACGATGCAGAAAAGGCCGACGATCTCTGGAAAGATCGTCGGTCTCAGGCGGTTGAAAAAGTCTTAAAATTTACATGTTTATCTGTTTGATTGTATTTCCTCTCTGCTTATCGAGCCTGCCGTGGGCTTGTCTTCAGCTATTTCTCAGGGTGGCCCATGTATGCGTTAATGCCGTTCGCAGATCTGAACGGCACTGAATCTTCAGACTGTGCGGATTCCACGGGCACGCCGGACGCATCGGGAAAACGGCTCTGATTCGTGGAGAACAACGTCATAACAGGCAGACGCGACAGATTTTTCACGTTTATCATGATTTCCAGGAAGTAAGGACACCCCCTGTTCAACATTGAAACGTCTCATCGGGAAAGTTCTATCTGTATGGAAGCCGATCGTGCATTCATAACCAGGCACTTGAAACGCACTGCCAGCTGCCGACATCGGAGGACCTCGACTCCTGGAGGATCAGAACGAGGCGAAGATCCGGCGGACAGCGGAAGGAAGCGGTTAGCTGGGCCCGTTCCCTCCGGAAAGCGAGGGTCCGCAGATACAGGCAGATGCAACGTTATTCACCGAAAATGACTTTATCAACACTCTGAGGCCGGCGATCTCTGGAAAGATCGCCGGCCTGATTCTATGTTTAAAATTGTATTGTTCTCAGAACTGGAGATGCGGTAAGATGCGTTTGGTTTATCTGTCAAAGGCGCTTAAGCGATGATGCCCCGTTTATTTTCATATTGCTCATACGTGCGATTTTTCAAAATAGCTTCTAACGTTTCCACAGCCTGAATAACATCAGCTGCAGAAGTATAAAGCGGGGAGGGCGCCAGTCGAATAATGTCAGGAGCCCTGAAATCGGGAACGACGCCCGAAGCTTTCAATGCTTTCACAATGCGCGCAGCCTCTGGATGAGAACAGGCAATGTGACCGCCGCATGCAGCGGGTGTAACGACCTGCAGCCGGTTGTCTAATTCCTGCAAAGAATTGATTCCTTCGCGGAGCAGGGCGGTAAGCTGAAGTGAACGGCTGCGGATCGTATCAATCCCTGCTTCCACCAGCATTTCCAGAGAACCGATAAGTGGAGCCATGCTTAAAATGTTAGGCGTACCCATTTGAAAGGCAGAAGCATCAGAGGCGGGCTCGAACACCGTGTCCATATCGAACTGCTTCGTCTGATCGGATCCGAACCAGCCAGTGAGCGCCGGGCTCGTATGGTGATGTTTCTCATGCACATATAACCCTCCGGTTGCACCAGGGCCTCCGTTTGCATATTTGTACGTGCACCAGACGGCAAAATCTGCACCTTCCTCATGAAGTTCATGGGGCATGACCCCAAAAGAATGCGCCAGGTCCCATCCGATGACAGCACCGGCTGAATGTGCGGCTTCCGTGAGACGCTTCATATCCAGACGCTGCCCGGTCCGGTAAAGTACAGATGGCAGCAGCACAAGAGCTGTGCGCTCAGACAGTCTGGCTTCGATATCTTCTTCGTATAACAGTCTGTCCTCGCGAGGGGATACCTCTATTTTATCGGCCCCGTGCTTTACCCAGCTGTTCGTAACGTAGCTGTCTGTAGGAAAAGCTACGGCTTCTGTCACAACCTCTCGACGGGTTCCTTCAGGCTGATAAAAAGTGGCAAGGAGCTGATGAAGGTTTGCTGTGATGGAGCCGGTGATGACCGTTTCCTTCTGCTGTGCCCCGATCAGTCCGGACGCATATCTGGAAAGAGTGCTGGCTAAGTAAAACCACGGCTGTCTGCCTTCTGTCCAGCCATCAATAGCATGCGTTTTCCAATCGTTTATCACACGATAGACTGCTTCTTCTGCCGGCTTTGAGAGAAGGCCGAGTGAGTTACCATCGAGATATACCTGTCCATCAGCGGGAAGATAAAATTCCTGACGATAAGGCCAGTGCTGATCATCCAGTTGTTTAGCTTTGCTGTATAATGACTGATGCATTATCCACACTCCTTATTTGAAAAGCACATACACGTTTTCTTACCCGAGTGTACCATGCAGCATCCGCCGATTAGAAGCGGCAGGAATCGGGTATCCGATAACAGACACTAATGTCATAAAAAGGAGGCTGTTATGAAAAAACTGGCTGTTATCAACTTGATTACGCTTATAATCGTGATAGGGATGAACGCGCTTGCTAACTACCTGCCGCTAAATAACAATACGACGGGAGAGTTATCCGAACAGGTGAATGTGTTGTTTACACCTGGCGGCTACGTCTTCAGCATATGGAGTGTTATTTACTCGCTTCTAGCCATATGGGCGGTGAGAGCAGTGTTTACAAAGCACCGGGGGGACCGGGAAGCAGTTCGCGCTATCGGTTTATTATTCGTGCTGAGCAGCGTCTGGAATACAGCCTGGCTGTTTGCCTTTCATTACGAATGGTTCGCTGTATCGATGATCCCGATGGGCGCTTTATTTATAACGCTGATTATGATATATGCTGCAATCAGAAGGGCTGGTAAGGTGTCGGTCTGGACGAAGCTTCCGTTCTCGATCTACATGGGGTGGATCTCTGTTGCATTCATCGTAAATATTGGGATTCTGTTTAATAGTATCGGCCTTGAAGACGGATTCCTCCTATCCAACGTAGCGTGGACGGTCGTTATCATCGCAGCAGGAGCGCTTATTGCAGCAGGAGTCATGCAATTCCTCCGAGATGCTGTTTACCCTGCGGTATTCGTCTGGGCCTACCTCGGTATTTTTGTCGAACGCGCGGATGCCTATCCGGCTATTGCATGGACAGCTTTGGCGGGGGCACTTTTTATTACTGCTGCCATCGGTGTCTTCCTGATGAAAAAGCGCAGAATTCTCGAAATGAATGGTTAAATCTCTGCACAGAGGGGTACTAGGAAAATAGGGGATGACAGAAGGAGGGAGCTTCCATGAATGTAGACAAGCAGGATATCCTTCAGTTACTGGACGGTTTATCAGAAGACGATATGCGAATCATTTATACGTTTATCGAAGAGTACCAAATCGCGGAACTGCAGCAGAGAGCTCAGCGTTTCTCAACGAAAAGGGAGTCACATCCACTTTAAAGCTGCGTCATATTATCATCTCCCACAACGAATCTGATGAAAGCTTATGCTGAAGATTTTTCACGCTGACCGCGCAGCAGCCGGCCGGCGTTTTCTTCTGGAAAAAATAACGCAAATATCTGATAATGCAAATCAATTATAGATGATGCATAAAAACCCGGTGATCATTGAATGTGATCACCGGGTCTTTATTATTAAGACAACCGAGCTTGACAGCTCACGTCTGCCAGTGTAATTCCAGAAGAGACGGCTGACCATTTCGAATGTCGGCTTGTGAGTTGATCAACAATGGGCACTGCATTATTTAGGGCGTATCACAATTTCCTTTTCTTCTTTTTCATCGACAAACCCGTAGCGCACAAATCGAAGCAGATCATTCATCACGCCGATATCCTTTAAAATCACAAAGATAACAAGCAGGAAAGGACCGAGAAAAACGCCTGCTACTCCAAAAAGCTGAAAGCCGGCAAAGAGCGCGATGAGAACCGCCAGTGCGTTCAAATTCATACTGGTGGACAGCACTTTTGGTTCTATTGACTGTCTGACGAGGACGGTAACAGCATATACGACAGCAAGTCCGATACCCATGCCGATACTGCCAGTTAAAAACATATAAATCATCCAGGGAATCAGTATCGTGCCGGATCCGAGGTAAGGTAAAATTTCGGCGATTCCCACGATGAACGCGATGGTTACCGCATTTTCAACCTGGAGAATGGCAAGTCCGATCAGGACGATAAGCGAAGCGATCAGCATAAGTACGACCTGGGCCCGGATAAATCCAAACACCCGGTACTGAAACATCGTTTTAAACGCTTTTGACTTTTTCATAAACACAGCCGGCGTTTTCTGATACATATAGCCAAAAATGCGCTCCCAGTCTTTGCCGATGAAATAAAACGCAATAAAGACGAACACGATGACCACGATGGAGGTCGGCACGAAAATAACGATTGAGCGAAGTGCCTCAGTGAATCCTTGTCCTCCTTCTGTAAAAGATTCAGCCAGCCTGGTTCCGAGCGTCGTGATGCCGGTTCCGACAGCATCCTGCTGTTCCGGAGAAAGCGTATCAAACGCTCCGGTCAGACCCTGCCAGAACGGGAACAGTGTTTCATTAAAAAAGCTCTGAACTTCACGTGAGGTCGATTCAATCCACTGAGGTATAAATTGAGACAGATGACGAACTCCTATAACGATGAGAAAAATGATGCCTGTAAGCGCTCCGAGCAAAGCAGAAATGCTCAGCAGGAGCGTCACGATGACGGCGAGTGTATTCGGGAGCCTCAGGCGCTGCCGCAGCAGGCGGATCAGGGGATAAAACATCCAGACGAGAATCGCGGCAAGCCAAAAAGGGTAAGTCGCTTTAAAAACCCAGATAAATACATAAAAGAGCAGCCCGGTAAAGAGAAGTACAAATAACAATCGCAGCATGATCCATGCATGGTTTTTCGTCACTATCATCCCTCCAGACCCCGCATTAAAGATATGTGCATTATGTATAGACCGGCAGTAGCGCCAGTCTATGAACCTATCATAACAGAAAATATTGGATAAGCGATTGCCTCTTTTTCACGAGCGTTACGACTTTCGCTTCAGCTCGCTGAGGGGATAGACGGTACCGCGCCATTCAACACCGCCCCGCCGCCATGTTTTATAGGCAGAGCGGTTCAGACTGTATAGAAACACGGCAGCTGCAGCCGGCATCGCGAACACATGAAGCGGAGGCTCCCCGGTCAGTCTGCAGTTCCACATGTACATGAACACGTAAATTGTCAGAACGGCTCCCCAGATAATTCCTGCAGCGGAAGGCGCTGTAAACACTCCGATAAAAGGAACAATATGGAGGAATGTCAGTAAAGCAGTAAAGAAGAAAACGGCGCTGAAATGATAGCGCATGAAGGCAAATAAGTTTTTCTCAAGACCTTGGACGGTTTCCGGTATCGTTTCATACCATTGTACACTTACGAGACCGCTGCCAAGACCAAGCTGCTGGCGGAAGCCAAGCCGGACAAGACGTTTGCCAAGCTTCAAATCATCATCGGGTGCAGTCCGCAGCGATTGGTGAGTGCCGCACGCCTCATAAACGGATTTTTTCATCATATTGAACGCGCCGATGCCAGCGTGCTTCAACTGAATGAAATTCCAAACGCCGATTATACTCCAGTAGCTGTGAAATGCCCGATACATTTTTGTGCCGCCTCTGTTTTCAGGTATGAGCGCGAGGTGGTCAAGCTTATTTTCCAGACACCAGCCGACTGCTTTTTGAAGCGTCGACGGCTGAAAGTAAATATCGGCATCGGTGAACAGGAGCCATTTATTTGATGCCGCCGCTGCCCCCCGATACAGGGCATGATTCTTGCCGAGCCATCCATCCGGGAGGGAATTAATATGAATGACGCGAAGGCGAGCCCGATCATCGTATTCCTGGAGCCGGCGGAGTTCGGCTGCTGTGCCATCTGTGGACCGATCGTTGACGACGATCACTTCCAGTTGAACTGCATGAAGGTCGAGCATTGTTTTGACAGCAGAAAAAATTCGTTTTTCTTCATTTCGAGCCGCAACAACTATACTGACAGACTCTTTGCCGTCAGGCACAGTTTCTTTAACAAGGACGGGAATTTTCTGAAGCCCGACAAACCATTGGATACTAATGACCATCACGATTAACAGTGTTATAAGAGCCGCCCAGATCACAAGTACATCACCTCTTGCCCGTAAGTTTATCACGATCAGCCTTCATTACCTATTCACTTGCACTGCTAAAACGGGAAATGATTGCTCATTCCTTAAAAAGGGAAAGAGACATATTATTCACAGAATATGAATCGGGGGAAGGTGAACCAGGATGGGGAAAAAAGGCGTCCTTCTTCATAATCGTCAGGCAGGAAATGCTGCTGAGGACAGTCTGCTGGAAGAACTGCAGGAAGTGATCCGGACGGAAGTGGACACACTGGAAGTATTCACCGGGGAAACGGCTGAAGAAACACTGCTGTTTCTGCGAAACGACGAGCATCTTATGGACAAGCTCTGGGTTCTCGGCGGGGATGGCACTGTACATTTAGCTGTAGAAGGCATCCGGACAAGAAAAAGCATACCGGAAGTCGCGGTGCTTCCCGCCGGAACCTGTAACGATACGGCCCGATCGCTGCAGCTGCCGCTGAAACCTCTGGAGGCATGTAAAGCTTCTATAGGAAAAGAACCAGTGCTGCTCGATGCCGGTTTATGCGGAGATGAAGCATTTATTAATTTTGCAGGACTTGGCCTAATTGCAGATACATCTGAAAATATTGACCCGGATTTAAAAGAAAAAACAGGTAGAGTCAGCTATTTTGTCAGCGCCTGGCAGACGATGAAAGAAGCGCAGCCCTTCTCCTACTCGATGGAAGTCGATGGCGAGCACTACCGCGGAGA
Organism: Alkalicoccus luteus; assembly: GCF_012034335.1. GTDB lineage: Bacteria > Bacillota > Bacilli > Bacillales > Salisediminibacteriaceae > Alkalicoccus > Alkalicoccus luteus_A. Next base: position 14,818 of record NZ_JAATHJ010000029.1, on the reverse strand, counting down.
AGCCATTATGATTCTGGCTGCAAATGGAGGGTTTTTAGGCACATCGGAGCTTCCTTCTGAAACGATCAGCATGACAGACGGAAAGCTGGACCTGTTCATCGTCAAAATGGGAGGCAGGTCCGTTTTCGGCGAGTGGCTGCAGCAAAAGCTCACTTCCACATCGATCGAAGATGCTGAGAATGTTACATGGCTGCAGGGCAGTAGCATCATGCTGGATACCGATCCCCCTAAAAAACTGGATCTGGATGGTGAACTGCGCGAAGCAGGTACAGTAGAAATCAGCATATTAAAACAGAGAATTCCGTTTATTACCGGTTGGTGATATACAAGGTTTCATCCAAAAGGAAATAGGAAATAGTACATTAGATGATTGAAAGGAGGAGAGGACATGCTTTGGACAATTATTTCAATCCTGCTTCTGATCTGGCTGGTTGGTTTAGTCATTGATGTAGCGGGCGGCTTTATTCATTTACTATTAATTATTGTACTTGTCGTCTTCATTATCCGGATGATCCGGGGACGCTGAATGTAAGGCATGTACATTGTATAATGGGCATGCCTTTTTTCGTGGCGCGCCGTTTATTGAATGGTGCTTGCGCTGTGCCTCTCTTTTTGCGATACTATTTGAAAACCGCCGCTTAGCCGGACGAACTGGAGGGTTATGCAGATTATGAAAGTAAATGATATGGAAAAAGCCCAGCAGGAATTTAAAGATAAACAATTGCAGGAGAATAAAGCATATTTCGAGGAACTTTCCAAAGGTCAGTCGCCAACATTTTATGTTTTAGCATGCTGCGACTCCCGTACCTCGCCGACTACAGTAACAGGTCAGCCGCTGGGGCGGCTTTTCATCCACCGCAACATCGCTAATCAAGTTGTTGAAGGAGATGAAAGCGTAGAGTCAAGCTTGTATTACGCGATTAACGTACTGAAGGTCAATTATGTCCTTATTTTAGGGCATACTCACTGTGGCGGCGTTCAGGCAACTAAAGCCGATTCTCATCCAGAGGTGCTCGAAAACTGGATTCAACACGTACGTACTTCTGTCAGTGATTTTGCAGGAGAAGTCCCGGAAGACGGGGAAACGCTGGAGCGTTACAATGTCGAGAAACAGGTACAAAAGGTTCAGCAGCTGGACGTTTATAAGCAGGCTGAGCGTCAGGTGCCAGTTTTTGGAGCGTTGTTTCACATTGAGAACGGCGAGCTTGAGTGGGTCGTGAAGCCTGAAGAAGATGTATTTGAATAATTGAATTTAAAAAGAGCTGCGCACACCGATTTTTCGGGAGCACAGCTCTTTTTTCGTTCCAAGCGGCGTTAATTTGCTTTTCGGAGGCTCTTCAGCATTTTCAGTGATTTTCCGGTTCCAATGGCCACAGACTCGAGTGGGTTAGGTGCCTGGTGAACCGGTACTACGATTTCATCGGACAGCCACTGCTCCATTCCTTGCAGCAGTGATCCGCCGCCGGTAAGCATCACACCTCGGTCGACAATGTCTCCACTGAGCTCCGGAGGACAGTCTTCAAGTGTAGCTTTAATTGTCTCCAGAATTTGCTGCATTGCCTCGTGAATCGCTTCCTGTATTTCGGTGGACGTGATTTCAATTGTATGCGGCAGCCCGCTGACGAGGTCTCTTCCGCGAATCTCCATTTTTTGCTCTTCATGCTCCACAAGTGCATGGCCGATCTCCATTTTGATTTCTTCAGATGTACGTGTGCCGATCATCAGGTGATATTTTTTACGAATGTACTGGACAATGTCTTCATCAAGACGGTCGCCTCCTACTCGGAGCGAGTGACTGGACACGATGCCGCCGAAAGAAATAATCGCGACTTCAGTTGTTCCTCCGCCGATATCGACAATGACGTTTGCCACAGGTTCTTCTACTGGAAGACCTGCTCCAATTGCTGCCGCAACCGGTTCTTCAATTAATTGTACGTCTTTAGCACCGCTCTGACGCACGGCATCCTGGATGGCACGCTTTTCAACGGAAGTCGCCCCGGATGGGGTACAAACAATCACATTAGGCTTGCGAATGGCGGTGCCGAGCTTTTTGGATGCTTTTCGCATTAGATGCTTAATTAAGTCGGTCGTTACGTCATAATCAGCAATTACTCCGTCTTTCATCGGACGGATTGCTACGATGTTACCTGGTGTTTTGCCAACCATCTGCTTTGCTTCTTCTCCTACAGCAAGCACCTCGCCAGTTCCGGTATCAAGAGCAACGACGGACGGTTCGTTTAAAATCATGCCCTTCTCTTTTGTATATACGAGCAGGTTTGCGGTTCCTAGGTCAATTCCTATCTGCATAGCTGAAAACATAACTATCTTCCTCCGTTCACTTATTTGCTTTCCTACTAAACTACATTCTACGACCATACAACGTTTTGTACCGTTTTCCGTATCAAAAATTCTATAAAATCATCAAACACATCAGACGTCCTGTGAACCAGGAGCAAATCAGGTGCTCCAGTGAGTCTAAGAGTCTCAGTCTTTAGCTTCATAGTCCGGGCTGTAAGTGCTGATTCCGATCTCAACCTCTGCAGAATTATTTTTTATAGAGGTGAGATAAAGCGATTTAATCATGCAAAAGATGGAGATGATAAGGTATAATAAATCGAATTAATTACCATTTTAAGGTTTAGATAAGGACTGATGACCGTGTGGAGACAATTGAAAGCGAAACGGAAAAAACTGCAGCTGAAACAGGCCGAGGTCTGCCAGGGGCTTTGCTCTGTTTCCTATTACAGTAAAATCGAAAATGGGAGAGTAGTTCCAGACGAAAATCTGGCTTCGGCGCTTCGTGAACGGCTGCAGATTGGAGGAGGAATAACCGAAAGGCATCAGGAAAATAATCTGACAGAGCTGTTGCAGCTACACAAAGATCTGCTTGCGGACGGGGAGGAGCTGACACTGCCGTCTCTTACTTCTGACGCAGGTAAAAACGAAAAAGCTTTGCTGCTCGTACTAAAGCTGCGTCAGCTTATCAGCAAGCCGTATCTCTCTGTAGCTGCCTGGAGACTTTACAGGCAGGCGGAAAAGGAACGTCCGGCAGACAGCAGAGTAAGGTTTCTGCTTTATAAAGCAAGAGGTATTTTATATTATATGGACGGCTGGCCCGAGCATGCTTCCCTGAGTCTGCTGCAGGCCTGCTGTGCTGCCGGAGATATGAATCAGCCGTCGGAAGAAATGGCGGATCTTCACCTTCATACAGCACAAGCTATGCTTGAATCAGAAAATGGCGAAGGATCTTATTTGCACGCCGCTTCCTGTATCAGGATGGCGGCAGAAACCGGGGACATGGTCCGCTGCACAAAAGCGATGGAAATTGCAGCGGAAGCATTGTTTATGACGGGGTTGAAGCAGGAGGGAGACCATGAATTGATGCTCCTTCAGCAGCACACAGCATCTGAAGCGGGAGAGCGTACGTCGCTGATGAAAGGGAGATACTTCAGACAGCGAGGGAAAACTGCAGAAGCTGCCGCTATGCTGCAGAGAAGCTACCGCTCACGTAAAGGCATGGACCGGCTTGAAGTGATTTATGAGCTCGTACACGTCTTCCTTGAAATGGAAATGTATGAAGATGCACGTACCTGGACTGCACACGCACAGGCGACGATCCATGAATTCGAAACATCATATCCGCTTTCCTCCCGCGATGTTGGCTGGAAGCACCTTTTTATGTTTCTTGCCAGTTTATGCAGTCAGCATAGTCAGGAAACGAAAAAAATTGTCGTGAACATTCTCCCTTATTTTGAAACATGCATCCAGTGGAAGCATTGTCTTTATTTTTATAATTGGCTGGCTGATCACGCTCTGGCAGAAAAAGATTTGCAGGAGGCTCTGTATTGGAGGACGAAGGCAGGAAACAAGCTCTCCCCTGAATAACCGGCAGGAAGCAGTCTTTCCCTGCCTTACGCCGAATTGTGATATGATTAACCCGTTATTCAGCAGGAGAGGACATGTCATGAATGCGTGAGACTTTTTCAGGAAAAGAAAAGCTGGCTCTGCTGGCTTCCGTGATGTGGCCGATACTTGTAACGCAAGTCGGCCTGTATATGATGAATTTTATTGATACAGCCATGTCCGGACATGCCGGTGCTGTTGATCTGGCAGGAGTAGCCGTTGGAAGTTCTTTGTGGATTCCGATTTTAACGGGCATTTCGGGAATATTAATGGCACTCACCCCTATTCTGGCGCAAAATGCGGGAGCGGGAAGAAGTGAAAAAACAGCGTTTTACGTCCAGCAGGGTATATGGCTTGCTGTTGGACTGACAGCTGCAGTAGCAGTACTCGGCTTTTTTCTGCTGGACCCAGTGCTTGCACTCATGAATTTAGAGCCGGAAGCAGCGTACATAGCGAAACACTACCTCATCGGACTGGGAGCTGGTATGCTGCCGCTGTTCATTTACAATGCGCTGAGAGGCTTTATTGATTCACTTGGTCAGACACGGACGACGATGATGATTACACTGATGGCTCTTCCGGTAAACACTTTCTTTAACTATGTGCTGATTTTTGGAGCATTCGGATTTCCGGAGCTGGGCGGAATTGGAGCCGGGTACGCTTCAGCGGTTACGTACTGGTTCATTTTCGCTGTCACTGTGTACACAACTGCCAGAGTGCGTCCGTTTTCCGGCTTCAGCATTTACAAAAGCTGGAGCGGTATTTCGATGAGTGCGTGGCGGGAGCTGCTCATGCTCGGAACACCAATTGGGCTGACGATCTTTTTTGAGACGAGCATCTTTTCAGCGGTTACGTTGTTAATGAGTCAATATTCGACTGAGGTAATCGCTGCCCATCAGGCTGCGGTGAACTTTGCCAGCCTGCTGTACATGATACCGCTCAGTTTTGCATTTGCACTTACGATTGCTGTCGGGTATGAAGCAGGTGCAGAGCGTCTGCAGGATGCCGACTCGTATACAAAAATAGGCATTATAGGGGCAGCCATTATGGGGGCGGCAGCGTCGGTGATTATTTACCTGCTTAGAGAACCGGCAGCATTTATCTACACACAGGACCCAGAGCTGGCAGAACTGATTACGCTGTTTCTGCTTTATGCCGTTTTCTTTCAGATGTCGGATGCGATTAATACCCCGATTCAGGGGGTTCTTCGCGGCTACAAGGATGTGAACATACCATTTTTAATGGCTCTGGCAGCATTCTGGCTGATCGGGCTCCCCGCGGGCCATGCTGCAGCAGTATGGACACCGTTAGGACCGTTCGGTTACTGGATCGGGTTAATTACAGGACTGACTGTCTGTGCGGCAATGCTTGCTTATCGGCTGAAGGTTGTCAGACAGCGTTTTCGGCAAGGACGTTTGCAGAACAATTGAAAGTGGAACAGGTCCTTAAAGAACCTGAAGTGTGACAAGAAGAGCCAAACGACGACTAATCAGGCAGGAATGCTGAATGAGGACGTGATATAGGATGCAGGAAATGATGCAGGCGCTTGTCAGTAAACAAAAAGAGTATTTTTACGGCGGTCACACGCGCGGAATCGCATTTCGCAAACGACAGCTGCAGCTGTTGAAAGAGGCTGTACAGAAGCGGGAGTCTCAAATTGTGGAGGCGCTGAAGAAAGATTTAAACAAAGGGGAATTTGAAGCGTACTTAACTGAAATCGGCTTCTTTTACAGCGAACTTAAAGATATGTACAAAAACATGGACTATTGGGCTTCACCTCAAAAACAGAAGGCACCTATTTCCCATGTAGGCAGCAAAAGCTACGTTTACAAAGATCCGTATGGCGTAGCACTGATTATCAGCCCTTGGAATTACCCGTTTCAGCTTGCGATGACGCCTTTAATCGGTGCGATTGCAGCTGGCAATACGGCCATTGTGAAACCGTCTGAAATGACGCCAAACACGAGTATGGTCATCCGCGATATCGTCACTGCCACTTTTCCGGAGGAATATATTGCGGTCGTTGAAGGCGATGCAGAAGTCTCAAAAGCACTTTTGGATCAAAAGCTGGATTACATCTTTTTTACCGGATCTAAGCATACGGGTAAAAAGGTCATGGCGAAAGCGGCAGAGAGGCTGATCCCTGTCACACTGGAGCTAGGCGGGAAAAACCCGGCTATCGTCACGGAAGATGCAAACCTGAAACTTGCAGCAAAACGAATCGTCTGGGGAAAATTTTTAAACGCTGGTCAGACGTGCGTGGCTCCAGATTACGTCTTGATTCATGAGTCGTCACGCCGAAAGTTTTTAAAGCTTGTCGTTCAGTATACGAAGCGCTTTTTCGGTCCGGAAGTGCGGGGGAAACGGAGCTATCCGCGAATCATTTCAGAAGAACATGTTGACAGGCTTGCAGGCCTGCTCGATAAAGAAAAAATACTTTATGGCGGAGCATTTGACCGTGACAGCCGCAAAGTAGAGCCGACGATCATGATGGATGTTCAGCTTGATGATCCGATAATGGAAGATGAAATTTTTGGACCGATTCTGCCGATCGTGTCTTATCAATATGAGCATGAGGTGCTTGATTTCGTCCGGGAAAGGCAAAATCCGCTTGCGCTTTATCTGTTTACCGAAAACAAGGACACAGAACAGATGATTATCAGTAACCTTTCGTTTGGCGGAGGATGTATTAATGACACCATCATGCACATCAGCACCCCTTATCTGCCGTTTGGTGGTGTTGGTGAGAGCGGACACGGAGCCTATCACGGCAAGGACAGTTTTGATACGTTTACTCATCGGAAAAGCATCTTAAAACAGACGACGAAATTCGACCTCCCCATTCGATACAATCCGTCGCAGAAAACATTAAACACTTTGAAGAAAATGTGGGAATAGCAGCGGAGCTAGCTGAATCATCTTTTCAGAAAGCCGCTCCATGATGAATAAGCAGTCATGTTTATCCTCCTGCCGGTAAAGGCGATCCGGGAGCTAAGGACTCGAGGAGCAGCTTTTCCGATTTAAGAGCCGGAGGAAGGCTGGATATGCGACGCACTCCTTCATAAAATAGGAACAAACGTGCAAGCAGTATGGCGCTGCTCGCAAACAAAGGGACCCGGCTTTATTTACAAAGCCGGGTCCCCAGAGTGTTGATAAATTCATTTTAAGTGAATAACGTTGCATCTGCCTGTATCTGCGGACACTCGCTTTCCGGAGGGAACGGGCTCAGCTAACCGCTTCCTCCTGCTGTCGGAAGCGCTGGATCTTCGCCTCGTTCTGATCCTCCCGGAGTCGAGTTCCTTCGATGTCGGCAGCTGGCAGTGCGTTTCAAGTGCCTGGTTATGAATGCACGATCGGCTTCCACACATATGAACCTTCCCTATGCGACGTTTCGATGTTGAATAGGGATGCCAATTCTTCCTACAATTCAGTATAAAAGGTAAAAAAAGCGGTCGCACCTGCCTGTCGTGACGTTGTTCTCCATGAATCAGAGCCGTTTCCCCGATGTGTCCGGCGGGGACGCCCGTGGGATCAGCGCAGTCTGAAGATCCAGTGCCGTTCAGATCTGCGAACGGCATCAACGCACGAGCGGAGCCGGACTGGGTCTTGAAGGCTTCTCGCGAGAAGCCTGTGTCCGAGTGAAGCCGTGCCTTTCTTCCCTTCATACAGGGTCGCCCTGAGAAATAGCTGAAGGCCAGCCCACGGCAAGCTTCCGCTGGTAAGCAGAGGGGAAATACAATCAAACGAATAAATATGTAAGTTGAAAGACTTTTTCAACAGCCTGGGGACCCGGCTTTATTTACAAAGCCGGGTCCCTTTTTGCGCAGGTTACTGTTTATTGCTTTCGATCTTTTTCGTTGAATAAAAAACGATTCATTTTCATAATCAGCCTGAAAAAGATCGGCATGAAAATCCAAACGGCAGCCAGCATAAGCAAACCGTAAGTCAGTACATACCCCAGTCCGAACTGAACATAGTAGGCAATCAGAAATACGGGTGAAAGCGCTGCCGGAATAAAGAAAATAACAGCAGTTACCCAATAATAGAGCCTTAATGAACTGTCCTCAGGAACCGGGCCGTAAAGTTTTTCGAAAAACGCTTTAAATGGATGCATCGGTCTGTCCTCCTGCATGTTTCATCAAACACAGCCAGCTTAGAAAAAATCGTAGATAAACGGAGGATAGTCTGGCAATGCCCTTTGCAGGAGCCTCACCATCTCTTCTTCTCCTTCGATCATGCCTTCTTCCCAAAGACGCACCGGCTTCTGTGCTCCCATAATGATAGCAGACAGCATATTAATATCAAGCTTTATCCCTTTTTTGGACAGCTGCCGGAGAGACCGGTCTTCTTCATTTCTTGGCGGGAAGAACCGGACCCGGGAAGGCGGGCCTGAGTCAGCAGCTAATATATAGGTTCCATCATTCCAGGGGCAGAATTCATCGGTGACATGAAGCATGATGGACTCGTTCGTTTTCAGATGAAGCGGCAGCAGGCTCAGTAAAGGTTCACATGACACAATTCGTGCCATAAAATAAGAGGATACGCTCCGCTCCACTTTAGGATCCGGCAGTAAGAACGGCATCATGTCATGCGCTCTGCCTGTAATCGATACGGTGTCTGCCATCGAGTCATGATTGCGGATATACCCCATCAGCCCTTTTCTTGCATCAGCATCCAGCCAGATCATTTCATGGACAGTCATTTTTCTGTCTTTCATTTCGTAAATCATATAGCCGCGTATATCATTGCCGCGGCTATAAACCGCACATGTCCCGGGCTTCCGCTTAAAGGTGTTTTTACGCCACCATTCGGCGGACCGGACGACGGAACCGTTTATGTTGGAAGCCCACTGGTCGTAAACAGGACCAATTTTTTGTGCGTCTGGTGTGATGCGGCTTACGGAGCCGTCGCTTGGTTCAAATAAAGGGAATTGCTCGCGCTTCAACGTGCACGCTTCCTGATCGGCATAAAGCTCCCAGCCAAACCGCCTGTAAAACGGAATCGAGAACGGATAGAGAAGTGACAAAAGCCTGCCTTCCTTTCTCATTTGCTGAAGCGAATGATACAGAAGCTTCCCTACATGTCCTCTGCGCCGTTCTTCCGGCCAGGTGGCCACTCCTGAGACGCCGCCTGCCGGAATACTCATATCGTAAAAATAAACATCCATTGGGAGCACGGCTGCTTTGGAGACCACCACACCGTTTTCTTCAATCACCCATGTTTCCTGAGGATTCATATCCGCCAGACGTGCTCTGCGCTGCTCTTCCGTCATCTCATATTGAAATGCAAATTCCGACATTCGTATCGCATGCTCTGCTTCAGATGATCTCAGCCGCCTGATTTCCACGATTTACTCCCCCTTGTCCTGATACATTTCAATCGCTTTTTTTCGCTCCAGCTTGTGGTCTACTGTCGGCTCCGGATAATCTTTTCCAATGATACAAGCCGCCTTTTTCTGCTCCTCTTCCGGCATTTTATGAGGTTCATGAATCCATTTGTCAGGTACGTTTTCCAGTTCTTTTACGTAGCGTCGGATAAACGCACCATCCGGATCGAATCTTTCTGATTGACGGACCGGACTGAAAACCCGGAAGTATGGAACGGCATCGGTGCCAGTGGATGCAGCCCACTGCCAGCCGCCGACATTTGAGGCAGGATCATGATCGATCAGTTTATCTGCAAAGTAAGCGTCTCCTTCACGCCAGTCGATATGGTAATCTTTTGTTAAGAAGGAAGCAGTGATCATGCGCAGCCTGTTATGCATCCAGCCGGTTTCGTTTAGCTGCCTCATCCCGGCATCCACAATAGGAAATCCGGTTCTCCCTTCCTGCCAAGCCTTTAAGTCAGATTTGCTCGTCACCCATTCCAGCGAGCGGAATTTTTCCTGGAATTCCTTATCAGCTGTTTCCGGGAAATGATACATGATCATCGCATAAAAATCCCGCCATGCGAGTTCTTTAATGAACGTTTCTGCGCCTTGCCCGCCTTTATCGGCAGCTGCGTGATAAATACGTCTGACGGAGAGAGCTCCTGTACGAATGTACGGGGATAGACGGCTTGTTCCTGCAACAGAAGGTCTGTCACGCTCCCGGTCATAGTATTCAATGCGGTCATCCATAAATTCCCCGAGTCTCTCGAGGGCAGCCGCTTCCCCGAGTGCTTTCCATTTACGGCTGCAATTGGAGAGAACTTGTCTAAACGCCTGTTCGCCGTTGGCAGAGAGCGATTGATGCGGATGATACCGGTTATGAAACCGGTCATGGTGATCGTCCGCTTCTGCCGGCTTATCTTCCTGAAGCCATTTACGGGAGAAGGGCGTGTAAACCTTATAAGGAGTATCATCATGTTTTACGATTTCATCCGGTTCATGAATATAGCTCCCCGGAGTGCCGGTAAAGCGTACTCCGGTTTCTTTAAGTGTCCGGAACGCTTCTTTGTCACGCTCACGGGAAAAAGGTGTATAATCCTCGATATAAAAGATTTCTTTCAGGGAAGATGTTCGTTCCTGAAGCGTTTTGAAAGCTTCTTCTACTGTTCCTGACAGGATGTGAAGCTGGAGGCCGGCCTCTTCACACTGCTCCTTGAAGGAAGAAACGGTTTGAAAAAAGTAATCATTGCTAGTATCTGTGTTATGCTGAAAATCCGGATGCAGATGGAAGAAAAACATCATGCTTCCGTCTTGTTCTTCCGCCGCCTCCCAGGCAGCTTCAAGAGCAGGATGATCATGAAAACGAAAATCATTGCGAAACCAGACGGCGAACGTCGGCTTAGTCATAAAAAACACCTCCAGTGAGTATCGTGCTGCTCATACCTATCCTCATGTTTAAGGACAGGCTTGCTTGATGTAATATGTCGATGCCGGAGTGAAAGGATGTACATTCATATATGACACACCAACAGACAAATTATCATGTAATTGGAATCGGAATCGGGCCGGCTAATCTGGGCCTCGCTGCACTGTTAACGAAAGCAGAAGATATTCAATCCCTCTTTTTTGATGAATCGCCGGAATTTCAATGGCATCCCGGGATGCTGATCGAGGGGGCAGACCTGCAGGTTCCATTTCTGGCTGACCTGGTGACGCTGGCGGACCCTACAAGTCCTTTTACTTTTTTAAACTACTTATCTTCACAAGGAAGACTTCACGCCTTCTTCTTTTTTAACCGCTTCGATATTCCACGAAGAGAATATAATCACTATGCCCGCTGGACAGCCGGCCAGCTGAATAACTGCTTATTCGGCAGAAGCGTAACAAATGTTGTTTATAAAGAAGGTAGTTATCATGTCTGCGTACTCGACCAGGAAACGAAAGTAGAAACCACTTATTATGCAGATCATATTGTCGTCGGAACGGGTACGAAGCCTCTGATCCCGGAGCCTTTGCAGGGTCATCCGCCTGAAGACGTGCTCCATACGAGTCAGTATGTGATGCAGGAAGACAGTATCGCAGGCGCTGAGAAAGTACTGATTGCAGGATCAGGCCAGAGTGCTGCCGAAGTGTTTCTCGAGCTGCTGCAAAAAGATCACCGTCCTGAGTTAAACTGGTATACCCGTTCTGCCGGCTTTTTTCAGCTGGAATCAGGAAAACTCGGGCAGGAAATCTTCTCACCAGATTATATTGATTATTTTCATGCTCTTCCGCTTGAAAAAAGACTGGACGAGCTTCCAAATCTTACGCAGCTTCGCAATGGTGTGGAAGAGAGCACACTGCATAAAATATATGATGTCCTGTATCACCGAACGACCGGCGGTCATCCGAGCGGTACTGTTATTCAGGCTAATACAGAAGTAAAGGACATTAAAGCGGCCGGTGACGGTTCATATGAAGTAACACTGCATCAGCACCAGCAGGAGAAAACGTTTCGCGTCACTGCTGATAAAGTCATTCTTGGCACCGGCTATAAACCTGATATTCCAGAGTGGCTGGAAACACTGACAAAAGACGCCGACAGGGAAGATGACCGGTTGAAAATAAACCGGCGCTACCATCTCTCCTTTCCGGACGAGCGCAGCGGCAGGCTCTACACGCTTACGGATATTGTCCACTCTCACGGAGCAGGAGCGACCAACCTGGCACTGGCTGTGAACCGGAACGTAACAATTATCAATGACATCGCAGGGCGTACGATCTATCAGGAACGAGAGAACACGGTTTTTCAGCAGTTCGGCGCTTCACAGTCTGCAGACGAAAAGGAGTAATGACTATGAAGCTAAGTATTCTTGACCAGTCTCCTATTGTACACGAAGGAACGGCGCAGCGTTCTCTGCATCAGTCCGTTGAGCTGGCAAAGCTTGCTGAAGAATGGGGGTACGGCCGTTATTGGGCGGCAGAGCATCACGACAGTCCGGGACTTTCCTGTACATCACCTGAAATACTGCTGAGCCGGATTGGTGCGGAGACGAGCACCATCAGACTTGGAACGGGGGGCCTGCTTTTGCCTCATTACAGTGCCTACCGGGCAGCGGAAACCTTTCACATGCTGGAAGCATTATTTCCTGGAAGGATCGACGCCGGAATCGGACGAGCACCTGGCGGAATGCCGAGAGCTTCACTTGCATTAAGCGAGGGCAGACCGCGCAATGTTTCACGATTTCCGGAACAGCTGGACGATCTTTTAAACTGGCTTCATTACCAACCAGTTGAAAAATATGTGTATGGGGAGGCGAAAGCAGGCCCTTATACAGAAACAGTTCCACCGGTATGGATATTGGGATCTTCCGTAAAAGGAGCAGCTCTTGCGGCTTCGCGCGGGCTGCCTTTTACGTTTGCTCATTTTATAAATGAAGAAGAAACAGATCAGGCTGCTTCGGTTTATTACGAGCAGTTTCAGCCATCAAAATGGCTGGAAAAGCCTTCTTTCATGATGGCAGTATCCGTCGTTTGCGCTGCCACTGATGAAGAAGCGGAAAGAATGGCAAAAAGCGTTGACCTGGCTGTTCTGTCAGCTGAAAAGGGGATGCCCCTGCCGGAAATTCCGGGTCCGGAAAAGGCGGCGGCTCATGACTGGTCCGGCTATGATGGAGAACGTCAGACAGAAAACCGGCGGAGATTGATTGTCGGAAGCGCTGAATCCGCCGGTATGAGGCTGAAGGAACTGGCGAAACGCACGCAAGCGTCAGAGCTCATGCTGATCAGCAACCTGTACTCACATGAAACACGGCTGCAGTCGTACCAGCTGATTGCTGAAGAACTTATCCCTTAATGGACGATCCGGAACTTTGAAGGCTCGGACTTTTCATTTAGCTTAACGGGGATCACCTGGTCTACTTCAGCCGGATATCTTGCCTGGCCCAGAGCGCGCATAAATGCATGCAGATTCTCTTCATCACCCTGTGCCTCCATCCGCACGGACCCGTCCGGTTCATTGCGGACCCACCCGGAAAGCTCGCGCTGTGAGGCTTCCAGCTGGGCAAAATAACGAAAGCCGACGCCTTGTACACGGCCTGTCACCGTAATGTCATAGCGGGGCATAATCGACCTCCTTTTTCAAATGGCTTATTCATCGATTATGTTCCCTGCCTCAAGCATTTTTACACCTGAAGCAGCTGCTTCAGCTGACTGAATTTCAGAAAGGAAGCGCATACGGCTATGATTCGAACTTTTTTATGGTTTGTTTACTTTTTTATTCATTTAATTCTTGTGATACCAGGACTCGGTATCGCTCATCTGCTAAAACGAAAAGATCGTGCAAAAGCAGACGCATATATTCACCGGCGTGCGTATCTTTGGGCCTCAAGTCTTGTCAGGTTTGCCGGCGGCAAAGTGTCGGTTCATGGGAATGATAACCTGCCTGAAGGACCAGTTCTGTTTGTAGCAGGTCACCAGGGAAATTTTGATATCCCGATCATACTCTCAACTGCCAACCGAAAAATTGGTTTTATTTCAAAAGTGGAGGTGAAGAAAATACCGCTTATCGGCTCCTGGATGAAACTGCTGGACTGCGTTTTCATTGATCGAAACGATCGAAGGCAGTCTGTTGCTGCTATCAGAGAAGGGGCAGAAAAGCTGAAGGCGGGCTGCAGTCTCGTCATTTTTCCGGAAGGAACGAGAAACCGCGGAGGTCAACCAGGACAGTTTAAGAAGGGGAGCTTAAAGCTGGCTCAGCTGTCAGGAGTGCCGATCATACCTGTGACAACCGATGGATCCTATAAAATGATGGAAGCGAATGGCGGAAGAATGAAGCCGGCCCATGTGACCATCACGTATGGCGAACCTGTGACGATTCATCAGGATAAAAAAGTGGATGCAGCAGAGCTCGCTGCTCTTGTTCAGCAAAAGGTAGAAGAACACCTGCCGCTAACTCAGGAAAATATGAATGAGCAATAGCAGCAGTAAAATGGTTAAAAAGAGCGGCTCTCCGCAATGGAGAGCCGCTCTCAGAATGTCGATGAAGCATTTTTAGGTGAGTAACCTTGCATCTGCCTGTATCTTCGGGCACTCGCTTTCCGGAGGGAACGGGCTCAGCTAATCGCTTCCTTACTACTGTCGGAAGCGCTGGATCTTCGCCTCGTTCTGATCCTCCCGGAGTCGTGGCCCTTCGAAGTCGGCAGCTGGCAGAACAGGTGAAAGGCCTGATTTCTATTGGCAGGAACCTGCTGGAAACCGATTGAACCTTACGCCAAGCGACGTCTCTTTAATGATTAGTATTGCCAATGTTTCGCAGCATTCGCCAGATATGCAACTGGCAGTCTGGGTCAGCTCGCGAAATCATTGCATCCGTGGTTGTAGGCGACTGTTCGAATTTCCTCGCGCTATGTTACTTTTGCGAAGGCTTAAGTCGTTTTATTGTAAGCGTCAAAGAAACCGTGTCCGAACAGTGTGAAGATCGAGCAGGAGAACATCAAAAAACGGGCAGCCGCGGGGATCTTCCCGGGGCTGCCCGTTTTGGGCTTACGGCGAAACAGGGCGTCGACC
>NZ_JAATHJ010000028.1 GCF_012034335.1 Alkalicoccus luteus | reverse complement strand
TGATAAACTGATGTAGCAAGTGGCAGAACCTCCTCGTGTTTGTCTCGACAACTTTCACGATAAAGGATCTGCCACTTGTTTTCATTTCATCTGCTTAAGTGTCAACTACACTTCGTGGTGATGAGCCGCAATTATGCTAATATCGGCCTTGTACATGTTTGAATTGGCAACATCACCGGCCTCTTGGCACAACCAGGGTACGAATGATTCGCACGATTCAACAAATTTCTTTTAGGGAGGCCGATTAATATGGTCACAGGAACAGTAAAATGGTTTAACGCAGAAAAAGGATTTGGTTTCATCGAGCGCGAGGACGGCGACGACGTTTTCGTTCACTTCTCCGCAATCAACGCTGAAGGGTTCAAGACACTTGATGAAGGCCAGAACGTTGAATTTGAAATCGTTGACGGCGACCGCGGTCCGCAGGCTGCTAACGTATCAGCGGTATAAGCTATAGCGTAAACATCAGAAAGGGGCCCGGAAGCATCTGCTTCCGGGCCCCTTTTTTTCGATACGCAGAAACATATAGATAAACACGTTTTATATTCCCGGACAGGGCACTCCTGCCAAAAAAGCATCGTATCTAAATAAGCTGGAGCACCCTGTCCATACGGGCTTTTCGACAAGCAGAAACGGCTTCACTGGACAGACCGCTGATCGAAATCGTTGCCCGACAGCGTCTGATAAGCGTTGCTAGAATGCCAAGAAACAAAGTATCAATGATGAAGCCTTCCGCTCCTTGAAAGCGAAAATGGCGCGCATGGCGGCTCCCGTATTCTAGAAGATTCCGGCGCATGACGGCTGCTTCTTCTGCAGTCAGTCGCGCCGGGAGCTGAATGTGAATGGTAGTTCCATTATTCGTTATGTTTTCGCTCATCATCATTTTCCTCCTTCTGCTGTCGCAAATCGATTCGTCTGCTCCAGCAGTCCACCTGCAAGTGCGGTCATCTGCTCCGTACTTGCTGCAATTTCTTCCAGTGAACTGCTTGCTTCAGATGAAGCAGAAGCGACTGCTTCAGCATGTTGATCCGTATCGTCTGCAAAAGAACCAAGCTCATCGATAAACGATATAATGGCGTCGGATGAGGCCGTTTTTTCACCGGCGAGAGCTTTGATTTCAGTCATATCGTCAGCTGTTTTTGATACGGCTTCATAAATCGTGTCAAACAGCTGCTTTGTTCTAGTTACTTCCTCTGCGCCGCCAGCGATGGATTGCTCGTTTGTTTCCATCGCTTCCGATGCCAGGGCTGCGGTATCTGTAATGGAGCTGATGATTCCCGTTACGTGCTCAGCTTCGCGGGATGTCTGTTCGGCAAGCTTACGCACTTCATCGGCTACAACTGCAAACCCGCGACCCGCTTCACCGGCTCTCGCAGGCTCTATCGCCGCATTTAATGCAAGTAAATTAGTCTGATCGGAAATTTTCGTGATTGTATCCACGATACTGTTGATTTTGCCTGCATACTCGTCGAGCGACTGCACGTGTATACCTGCCTGAGCTGCATCCTGTTTCATACGATCCATTTTTGAGATAACTTCTTCCAGGCTGGCGCTTCCTTTTCCAGTGAGGGATAGGGTCTCTTCGGCTGCTTTGCCGGACAGGTCCGACCTGGTGCTGATAATCTGAATCAGAGGGGAAAGTTCGAGCAGCGCCTGTGCAGTGCTTTCCACCGACGTTCTGCCTGATGCCGCCTGTTTTCGCATGACGTTCGCACTGTCAGAGACGACAGCTGAACCCGCGCTGATCTCCTCAATCGATGCCGCGTTCTGTTCGGCCTGTGCGGCCGTCTGTTCAGCCGCTTCTTTCACATGTAAAATCGTATCGGACAACGACAGACGTAAGCTGTCAAAAGCACGGGAGAGCTGTCCGATTTCATCGGCTGACCCATTGACGACTTGATGGGAGAGATCCAGTTTTTCTCCCTGGATCTGCTGCATGACGTCGTTTAACTGCTGCACAGGCTTCACTACAATAAAGCGAAGTCCTGTGAAGACAAAGACGATTAAGATCAGTGTATTCACGATCAGCGTGAAGTACGTTTGCATCATATTGCCCGCTCTCGAACCAAACAGATCGAGCGCTCCGGATTCAGCGAGCAGAATTTGTGCATAAGCAACGGGAGCTCCTGCAGCGAGGCTGAATAATGTAGCTCCTATAATGACGAGCGTCATCTTACGGGCAATAGATGACGTCAGCAAGGTTTTTTTCGGTTTTATCGGCACAATAGAAGCCCTCTTTTCATAAAGTTTGTTTAGTTCTATCATCAGGGTTCTTAATACCCAATAAAAATGCATGTTAAGCATTTTTTGCTATGAAGTATCGAAATACCTATCTGGAATCACATGAGATGACAGGGTTTTCATCTTCATGGTAGGATATCTGTGAGGTGAGAGCGATGGTGACGATAAATGATATAGCAGACAAAGCCGGAGTCTCCAGAACGACAGTTTCCAGAGTATTAAACGAATCGGGCTATGTAAGCGAAGATGCGAGGAAGCGTGTCCTTCGAATTATCGAAGAAACAGGATACCGGCCGAGCGAGCAGGCGAAATCACTTCGGCTGAAGCGAACGAAAGTGATTGGAGTAGTGCTGCCCAAGCTGTTTACCGAAACGTCCAGCCGTATGGCGAATGGACTCGATGACGTATTTCAGCAGAACGGCTATCAGATGCTGCTGGCAAGCTCCAACCTTGATCATGAACAGGAGCGAAGACAGCTGCAGCTGCTTGAGAGCAGGAGAGTAGACGGAATTATCCTGACGGCAACAAACCGGGATGATGAATTGCTGCACACCCTGCGGGACATACGAGTGCCGGTTGTGGCGCTTGGACAGGATCTTCCTGAGGTCTCCTCGGTCTATTTTGACGACTATCATGCTGCAGTAGAGTTGGCGGAGCATATGGTTCAGAGCGGACGAAGCAGGATCGGCTTTATTGGAGTCGATGAATCAGATTACGCCGTCGGTGTCCTGCGCAGGCAGGGATTTCTCGATACGATGAACAAGCACGGGCTCGAAGTTCGCCCGGAATGGATGCAAACAGCTGATTTTACGATTGAGTGCGGAAGAGCAGCATTCGAACAAATGACGACTTCGACTACAGAGCTGCCGGACGCTGTGCTTGCGGTGACGGACAGGCTTGCGGTCGGTGCGATGCAGGCTGCAAAGGAAAAAGGACTTCAGGTTCCACAAGATATCGGATTTGCAGGGATCGGTGCTACAGATATGTCCCAGTACGTCACGCCGGCACTCACAACTGTCGATTATAAATATGAAGAAGCTGGCAGGGAGGCTGCTGCGATGCTGCTGCGATCGCTGAAACAGCCAAATGTGGAAAAATCACGAATGGGCTATGGACTTTTGAAGCGGGATAGTTTATCATATTGATGGAATCGATTACACAAGAGGTATATTTTATTTTGCACAATATGGAATCGATTACATGTTCAGGTGATTGATTTCAAAAGCTGCTGAATTTTAAAAAAGAAAGGGGAATGAAGCATGGCTGATGAGAACCGCAGAATAGCGGAAGAACTGATTGAAGCCATCGGCGGGCAAGAGAATATTGATTCTGCTGCCCATTGCGCAACACGTCTTCGTCTCATGATAAAAGATAAGGAAAAGATTGATCAGGAAAAGGTTGAAGAGATTGATAAAGTCAAAGGTGCCTTTTATAACTCCGGACAGTTTCAGGTCATTTTCGGAACGGGTACAGTAAACCGGATTCATCAGGAAGTCATTGCGCTTGGTGTCTCAGAATCTTCTAAATCAGAGCAAAAAGCGGAATCTGCAAAGCAGGGTAACGCCATGCAGCGCCTTCTGAGAACATTCGGTGACGTATTCGTTCCGATTATTCCGGTGCTCGTTGCCACTGGTTTGTTCATGGGTCTTCGTGGTCTTGTTACGCAGGAAGCTGTGCTTGGCTTATTCGGCACAACGCCTGAAGCAATCCCGGACAACTTTATTTTATACACAGAAGTGTTAACGGATACGGCCTTTGCCTTTTTACCAGCATTGATAGCATGGTCGGCGTTCAGGGTATTTGGAGGAAGTCCGGTCATCGGGATCGTTCTCGGTTTAATGCTTGTCAATCCGGCGCTGCCAAATGCATATGAAGTCGGCGAAGGTGCGGCAGATCCGCTTATGTTCTTCGGATTCATTCCGCTGATCGGCTATCAGGGGTCCGTGCTCCCGGCGTTTATCGCAGGTTATCTCGGCGCGAAGCTTGAAAAATGGCTTCGCCAGCGTATACCGGAAGCGCTTGACTTAATCCTGACTCCATTTCTGACCCTGCTGATCATGATTACGGCTGCATTGTTTATCGTCGGACCAATTTTCTCGGCGGTGGAAGCGGCGATTATGGTTGGGGCGACGTTCGTACTGGAGCTTCCGCTCGGTTTAAGCGGACTGATTATCGGTGGTCTCCATCAGGTGATCGTAATCACCGGGGTGCACCACATTTTCAACTTGTTTGAAATTCAGCTGCTGGCTGATAATGGGCTCAATCCATTTAATGCGCTTATCACAGCTGGTATTGCTGCACAAGGTGCGGCAGCTCTTGCAGTCGGTTTAAAAACAAAGGCGAAAAAGCTGAAAGCTATTGCACTTCCGTCTTCTGTGTCTGCGTTTCTTGGTATTACGGAACCGGCCATTTTTGGTGTAAACCTTCGTTACGGAAAACCTTTCGTGATGGGTCTGATCGGTGGTGCAGCAGGTGGATTTTTCGCTGCGCTGTTTAACCTGCAGGCAACAGGGATGGCGATTACGGTTATTCCGGGTACGCTGCTCTACATTGAATCGTTCAGCAGCCTCGTGCTCTATATTTTTACAAACCTCATTGCAGGCGGTACCGCATTCGTTCTGACGTGGCTCTTTGGCTACAACGACGACATGCAGCAGTAGAGGATACTAAACGCTGTTAAATGTAACAAAGGGCCCGGAATCATTATTGATTCCGGGCCCTCAGGCTGTTGATAAAGTCAACTTATTTACATGTTTATTCGATTGATTGTATTTCCTCTCTGTTTACCGAGCCTGCCGTGGGCTGGCCTTCAGCTATTTCTCAGGGTGACCCTGTATGAAGGGAAGAAAGGCACGGCTTCACTCGGACACAGGCTTCTCGCGAGAAGCCTTCAAGACCCAGTCCGGCTCCGCTCGTGCGTTGATGCCGTTCGCAGATCTGAACGGCACTGGATCTTCAGACTGCGCGGCTTCCACTGGCGTCTCCGCCGGACACATCGGGGAAACGGCTCTGCTTCTTGGAGAACAACGCACACTAGGCAGCCGTGACTGTTTTTTCCGTTTATCATGCATTGGATGAAGGACTGGCAGCCCTATTTAACATCGAAACGTCTCATCGGGAAGGTTCTATTCGTATGGAAGTCGATCGTGCCTTCATAACCAGCACATGAAACGCACTGCCAGCTGCCGGCATCGAAGGATCTCGACTCCGGGAGGATCAGAACGAGGCGAAGATCCAGCGCTTCCGACAGCAGGAGGAATCGGTTAGCTGAGGCCGTTCCCTCCGGAAAGCGAGTGTCCGCAGATACAGGCAGATGCAACGTTATTCACTTAAAATGACTTTATCCACACTCTGAGGGCCCGGAATCATTATTGATTCCTGGCCCTTTTTATTGATTATTTCTTCTTGTCGGTTGAATCGGCATCGTCGTCTGACAGATGATCTTCGAATTCTTCCCGAAGATCGTCGTAGATCTTTTCTTTAAATTCTTCATACGCTTCTTCTTTCAGATCATCATAAACTTCTTCTTTCACCTGTTCATAGACTTCTTCTTTTACTTCCTCTTTCATTTCTTCGTAAATTTCGTCGCGGACGTCTTCTTTTAAATCATCACGGACGTCGTCCAATGCATCGTCAAACACGTTTTCTTTCATACCGCCATAAACTTCTTTTTTCACTTCGCGCCGTTCCCGCTTACGCTTTTTCACTTTATCAATTTTCACGTCGCGTGACATCATAATCAAGAGTGAAAATATCATGACGACCATGATGATCGCAAATGGAAGTGCCGCGACAATGGAAGCGGTCTGCAGTCCTTCCAGTCCGCCACTCAACAGAAGCACAGAAGCGGTTCCGGCAATCAGGAAGCCCCAGATGATCTTGATGTAAAGCTTCGGACTCAGGCTGCCGCTGCTCGTCATAGCGCCGAGCACGTAGGAAGCAGAGTCGGCAGAAGTAATAAAGAAAATAATAATCAGAACGATCGCAAGACCACTCATAACCGCTGCAAACGGCAGCTCGCCGAGTGTTGCAAACAGGGCAAGCTCTTCTTCTTCCATGACAAGATCCCCAATCACATCGTTCCCGCCGAGAATCATGCTGAGCGCGGTGCCCCCGAATGTAGTAAACCAAAGAGCAGCCAAAACAGAAGGTACGATGAGAACACCGGCAACAAATTCGCGGATCGTACGGCCGCGGGAGATACGGGCGATGAAAATACCCATAAACGGAGACCAGGAAATATGCCACGCCCAGAAGAAGATCGTATTATTTCCAAGCCACTCGCCGTCGCCGTAAGGATCAAGATCCAGGCTCATCGTGACAACATTAGATAAGTATCCGCCGATCGTTGTGACAAAGTTTTGTGCGATAAATAAGGTCGGGCCTGCTATCACGACAAACAGCAGTAAAACGGCCGCAATGGTCAGGTTAATCGTACTGAGTATACGAATGCCTTTGTTAACACCGGTAGCGGCAGAAAAAATAAACAATACGGTGATAATGGCAATGATCGTCAGCTGTGTGGACGGATTGTTGGCAATGCCGTCGAATAAGTAGGAAAAGCCGCCCGAAATTTGCAATGCACTGAGACCAAACGTGGTCGCTACCCCGGTGGAAGTAGCAAGCACGGCCAGCGTATCGATGCCTTTTCCGAAAGGTCCGTGTGCACGGTCACCGAGAATAGGCTGAAACGCCGAGCTGATTAATGCAGGCTGATCTTTTCGGAACTGGACGTAGGCGAGCGTCAGCGCTACGAGTGAAAAGATCGCCCAAGGATGCAGCGCCCAGTGGAACACGCCGTAGCGTAAACCAGCCGTAGCAAGCTCACCCTCTGTTGAACCGGCAAAGTCCGGGTGAGGGTCGAAGAAGTACAGGACCGGTTCGGCAACGCCCCAGAACACGAATCCTACCCCGATACCGGCAGAGAAAAGCATCCCGATCCAGGTGAAAAAGCGGTACTCCGGTTTCTCATCAGGTTTTCCAAGCTTCAGTTTACCAAATGGACTGATAGCAAGAAAAAGTACAAAGCCAATAATAAAAGCGGTGGAAAGCATATAAAACCAGCCGAAGTTATCAAGTGTAAACGCAAGACCCTGATTGGAGGCGCTCTCTAACGATTCCGGGCCGAGAAACCCCCAGATAACAAATGCAGCTACGATTGGAGCAGAAATATAAAAGACGATACTAGGTTTTTTCGTTTCGTACTGATAATGTTCAGCCATAAGTAGTTAAATCCGCAACAGCGGATCGTTCCCCCTTTTTCTATGTCTTGATCGAGCATGTATGTTATCAGGACGTATCAAACGCATCCTGTCAAATAAGTACAGAAGGGAATATAAAAACATTCCCTAATATAGGACGTAAGAAACCAAACTTTTCATAGTCTTCCTGTTATCACCCAATTCCTGCTGCAGAAAAGCAGGAACATGCCTTCATGGTGTGGAACATACATGAAGCACCAGGAGAAAGGAGGGATTAACGGTGGCGCAACCAGAAGACTTTTTAAAGCTTGATATACGGATCGGCACCATTCGTAATGCAGCACTGTTAGAAAAAGCATGGGTACCCGCAATTAAGATGACGATCGATTTCGGCAGTCTTGGAACACGTCAGTCCAGTGCGCAAATTACCGAACGATATGAACCAGAGGAACTGATTGGCCGGCAGGTAACGGCGGTGGTTAATTTCCCGCCGCGTAAAATCGCCGGCTTTACTTCCGAAGTGCTCGTGCTTGGTGCTGTCCCGGGAGAAGGGGACGTCGTGCTGCTGGCGCCGGACTCTAATGTACCGGATGGCACTAAAATAAGCTGATGCTAGGAGACGGTGATGACAAATGACTGCATGTCGAACAGTTCATCGTCGAGATACACGTCGACCCGGTATTCACCCTCCGGCAGTTCCGGATCCTCAGCGTTGAGCAAGTTTAAGGAGAGCGTACTGCCGGAAAAGAACGGATAAGCCTGGCCGGCAATGCGCTCTTCTGCGCCCAGTCCTAAATAATAGAGCTCGTAGCGCAGTTCGCGGCCGTCGAGAGCTTCTCCAATGTAATACAGCTGGATCATGGATTCATACTTATAAAAAACGGGGTTTTCTGCCGTATCCAGCTCACCGGAAGGCGGCTGATCACCGTCATAAACATAAATTCCGGGATCCAGGGGAGGATTCCAGGCCCAGCTGAACAGAAACAGGGCCGGAGCAGCTGCAATAAGAAGCATCGCTGCTGAAACGATCGCTCCGGCTTTTTTGGACTGTCCTCTCCCGCGAAAGAGCGGTGGAGATGGTCTTCCCGCTGTTTCGAGCTGTGCCATTTTTGTCACTTTCCGCCAATAAACGGCGTTAGCGGCTAAGCCGAATGCTGCATGCAGCAAGAGAATGGGTGCAGCAAGAAAAATGGGCGTCGCAGAAGCCCCGGCCCCCAGATTCAGTAAAGCAGGCAGCAGCGACTCTACCAGGAGAAAAGCAAGGTAAAGGAGAAAATACCCGGCAGCAAGCACGTAAAGGTGACGAGAGGCTGCCCAGACCGGTCCCAGAAAAAATGCTGCCCAGTTCCAGCCGGCAAAGCGGGCTGGATGGGGATGCTGCTTCCATTTCTGTTCATAGTAAGCTGCGTTGTTTCCAAGATAAGGACGGTACTCAGTCATAACAAGCTGTCTCCTTCAGCGGCGAATATGCACATTTCGTCGGGACGTCTGTTCATCGGCTGTCAAATAGGTGGAGCGGCCAAGATAGAGCGGGAGCGGATTCGCTTCCATGTTTGGCAGGCCGTTTTCCTGAAAGCAGGAAGGATCCTGATGAAACTGGGTAATATCAGCAACAAACCAATCATGGTCTCCATACGTGTTTCGGTCAATAACGCGGCATTCGTACGCCACGTAGGCGCAATCGAGCACTGGTACAGGAACAGAACGGCCTTTCTGCCAGGAGAGACCGATTTTCTCTAGTTTGCCTCCATCAGACCCGCTGTATGTACCTGCTTTTTGAATAACGGCAGCGTGATCAGCAGACACAAATTGGACGGCAAAGCTTCCGGATTCTTTCATCAGCCGATGAGAATACCGTTCTTCTGCCACCGCGACTCCGTAAATAGGCGGATCATAGGAAATGTATGAGTGCCATCCGGCGGCCATGATATTGGTTTCTCCTTCAAAAGCGGAGGTGATAAGGGCTACGAGCCCCGGGTAGCTGTGCATCACCGTTTTATTAACTGGCTTTAGCATGCATAAACTTCCTTCCCTGCAGAGGCACAAAGAAAGCTGGTCCAGCCGATCTTCTGCTGGTCCAGCTTTTTTTCGGCTTCCCTGCATAGCCGTATTATATAAGACTTGAAACTGATGATTCAACCATGAGCCTGTATGTTACTCCATTGATTGAAAATCTTCCGGGCTGCCAGCCTGAACGGCTTCATCCAGGTCGGTGTGGCCGAGCAAGGCGCCGGCACTCTCACCGTCTACTAAAATCGAGGTTTCCTCAGCTCCGAACTGCTGCATCATCATGGCAATCTGTTCGAGCAGCATCATTTCACCACTGGACCCAAGGTTAGCATCTTCAATTTCAGGTGAAAATGATACCTCAGCAGACGTGTCATCCAAGGCTACGGACTGAACAGTGGTGCCTTCGGGGAGAAGCGGATAAAGCTCCTCATGAGTTGGTCCGGCCGCCCAGAGCTCCATTGCTTCCATCGCGCCCGCTTCATCCATGCTTACTTCGTTATCTGCTTCCACGCGGTAATTATTCAGCAGTTCCGCGTCAGAAAAATAAAGGTAAAGTGGGGAAATGACGGCTTCCGTTTCATCAGCAGCCTCTTCGTTAGCCTCATCATCATTGGACGCGCTGTTCTCAGCCTCAGCTTCTTCTTCGCTGGATTCGTTCTCGTCACCAGTATTAGCTTCTTCGTTGTTCTCATTGTTCTCAGAGTCAGGTTCTGCTACATCTTCTTCAGCATTGTTTTCATCATCTGCTTCATTGCTGGCATTTGCGTTTTCTTCTTGATTGGAAACGCCTTCTGTATTTTCGTTCAGTTCATCCAAATTTTCTTCAACCTCATTGGCACCACCGACGTTATTGTCTGCTTCATTTTCGTTATTATCCGCTTCGTTTACTCCGCAGGCCGCGGCAAGGCTCAGGGCCATCGCACCAATTACAAACGTACGCATTTTGCGCATGAGAAAACCACCTCTTCTAAATTGTCTTCGTTAAGTTCTTACAGGATTTGTCGTTCTTTCTGGAGAAATGTTACATCCGGTCTCTCATTCGCTATAATCGAGGTTCAGCACATGATTTTCAAGAAGGAGGCAGTCCGTTGAGCAGAGATCGAACAGCACCGGAAATGATTTACGAAGGTCTTATGGTTCTGCTTGCGTTTGCAGCTGTATCCACGATCTGGTTTGAAACAAGGTACGAAGATCCAATCGTCTGGGGCACATGGGGTGTGTTCTTTGTTGATTTCTGCTTCCGCTTTTACCGGGCAGACCGCAAGCTTGCCTTTTTTAAAGATAATCCATTTATTGTGATAGCCATTATTCCGCTTGACGCTATATTTCAGGCTGCCCGCCTGGCCAGAATCCTTCATTTTCTGAGGCTGAAGGTGATGACAAAATATTACGCAAAGCCCGCCATTAAAGTGCTCTCAAAACAAAAGCTGATGTACGTCCTGCCTGGTGTCGTTCTGTTTGTGTTTTTGTGTACCATCCCTCTTTACTGGGCCGAGCAGGAAAAGCTGGCTCATTATGCAGAAGCATGGGCCGGTGCAGCTGCTTCGCTTATCTTTTTCGGGTACGTCTACATTGATCCGGATTCCATCACCGGAAATATCGTGATTGCACTGCTGACATTCAGCGGAGTGATTCTTCATGCCACCGTCCTGCGCTGGGTGTTTGATACAGTCAAAGAAACAAAAGCAGCAAAGGCGGCCGAAGAAAAAGGGAAAGACCTGTTCTCGTAAAGGGAAACGTCTGCAAAACAAAAGCGGAGACAGCTTCATGGAAGACAGAAGCATCAAGCTGAACGGTTATGCTGAATACATATAAGAAGACCCGGCCAGGCTGCCGGGTCTTCTCCAGAGTGTTGATAAAGTCATTTTAGGTGAATAACATTGCATCTGCCTGTATCTGCGGACACTCGCTTTCCGGAGGGAACGGGCTCAGCTAACCGCGTCCTTCTGCTGTCGGAAGCGCTGGATCTTCGCCTCGTTCTGATCCTCCCGGAGTCGAGGCCCTTCGATGTCAGCAGCTTGCAGTACGGTTCACATGCGCGGCTTTGGTTGGCACGAGCTTATAAGATGCAGATGGAACTTATAGTTATGTGACGTTTCAATGTTGAACTGGGAGCCCAGTATTTCAGGAATTCACATTGAAAGCAAAAAAGCAGTCGCGTCTGCCTGTCGTAACGTTTTTTTCATAAAGAAAGCCGTTTCCCGATGTGTTCAGCGGGGGCGCAACAAGCAGTCTGAAGATCCAGTGCCGTTCAGATCTGCGAACGTCATCAACGCACGAGCGGAGCCGGACTGGGTCTTGAAGGCTTCTCGCGAGAAGCCTGTGTCCGAGTGAAGCCGTGCCTTTCTTCCCTTCATACAGGGCCACCCTGAGAAATAGCTGAAGACAAGCCCATGGCAGGCTCGGTAAACAGAGGGGAAATACAACCAAACGAATAAACATGTAAGTTGAAAGACTTTCTCAACAGCCTGAAGAAGACCCGGCCAGGCGGCCGGGTCTTCTCGTAAAACAGAAAAGTATTTTCTACTGAAGGTCTTCGATTGAGTCAATGTCCATGTATTCCGGAACAACGAGTCCAGTGCGTGCACCTTCCAGGTTAGCACCTAGGTCTTCCATGCTGTCACCGTAATCTTCGACGAGGTGATCGTGAGTAAGCGGCAGCCATGCAGCTACCATTGCGTCAGCTTGGCCGTCTGCAACAGCCTGGAACATGAAGTTTGCTTCAAGCGGGTCCATGGATACCTCGTAGCCGAGATCTTCCAGAACGAGTGCGATCATGTTAGTAGAGGCGATTTCAGAATCCCATGCTACGAATACGAGATCAATCTGCTCGCCGTCTACTTCATCAACACCATCTGTCCATTCTGCAACGAGATCTTCGTTTGCATCGATCCACTCACGGGCAGCTTCCTCTTCATCCATGCCTTCCTGGATAGAAACCATGATTTCTCCCATGTCATCTTCAGACCACTGGAAGTTATCCAGTACCTGATACGCTTCCGGCATATCCGATTCGAGGTCTTCACGTACGAATGTGTGAATGTCTTCTGCTTCACCGAAAACGCCTTCCGGATCATCAAGGAACTTCAGGTCGTACTCGGAAAACTTCCAGTGCGGCGTCCAGCCGGTAACAATAACAGGCTCTTCATTTTCAAATGCGTCGCCGAGCGCCTGCGTCATCGCAGCGTCGGAGCTTGCGGAAATGTCCCAGTCGCCCAGGTCATAAACTTCAAGCGCATCTTCTGCAGCAGACATGATACCGGCACCAGCATCAATACCTGTGATCGTGTAATCTAAATCTTCACCGTAGTCAGCGCCTGATGCTTCCTCATTGTTGTCTGCGTCATTGTCTGCTGCGTTGTTTTCCGCTCCGTTATTCTCTTCAGCAGCATTGTCAGCATTGTCGTTTCCAGCAGCGTTGTTGTTTTCTTCTGCGTTATCTCCGCAAGCTGCAAGCAGCGCTACAGATAAACCAGCAGCAAGACCAAACTTGTGCATCTTTCTCATTGTAAAACCCTCTCCTTTTATAAATTGTTTTTCTATCTATATTACCTTTTTGAGAAAAAGGTTAAAACCTAAGCCTGACGCTTCTCAGGATTCAGAGCCTGAGTAAGGCGGTCGAGAATGATGGCGAGGATAACAAGGCTGATACCAGCTTCAAAGCCCATCGCCATATCGTTTCGTCCGACAGCGTAGTACACCTGTCGTCCAATACCGTCGGTTCCGATCATGGCCGCAATAACAACCATGGAAAGAGCGAGCATGATTGTCTGGTTGACACCAGCCATAATCGTGACCTTTGCCATCGGCAGCTGCACTTTAAACAGCTTTTGATTCGATGTAGAACCGAATGCGTCTGAAGCTTCAATCGTTTCCTTAGGCACCTGGCGGATACCAAGGTTTGTCAGCCTGACAGTAGGCGGCATCGCGAAAATAACGGATGCAATAACACCTGGTACGATTCCGATACTGAAGAAGGCGACTGCCGGGATCAGATAAACGAATGCCGGCATCGTCTGCATGAAGTCGAGAATCGGCGTTACTATGTTGCGGACAACATCATTTTTAGCCATCCAGATGCCGGCCGGCACACCGATAATAACTGATATTAAGGTCGCGGTGATGACAAGCGACAGGGTAAGGATCAAATCATCCCAGTAATCAATGCTTTCAATGAATAGAAGCCCAAAGAAGATAAGAATTGGAAGACCAAACTTTCCCGTCTTTCTGACGAGCATATAACCGATCACAGTCAAAATAAGAATGAGCACGATCGGCGGTATCAGTCCGAAAAAGCTGTTCAGTACGCCGGTGGTCCAGCCGACTGAGTTACGGATTCCTTCAAAGATAAATTCAAAGCCCTCTGCATTTCGAAGCCAGTCTACAAAGTTTTCGGCCCAGGTTCCGACCGGCAGACGCGGCAGAAAGTCAAGAATTGCATCAAACCAGTCATAAATTGTTTCACTCAACGCTGTTCACCTCTTTTCCTGATAATGCCGAGAGAATTTTACTCCGGATAACGATACCTTCCAGTTTGCCGCTTTCGCTCGTCACAGCAATCGGCACGGTGGAACTGGACGTCATCTCAAAAAGATCGTGCATCGGAGTGTCCAGGCTGCACGTCGGCACCTCATTCTGGAGGTAAGGTGTAATATCGCGTTCTTCCCGTTTTACTGCATCTGCGATATCAGGAGCATGCACAATACCCTGAAGCTCCCGGGATCGGTTTACTACGTATACCGAGGAAATGTTTGCGTCACGCATTCGCTGCAAAGCAACCCGAGGACCATCCTTTTCAGCGTTAACCGTCTCAGGGCGCGTCATAATGTGCTCTGCTGTATACACTTTAGAGCGGTCCACGTCTTCGACGAAACGTGCTACATAATCATCTGCCGGATGCATGAGAATATCTTCCGGCGTTCCGATCTGTACGATAGCGCCGTCCTTCATGATCATTATACGGTCGCCGATGCGCAATGCTTCATCCAAGTCGTGCGTAATGAAAATAATGGTCTTTTGCATAGATGCCTGCAGATCGAGCAGTTCATCCTGCATGTCTTTTCTGATCAATGGATCCAAAGCGGAGAAAGCTTCGTCCATTAATAAAACATCTGGGTCATTAGCAAGCGCCCTGGCGAGACCGACACGCTGCTGCATACCGCCGGAAAGCTGATCCGGGTACTGATCCTCATAGCCCTCCAGGCCAACAAGCTTAAGAGACTCGAGTGCCTTCTGGCGTCGCTCCTCTTTCGGCATCCCCTGAACCTCGAGACCGTACTCTACGTTAGAAACGATCGTGCGGAATGGAAATAAACCAAACTTTTGAAACACCATGCTCATTTTTTTACGGCGTACTTCTCTAAGCGCCGAATCGTCCATTTTAGCTAAGTCATCGCCGTCGATCTGTATCTGACCTTCCGTCGGATCAATCAGACGGTTCAGCAGACGGACGAGAGTAGACTTACCGCTTCCGGAAAGTCCCATAATAACGAAGACTTCTGCTTCGTTCACGTCAAACGTTGCACGGTTGACGCCTACCGTCAGCCCGGTTTCCTTAAGTATTTCATCTTTCGACTTCTTTTCCTTTAACATTTCAAGTGCTGGTTTTGTCCGTTTTCCAAAAATCTTGGAAAGGTTACGCACTTCGATTTTAGCCACGTCTGCCACCTCTTTTCATTTTCATGGTTTTTCACACTCTTTGCAACCTTTGGCGCATGGAATAACATGGAACTAGGTACAAAGCAGTTGAAATCACACCTTGCTCACTATACGCATCTTTTTCAATTCCTTCAACTGTTGTGGAGAGACATAATCAAGGATAAAGTTTGTACAGAAAAAACTGTACAAAACTGACGCGCTGATATCTTTATAATACTACAAAATACTCGCGATAAGGACGCAACCTTTCGTTTTAACAGTTCTTTTCTCCGTGCTACTATGAGAAAGGTGTATAAAGGAGGCTGCTCTCATGGACTTTGAAGCAAAACTGGATCAGGCCCGATCCAGGTTTACAAACGAAATAGCGAACAATATCAGTCTCTATGATCTTCCTGCTTCGATTGGCAGGCTGTACGGGACTATCTTTTTTTCGGAAGACCCGGTTACGCTCGATGAACTAAGCCGCCAGACGGGAATGAGCAAGACGAGTATGAGCACGGGAGTGCGAACACTCGCGGATGCAAACATGATTGAAAAAACATGGCGTAAGGGAGTTCGCAAGGACCTGTATCAGACTGATCCGGACTGGTATAAGTCGTTCTCGACTGTATTCATTAAACGGTGGAGTGAGGCGTCAGAGCTGAATCTTAAAGCACTTCGCATCGCAAAAGCAGAGCTTGAAGAGGTTCGGGAGAAGGCGGGGGCAGAAATCGCTGAACGGGCGCAAGCTGATATCGACAAACTCGAAGCTGCCGAAGCATATTATGAATGGCTTAATGAAGTGATTTCTTTATTTGAGACCGACAAAATCTATGAGCTGGTGCCGAAAAAAGAAGTGCCGGCTAAAGACGTGTAAACCATTTGTCCTTGTGGATGAATGGTTTTTCTTTGGCGGTCTGCCTGCTCTGCGGAATTATTTCCCGGCACCGGACCGGTATCTGATACAATAAGCATGTGAAACGAATGAACATTGTTTCACGTATGTAATAACCGGCTTCAAAACATAATTAATCGGGTTTCCTCATATTTAAAAAAAGAACTCGTAAACGCATACATAAATTCTTCAGCACGTTGTAACACAATCAGCGCGTAAGCGACTAACTATATGACACAGGGAGGGAATATTGTGAGGGAGGAGTTTGAACGGCTTTACACGACCTACCACCAGCAATTATTCCAATATTTATTTTACCTGGTCCGAAGCCGTGAAACGGCAGAGGAACTGGTTCAGGAAGTATATATAAAAGTTTTGCATTCTTTTGAAACGTTTGAAGGAAAAAGCAGTGAAAAAACATGGCTCTACTCCATCGCAAAACATGTTGCAATTGACTGGATACGCAGACAGTCCCGAAAAAAGCGTAAATTCGAAGGCAAGGAATACGAATGGAGCGAACGGGAGTTTGAAATCGAGGACAAGCAGCCGCTCCCTGATCAAATTGTTGAGCAGCAGGAAGAAATTCAGCAGGTGTATCAAATGCTTGAAAAGTGCACGAAAGATCAGCAGCAGGTGATTGTACTCCGTTATGTGCAGGCACTCTCGATTGCTGAAAGTGCGGAGATTCTCGGGTGGTCGGAAAGCAAAGTGAAAACGACCCAGCATCGGGCGATCAAAGCGCTGCAAAAGCATCTGAAGGCACACGAAGATGTACAGGAAGGAAAGGAGGAAACGCAGTGAGCAGAAGGAAATGGTCAGAGGATGATATTGAAAAGACACTGACGAAGCTCCCGAAAATTGAAGACAGGCGCTCCAAAGACGAGCTGTTTCAGGCAGTAGAAAAACAGCGCGGCGGAAGAATGCCGTCCAGGATGGAGCAGCGGAAGCGTCAGTGGTTTTTTCCGGCCATGGCTTCGGCAGCCGCCGTTCTTCTCGTCGTGCTCATGATCCCGTCATTTATGAACAGCGGTATGTTTATGAGCGGAGATGACATGAATTCCGCAGAGCAGAATAACATGTCGACTATGAGTGAATCGGACTTGCAGAACGACGCAGCAGATCAGGCAGGCAACGAGAACACCGACAATGCAGATAACGATCCTTCCAACTCAGCTCCGCAGAACGATGGAGCAGAGGAAGAAGGCGCTGACATACAGGTGAATCAGGAAGAAGAAGCTGCGGACAATGATCCGGTAAACACGTCTCCGGGAGAGGCAGATTTGAGCGATAATATTTTAAACAATGAGGAAAACAACGGGAATGGCATGCAGGAAGCACAGATTGATTACGGGTATGAAGAAGAAGGTACAACATACGTGACGGCAGCTGTGGAAGAAGAGAATGGATCACTGGTTACGCTGACGCCTGAAAGCGGTACAGGTCTTACAAAAGCTGAGGCCGTTACAGAAGCATTGGCAGCAAGCGATCCGACAGAAGAAGAGGGTGTCTTCAGCTTGCTGGAGTCGATTGAACTTCACCAGCCTGAAGAAGGAGCCGTCAGTCTCTATTTTGAAGAGGGAACCGATTTCTCGAGCCTTTCCAGCGCCCAGACGGATTATGCGCTTGAGGTGCTTCAGGAAGTACTGTCCATTCATCAAATTAATCAGGTGTATTTCTTTGAGGGAGATGAACCGCTGGAATTCGGTCCGGTCGGAGAAACAAACGTATCCCTTTCCTTGATGAACCGCGGTTTTTATCAGGTTGAAGGCAATCTCGTCAGTGCCCGGCAGGCTGGTGCCCCAATGACAAACGGAGCTGGAGAGCCGCTGACGTTTGATGAAACGATTGAAGAAATGGCAGCTTCGGAAGAAGAAAGCTACAGCTCGATCGTTCCTGAAGAAGTGACAGTCAGTGATGTTCGGTACGAAGACGAAACGGCTTTCGTGTTTTTCAGTGACGAAGGGGCACCAGAAGAAGATTTCCAGCTGTTCAAGCAGGCTGTGGAACTGACAGCTAAGTATTTCACGCTTGATACCGTTCAGTTTGTCAATAACGAAGAAGAAGAAGTAACAGTCATTCCGCTTCAGCTGCCTGAAGAAAGCAGCGATGGGGACGAATCTAATGAGCCAGTCAACAATTCAACTGGAAATAATGAAGCGGTGAATGAGGAAGAACCGGACGAGCCGG
This sequence comes from Alkalicoccus luteus, assembly GCF_012034335.1. Lineage (GTDB taxonomy): Bacteria > Bacillota > Bacilli > Bacillales > Salisediminibacteriaceae > Alkalicoccus > Alkalicoccus luteus_A. The sequence continues at coordinate 21,713 of NZ_JAATHJ010000028.1, read as the reverse complement.
ATAACAACGCGGAAAATGCTGAAGAAAATACAGAGAATGTTAATGAAAACGTGAACGAAAATGACGAAAACGTGGAAGAGTCAGAAGAAGACGAAAATGAGAACGATAATGATAATGAGTCATAAAGATAATCTGAGCCGCCCCGATCAGTGGGCGGCTTTTTAGCTGTGAAGAAGCAGCAGATCCGGACAGATGAAAGAACGAAAGGTATAATAAAGACAGAAATGAAACGGGGAGTGGCGTATATGGCGGAGCAAAAGCCTTTTACATGGCGCAGATTTTACGAATTAATCCGAATGACGAAACCGCCGGTATGGATTTTAGCCGCTGCACTTATTCTCAGCCTGTTTGAGACCGCCGTAGGCCTGCTTATTCCGCTCTTCACTCAGCAGATTGTCGATTCGGTGACGGCAGGCGGTCTTGAAACAGGTATGATTGTGCTCTTTTTAGGTCTGTTTCTGCTTCAGGCAGCTGGGAGCGGTGTATCTATGTATTTGCTTACGTATACCGGCGAGCATATTGTCCGGGAGCTGCGAAGCCGGATCTGGCACCATATTCTGCGCCTTCCTGTCGAATATTTTGATAACGTTCAAAGCGGTGAAACGGTCAGCCGCCTGATCAATGATACCGGAATTGTGAAAGGGCTGATTACGAGACATCTCGTATCTGCGGTGACCGGTGTATTGTCTATGACGGGTGCGGTTATTATACTGCTGTGGCTTGATTGGCAGATGACACTTGTAATGCTGACGGCGGTTCCAGTGATGCTGTTCATCATTATCCCGCTTGGCAGAAAAATGTACCGTATTTCTAAATCTCTGCAGCAGGAGATGGCTTCTTACACAGCTGTACTCAGCACGGTACTTTCTGAAATCAGGCTCGTTAAAATGTATACGGCAGAAAAACACGAAAGACAGCGGGGTGAAACGCGTACGAAAGAACTTTTCCGCTACGGATTAAAAGAAGCAAAAGTGCTTGCGATCCTGCATCCGCTCATGATGCTTGCGATGATGCTGATGCTCGTCTTTATCATTGGCTTTGGCGGAGTCAGAGTGGCGGCCGGGGCATTAACTGCAGGTGAGCTCGTTGCTTTCATCTTATATCTCTTTATGATTATCGTACCTGTGAGCCAGTTTTCTTCCTTTTTTGCAGAGCTCCAGAAAGCTGCAGGAGCAACAGAGCGAATCCGCGGACTTCTCGATGAACCGGAAGAACCGGAGGCTTCCGACAGTCAGCCGCCTGCAAAGCTGCAGCCGCTTTCGATGGAACAAGTATCGTTTGCTTACGACCGGGAGCCGGTAATTACTGATGTGTCCTTTAACGTACCGGCAGGCAGTGTGACAGCGGTAGTCGGGCCAAGCGGAGCGGGTAAAACGACACTGTTTTCATTAATAGAACGATTTTATGAGCCGGGAAAGGGTTCGATCCGCTACGGGAACGATCCGGTGACAGTATATCCGCTGCGGGACTGGCGGCGGAAAATCGGCTATGTCTCGCAGGAAAGCCCGCTGCTTGCCGGTACTATTCGTGAAAATCTCATGTACGGACTCACGGAAGAGCCGCCGGAATACCGCTTCTGGGAGGTGCTGGAAGCAGCCAATGCTTCATCATTTGTTCAGGAGCTGCCTGACAAGCTTGATACGGAAGTCGGCGAGAGGGGAATTCGTCTGTCGGGAGGTCAGAAGCAGCGAATCGCGATTGCACGGGCGCTGCTGCGGGATCCGGAAGTTCTGCTTCTGGATGAGGCCACGGCAAGCCTCGATAGCCAGTCGGAAAAACAAGTTCAGGAAGCGCTTGAGATTCTGATGAAGGGAAGAACGACGATCATCATCGCACACCGCTTTTCAACGATTTCAGGAGCGGATCAGATTATTGTTATGGAAAACGGGCGTGTAACCGGCAGAGGGAGCCACCGTACGCTGTATGACAGCCACTCTCTCTACCGAAAGCTCGCGGATCATCAGCTTTCTGCCGTATCCGGGCGCTGAATCTTCAGTTTTTTGAGGCGGTATTGTAAGCTCTGGCGGCTCAGTCCAAGCATGTCGGCAGCACGAGTCACATTCTGGTTTGTGCGGCGGAGTGTTTCCTCCAGGTACATGCGTTCACTGGCCTCGAGATGTTCTTTCAGGCTCTTTTGCGGGTGCTCATCAGACTCGGCTGGGCGAGGTTTTTCTTTACTGAACCGCATACGCATATGACCGGGCAGGTGATAAGGCTCGATTCTGCCTGTATCATGCATCATATTCATTGCGCCTTCAATGATATGCTCGAGTTCACGGACGTTGCCAGGCCACTCGTAGGCATGGAAAAGATAAGCAGTTTCTTCTGCAAGCCCCTCAACGCTTAACTGAAACTGCTCATTAAACAAGGAAATAAAATATCGGCTCAGAACCGGAATATCGCGGATTCGTTCCCGGAGAGGAGGGACTGCGAGCGAGACAACGCTCAGCCTGTAGTATAAATCGGGACGCAGCCGACCCTCCTGCATGGCGGTCAGCGGATCTTCATTTAAGACTGCAATAATTCTCACGTCGACGGGAACATCCTTCGTGCCGCCAAGCCTGCGTACCGTTTTTTCCTGAAGAATCCGGAGGAGTTTGGCCTGCATCGGCGTCGAGAGCGAGTTGATCTCATCAAGCAAAAGTGTTCCGCCGGCTGCCTGTTCGAACAGGCCGGCTTGTCCGCCCGCTCCTGTATAAGCTCCTTTTACCGATCCGAATAATATTCCTTCCATTAAAGATTCAGGCAGCGCAGCGCAGTTTTGCGCGATAAAGGGTCCGGAGGCTCGCGGGCTTTCTGCATGAATACTCTGAGCAAACAGCTCCTTTCCTGTACCGGTTTCTCCGTAAAGCAAAACGGATGAATTTGTTCGCGCAGCCTGCCTGGCCCGCTGCACGGTTTCCTGCAGCGGAATGCTTTCTCCGACAATCCGTTCAAACGTAAATCGAAGACTGTCATTTCTTTTTCTGCGCGCCATCCTCTCGAGCTTCGTAATATCCTCTGCAATTTCAACTGCCCCTGCAGAAATACCATCAACTTCAATCGGAAAAATATCGTTTATCGTTGTGATTTCTTTACCTTTAAACGTAAAATACGTTTGCTTTTCGCTTTGAAAGGACTTGCCGTACTTCAAAGCCTGCAGCAGTCGGCTGTCTTCTTCTGAAGCAAACATAAAAATATCCATAATATTTTTACGCAGCACTTCCTCTTTATTCATTCCCTCGATTCGGGACATTTTTTCATTATAAATAAGTGATTTGCCATCGCGGTCCACGATGTGGATCCCCGCGTCAAGCTGATCAAGCAATTGTTTGTACACAGCGGGCATTTCAGGAAGCATCGTTATTCCTCCATAAACAATCTTTATTTTATTCATCATATAGGGAAAGGTCATCCCGATGCAAAAAAAATTTTCGCAAAGGTGCAAATTATCATGGCACTGCAAAATAATTTGTTGAAATATCGAGTGAAAAGGCTTACAGTACGAGCTTTTGTAAGTTGGCATTGTTTTTGCATTAATTAAGGCAGTGACGGCGTTCCACGGTTGAAAAGAGCCAGCAGCGGGAAAAGTACCATAAGCAGCTTTTGTCCATCAGTGTATGTTCAGCCGGACCAACGAGAAGAAAGGGGATGACCTTCCTGATGATTACACGTAATATATTTCTTTTTCTTGCCCAAAATGATTTTGTGAAAAACAGGGCAGAAAAATGGGGACCTAAATTCGGAGCGAAATCTGTAATAGCCGGAGAGACAATTGACGAGGCGATGGAAACAGCCCGGAAACTAAATGAAAAAGGATTGTCTGTCACGGTTGATCATCTTGGTGAATTCGTTTACAACAAAGATGAAGCGATCGATGCCGCTGATTACTGCGTACGCACGCTTAATGCGATGGCGGAAGCAGGGGTCGACTGTAATCTTTCTTTGAAGCTGACGCAGCTGGGACTGGATATTGACAAAGAGCTATGTCTGTCAAACATGCGAATGATACTGGATACCGCAAAAGAGCACAGCAATTTTGTCCGCATTGATATGGAGGATTATTCCCATCTCGATCCGACACTTGAAGTGCTTCAGGAGCTGCGCCGCGACTATGATAACGTCGGAACAGCGATTCAGGCTTACTTATTCAGGGCAGAAAAAGATATTGACGATCTTAAGGGAATGAACCTGCGGCTGATAAAAGGAGCGTATAATGAACCGCCTGAGGTAGCTTATCAAAAAGCAGATGATGTATACCGCAATTATATGAATATCATTAAGCGTCATATGCTGAACGGCAGTTATGCAGCAGTGGCGACACACGACCATAACATCATTGCCGAAGTGAAGCAGTTTGCGGAAGAGAACAATATCAGCCGCGATCAGTTTGAATTTCAGATGCTTTACGGCTTCCGTACCGATATGCAGGAGCAGATTGCGTCGGAAGGTTATAAGATGCGCGTATATGTACCGTTTGGCAACGACTGGTACGGGTATTTTATGCGCCGGCTTGCAGAGCGTCCGCAAAACATCACGTTTGCCGTACGCGGCTTGCTTTCCAAATAACAAAATAAGAGGAGCCGCTTTGCGAGGCGGCTCCTCCCCTGTGCGCTTAAAACCCGCACGACACACATAACCGCTGCCTGGCAGCACTAAAATGTAACAGATGGAGTGGATGTAGTTGAAGCAGAAAATTACAATTATTGGAGTACCGATGGATCTGGGACAAATGCGCCGAGGGGTCGACATGGGACCAAGCGTCATTCGTTATGCAGGAGTAGTGGAACGCCTTGAAGCACTGGGCTATGAAGTGGAGGACCGGGGAGATATTCAAATCGGGCGTCCATCCCGGCTTGATGTGAAAAACGATCAAAACCTGAAAGACCTGGATGTAGTCGTAAAAGCGAATCAGATGCTCGCTGATGAAGTCATGGATATTGTTTCGGAAGGCGCCTTCCCGCTCATTCTGGGAGGAGACCACAGTATTGCTATTGGTTCCCTTGCCGGCACAGCGAAGGATAAAGAGAATCTCGGCGTTATCTGGTATGACGCCCACGGCGACCTGAATACCGGCGAAACATCACCATCCGGAAATATTCACGGGATGCCGCTTGCCGCAAGCATCGGTCTTGGACATGAGAACCTGACATCCATCGGCGGCTTCAGTCCGAAGGTGAAACCCGAGAATATTGTTATCATCGGAGCGCGTTCTCTGGACGAAGGAGAGCGTATATTAATCAAGGAACGCGGTATTCACGTATATACGATGCACGAAATTGACCGTCTCGGTATGTCGAAGGTGATGGAAGAAGCAGCCGAAATCGTTACGAAGAACACAGACGGCGTTCACCTGAGCCTCGATCTCGATGCGCTGGATCCGAACGATGCTCCTGGCGTAGGAACACCTGTCATTGGCGGTCCGACATATCGGGAAACACATCTCGCTATGGAAATCCTTGCTGAAAAGAACATCATTACCTCTGCTGAATTCGTGGAAGTGAACCCGATTCTGGACGTGAAAAATCAAACGGCAGAAGCTGCCGTAGCCTTGATCGGTTCTCTCTTCGGAGAGAAACTTCTGTAAATAACAATCATTTACACGACCTGTCGGGAAGAGTCGTTTGCGAGGCTGCGCGTGAGTGCAGCCTCTTAATAATTGAGAAAGCAGCAGTCCGCGTCTGAAAGTTGTGAACAGTTTGAGACAAGTGCTGCTTCAGGTTGACCGGCAAAATAACGATATGCTATACTTCAGTAGAAATGAAAATCATTCTCAATTAGATTATAATGATTCTAAATAAGCGAAACGTTTTTGTCGTCGGCGTGCTTCGGAAATTTTGCATTTGAGAACGTACAGGAGGAAATGGCATGAGCTTTATTCAGCTGGATAACATCACGAAATCATTTTCAACTGCCGGTCGTCCGGCAGTAGATGGTCTCAGCCTGAAAATTAAAGAAGGCGAGATTGTGTCACTGCTCGGACCGAGTGGGTGCGGAAAAACAACAACACTTCGGATGATAGCAGGGTTTGAAAATCCGACGTCCGGAACGATTCGAATCGATGGTGCATCGATCGTATCAGAATCGAATGCACTGCCGCCGGAAAAACGCGGAATTGGCATGGTTTTTCAGGATTATGCCCTTTTCCCTCATATGACGATTGCAAAGAACGTTATGTTCGGACTCAATAAATGGAAAAGCCGTGAAAAGAAGCAGCGCGTCAAGGAAGTGCTGGAGCTTGTCGGACTGGAAGAATACGCGGACCGTTTTCCGTCTCAGCTTTCAGGCGGTCAGCAGCAGCGGGTCGCTCTAGCCAGAGCGCTGGCGCCTAAACCTCATGTTGTGCTGATGGATGAGCCGTTCAGTAACCTGGATGCAGGACTTCGTGAAAAGATGCGGTTTGATGTGACGAATATTCTGCGCAGAGCGAATACAACAGCTATCATTGTTACTCACGATCAAAAAGATGCCTTTGCTGTTTCTGACAGGGTTGTCGTCATGAATGAAGGCGTGATCCAGCAAATCGCAGCACCAAAGGAAATGTACCGCTGTCCGAAAAACTGCTTTGTCGCTCAGTTTGTCGGCAAAACCAATTTACTGACCGGCAGAATGGATCAGGATCTGAAGAGCATTCATACGCATATTGGACGCGTCGCGCTTCCGGAAGAATCCAAAGAGCAGCTTGAAAAAGTAACTCTCTCCATTCGTCCTGAGGGATGCATGCTTTCTGAGCAGGGAGCCTACTGCGGCCGTGTCGACAGAGTGACTTACGGCGGGGAGTACCAGGAGCTGCACGTCCGTCTTCACCAGGAGCAGGATTTAACAGCGGCACCAATGATGATCTATGCACCGGTTGAACAGGATGTAGAAGTAGGAACGCTCGTTTCCTTCGATATTAAACCGGAACTCGTTGCACTTGTCGAATAGTTCTGATTAGAAACGCCGCAGCTGCGGCGTTTTTTTCTTGCATTTGGAAACAAAGACTACTGTTTTTTAAAATGTACAACATTTATACAAAAACTCATTGACAATGATTCTCATTGTCGGTAGAATGAGAATTGGAATAAATGATAATCATTTTCAATTAAGGATTAAAGGAGTGGAAGAGATTTATGAAGGTTCATTACAAGGTGTTAACAATTTCTCTGTTATCTGCTGGACTGCTTGCAGCTTGCGGGGCAGAGGATGAAGGTAATAATGGAAGCGAAGAAACTAACGGAGGCGCAAACAATAACGCGGCCGAGGAAAATAATGCAGCTGAAAATAATAACGCTGCTGAAAACGAAGAAGCAAATGAAGAAGACGGCGGGGAAGCCGCTGAAGAGCTCGACGGAGAACTGGTCGTGTACTCTTCCCGAAATGAAATTTTCGTAGACGCGCTTCTTGAAAAATTTGAAGAGGAAACCGGCGTGGAAGTTCTTGCTCTTCATGAAGTAGAACCGCTTCAGCTCCAGGAAGAAGCCGGAAACGTACAGGCTGATATCTTCATATCCAACGACGTTGGAGCAATGGAATACTTAAACCAGCAGGATCTGCTTGCCCCTTCTGAACCGGAAAATGTGGACACAATTGATGAGCAGTTCCGTGCGGAGAACAACGAGTGGGTCGCTTTATCTACACGTGCACGAGGATTCATTTACAACAAAGACATGATCGAAGAGGAAGATGTGCCACAGCGCATGGAGGATTTGCTTGATGATTCTTATGCAGATGTTGAAGGCGGCTACGCGATTACGCGCGGCGGAAACGGCGGCATGATCGGAAACGTCTCTGCACTTCGCTATGAGTGGGGAGATGAGGAAACTCAGGATTGGATCGAATCTATTCAGGAAAACGCTTCTGGTATTTTTGAAGGCCACGGCGATATCCGCCGCGCAGTCGGAGAAGGTACTCACGCATTCGGTCTCGTGAACAACTACTACTACCACCAGCAGCTGGAAGAGCCTCAGGACAACAATGTAGGATTTGTTTACGCAGACCAGGGTGACGACGATATGGGCGCTATCGTAAACGCTGCAGGTGCCGGCATGGTAGAAGGCGGACCGAACCAGGAAAATGCGGAAGCGTTTATGGACTGGGTGCTTGAAGAAGAAAATCAACTCGCGTTCGTCGGAGAATCACTCGAAGTACCGATCAACCCGGATCTGGAGCCTCCATTTGAAGAAGCGGTACCATTTTCCGAGCTTCACGTGCAGGATATGCCGCTGCGAGAGCTTGGCGACTACTTTGAAGATACCCGCCAGCTTATTGAAGACGCGGGACTCGATCTCGAACTTCGCTAATTCACCGCTTCAAACTGAACCACGCTTCGGGGGCTTTTGCTTCCGAGGCGTGGTTTTTCTAACGAAGAGCAGACAGTTTGTGTGGCAGAACATGCTTAATTATGATTGAATAGAGAAGGAGAAAAAGTCAGGTAAACGAAGTCAGGAGAATGTTTGTATGTCGAATCATCATGAGGAAAGCGGGGTAAAAAGCAGTCTGACTGTTCTGCAGAAGCTGCAGCGGCAGTGGCGTCATATGTGGAATGGGAATCCGCCGGGTTTTGTACTATTGCTGATCGGAACCATAACAGGGCTGCTCATGTCCGTGCCGCTCGTGTATGTGATTGTACGTTCGCTCTCAGCGGGAGCAGACAGCTGGGCCCGCCTTATAGGAGGGCGCATTCCAGGGCTGCTTTGGAATACACTTTCTCTGACCGTAGCAGTAACTGTCATGGCAGTCATCATCGGAGTGTCGCTCGCGTGGATTGTCATTCGCACCGATGTGCCGGGACGAAAAGTCTGGCAGTGGCTGCTGGCGATTCCGCTCGTTATCCCGCCTTACGTCGGAGCTGTGACATACATTATTGTTTTCGGCCCGAGCGGCTGGATGCGTGATATTTGGAATGACGGTTTTCTGTCCGTATTTGGCACTTATTCCTTGAATGTCTACTCGTTCTGGGGCGTGTTTTTCGTCATGACCATGTTCACGTACCCGTACGTGTTTCTAATTGCCAGTGCTTCGCTTCGAAAAATGAACCGGAATTTTGAAGAAGTGGCTCGTTCACAAGGAATGACGACTTCACAGGTGTTCTGGAAAGTGAACCTTCCGCTGCTGCGTCCAGCGATCGGAGCAGGTGCGATTCTCATCTCGCTATATGTGCTGTCGGATTTCGGAGCTATTGCCATGATGCGTTACGTCACGTTCACTGCCGCAATCTATTATCAGAGAGCAGGATTTGACATCCCGTCTGCGGCTGTACTCAGCCTGGTGCTGATCGTACTGACGGTGATTATTCTCTGGTTAGAGGCATTTTCACGAAGACGGAACAAGTTTTATCAAACGTCGAACACATACCGTCCGCCTGAAATTCTGAAGCTTGGGCGCTGGAAGCCGTTTGCCTTCCTATATGTTGTGCTCATCTTTTCACTCGCTGTGCTGATGCCGATTTACGTGCTCGTCCATTGGACAATTGTCGGTGCCGGGGCTGGCGTAATTGACGCCGGATTTTTTGAATATGCGCTTAACAGTGTGCAGGTATCAGGCCTGGCCGCGCTGCTATGTATGGTGCTGGCTCTTCCGCTGATCTATTTAAAGTCCAGGCATCCGTCAGTCATTTCATCGGGAATTGATAAGCTCAGCTATACCGGCTATGCGTTGCCTGGTGTAATTGTAGCGCTCGGAATGGTGTTTGTCTTTAACAATCACCTTCCCGCTTTGTATAATACGTTTTATATGATTGCAATTGCGTTTGTCGTTCGCTTTCTGCCGCAGGCGATGCAAGCTGGAGAAGCGTCCTTATCCCTTGTTTCGCCCAGAATGGATGAAGCCGCGAGAAGCCTCGGCTATCCTGCGTGGAAAGTGATGTTGAAAGTAACACTCCCGTCGATTCTTCCAGGAATACTTGCGGGCGGGGCGCTCGTATTCGTAAGCTCCATCAAAGAACTCCCTGCCACGCTGATGCTCCGGCCGCCCGGATTCGATACGCTGGCGGTCCGCGTTTATTATGAAGCGTCAGAAGCCTTATATGCACAGGCTGCACCTGGGGCACTGCTGATTGTGCTTGTTTCTATCCTGCCCCTGCATTATTTATTGAAGCGGTATTAAAAATGACTGAAGGCCCGGACTCCTGTCCGGGCCTCCAGCTATTTATAAGAAATGCTCCTGTAATATAGACGAAGAGCACGGAGTCACTCGGACACAGGCTTCTTACAAGAAGCCTTCAAAACCCAGTCCGGCTCCGTTCATGCTTTCACGGTGCTTAAGAGAAAAACAGCGTATCGACAAGGTAGAAGAACAGGATCATCCCTGCGGCGGCACCGCCGATGTACACCCATTTTCTGCGTTTAAATGCGTCTTTCTTTTTCCAGCGATCCGGATCAAATCCGATTTCATCCGGATCATGAACCTCACGCTGGCGGAAATAGTCAGCGCTTGTCACGCGAGAGAGCACGACCGGACCGAGCAGAGCTCCCGAAAGAAGGCCGAATATGTGTGCGATGATATTGATATTCGGGTTTACAAACGTCATGACAACACCAATTCCCGTAATAACGAGAATCATTTGAGCGTTCATATGCGAAATCAGGTCTTTACGGAGAAGCACCATATACACGTACAGACCAAACAGCCCGAAGACAGCTCCGGATGCACCTAGATGAGCATTGACCGGGCTTCCGATGAACAGATAGACGATATTAGCAAGAATCCCGGTGCCAAGGTAAATAAATAAAAACTTAGGCCCTCCTAAAAGCCGCTCAAGCGCAGGACCGAATAAAAACAGTGCAAACGAATTAAATCCAACGTGCAGCAGTGAAGCGTGAAGGAATATTGGAGTTACGAGGCGCCACCATTCACCGGCCCATATAGCCGGATTAAAGCCGATTCCAAGAAAATAGATTTCCTGACCGCCTAAAAAAGTAAACAGACCGGTCCAGATGTAGAAAAAAACATTAATCGAGATCAGAATCGATATCACCGGATAGGAGCGGATGTACTCCCCAAAGCTTTCATTGCGCAGAAACATATCATCCCGCCTTTTATATAGAAGAAATATGCCCTTTTCAGAGGCGGGCAGCATACGGTACAATACAACGCAGTGCTGCCTGTATTGTAAGCTTATCACAGGCAGGCCCTGCAGTTCACCGAAAAGAGTCCGGGGGGGAACGGGATGATTACAGGAACAGGAATCGATCTGATCGAGCTCGACAGAATTGAAAAATCCGGCACAAGATTAGCGGTGCGTATATTAACAAAGCAGGAATTTGTACGGTATAACGAACTGAAGGGCCGCAGGCAGGTCGAATATCTTGCCGGACGATTCGCTGTAAAAGAAGCTTATGCGAAGGCGAAGGGCTGTGGCATCGGCGCATCATTATCTTTCCAGGACATCGAAACAGAGTACGAAGCAGGAGGGCGGCCGACGCTCAAAGCCCCGGGAGCAGAGGAGACCGTGCACGTATCCATCTCGCATTCACGGATGTTTGCATGTGCGCATGTTGTCATCGAAAAGGGTTCTTCCCGGTGAAAACGAATACAATCGTTAGAAAATTTACACAAAAAGATGTGTAAATTCGCTAAAACGGTTTTGCATTGGCTTTTGTCAAGTGTTATGATTGTTGTGGATAACTTAATGGAAATATGTTGTGTGGGGGTGCCCGGTGGCGATGGAAGAGAAAAAAACCGTAACCGTGAGTCTGCCTGAGCAGCTAGTTAATGAACTCGACGCTTTAACTGGAGGGGATCGCTTGGAACGTAATGACGTAATTCAGCGCGCAGCAAAACTGTATGTACAAGAGCAGGAGCAGAAAAAAGAGCACATCAGAGAGTCGATGGAACAGGGTTATATGGAAATGGCAAAAATCAACCTCAATATTGCAACGGAGTCCTTTTTAGCTGAAGAGGAGGCTGAAAGCACGCTGGACCGCCTAGTTAGCGGGGTGTAGCGGCGTTGATTGTAAAACGTGGTGACGTATATTTCGCGGATTTATCCCCCGTGGTCGGATCCGAGCAGGGTGGAGTAAGACCGGTACTCATTATCCAGAACGATATAGGAAACCGATTCAGTCCAACCGTGATCGTTGCTGCGATAACCGCGCAGATCCAGAAGGCCAAACTTCCGACGCATGTTGAAATTGACGCTGACAAATATGGTTTTGATCGGGATTCTGTCATTTTACTGGAGCAGATCAGAACAATTGACAAACAGCGGCTGACGGATAAAATCACGCAGCTGGATGAAGATATGATGGTAAAAGTGAATGAGGGATTGAATATCAGCATTGGCCTTATTGACTTTTAGGTATCATTTATATGATTTTATTTCAGTAAAACCGGGTGCAGCGACTGCATCCGGTTTTACTGTCCTCGTCATCCGGGGCCATTCGCTGGTGGGCTATATGGATTCCCTTCCCGTTTTACCAGGAGCTAAACCGGTACACACAATTCTGGAGAATTTTTTTAGGCAGGCAGTGTCTGGAACGTTTGCAAATGCACAGCATCAGTGAAATAATGGATGTATAACTTTGTTGCTAAGAGTGGAGGAAGCGGTAGATATGAAAGGAAATGTCCGACAGGCTATACTAGATAATCAAGATGACATAACCGAAGAGTGGGGCAGCCGAATTGAGCAGTTCCGCCAGGATGAAGCGCTGCAGAACGTTTCATCGGCTGTTTATGAAAATACAAGCCGCGATTTTGTCCAGAAGTTGCTCATCACCATTCAGCAAAATGATGTCAGCGGCCGTGATCTGAACCAATTTGTCGAGCGCCTTATTCAAATGGGCTGGCCTCTCAACTTTATTACGAGAGGCTTGCAGGAATTTCGCAAGTCTGCGGTGAAGGTAATAGCAGATCACAGCGGTGAGGTGAAAGATCAGCTCGAGCTGTTTCAGGAAATTGAAAGCTGGGTCGATGACGTTGTCGATCAGCTCGTTAACCAGTATTCCGGCTCCTGGGAGAACACCGTCTTTTTACAGAAAATGGCGCTGAAAGAACTGTCAGCTCCTCTTATTCCTGTCTTTGATAAGATCAGCGTGATGCCGCTTGTAGGGACGATTGACACGGAGCGGGCCAAGCTGATCATGGAGAATCTTCTGGACGGAGTTATTGAGCACCGCTCACAGGTGGTGCTGATCGATATCACCGGTGTGCCTGTTGTCGATACGATGGTTGCTCATCATATTATACAGGCTTCGGAAGCAGTACGACTTGTCGGAGCGACTTGTATTCTTGTCGGAATCCGCCCGGAAATTGCCCAGACGATTGTGAATCTCGGCATCGATTTAGGCAAATTCCCGACGAAAAGTACGCTCAAAAAAGGCATTGAAACAGCGCTTGGCATGACAAAGCGCGAGATTGTTGAACTTGAAGGATAGGGGGGCCTCATTTTGCGAATTCCTATATTAAAGCTTCATGATTACCTGCTTATTTCCGTTCAGGTGGAACTGGACGATCAAACGGCACTCCAGTTTCAGGAGGACGTTCTGGAAAAAATTCATGAAGAAGGGTCACGCGGCGTTGTTATCGATCTGACGTCGGTAGATATGATCGATTCATTTATCGCAAAAGTACTTGGTGATGTGGTGGATATGTCCAACTTGATGGGGGCGAAGGTAGTGCTGACTGGCATTCAGCCTGCTGTTGCCATCACGCTGATCGATATGGGCATTGTTCTGGATGAAGTTCCGACTGCATTGGACCTTGAGCAAGGGTTGGAAAGACTCCAGCTCGAATTGGAGGGGTGAAACATGCAAGTTCAGACCCATGTCGATATTAACAGTGAATGGGGGATCGTGGCAGCCAGGCAGGCCGGGCGCAAGCTCGCGCGTGAAGTAGGCTTCGGCTCCGTGGATCAGGCACGCATAACTACAGCCATTTCAGAGCTTGCACGTAATATTTACCTGTACGCAGATCAAGGTCAGATAAAAATCGAAGAAGTGGCAGAAGGCGGCAAACGGGGAATGAAAATCATCGCCTCTGATCAGGGTCCCGGAATCAAGGATCTTCGCCGCGTCATGGAAGACGGCTTTACAACGTCAGGGGGACTTGGCGCGGGACTCCCGGGTGTGAAGCGTCTTATGGACGATTTTGCGATTGAATCTGAACTGAATCAAGGTACTGTCATTACGGCAGTGAAATGGCTCCGATAACATAGACAGATAAGCAGGGGGTGCAGCCGGAGTGGAGGATATGCAGGTTTCCATGTATCGGTTATATAAAGACATGCTGACCAGCTATCTGCGTGATAAAAGCGAAACCGCGCTGTATCACGCTCAGCAGTTCAGTAAACAAATGATGGAGCAGGATATGTCTCCTGAAGAAACGGTCAGCCTTCATTTGTCCGTATTCCAGGAACTGGCTGAAGACTTGCCGGAAGAAGTAACGGATTCATTTGATCTTCTGCTGGAGGTTATGATCGGCTACGGGCTCGCGTACCGGGAGCATCAAAGCCTTCGCGACCGTCAGCAGGAGCTGGAATCTGAACTGAATGTCGCTGCTCAGATGCAGCGGACGCTGCTGCCGGACAAGCAGGTGGATACAGAAGAAATAGATTTTGGTGTGATCAGCGTGCCGGCCGGAAAAATGAGCGGGGACTATTATCATTACGACGAAGATAGTGTCGGTAACTTTGCGGTTGCCGTAGCGGACGTAATCGGCAAAGGTGTACCTGCCGCTATGTCCATGTCGATGATTAAGTATGCGATGGATACGCTGACGGACAAGCAGACGGAGCCGGCCGGAGTGCTGGAAAGTCTTAATCGGGTAGTAGAGCGAAACATTGACGAAGATATGTTTATTACCATGATGTACGGTGTTTATTATCCCGAGAGCCATCAGTTTCATTTCGCGAGCGCCGGGCATGAGCCGGGCTTTTTCTATCGTTCAGCTGCAGATACGTTTGAAAGCCTGGAGGCAAAGGGCCTTGTACTTGGTGTGTCTCCAAAGGTGAGGTATGAAGAGCGCGGCTTCCGACTGGATCCGGGCGATTTTGTTGTGTTCTTATCGGACGGGGTAACAGAGAGCCGGGTAGACGGAGAGTTTATTGAACGGGATACAGTCGTCAGTATGATAAAAGAAAGACTTCATCTCAGCGCTCAGGAAATTGTTAACGAATTGTTTGAGGAGCTGGAAAAAGCGCAGGAATTTCAGCTCCGGGATGACTTTACGTTGATGATATTAAGAAGGAAGTTTTAAACGACTGCCCTCCGGGTAAAGAGATTAAGATAATGCATAATATTCAGGAGGGGAAAAGATGAACTTAGATATTCAGGTTTCCGACTACGAAAACAAAAGCGTTGCAGAAGTTTCCGGAGAGGTCGACGTTTATACAGCTGCTAAGCTTAAAGAAACGATCACGCCGCTGGCGGAGCAGGAGGATAAGCGGCTGATTATTGATCTTTCCGGAGTAGATTATATAGACAGCACCGGATTAGGTATTTTTATCGGAGCGCTCAAAGCAAGTGAAAAGGCAGGGACGTCCTTGACACTGACCGGGTTAAACGCCCGAGTGAAGCGTCTGTTTGAAATCACCGGCCTGCACGAGGTCATTGATATCGACCAGGCAAAGAGGGAGGAAGCATAAGCATGGCCCATCAGTCTGAACTTATCGAAATGAAGGTACCGGCGAGGCCAGAGTATGTCGGCGTTGTGCGTCTTACTGTGTCCGGAGTAGCGAATCGACTGGGTTATTCCTATGATGATATTGAAGATATTAAAATTGCGATAGCAGAGGCATGTACAAACGTAGTAAATCATGCTTACCCTGAGCAGAGTGTTCATGCAAGCATGCATGTGAGCTTTGCTATTTTCGAAGACCGTCTCGAGCTCGTCGTAGCAGATAAAGGCGGAGCTGTTGATATTGAAGAGCTGAACCGCGGGCGCGGACCGATCACAAAAGACCAGCCTGTTGAGGATCTTAAGGAAGGAGGGCTGGGGCTGTTTCTGATCGAGACCCTGATGGATGAGGTAGAAATCCGCAGTGAAGACGGTGTCATGATTGTTATGACAAAGTTCCTCCAAAGAGATGAGGTGGATAGCAATGTCGACAGAACCTCAGAAGAACCAACAAAACACCAGTGAAGCGAAGCAAAAAATACTGGATAAAATTGCAGAATTTCAGGAAACAAACGATGATGAACTGCAGACAGAGCTAGTTCTCGAATTTGAGAGCCTCGTCCATGCACTCGCACGAAAATTCTCCCGTGGCCAGCGGCACGACGAAGATTTAACGCAGGTTGGAATGATCGGTCTTCTTGCGGCATTGCGCCGGTTTGATCCATCTTTCGGCCGCAGCTTCGAATCATTTGCTGTGCCGACGATTGTCGGAGAAATAAAGCGCTTTATCCGTGATAAAACATGGAGTGTTCACGTACCTAGAAGAATTAAGGAACTGGGACCGAAAATCAAAGGCGCTGTTGAAGATTTAACTACGACTCTTCAACGCTCTCCCAGCGTGCACGAGATAGCAGATCATCTCGGAGTGTCGGAAGAAGAAGTGCTGGAGACGATGGAAATGGGCAAAAGCTATCAGGCACTCTCTGTCGACCGTTCTATTGAAGCGGACGATGAAGGAAGTGCTGTTACGCTGCTTGATCTCGTTGGTCAGGACGAGGGAGGCTATGAAAAAACAGATCAGCAGCTGCTGCTCGAAAAAGCGTTTGCTGTTTTGACAGACCGGGAAAAACAGATTTTACAGCTCACTTATTTCGATAATCTCAGTCAAAAGGAAACGGGTGAAAAACTCGGAATTTCTCAGATGCACGTGTCCAGGCTGCAGCGCAGGGCTCTGCAAAAACTGAGAGAGTCAATCCGCATTGAAGCAACGGAGGCTTTTTAAATGATTGAACACCTTCATCTGGATGATTCGGACATAAGCGTTTACCATACGGCAAAAGGGAACAACTGGTGTTCCGGCGACAGCTTCTTCGGAACGAGCCGGAACGGTACCGTTACCTGCGCATTGGCAGACGGCCTCGGAAGCGGCGAAGAGGCGATGCACGCTTCCAAGCTTGCAATGGAGGAGATCGAAGCCAATCCGGATGAGGCGTTGGAGCAATTGGTTCAGTTATGTAATAGTAAAATGTGGGGGACGCGCGGCGTAGTCCTGTCCATTTTGCGGATAGATGTTCAAAGCCGGCGGTGCGAATACATTAATATGGGAAATATTTCCTGTCATTTTTATCATCCTGACGGCGATATGATTCGTCCTGTTCCAAAAAGGGGCTATCTGTCAGGCAGAAAAGTAAAGCTGCGGACGCAGTCCTGGGAATACCGCCCTGGCATGGTATTCACGATGTATTCGGACGGCTTTCCGCAGGATCCATTATCAGATCGTCTTTTTTCTACAAAAGATACACCTGAAGCGATTATGGATCGGCTGTCTGATTTGTTCGAGCACGTAGATGATGATGCAACTGTCATGATCGGAAAAGCATACGTTTAGCTTTGAAAGGCTGTCTTTCGTTTTGAGAGATGGTCTTTTTTTATGGGCTTTTATGTTATATGCCACGAGACATTCTGAAGAAAAAGCCTTCAGATGATATAATCAGTATCTGGAAAGGGGAATGATGATGGATCAGACGATTGTAAAGCATGTACATATGGAAACGAACCTCCCGGCTGCTAAGGTGGAGACGGTACTGAAGCTGGCAGAGGAAGGAAATACAGTTCCGTTTATTGCACGTTACCGAAAAGAAATGACAGGCGGAATGGATGAAGAGGAGATTCGAAGTGTCCTGTCGGTTTGGGAATACGCTGTGTCACTTGCGAAACGAAAAGAAGAAGTTCATCGCTTGATCGAGGAGCAGGGGAAGTGGACAGAAGAGCTGGCTCAAAGCCTGCGGAAGGCTGAGAAGCTGCAGGAAGTAGAAGATCTTTACCGGCCGTATAAACAGAAAAAACGGACGCGGGCATCGATTGCAAAGGAGCAAGGTCTGGAGCCCTTGGCAGAGTGGCTGCAAGCAGGTTCGCAGGGAGATCCGCTCGAAAAGGCATCGGCGTATGTAGCTGAGTCTGTTGAGACCGCCGCTGAAGCACTCCAGGGGGCAAAAGATATCATCGCTGAGACTGTGGCAGATGACCCCTCTGTCAGGCGGTACGTCCGACATCAGGTATGGAAAAAGGGGAGCTTGAAAGCCGATAAAAAAGCGAAAGCTGAAGACGAAAAAGAGGTCTTCGCACTTTATTATGAATATGAGGAGAAAATCAGCAGAATGGTGCCTCACCGCACGCTTGCAGTTAATCGCGGGGAAAAAGAAGGCGTGCTCCGTGTGAAGGTTATGCCACCCGCAGAGGAGATTGAGAAGTGGGCTGTCGACCGGATTGTGAAGCGTACCGTTCCTGCAGCGGAATATCTTAAGGCTGCCGTAGAAGACAGTTTGAAGCGGCTTGTTTATCCCGCTGTTGAGAGGGAAATACGTGGCGAGCTCTCCGAAAAAGCAGAAGCTCATGCCATCGAGGTATTTTCCACGAACCTTCGACAGCTGCTGCTGCAGCCGCCGTTGAAAGGTCATGTTGTTTTAGGCGTGGATCCGGCATACCGGACCGGCTGCAAATTAGCTGCAGTCAATGAAACAGGGATGCTGCTTGAAACAGGCGTCGTCTATCCGACAGCACCGCATCATCAGACAAAAAAGGCAGCAGCTGAGATTACCCGTATGATAAACGAGTATGGTGTAACGATGATTGCTGTCGGCAATGGAACGGCTTCAAGAGAAACGGAGCAGTTTATTGCTGATGTTATCCAGCAATTGCAGAAGGACATTTATTACTTAATTGTCAATGAAGCAGGTGCGAGTGTATATTCGGCATCTAAAACAGCAAAAGAAGAGTTTCCAAGTCTGCAGGTGGAAGAGCGAAGTGCGGTTTCTATCGCACGTCGTCTCCAGGATCCGCTCGCTGAACTCGTCAAAATTGACCCTAAATCGGTCGGAGTCGGACAGTATCAGCATGACGTTTCTCAGTCAAAACTGTCAGACAGCCTCACATTCGTTGTTGAAACGGTTGTAAACAGAGTAGGTGTTAACGTTAATACGGCATCAGCTTCTCTTCTCGCTTACGTATCCGGATTATCCGCAGCGGTAGCCGGAAACATTGTGCGCCATCGTGACGAAGAGGGACGCTTTCAAAAGCGGACAGATTTAAAGAAGGTACCGCGTTTAGGAGCAAAAACGTATGAGCAGAGTATCGGGTTTCTGCGCATTCCTGATGGAAAAGAACCGCTTGACGCAACTTCGATTCATCCCGAAAGCTATAAGGAGGCAGGGAGTTTGTTGAAGCAGCTTTCGCTGCAAGCATCAGAAATTGGCTCCGATAAAGCGGCAGAGGCCATCAAAGAACTGAACCGTGTTGAAGCAGCTGACTCACTCGGGATCGGTCTTCCTACATTAGAAGATATACTTGATGCCTTTCAACGTCCTGGCCGTGATCCGCGCGAGGAGGTGGCGAAGCCGCTGCTGAAACAGGATGTTCTTTCGATGGAAGATTTATATGAAGGGCTGGAGCTGGAAGGAACTGTTCGTAATGTCGTTGATTTCGGTGCGTTTGTGGACATCGGAGTAAAGCAGGACGGCCTCGTTCATATTTCCAAGCTTGCCGATCGCTTCGTCAAACATCCAATGGACGTCGTGTCAGTAGGAGACGTAGTGACGGTGTGGATCGATGGAGTGGATGCGCAGAAAGGGCGCATATCGCTGACGATGAAGCGCCCATCTTAAACTTCCGGCAAAAAAGAGCTCGCCAATTACGGCAGCTCTTTTTTGTGTGGGGATATGTCAGCGACTGCACGTGATAACGGATGCCTTTTTATCTTTAGATAATAGCGTTGTTCTATTCAGGAGATTTTAAGCGTTGCCGCGATGTTCTTAATAGTCTGATGCTTAGATAATGGGATTTTATTAAATATGAAAGGACAGCTGGAGGCCCTGTCAGGTCCGTGATATGATAGATTATAAGGCAGATCACAGGGGGATCACGTTGACTAATAACGAATTGCAGCTTTTGACAGAGCAAATTTCAATTGAATATTTTTCAAAACCGTTCAGGCACCGTGCCTTCTTTAATAACAGGCTTCGTACGACCGGCGGCCGATATGCCCTGCATTCTCATCATATTGAAATTAATCCGGGTCATTTGGAATATTACGGGAAAGACGAGCTGATCAGTATCATTAAACATGAACTGTGTCATTATCATCTTCACCTTGAGGGGCGTGGATACCAGCATCGCGATGCCGAATTCAAAGCGCTTCTGCAAAAGGTAGGCGGATCGAGGCACTGCAGGTCACTGCCTGGAGCGAGACAAGTCTCTTCTATTGTGCATGTCTACGAATGTGCGTCCTGCAGGTTTCAATATCCGCGCAGACGGCGTATGAACACCGACAAATACGTTTGCGGCAAGTGCCGGGGTACCCTTAAAAAAATCACCGAAAAAAAGTTGCAGAAATCGTTGACGTCCTTAAAAGGGATGTGATACATTATAAAAGTCGCCGAAAGAGCAGTTGCGAAAAGCGCTTCAAACCGCACGGCGGCACGGAAAAACTTTTGAAAATATATTGACATAACATTTTCCCTGGTGTTAAGATATTACTTGTCTCCCAAAGAGAGGGACACACTATTCCACAGTAGCTCAGTGGTAGAGCAATCGGCTGTTAACCGATGGGTCGTAGGTTCGAATCCTACCTGTGGAGCCATCAAGGAGAAGTACTCAAGTGGCTGAAGAGGCGCCCCTGCTAAGGGTGTAGGTCGCGCAAGCGGCGCGAGGGTTCAAATCCCTCCTTCTCCGCCAGCATTTAGGCCCGTTGGTCAAGTGGTTAAGACACCGCCCTTTCACGGCGGTAACACGGGTTCGAATCCCGTACGGGTCACCATACTTAATTTTTATCTTGATCAGACAACATGTCTGTTATGGAGGATTAGCTCAGTTGGGAGAGCACCTGCCTTACAAGCAGGGGGTCGGCAGTTCGAGCCTGTCATCCTCCACCATCGACACTTTTATAAGGTCCCGTGGTGTAGCGGTTAACATGCCTGCCTGTCACGCAGGAGATCGCGGGTTCGATTCCCGTCGGGACCGCCATTTAATTTAATAGAAACAAGCAGCAATTTTTAGTCATGCGGGTGTGGCGGAACTGGCAGACGCGCTAGATTTAGGATCTAGTGTCTTCGGGCGTGGGGGTTCGACTCCCTCCACCCGCACCATGATTATTTTAGCTTGCGGTTGTGGCGGAATGGCAGACGCGCTAGGTTGAGGGCCTAGTGGGGTAACACCCGTGGAGGTTCGACTCCTCTCAACCGCACCATTTTTAATTTTGTGAGTGAAACGGGAAGTAGCTCAGCTTGGCAGAGCACTTGGTTTGGGACCAAGGGGTCGCAGGTTCAAATCCTGTCTTCCCGACCATTTTCGACTCTGCGTAAATTTTATATTTTCATCTACATGCGGGTGTAGTTTAGTGGTAAAACCTCAGCCTTCCAAGCTGATGATGTGGGTTCGATTCCCATCACCCGCTCCATTTTTATGCCTGTAATCATGGCGGGGGCCTGTAGCTCAGCTGGTTAGAGCGCACGCCTGATAAGCGTGAGGTCGGTGGTTCGAGTCCACTCAGGCCCACCATTGACTTGATTATATGCAGCGGCCTTTGAAAACTAAACAAAAGACGAGAAGAAGGAAAGAGAATGAATCATTCTCTGTCAATTTTTGAAATACAGGAATCTTTAGCCAGATTCCGTTCTGACCGACCGGTTTCACCGGGAGGACAGCTT
>NZ_JAATHJ010000027.1 GCF_012034335.1 Alkalicoccus luteus | reverse complement strand
AGCGACAGCGGTGAGGTCACACCCGTTCCCATGCCGAACACGGAAGTTAAGCTCACCAGCGCCGATGATAGTTGGGGGCTCTCCCCCTGCGAAAGTAGGACGTTGCTGGGTCACCTGAGAGGGTGTCGCCCGGAACCAGACCCTGGTTCCCGGGCGGCACCCTCTTTTTTTGCGTTCTAATAATTCCTATTCAGCTCCCGTGTAATCTCCTCCTTCATTTGCAGCAAAACCTTTTTCAAATATGATTGACCAGAGTGGTCGATAAGCGTACAATAAAGAAAAATATGGTAGACCGATCTGGTCGCAAAAGTGAGGCGATGATGTGAACGATAAATTTGCGAAGCTGGATGACAGCAAACAACGTCAGATTATCAATGCTGCCTACCGTGAATTCACAAGCGAAACCTATAAAAAAGCCTCGACGAATCGAATCGTAGAAGAAGCTGGAATAGGAAAAGGAATGCTGTTTTATTATTTTAAAAGCAAGCAAAAGCTTTTTCTTTATTTAGTGGAACGATCACTTGCTGCGGCAATTCGTTATATTGAAGAAATTGACTGGGATATACCGGACGTAATCAGCCGCTACGAGCAGGCATCTCGTAAAAAGCTGGAAGCATTCCTCGAAGATCCCGAATCCTTTTATTTTCTTGGAAGTATTCTGCTGAATGATTTAGATTCTTTACCGGAAGAGCAAAGACAGCAAATTTTGCACATGCAGCAGCAGACGAAGGAAAGAATGTTCAGCGGGATTGATTATTCTCTTTTTCGCAGCGATGTTGACCCAGAAACGGCGCTGAAGCTGATTTTGTGGTCGATCAATGGCTACGAGCAGGATCTGATGGCCCGTCTCAAGGGAGAGACGTTTCAACACATCAATATGACGTCTTACTGGGATGAGTTTCATCATTATTTACAGACACTGCGAACCGTTTATTACAAGGGGGATGAGTGTGATGGCAATGGTTGAACTGAAGGGGATATCCAAAACGTTTGGACGAGTCCAGGCTCTGCAGGATGTTACTTTTTCCGTAAATAAAGGAGAAGTGTTCGGATTTATCGGACCTAACGGCTCGGGAAAATCCACGACGATTCGAGTGTTGCTAGGTATGATAAAAGCATCGACAGGAACAGCTGAGATCTTTGGACAGGATGTATGGAAGCAGGCGCCCGTTATTCACCGCCATACAGCATATGTGCCCGGCGACGTCCATCTGTGGCCCAATTTAACTGGCGGGGAAGTCATCGATCTCCTGATTGAGCTTGGCGGAGGAGGGGACCGTAACAAGCGGGATCAGCTGATCGACCGTTTTCAGCTTGATCCGACGAAAAAATGCCGGACGTATTCTAAAGGAAACCGGCAGAAAGTGGCGCTGATCGGAGCGTTTGCCTCCTTTGCAGATCTGTACTTATTTGATGAACCTACGTCAGGTCTTGATCCGCTGATGGAACGGATTTTTCAGGAATGTGTACGAGAGATCCGGGCTGAAGGCAAGAGCGTCCTTCTGTCCAGCCACATTCTTTCTGAGGTGGAAAAACTTTGCGACAGAGTGGGGATCATCCGCGATGGTACGATGATTGAAACTGGAAGTCTTTCCGACCTTCGTCATTTAACACGAATGACCATGGAGGTTGAAACAAAGCGTGACGTCGTGTCACTGGAAAAACAGGCTGGAGTGTACGACGTAAAGCGGGAAAGCTCTAAATTAACGTTTCAAGTAGATACAGAACATTCAGGCGCTGTCATAGCGTACCTAACTGAATTTGGCATTAAGCATCTTGAAAGCCGTCCGCCGACGCTGGAGGATTTGTTTCTTCGTTACTACGAAGAAGGGAGGCAGGCACCATGATGTCCCCATTCGACCGGACCTGGAGATTGACGAAGCTGTTATTAAGGCGTGACCGGATCAGACTGACAGGCTGGCTGTCCGTCATCACTGCTGCGACTCTGCTAACGGCAGCGGCGTTTCCCGGCCTGTATACGACGGAAACAGAACGGGAACAGCTGGCTATTTCCATGATCAATCCTGCTGTGACAGCCCTGGTCGGACCGGGACACGGCTTAGATGATTATACGTACGGACCGATGATGGCACATCAAATGTTAGGACTGACGGCTTTGATAATCGCGATCATGGCTGTGCTGCTCACCATCCGTTATACACGTGCGGATGAAGAGGAAGGCAGAACTGAAATGGTCCGGGCACTCGCGGTTGGCAGATCTGCTCCGCTGATGTCGGCACTGCTTGTCATGACGATGCTGTCTGGTGCGATTGGATTGGCAAATGCAGTCGGACTCGGTTTGCTTGGTTTAGAAGGAATGAACTGGGCTGGCTCGCTTCACTATGGAGCCGTGCTGACATTGACGAGCCTGTTTTTCACCGGTGTCACCTTTATTACCGCTCAGCTTGCGGAAACAGCGCGAGCTGCTTCCGGAATGGCTATTATTGCCGCAGTAGGGGCGTATGCCGTGCGGGCTGTCGGTGATATCAGCGTGGATATATTGACGTGGTTTTCCCCTTTTGGCTGGCTGCTT
This sequence comes from Alkalicoccus luteus, assembly GCF_012034335.1. Classification (GTDB taxonomy): domain Bacteria; phylum Bacillota; class Bacilli; order Bacillales; family Salisediminibacteriaceae; genus Alkalicoccus; species Alkalicoccus luteus_A. The sequence goes on along the minus strand of NZ_JAATHJ010000027.1, from coordinate 38,424 downwards.
GCCGCAGAAACTTACGTAAACAATTACGTTTGGCCGCTCCTTCTTACGCTTTTTGCATCCACTCTGGCAATAACAGCAGGGCTTTGGCTTGCCGCCGGCAGGGATGTGGGCAGCGGACTGCTTCATTCGAAGGCTGGCAGAAGCCGTGCCAGAAAATCGCTTTTATCCCCAATCGGCCTGCAGATGCGTCTGCAGCGTACGAGCATTCTCGTTTGGACCGCTTCACTGTTCCTGCTTGGCGTGACGTACGGTTCGGTGCTTGGCGATATTGATTTGTTTTTCTCGGACATTGATTTTATGGAGGACTTTCTTCCGGCTGTAGAGGGTCTCAGTTTAACTGATCAGTTTTTAAGTGTCTTATTTGTAATCATGGCGATCATGGCATCCGTTCCGACTGTTATGCAGCTGACGAAGCTTCGATCTGAAGAGAAGAAACAGCGAATTGAACCGATTGTCAGTCTTGCTGTTTCCAGGGGTAAACTGCTTACTTCATACATGGTGCCTGCTTTACTGACGTCTGTTATCATGCTCTCAGCAACCTCAGCGGGGCTTGGAGCAGCAGCAGTGGCAGTCATCGAAGAGGGCCGGCCGTTTATGGAGTATTACGGAGCAGGAATGGCTTATTTACCAGCTGTGCTGGTCATGACAGCGACGGCTGCCCTGCTGATCGGATGGGTCCCGGCATTTACAAGTATTGTCTGGGGCTATTTAGCAGCCTCGTTCGTCATCGTTTATATGGGAAATTTGTTTCAGTTTCCAGACTGGATGGATCGGCTTACCCCATTCGGCTATGTTCCTGCCGTTCCAGTAGAATCAGCCGCTATACTGCCGACAGCCGGATTGGTGGCTGCAGCACTCGTGCTGACAGCTGGCGCTTATATCGGATTCGGACGGCGCGATTTGCAGCAGGGATGATTGTATCTTTTCGTAAAAATCGGTATGATAGAGCAATAGTGAATCAACTGGAGGGACCGCATCATGTATTTCCATACAAAAAACGTACATTTCCCAGCAAAAGAGCAGGCATCTGAAGTAAGCAAAACGAAACCGATATACCAGACATCGGCTTTCACCTTTACCGATTTTGAAGATATGGAATCCTATTTCAGCGGAGATAAATCGTATTTATATACGAGGATGGGCAATCCGAACAGCGATGATCTCGGCAGAGGCACAGCTGAGCTGGAAGGAGCTGACATGGGGGCAGCCTCTGCTTCCGGACTTTCCGCGATTTTAGCGGGGGTGCTTGCTGTTGCTGAGAACGGGGATCATATCATAGCGACAGAGGATCTTTACGGGGGAACGTGGTCGTTGTTTTCTGCGGAGCTGCAGCGATTCGGGATTGAGGTCAGCTTTGTAAACATGGAGAACCGTGAAGATATTGAAGCCGCTGTGAAGGACAACACCGTCCTGCTTTATTCAGAATCGATCACGAACCCGCTTCTTCGTGTCGAAGATATAGACGGACTCGCACAAATCGCTTCTTCTAAAGGAATAAAGCTCATGATTGACAACACGTTTGCGACCCCTTACCTGATCCGCCCGCATGAGAGCGGGGCAGATATCGTCGTCCACAGCGCCACGAAATATATCGGCGGCCACAGTGACGTAACGGCTGGGGTGGTTACGGGAAGCAGAGAGCTGATAGAAAAGGCACGGGCGAGAGTTGCCATGCTCGGCAGCAACATCGGACCAATGGATGCCTGGCTCGGAGTCCGTGGCTTAAAAACGCTCAGTCTCCGAATGGAGCGTCAGTGCCGCAACGCTGCGTCACTTGCGAAAGCACTTGAACGTCTGGAAGGGATCGAAAGCGTTTATTATCCTAAGGCGGCCTCACCGGATGGGAATGGAGCGATCGTGACGATCGAACTGGCTGATCATCTGGATATTATGAGCTTCTCTAAAAGCCTCGGCTGGGTCAAAGTCGTTCCGACTCTCGCCGGACTGGAAACCTCGGTGACGTATCCGGCAGCAACCTCTCATCGTCCGCTTCCGCGTGAACAACGGGAAGCACTCGGTGTGACAGATCAGATGATCCGGATATCAGTTGGTATTGAAGACGAACGCGATATTATTGAAGCGTTTGAACAAGCTGTCAAACGAACATTGACTAATATCAAGGCGTAATTAAAGGGCGTGCCGAAGCAGACATAATCTGCTTTGGCACGCTTTTCATCTGCGTCCCGTATTGATATAATGAGAAGCGATATCTGCAGAGAGGGGCCGCCTGACATGAATGAATTTGACTGGATTCGTTCCATTGCACCAACGCACCATCATCGAAGCAGCGTGATCCAGGGAATCGGAGACGACGCTGCTGTATTCCGCCCCCGGAACGGGTGGGACATGGTCACGGCAGTGGATTCATTCAGCGAAGGGGTCCATTTTACGAAAGATACGATGCCGCTGGATGCAGTAGGGTACAAGCTGCTTGCAGCGAACGTCAGCGATCTGGCAGCGATGGGGGCTGTGCCGCTCTATTATCTCGTGTCGGCGGCCATCCCTGCAACGGGCTGGAAACTGTCAGAGCTGGATCCGGTGTATGCAGGCATGAAGCGGCTTGGCGATGCTTACAGCATGGATTTGATCGGCGGAGATACGATCTCGACTGGAAACGGACTGGTGCTTACCATTACGGTGATCGGGCGAGTGGAGCAGGATCGCAGGCTGCTTCGCAGCAGCGCGAGGCCAGGAGACGTTTTGTTTCTGACGGGGCCGGTCGGACTGGCAGCAGCTGGTTTAAGCCGGCTGTTAGCGCAAGGGAAATCAGCCTGGAGCAAAGAGCGGGATATAGAAGCGCATCAATACCCGGTTCCGCACGTTGAGTATGGTCGCGTGTTTGCAGAAAGCGGGCTGCGTGTTGCCATTAATGATGTCAGCGACGGTATCGCCCATGAGGCTGAGGAGATCGCAGAAGCAAGCAATGTGGCTGTTACGATCATTCGCGAACGGCTTCCGGAAACAGGCATTCAGGCGGAAAGCTCGAAGCTTGAAGACTGGATGCTTCGCGGAGGCGAGGATTTTGTGCTGATCGGAGCAGCTTCGGAGGCAGATTACCTCGGCCTGGAGAAAACGTGCGCGGAACAAGAGCTGCCGCTATATAGAATCGGGTTTGTTGAAGAAGGAAACGCACAGGTAGTAATCGAACGGAACGGAAAAAGGGAGCGCCTGACCGGAGGCGGTTACTCGCATTTTTAGAGGGGGATCACAGTGGTGAGAAAGCAATGGCATTCAGCTTCAGAGGAAGAGACGAAAGCCGCTGCCGAAACGCTTGCGGCACTGTTAAAGCCAGGTGACCTGATTGCACTTTCCGGAGATCTTGGCGCAGGAAAAACAACGTTCACCAAAGCACTTGGTGCTGCATTTGGAGTGACTGAATTAATTAACAGTCCGACGTTTACGATTATGAAAGAGTACGAAGGGAGGCATCCATTTTATCATATGGATGCCTACCGGCTTGAAGACAGCATGGAAGAGCTTGGGCTTGATGACTATCTGGAGCATGGTGTGCTCCTTGTAGAATGGCCGGAAATGATTGACGATATACTGCCGAAAGAGCGCCTTCAGGTGACGATCCGCTATGACGGGCCATCCGAACGCACCATGACGGCTGAAGCGTTCGGCTCAAGGGCCGGACAGCTTTTGGAGGATTGGATATGAGAAAGCTGTTAACAGTGGATACGTCTACCTATGTGCTGAGCGTCGGCCTGTATGACGGAGACGAGACGCTTGCAGAATACGTTTCCACTAAAAAAGAAAACCATTCGGTCCGGCTGATGCCGGCTGTACGCTGTGTGATGGAAGATGCCGGAGTACGGCCGGAAGAGCTTGACGGAATTGCAGTCGCCGCCGGTCCCGGTTCTTATACCGGGGTACGAATCGGAGTAACGACGGCAAAAAGCATGGCGTGGGCTTTGCAGAAGCCGCTTTACGGCGTGTCATCGCTTGAGGCGCTCGCTTATAACGGATTATGGAGCAGCGCCAGGATTCTGACCTTTTTCGATGCAAGAAGGGGGCAGGCATTTGCCGGTCTTTACGAATCAGGGGGCGGTGCTGTTTATCAGGTTGAAGCGGACAGCATGGTAATGCTTGATGAACGGCTGACACGTCTTGCTGAAGAAGGCCGGCCGGTGCTTGCACTGAGCCCTGATCTTGATAAACACAGGGAACTGCTGCAGGAGAAGCTTGGCAGCCTGTTGGTTGAAGCGGCTGGACCGGTTCATACAGTCAAACCGTCCGGGGTATGGGCAGCAAGCCGGGGCAGAACTGCTGAAGATATTCATACGTTCGTTCCACAGTATCTCCGTCTGGCAGAGGCAGAAGCGAACTGGCAGAAAAGGCAGAGTGATCATGGCTAAAGCAGAAATCCGAATGATGGATACCATTGATATTGAAGAAGTGATGGACGTAGAAAAACGCTGCTTTTCGACACCCTGGACGCGTGATGCGTTTTGGCAGGAGCTGACGAAAAATCAGTTTGCCTATTATTTTGTTGCAGTCCATAAACATAAGGTGATCGGGTACTGCGGCCTCTGGGTAGTCGTCGAAAATGCGAACATTACTAACATAGCCGTTGATCCGGAATTCCGGCAGCAGGGAGTCGGGGAAAATCTGCTTCAGAGTGCGATGGAAATGTCCCGTACGCTTGGAGCAGAAAGACTGAGCCTGGAAGTGCGGGTATCCAATCATCCGGCACAGGCCATGTACAAAAAATACGGATTTGAACCTGGAGGAATTCGCAAGCGATATTATACGGATAATCAGGAGGATGCATTGGTTATGTGGGTGAAACTATGAACGAGAACATACGGATTCTGGCGGTGGAAACGAGCTGTGATGAAACCGCAGCAGCAGTGATTGAAAACGGCACGACTGTTATCAGCAGTGTCATCGCCTCCCAGATGGAATCGCATAAGCGGTTTGGCGGGGTTGTTCCGGAAATCGCCTCACGCCATCATGTGGAGCAAATTACAGTTATTATGGAAGAAGCGCTGAACGAGGCGAATCTGACGTTCCAGGATTTGCATGCTATTGCAGTAACGGAGGGTCCCGGTCTCGTCGGGGCGCTGCTGATCGGTGTCAATGCGGCGAAAGCAGTAGCGTTCGCTCATGGTCTGCCGGTGATTGGTGTGCACCATATTGCAGGCCACGTTTACGCCAATCATCTCGTAGAGCCGCTGCAGTTTCCACTGCTCTCCCTTGTCGTCTCCGGCGGACATACTGAGCTTATTTATATGAAGGAACACGGTTCGTTTGAGGTTATCGGACGTACGCGAGACGATGCGGTCGGAGAGGCATATGATAAAGTCGCACGAACTCTCGGACTTCCGTATCCTGGTGGACCGGAAATTGATAAGCTCGCGGCTTCCTCTGATGAAGCAGTGGAGCTGCCGCGTGCCTGGCTTGAAGAAGGATCGCTCGATTTCAGCTTCAGCGGCTTAAAGTCAGCTGTAATCAATACGCTTCATAATGCAAAACAAAAAGGGGAAATCGTTGATCCCGGAGCGCTTGCAGCCGGATTTCAGCAGTCCGTAATTGAGGTTCTGGTCGGGAAAACGATTGCTGCCTCCAGACAGTACGGCGTCAACCGGCTTGTGCTCGCAGGCGGCGTAGCAGCTAACAGCGGTCTGCGAAAAGAGCTGGAAAAAACGGCAGCTAAAGAAGGGTGGGCGCTAACCATTCCGCCGCTTTCCTTGTGCACAGATAATGCTGCCATGATCGGAGCAGCGGCCTATGTACGCTATCAGCAAGGTCGTTTTGCTGATGATCGCTTAAACGGTGTGCCCGGACTATCGATCAGCTGAAGCAATCATACGTAGAGCGAGCCGTCCTTCAAAGGGCGGCTCATTCTTTTGTCAGGGTGAAAGCAGGACCTTTATCTTGTATGTGTATAAATTGTTAAGGTTCTGTGGATAATGTGAATAAAACGGATACATTCCCACCGTAGAAGGGTTCAAGTTGTTAACAGAAAATATGTGGATAACTGTGGATAATGTGAGTAACTAAATCAAAATGCGTTTCCTGAGCCGATGAAATGTGCATAAGTCTGGGGATAACGTTGATAACTGTGAATAGGTGACCATTTTTGTATTGACTCGCGTCACGAACTGTGAGTAACTTTGTGAACGCGTTCAGCCTGTGGACAACATAAAAAGGAACGGCGATTATTCACCGTTCCTTCCAGAGTGTGGATAAAGTCATTTTAAGTGAATAACGTTGCATCTGCCTGTATCTGCGGACGCTCGCTTTCCGGAGGGAACGGCCTCAGCTAACCGATTCCTCCTGCTGTCGGAAGCGCTGGATCTTCGCCTCGTTCTGATCCTCCCGGAGTCGAGATCCTTCGATGCCGGCATCTGGCAGTGCGTTTCATGTGCTGGTTATGAAGGCACGATCCGGTTCCATATGGATAGCCCCCCCAGATCAGACGTTTCGATGTTAAATAGGGATGCCAGTCCTTCATCGAATTCATGATAAACATAAAAAAACAGTCGTGTCTGTCTGTTGTGACGTTGTTCTCCAACAAGCAGAGCCGTTTCCCCGATGTGTCCGGCGGGGACGCCTGTGGAATCAGCGCAGTCTGAAGATCCTTTCTCAGGGGTCACCCCGAGAAATAGCTGAAGACAAGCCCATGGCAAGCTTCCGCCGGTAAACAGAGGGGAAATACAATCAATCGAATAATCATGTAAGCTGATTGACTTTGTCAACAGCCTGAAAGGAACGGCGATTATTCGCCGTTCCTTTGCGTTAATCCAGCTGTTCCTGCAGCGTTTCCCATTCATTCATCCACTCTTCCAGACGGCTGTTTATTTGCTCAAGCTGACCATTCAGCTCCAGCGTACGCTCGTGGTCCTGATAAACGTCAGGCTCGCATAAGAGCGCCTCGATTTCTTCAATAGCCGCTTCTTCCTGTTCGATAGCCTGCTCGAGCTCCTCAATTCGCCTCGTCAGCTGCCGAACCTCTTTTTGACGGGCTTTTCCAGCTTTAAAATCGGCTTTTGCAGACGGCTGCGAAGCGACGTCCACAGGCGACTCCTCGGCTTTGATACGGGCGAGCTCCTGCTGCTCCTGCTTTTTTTCTGCATAGTAGTCATAATCTCCGAGATAGCTGATTGCCGAGCTGTTCGTCAGTTCAATGATTCTCGTCGCCATTCGATTGACGAAGTAGCGGTCGTGAGAGACAAACAGAATCGTACCTGGATAGTCGATGAGGGCATTCTCCAGTACTTCCTTGCTGTCGAGATCAAGGTGGTTCGTCGGCTCATCGAGAATGAGCAGATTGGCTTTTTTCATCATCAGCTTAGCGAGCGCGACCCGGGCTTTTTCCCCGCCGCTTAAATCCTGTACCTGCTTCAGCACATCGTCTCCGCTGAACAGGAAATTACCGAGCACAGTGCGAATATCCTTCTCATTTACGTGAGGATAATGATCCCACAGCTCCTGCAGCACGGTTTTACTGGAAGTGAGTTCGGTCTGCTCCTGATCGTAGTAGCCGATCGATACGTTACTCCCGAGACGAATCGTCCCCGCATGAGGCTGAATAGCGCCCGTGACTGCTTTAAGCAGACTCGATTTGCCAATTCCATTCGGACCAAGGAGCGCGACGCTCTCACCTCTTGTGAGTCGTGCGGTGATATGGTCGATCAGCGGCTGATCAGGCTTGTAACGGACGGATACATCGTCAAGCTGCAGTACATCGTTGCCGCTCTGCCGATCGATCTGAAAGCGGAAGGAAGCTGATTTATCATCATCTTTCGGCCGGTCCATTAAATCCATCCGCTCCAGCTGTTTGCGGCGGCTTTTCGCGCGGTTGCTCGTAGAAGCTCGTGCCAGATTGCGCTGTACGAAGTCTTCCAGCTTCTTTTTTTCATCCTGCTGCTTCTCGTACTGCTTCATGTCGAGTTCGAGCTGTTTCGCTTTCTGATCAAGGTAACTGGAGTAGTTGCCGGTAAACCGGTGTGTTCGCTGAAACGACAGCTCATAGACGGTATCGACGACCTTATCGAGAAAATAGCGGTCGTGGGACACGATCAGGACGGCGCCGTCATAGCTGCTCAAATACCCTTCAAGCCATGTCAGCGTCTCGATGTCCAGGTGGTTGGTCGGCTCATCGAGAATCAGCAGATCCGGCCGTGACAGCAGCAGTTTTCCGAGTGCGAGCCTTGTTTTCTGACCGCCGCTCAGGGACGAAACGGGTGTATCGTAATCGAACGACTGAAAGTGCAGACCGGTTAATATGCTGCGGATATCGGCTTCGTACTGAAAGCCGCCGCGCTGCTGAAATTGAAGCTGCAGCTGATCATATTCGGCGAGCACTTTTTCGCCGCCTGCGGCCATTTTTTCTTCAAGCCGGCGAAGCTCCTTTTCCATTGCCCGGAGCTCGGTAAATACCGTCAGCATCTCTTCCCAGATGGAGCGTTCTGAGTGCAGACCGCTGTCCTGGGCCAGGTAGCCGATGGACACTTCCTTTGGAATCATGAGATGCCCGTCGTCATGTTCGTATTCGCCGGAGAATACGCGCAGCAAAGTCGATTTTCCAGCTCCGTTCCGGCCGACGAGGGCGATCCGTTCACGGCTTTTAATTTCCATTTTCACGTTTGCCAGCACCTGTTCAGATCCAAAAAACTTGGACAGCTGCGAGCATTGCAGTAATATCATGGCGGTTCATCCTCTTCTGTCAGTTCATTCTTCTCCTACTACAGTGTACATGAGCTGTCCTGCACAGGCAAAGCATGCATTGAAATAGCGAATAGTGTACAATGGATGATGGAAATGTGAGGTGGAAGCATGAGTGATTTAACACACTTTAATGAAGAAGGCCGTGCACGCATGGTCGATATTTCCGATAAGGAGATCACAAAGCGGACCGCCCGGGCGATATCCAGCGTGGAAGTAAATGAAGAGATATATACAAAGATCCGGGCCGGCCAAATCGGAAAAGGTGACGTGCTGCAAGTGGCGCAAATTGCCGGAATCATGGCAGCTAAAAACACGGCTGATATCATTCCGATGTGCCATCCGCTCCCTCTTTCAGGCGTGGACGTTGCTTTCGACTGGATTGTGAAGGAGCAAACATATACACTGAAGATAGAAGCAGCTGTAAAAACGACAGGCAGAACCGGTGTCGAAATGGAAGCGTTAACATGCGCCTCTGCCACAGCGCTTACGGTTTACGATATGTGCAAGGCCGTGGATAAAGGGATGGTCATTGGTCCGACCTACCTGAAAGAAAAAACAGGCGGCAAAAGCGGCGACTTCTCACGAGAGAGCAACGACCGCTAAAGGACAGGGGGAAATGGAATGATGGATATTGATCAGGCAAAAATACCGCAGGCGACCGCAAAACGGCTGCCGCTTTACTACCGGTTTTTAGAAGGGCTGCAGGCTTCCGGTAAGCACCGCGTATCGTCGTCTGAGCTCAGTGAGGCAGTGAAAGTGGACTCGGCTACGATCCGCCGTGATTTTTCCTACTTCGGCGCGCTAGGGAAAAAAGGCTATGGCTACAATGTCAGCTACCTGCTTTCATTTTTCCGTAAAACGCTCGATCAGGATGAGCTGACGCAGGTTGCGCTTGTCGGCGTCGGAAATCTCGGAACAGCCTTCTTAAAATACAACTTCAGCAAAAGCAACAACACCCGGATCGAAATGGCGTTTGATGTGGACGAATCGATTGTAGGAGAAGTGATTGGCGAGGTGCCGGTGCATCATTTTAAAGATCTCGTTAAACATATCGAAGGAAAAGTGGAAGTGGCGATTCTGACCGTGCCGTCCCAGCATGCACAGGGGATTGCAGAAGAGCTTGTGGAAGCCGGCATCAAAGGTATTTTAAATTTCACACCGGCAAGATTGTCGCTCCCGGACCACGTCCGCGTCCACCACATCGACCTTTCTGTTGAACTGCAGTCGCTGATTTATTTCATGAAGCATTATCCGCTCTCTTAAACGATGGAGGAAGCTGAGCCGTCCCGGAAACGGGGCGGTTTTTATCATGCAGGAAGCCCGGCTCTTAATCACCGCTCAGGGCAGAGGGGCGTGCTTTATGATAGGATAGAAAAAGATTCGTTAATCGAAAGAAAAATGAAGGTGACATCATGGCACGCATACCTCAAAAGTGGCTCGTCGTCATATCCGTGCTGCTCGGTACATTTACGGTAATTTTAAATAACAGCATGCTGAATCCTGCTGTTCCGCACTTGATGGAAGTGTTCGATTCCGGAGCTGTTGCAACCGGCTGGGTGATCACAATTTTTATGGTTGTGATGGGCATGACGATGCCGCTGACCGGCTATTTAGGCGATAAATTCGGTAAAAAACAACTGTTCATGGTCGGACTGGCGATTTTTTTAACCGGCTCGGTGCTCGGTTCGATGTCGTGGGATTTAAGCTCGCTTATTTTCTTCCGCGGCCTGCAAGGAGTCGGGGGCGGTATTATGATGCCGCTCTCACTTGCGCTTATTTTTGAAGTGTTTCCAAAAGGAGAGCGGGGACTTGCCACTGGCGTCTGGGGCATCGCTGCGATGATGGCCCCGACCATCGGTCCAACGCTCGGCGGATTTATCATTGAATTTGGCACGTGGGAGTGGCTCTTTCTCTGCAACCTGCCAACCGGGATATTAGGTCTCGCCTTCTCCTGGCGCTATCTCAGGCAGACGAAAAAGGTCGATGATATTCGCTTCGACCTGCCGGGCTTTCTAACCGTGACAGCCGGAGTCGGCGCGATTCTGTTTGCGCTAGGGCGTATGAATGAGCTTGCGCAGTTGTATAATCCGGTCAATCTCTCGCTCGTCGCAGTCGGGCTGGCACTGCTCGTTCTGTTTACACGGATAGAGCTGAAAAGTCCGCAGCCTCTGCTCGATCTGTCTGTTTTTCAGGCAAGAGCGTACACGTACAGCGTTGTTGTGGCGATGATCAGCTCGATTATGCTCTTCAGCGGCATCTTTTTAATCCCGCTGCTCATTCAGAACGTGTACGGCCTCGGTGCCGTGATGACCGGTCTGGCATTTTTGCCGGCAGCTCTTTTGTCCGGCATCTTTATGACGGTCGGAGGCAGGATGCTCGATAAAATCGGCCCGGCTCTTCCCGTCACCGCCGGGCTGTCGATCATGGCAGTCGGAACGGCCGTGCTCGGGTTTATGCAGCTGGAAACGGCTGTCTGGATCGTGATTGCGGTGAACGCGGTGCGCGGGATCGGCATGGGGCTTGCGCAAATGCCGGCAACAACGGCTGGCATGAACGCGATACCGGAAAAGTTTGTGTCCCGAGGTTCAGCTATGAACAACGTCTTCCGGCAAATGAGCTCAGCGTTCGGGATCGTATTCGTCTCCATCTATTTTGAAGTGCGCCGCGGCCAGATCATGGCTGTAAACGGCAGTACACTCGAGCAGGCCAGTCTCACTGCAATCAATGAAGGCTTTCTGATTGTTGCTGTGCTCGGCTTTCTGTCGATTCCGGCAGGCATTTTGCTCGGAAGAGAGCACAGGCGCCAGCAGCGTCAGTCATAAACCGCCATACCGGCGTGGGTGATCTGGGAACCGATCCGCCCGCGCCCTTTTTGAATCAGCCCTTCGCGGTCAAGCTCGTTGACGAGACGCCGTATTTGCTGGAGCGTGAGCGGAGAAGCTTCCTGCTCCAGCTGCTTTAAGCTTTTACGTGTCCCGTCGCGAAGCGAGTCAAGAATCCTCAGGTGATCGGGCGTCATACTGCTTGCAGGACGGGTTAATACTGTTGCTGGCAGATCATTTGTGGAAATCACATCACCGCCAAGCGTCACGGCATAAGCGAGGCAGCTTTTCAACTCGCGGATGTTGCCCGGCCAGCTGTAGGAGGTCAGTGCTTCGAGAGCGGCTTTGGAAAGCCTTTTTCCTTCCGGTAAAAAAGCTTCCACTAAGAGCGGCAGATCTTCTTTTCGTTCACGAAGAGGCGGGATCGTGAGCGGGAGGACGCGCAGCCGGTATACGAGATCTGACCGGAAACGGCCCTGCTCCACTTCCTGATCGAGCACTTTGTTCGTTGCGGTCACAATTCGTACGTCTACGGGAATGTTGCGGCTGCCGCCAACGCGGCGGATTTCGCCCTCCTGGAGCACACGCAGCAGCTGACCTTGTACGTTTGGGCTCAAATCCCCGATTTCATCCAAGAAAAGCGTGCCGCCTGAGGCGAGCTCAAACAGACCGCGGCGGCCGCCTTTTTGCGCACCGGTAAACGTCCCCTCTTCATAGCCGAACAGCTCGCTAAGCAGCAGGCTCTCCGTCATCGCCCCGGCATTTACAGCGAAAAACGGGCCCTGCCAGACAGGGGAGTTATGATGCACGGCGTGGGCAAACAGCTCTTTTCCGACTCCCGTTTCCCCCTGCAGAATCACCGGATGGAGCGACGCAGCCATTTTACGCGCTGCTTCTTTTGCGCGGACCATTTCCGGGTCGCGGGCGATGATGTCGTCAAGCGTATACTGCGGGCGGAGGCCGTCCTGCTTGGCCCGTTTCGCCGTCTGTTCGACTTCAAATGCTGTTTCCACACTTTTCATCGTCATAATCGTGCCGGAACCCGTATCCGTTTTATAAAGTACATATTCATCATCCTCGCCGGATACGGTCTGACGACTGTTGTCGCTCGTTAAAAATTCACCGGCAGGCGTGGCGGTAAGCACGTCGGCGGCACTCCGGCCGAGCAAGGTCGTTTCCTGCATGCCGCAGAAGGCTGCCATGCGCTTATTCGCTGCGGTAATGAGACCCGAATGATCGACAGCGAGAATCGCGTCGTCGACCTGATCTAGCAGATCATGGTAGTGACTCATAAGCGAGGACGTCTGCTCCTCTTCTTCAAGCAGCCGCCGCTGCAGCCGCACAATTGTCTGCAGATAGCGCTCGGAAATTTGAGAAGCAAGCGGAAGCTTAAACGAAGCGACGATGTCGAGCAGCGTCTTCATACTGAAAGGACGGACCCCGATATCCACCATCGTGGAAATCGAAGGAGGACATTTTTCTGGTTCGCCTGGTGTAACGGCGGTATCGATGCCGTCGTAGTATAGCCTAGATGTCTCAAGTGCAACCGGAATCAGGTGCGTCAAGCCGAGCTGATACATGGACTCTGCGGTTTCACGGATGGACTGGGCGTCATCGTTCACAATTAACACCCGGCCTGGAGCAATGTGGAGCAGCACGTTTATCGCTTCCGGATCAATCGTCCGGATCCCCGTGATCGCAGGTGTGCGATTATTTGGAATCGTGCGCTCCCATTCCTTTCGAACCGAGTCAGAGGAGAAAACAAGCAAGTCAGCCTGAGGCAGCCACTCCGGGACGGGCACCTCATCAAGGGCGCATGAGCGTATCGATAAAAAGTCGCCGAGCAGCTGGTCGAGTTGAGAATACAGCGCTCTTTCTGTTTTCCTGCTTCCTGCAATTAATCCAAGCATCGTCATTCTCCTTTATATGTTTTTATCTATTTTATCATAAGAACACATAAAAATAGGGGAGCAAAAAAACGAAGCTTTGTGCATATTCCTTCAGTCTGATCAAAGCTGTTTAAAGGTGAATAAAAAGCCACAGACCAGTCATGGCTGCATAATGAGAGTGTTTTCGAAACGAATTTAATGTCGTATTGCAAAGTTGGCACCTAACTTGCATTAGTAAATAACCAGTCTTGAAAGGAGTGGGAAAGATGCCGAAGAAAGGAATTCAAATGCCCCATACGTTTGTCATTATTTTCGGGGTTGTCGTTCTGGCAGCACTGATGACGTACTTGATTCCGATGGGGATGTTTGAAACAGAAGAGGTTACATATGACAATGCAGGGCAGGAAGACACGCGTACCGTGCTCATTCCGGATACGTTTGAATACGAAACCGATGAAGCAGGAGAGCCTGCCCGCGAAGGAGTCAGCTTATTTGAACCGTTTGGCGGCGCCGGATTTTTAAATTACATGTTCGAAGGACTCGTTTCCGGGGATAGATGGGGCTCGGCTGTCGGAGTCGTCGCCTTTATTCTCATCATCGGCGGTGCCTTTGGCATTATTATGCGCACGAAAGCCATTGACCAGGGCATTTTGGCAGTGATTGATAAAACGAAAGGGAAGGAAGCGCTGCTCATTCCCGTCATGTTTTTCTTTTTCTCACTGGGCGGCGCGGTGTTTGGCATGGGGGAAGAGGCGATTGCGTTTGCGATTATTCTCGTTCCGCTCGTCATCGCACTCGGCTATGATGCAATCACCGGCGTGATGATCACCTACGTGGCAACCCAGATCGGTTTTGCTACGTCGTGGATGAATCCGTTTGGTGTCGCTATTGCCCAGGGAGTTTCGGACGTGCCGGTGCTTTCTGGAACGCCGTTTCGCATGCTCATGTGGGCTGTGTTCACCGGTGTCGGCATTGCCTACACGATGTGGTACGCTTCCAAAGTAAGGCGTGATCCGTCCAAATCGTATTCACCGGATGCGAACGCCTATTTCAAAAAGCACAATAACGTCCAGGATATTAACGGCAAGTTCACCGTTGGAGATTCACTTGTCGTGATTACATTAGCGCTAGGGATTGGCTGGATTATCTGGGGGTCGTACGGGACGCATATTATATTCCGGAAATTGCCACGCAGTTTTTCACGATCGGCCTTGTCGCAGGTGCGATTGGCGTGATTTTCAAGCTGAATGATATGACGATCAACGATGTAGCAGAGAGCTTTGGCGAAGGTGCGCAGCAGCTGCTGCCGGCAGCGCTTGTCGTCGGGATGGCTAAAGGGATCGTCATCATCTTAGGCGGCGATGATCCGGCTGCGGCATCTGTTCTGAATACGGTGCTGTACGCAGCGGGAGGACTCGTCGATGATATGCCGGAAGTGCTGTCTGCGTCATTCATACTTGTCTTTCAGTCAGTGATCAACTTCTTTGTCGTATCCGGATCCGGCCAGGCGGCGCTCACGATGCCGCTTATTGCACCACTTGCGGACATCGCAGGCGTGACGCGCCAGGTCGCTGTCCTCGGCTTTCAGCTCGGTGACGGACTGAAGAACATGATCGTGCCAACGTCCGCTGCGCTCATGGGAACGCTCGGTGCAGCACGGATCGGCTGGGGAACATGGTTCCGGTTTATTTTCAAATTCCAGCTCCTCATGTTCGGACTCGCGCTGGCCTTTGTCATCGCCGCAGTCTTAATCAACTTTTCATAACAGATACGGAGGGATTGCATGTTCACGCTAATTAAGGGGGCTTCGGTGTATGCGCCGGAGCCGCTCGGGGAGAAAGACGTGCTCGTTGCTGCAGGAAAAATTGCCGCAATCGCCGATTCACTGGAAGCACCGTCGGCAGGGGAAACGGCCGTTATCGAAGCAAAAGGACAAGCGCTTATTCCAGGGCTGATCGACAGCCACGTTCATATCATCGGCGGCGGCGGAGAAGGCGGCTATCATACGCGCACGCCGGAGCTGAAGCTGTCTGACGCGGTGAAAGCCGGGATCACAATGATTGTCGGCGTCATCGGAACCGACGGAGCAACAAGAACGATGGCGGAGCTGATCGCAAAAGCACGTGCCTTGGAAACCGAGGGCATCAGCTGCTACTGCCACGTCGGAAACTATCATGTTCCGGTGAGGACCATCACCGGCAAAATTGAAGATGACATGATGCTGATCGACCGGATTATCGGCGTCGGTGAAGTCGCAATCAGCGACCACCGCTCGTCGCAGCCGACGACGGACGAGCTCGCAAAAGTAGCTTCCCAGGCCCGGATTGGAGGCATGCTGTCTGGGAAAGCAGGTATCGTTAACGTCCATATCGGCGGCGGAGAAAGCAGGCTGGATCCACTGCTTGCGGTCGTTGATTCAACGGATCTGCCAATCACGAGCTTTTGCCCGACGCACGTTAACCGGACCGAAAAGCTGTTTCAGGCAGGGCTTGCATTTGCTGAACGAGGCGGCGTAATCGACTTTACGACTAGTACGATTCCGCAGTTTCTGGATGACGGGGAAGTGAACGCTCCGAAAGCGCTGCGCCGAGCGCTGGAGGCAGGCACCGATGATCGGAAAATCACGATGACGTCAGACGGTCAGGGAAGCCTCCCGGAATTCAACGAAGCAGGAGAGCTGACCGGGCTTACGGTTGCAGATGTCGGCAGCCTGCAGCGCGCGCTTACAGAAGCGATAGTTACCGAAGGAGTAGCGCCGGAGCAGGCCATCCGCACGGTCACAGAAAATCCGGCCAGTGTGCTCAAGCTGCGGGATAAGGGCCGGATTGAAGTTGGACGAGATGCAGATATGCTGCTGATGAATGAAGACTGGGAGCCCGAAACAGTGCTTGCCCGCGGACGCATCATGATGCAGGAGAGAAAAGTGCTTGTGAAAGGTACATTTGAATAAGGAGGAAATGTGACGGACCAGCAGAAGGGCAGTCACAGATGAATCCATATATGAGAAAAGAGCCAGCCGGCAATGCGGCTGGCTCTTTCTATTTCGATCCGTTCTCGCGCCGTTCTCTGGCAGAAGCGCCTAGAAATTTAAAGGCGAGAACATAATCAAATGCGGCAAACGCGATCAGAATAATGGTCAGTGCATCCATGCCTCCGGTCCGGTTCGTGCTTTGAATCGCCATGAGCACGAATACAGTACCGAGAAAGACGAACAGATACCCGTTGAAGCGAAGCGATCCGATCATAGCAGCCAGCCTCTAACAATCAATTGAATAGACTGCTCCATTTCCTCCATCTGCTCCATCAAATCCTGAAGCTGTTCGCCAAAAATGACCTGAACGAGCATCACGAAGGAGTTGATCCCAACGTGCGCAATGATCGGTACGATGATCCGCTTCGTCTTCACATAAAGCCATGCAAACACAACGCCCATTGCCAGGTAGACGAGCAGGTGCTCAAAGTCGAGATGAATCACCGCGAACAAAAAGCCGCTTCCGAGCGCTGCGATCCAAAAGCCGAAGCGTTTGTACAACGCACCAAAGATCACCATACGGAAAACGATTTCTTCTATAACCGGTCCTAATACGGCAACGACGAAGATGACGAACGGCGCGGCGTTGGCCATGCCGACAATCATGTCCGTGTTCTCGGATCCCGGCTCAATGCCGAACGCAAACGTCTCAATTAAAGCTGCAGCATACTGGGCGAAAAAAGCGAGGAAAATACCGCCGATTGACCAGAGAATCGTCTGCGGAATGTCTGCTTTACCATCCTGAAGCTTCGGATTCGGCTTCGCACGGAGCGCGAGCCAGACAATAATGAAGAAACCAATCGTAAACCCGACCGAAATCGACTGGCCGGACAGCTGTTCCATCGACCCACCAAACCCAAGCGCGATTAACAAAGGCGCGATAACGACCGGGGAAAGCTGCATGAGAATAAAGGCTACAATAATGAGCCAATAGTGTTTATTCAAACGAACGTCTCCCCTTTTATAGTAAAGTCACAAGTCTAAAATCCATTGTAGCATACGAACGATGGCACCGCCTTTCTTACGTTTTAACGTTTCTGTGAACGGGCATAGTAGGAAGGTGTGTGCGGTTACAAAGCCTAAAAAAATCAGCCGAAAGGGTTGCAAATTTTTCTGAGGTTGATTATTATAGGAATTGTGTTAGCACTCAAATTATCCGAGTGCTAATAACACTACTTAACGTGAAAAAGCATGCCTGGCATGCCCAAATATTAAAGGAGGGTGTTTTCCTTGTTAAAGCCATTAGGAGATCGTATCGTAATTGAACTCGTACAGCAGGAGGAAAAGACGGCAAGCGGAATCGTACTGCCGGACTCTGCAAAAGAAAAGCCGCAGGAAGGGAAGGTCGTAGCAATTGGTACCGGCCGTCTCACAGAAAGCGGAGAGCGCGTAGCGCTTGAGATCAAAGAAGACCAGAAAATTCTGTTCTCCAAGTACTCCGGAACAGAAGTGAAGTATGAAGGTCGCGAGCTTCTGATTCTTCGCGAAAGCGATGTACTGGCGATCATCGAATAAGGAATTCCCGTTTACACTAAATCTACGTATGGAGGTTGATTCAGCATGGCAAAAGAAATTAAGCACAGTGAAGATGCACGCCGCGCAATGATGCGCGGGGTAGACCGTCTTGCAGATACAGTAAAAGTAACGCTTGGACCTAAAGGACGCAACGTTGTTCTGGAGAAGAAGTTCGGCAACCCGCTTATCACGAACGACGGTGTGACAATTGCGAAGGAAATCGAACTGGAAGACAACTTCGAGAACATGGGTGCCCAGCTCGTATCCGAAGTAGCTTCTAAGACGAATGACATCGCTGGTGACGGTACAACAACAGCGACTGTTCTTGCACAGGCTATGATCAAAGAAGGACTGAAAAACGTCACTTCCGGTGCGAACCCGATGGTTATCCGCCGCGGAATTGAAAAAGCGACTCAGGCTGCGCTTGACGAGCTGAGGAAAATCTCTAAGCCGATTGAAGGCCGCGAGTCTATCTCCCAGGTAGCAGCAATTTCTTCTGCAGACGACACTGTCGGTGAACTGATTGCAGAAGCAATGGAACGCGTTGGAAACGACGGCGTTATCACAGTTGAAGAATCCAAAGGCTTTTCGACAGAGCTTGAAGTCGTAGAAGGAATGCAGTTCGACCGCGGCTACGCTTCTCCTTACATGGTAACGGACTCTGACAAGATGGAAGCCGTTCTGGAAGATCCGTACATCCTTATTACGGATAAGAAGATCGGCAACATTCAGGAAGTGCTTCCTGTGCTCGAGCAGGTTGTACAGCAGAGCAAGCCGATCCTCATCATTGCAGAAGACGTAGAAGGCGAAGCGCTCGCAACACTCGTTGTGAACAAGCTGCGCGGCACGTTCAACGCAGTAGCAGTAAAAGCACCTGGCTTCGGTGACCGCCGTAAGTCTATGCTCGATGACATCGCGACGCTCACAGGCGGCGAAGTGATCACAGAAGACCTCGGTCTCGACCTGAAGTCTGCGCAGATCACACAGCTTGGCCGCGCATCTAAAGTTGTTGTCACAAAAGACAACACGACGATCGTGGAAGGTGCCGGCGACTCTGCGAAGATTGCAGACCGCGTCAACCAGATCAAGTCCCAGATCGAAGAAACAACATCTGACTTCGATCGCGAAAAGCTGCAGGAGCGTCTGGCTAAGCTTGCAGGCGGTGTAGCAGTCGTCAAAGTCGGTGCAGCTACAGAAACAGAAATGAAAGAGAAGAAGCTCCGCATCGAGGACGCCCTCAACTCTACGCGTGCAGCAGTAGAAGAAGGCATCGTTGCAGGTGGTGGTACAGCGCTCGTAAACGTGCTGACAGCACTGAAGACGCTCAACCTCGAAGGTGACGAAGCAACTGGTGCCAACATCGTGTACCGTGCGCTGGAAGAGCCAGTACGCCAGATCGCTGAAAACGCCGGCCTGGAAGGCTCTATCATCGTAGAGCGCCTCAAAGGTGAAAGCGTCGGCATCGGCTACAACGCCGCAACTGGCGAGTACGTCGACATGGTCGAGCAAGGTATCGTAGACCCAACAAAAGTAACACGCTCTGCCCTTCAGAACGCAGCATCCGTATCCGCGATGTTCCTCACAACAGAAGCAGTCGTAGCAGAACTGCCTGAAGAGGACAACGCCGGCGGTGGCGGCATGCCTGACATGGGCGGCATGGGTGGAATGGGCGGCATGATGTAAGCCCAGCCCCCCTTATATAAAGAGGCAGAAAGGAATTCGTTCCTTTCTGCCTTTTTTTATAGAAAAAGCAGTTGTAAACTCGGTTATCTGGTTAAGAGTAATGGCGGGTTAGCTCGAGTGGAAATTGAAAGCTAGATCACAGAGGAGTTTTGTAACATACATTAAAAGCGAATGTATCTTCGAAAGTGAGTCTTTAATCAACAAATTCAGCTAATACCGGTAAAGTGTTAAGGTAGTTATGGAGAACGTTTATGTCAAAGTAAAAAAAGTATTGGCACGGCCCGCCCGCTGTTCAGGGTTTCACATCAATCCACTATTAAGAAGATAGTGATCTTCACAGCAGAGATGCATTCATTTTTATCTTAATGGTTGATTATACTAGAAAGCATACTGATCTATGTACAGAAGTAAGTTCCACTTCAATCTTAGTATTCTTACTTTTAAAAGCTGTCGTGCCGTCTGTTGAAAGAGGGTTTGTTACAACATGGTGTTAATTGGTAAATCAGTTCCCAATTCATTATAGTAAAAGGCTAATATGCTATACTGTGTGAAAAAAGAGGGTGGAATTGTATGGGAACGGAAGCTGCCAATAAGAAGGAGATGATGACATTACTCCGCTCTATTATAGAGAATCAACTGAGCGAAGAAAATGTGCGCGTTTATCTGTTCGGCTCCTGGGCTCGTAAGCAGGAAAAGCATAGTTCGGACATTGACATCGCCGTGGAATCAGTTGGTCCCATTTCACCTGCCGTATGGAACAGCTTACTTGACGAAATCGAAGAATCAGCTATTCCGTATAAAGTAGACGTTGTAGACTTGCATACTGCTAATGCAGTGTTCAGAGAACGCGTGAAGAAGGAGGGAATTATTTGGAAAGATTACATCAGCGACTAGCATCAGCTGAAAAAGCACTGAACTCTTTCGAACAGCTGGCGCTACTGGATACACTTAGTGAAATTGAAAGAGATGCTGCTATTCAACGTTTTGAATTTACGTTTGAAGCAACTTGGAAAGCTGCGAAGCAATATTTATATGATGTAGAAGGAATAGACGTCGGGTCGCCTAAAGGTGTGATTCGCAGCAGCAGAGAGGTTCATCTGTTCAATGATGAAGAAACTGTTCAAGCACTGGAAATGGTAAACGACCGTAATCTGACGGTTCATACGTACAACGAAGAGGTGGCATTCAAAATTAAGCAAAACCTCCCTCGCTATTATCAGCTTCTCAGAACTTGGACCGACCGTATGAAGCGCCATGTTAAATGAAATGTAACCAGTTCAATCAAGCAGAACGACTGCTGATAGAGAAAGGAGTATATCACCAAATGAAGCCTATCTCGATGGAATCGTATATCAAGAAACATAGCCAATCGAATCCGCACAGTAATCCAGAATCTATCAGAAAAGCTCTTAAAGAAGCGGTTAAGAGTAAAAAGAATGGTGAAACATGCAGCACATGTGGCAGCACTATATGGGCGCTTGGCAGTGCATTCGCAGGAAAAGAATGTTTTACCTGCATCACCGGAGACACGGATTCATCAGATGATTACGAAATCAGAGAAGTGTGCTGGTAGCAGCTGTTCAGATAAGAGCGTGTCTCGTCTATTCATAGCGCTAATAGGAATTTGCAGAGAGATTGTTCAATGAAGCAATCTTGCTGTGCCCGTAGCGTCTGGCAGCTTGAAGGTGTAAGGACATGGCGCACTTGATAATGGGAATCTTTAGCGAACGAAAAAGGCGTCCGGGGTGGCCCGTGAGTTGAAGGAAACCGGACGCAAACAAACGAGGTAATGAACTGAAGCAAGATTCAATACCAAACTGAAGCGTAAAGGATAAATCTGACAAACTGATGAAGGCCAATAAATGAAACCTCCTATGCCATCTTATTTACCGTGTAGCGTCAATACAGTTGTTGTCACTGAAAGCTATAAAGTAAACTGTAAACAGCATCGACTTTACAAATAAATAAGCATGTTCGATAAATGGATCCCTTCTATTTTCAGCTTGGCGAGAACTTACCTTAATGCAGCTCCTTGATGTTTAAAGAAGGTAAGGCTAGCTCGTTCTTTTCCAACCTGACTTTTCGAAGCGAAGATCGCCTTCTCAGGAGGATCAGAACGAGGCGAAAGCCGAGCCCGTTCCCTCCGGAAAGCGAGTGCCCGCAGATACAGGCAGATGCAACGTGATTCACTTAAACCGACTTTGCCGACACTCTCAGACGTTATCCCACAGGATAAGGTCTTTTTTTATTCCTCTCCTATTAAAAAACGTCCAGATTTCTTTTGACAAGGGGGGATTCACGTGTTATCGTTAAAAACGTTAAATAAATTCTTAACAAACTTAATTCACTTCAAGAACTGGAGTTGATCATAATGGATGTCAATCTAACACTGAAAAATTACATTAATGGGGAATGGGTGGACGCGAAGTCCGGCGAGACGCGCGATATCATCAATCCGTACAATCAGGAAGTGATTGCAACGGTCCCGGAAGCAGATGAAACAGACACGAAAGAGGCGATCGCCGCAGCACGTGAAGCGTTTGATAACGGGGAATGGCCGGAGACACCGGCGACGGAGCGCGGAGCGATCGTGCGACGTATCGCGGAGCTGATCGAGCGGGACAAAGAGGAGCTTGCTTACCTCGAATCCCTTGATACCGGCAAAACAATGGACGAGAGCCGCGGCGACATGGACGATATCGCCGGCGTGTTCCGCTACTACGCAGAGCTTGCGGATAAGAACGGCGGAGAGCTGATTGATTCTCCGGTGCCGAACTCTGTCAGCAAGGTCGTTCACGAGCCGGTCGGTGTCTGCGGTCAGATTACACCGTGGAACTATCCTCTGCTGCAGGCGTCCTGGAAGCTGGCGCCGGCACTTGCAACAGGCAACACGCTTATCATGAAGCCTAGTGAGATTACACCGCTCACAACGATCAAGACGTTTGCGCTCATGGAAGAAGCCGGCGTACCAAAAGGTGTCGCAAACCTCGTCTTAGGTGCAGGCGCTACTGTCGGAAACGAGCTTTCCACAAGCAACGATGTTGATTTGATTTCCTTTACCGGCGGAATTGAAACGGGTAAAAAAATCATGCAGGCAGCAAGCGGCAACGTGAAGAAGCTGGCGCTTGAGCTTGGCGGGAAAAACCCGAACGTGATTTTCGCGGATGCTGACTTTGACTTGGCAGTGGACCAGGCGTTAAACGGCGTCTTTTTCCATGCCGGTCAGATCTGCTCAGCAGGAACTCGTCTGATCGTAGAGGAAAGCATTCACGATGCATTCGTGGAGGCTCTCGTTGAACGCGTGAAGAAATTCCGCATCGGCAGCGGTTTTGATGAGGATACGCAGATGGGGCCGCTCATTTCAGCGGAGCATCTGGCGAAAGTAGAAAAGTACGTTGAAACCGGCAGGAAAGAAGGCGCTACGATCGCTGTCGGCGGCGGACGCCCGGAAGATCCGGAGCTTCAGAACGGCTTCTTCTACCTGCCGACCATTTTTACCGGCTGCACGACCGATATGAACATCGTGCAGGAGGAAGCGTTCGGTCCGATCATCACGGTCGAAACATTTACGTCTGAGCAGGAAGCAGTAAAGCTAGCGAATGACTCCATTTACGGACTTGCCGGCGGCGTATTCACACAGGATACGGTGAAGGCAGAGCGTTGTGCGGCTAAGATGCGCATGGGCACCGTCTGGATCAACGAATTTAACCTGTACTTCCCGCACGCGCCGTGGGGCGGCTACAAGCAGTCCGGCATCGGCCGCGAGCTAGGAAGACTCGGAATTGAAGAATATACGGAAACAAAGCATATTTTCCAAAACCTGAAGCCGGAGCCGCTTCACTGGTTTTAATTACAGCCGCTTAGGCACACAGATTGGAACATCAAGGAGGAATCGATCATGAGTGAACGTTACGATTATGTCATTGTAGGGGGCGGAAGTGCCGGGTCTGTACTCGGCAACCGTCTCAGTGAAGATGGAAAGAAAAGTGTTCTCGTACTGGAAGCGGGACGCAGCGACTATAACTGGGATCTGCTGATTCAAATGCCGGCGGCTCTGCCGTTCCCGGCAGGAAAGAGCCTGTATGACTGGAAGTACGAATCAGAGCCGGAGCCGCATATGAACGGACGCCGCATCAAGCATGCGCGCGGAAAAGTACTAGGCGGATCAAGTTCGATTAACGGCATGATTTACCAGCGCGGCAACCCGAAGGACTATGAGCGCTGGGGCGCAGATGAAGGCATGGATACGTGGAACTTCGCTCACGTGCTGCCTTACTTTAAGCGTCTGGAGAATGCACTCGCTTCTCCAAAAGATGATGAGATGCGCGGCCATGACGGTCCGATCAAGCTGGAGCGTGGACCGGCAACGAACCCGCTCTTCCAGGCCTTCTTTAATGCAGGTGTCGAAGCAGGGTACAACAAAACGGCTGACGTGAACGGTTTCCGTCAGGAAGGTTTCGGACCGTTTGATAAGCACGTATACAAGGGACAGCGTATGTCTGCGTCCCGTGCCTATCTGCATCCGGTCATGGACCGTGAGAACCTGACGGTCATGACGCGCGCATTCGTTCAAAGCATCGACTTTGAAGGCAAGCGTGCGAAAGGGCTCACGTATAAGCGCAACGGTAAAATCCATCAAGTCGAAGCGGGCGAGGTTGTCCTTGCCGGCGGTGCGATCAACACGCCGCAGCTGCTTCAGCTCTCCGGTGTCGGTAACGCTGAGCACCTCCGCTCATTAGGAATCAAGCCGGTGATCGATCTGCCGGGCGTCGGTGAAAACCTGCAGGATCACCTCGAAGTGTACGTGCAGCACACGTGCCCGGAGCCGGTATCTGAGCAGCCGAACCTGAACAAGCTGAAAATGCCGTTCATCGGCCTTCAGTGGATGCTCGGCCGTAAAGGTCCGGCAGCGACGAACCACTTTGAAGGCGGCGGATTTGTCCGCTCCAACGATATCGTCGATTATCCGAACTTGATGTTCCACTTCCTGCCGGTAGCGGTCCGCTACGACGGGGAGAAGGCAAAGACAAAGCACGGTTTCCAGGTGCACATTGGACCGATGTATTCCGATGCGCGCGGATCTCTTAAGATTCGTTCCAAGGATCCGAAAGAGCATCCAAGCATGGTATACAACTACCTGTCGACTGACCAGGACCGCCGTGAGTGGGTAGAAGCGATTCGCATCACCCGCCACATTATGTCCCAGCCGGCCATGAAAAAGTACAACGGCGGCGAAATTTCGCCAGGACCTTCTGTGCAGACAGAAGAAGAAATTCTCGACTGGGTTCGGGAAGATGCTGAAACAGCGCTGCACCCGTCCTGCACAGCAAAAATGGGGCCGGAGTCTGACCCGATGGCTGTTGTCGATCCACAGTCTATGCGCGTGCACGGTCTGGAAAACGTCCGCGTAGCAGATGCGTCTGCAATGCCATACGTAACAAACGGCAACATTCACGCACCTGTTTTGATGCTGGCTGAAAAAGCAGCAGATCTGATCCAGGGCAAAAAGCCGCTTGATCCAGTTGAAATGGACTACTACCAGCACGGGATTCACCCGGAAGATGCTGGAACAGTAGAATAATTGTTTCGTAAAGAGAAGGCCTCGGTGCCTTCTCTTTTTTATGGGTAAATAGTTAAAATATACTATGAAAATAGATGTGAATAGGTGAAGTTTCTGTTCTCCCTTCCGATATAAAGAGAGACTATTGGAAGAGAGGAAGAAGTATATGAAGCTATCGATTCGCACAAAGCTGCTCAGCTTTATACCCATCATGGTGGTTGTCGTCCTGTTGATCACAGGGCTTAGCTACAGCTTTGCTAAAGGAGAAATAGAGAATCAAATTGAAGAGAGACTCGCGCGGCAGGCAGGGGAAACGGCACAGGGAATGAACCGTGAACTTGCCGAGCATCAGCGCATCGGTGAAACGCTGGCAGAAACGGTCGGAACAGAGGGATCGGCGTTCAGTCAGGCAGATTACGCAGCTCTGCAGGAACGGCTCGTGCAGCTGAACGACGCCACATTCGGCATCGGCGTCTGGTTTGAGCCATTCGCCTATGACGCAGATACGGAGTATTTCGGTCCTTACAGCTACGAAGACGGCGACAATGTCGTGTTTACGGATGAATATGAGTCGGCAGAATACGACTACCCGTCCCACGACTGGTACGAGGCAGGGGTGGAAGCAGGGGAAGCAGCCTGGACCGAGCCCTATTACGATGAAGCGCTCGACACGGTTCTCGTTACGACGAGCACACCGTTTTACAGCGGGACCGGTCAGCTGGAAGGTGTTATCTCGAGCGACATGGATGCGGCTAACATTCAGCAGATGGCAGAAACGTTGGAAGTCGGCGAGAGCGGCTGGGCGTTTCTCGTAGATGGAACCGGCACGTTCCTTGCCCATCCGAATGCCGAGACGCTGGAGAACGATCCCGCGCTTGCAGCCTTAAGCGACCAGTTCGGCGAAAGCGGCACACGATCCGTCACGTTTGCGGATGGGGATGCAGTCGTCTCTCACGTGCCGCTCGATGCTACGGGCTGGACGCTTGGACTCGTGCTGCCGGAAGCAGAAGTATATGCCGGGCTGAATGCGCTGCTGCGAAACATCGCGATCACAGCTGGTATCCTGCTTCTGCTCACAGGAGCGGCGATGGCTGTGCTGGCAGGACGCATCACGAAGCCGATCCGGGCTTTAAATGAGGAAGTAAAACATGTCGCAGAGGGCGATTTGTCCCGCCAGCTGACGGTTGAATCGCGTGATGAAACCGGCGAGCTGACAAAAAGCTTTAACGTCATGGTTGCAAACTTACGCTCGCTCGTCGATTCAGTTAAGCAGTCGGTAAATACCTCAGCAGACGCGGTGGAACAGCTCAGTGCTGTTTCAGAAGAAACGATGGCGTCAAGTGAAGAGATTTCCCGGGCGATTCAGGATGTCGCAGATGGAGCTACGAACGCGGCGGCCTCTGCCGAGCAGTCCTCACAAAAAACAACGGACTTATCTGGTCAGCTGACAGCACTTGCATCGATCACTGCTTCGTTAAACCGGCAGGCGAGAGAGGTGCAGGAGACCAATAAAACAGGCAGTGAACAGACGAACGAACTGCAGCACAAGGCAAAGCAGACGGATGCGATGATCAGCCGCGTAGAAGATACGGTGCGGGAGCTGAGCAGCCGTATGGGGGAAATCTCCTCGATCGTCAATACGATCACCTCGATCTCCGAACAGACAAACCTGCTTGCTTTAAACGCATCGATTGAAGCAGCGAGAGCCGGTGAACACGGGCGCGGCTTCGCCGTCGTTGCAGAGGAGGTACGAAAGCTCGCTGAAGAGACGTCCAGTGCTACAGGCCATATTCGGCGCTCCATGGAAGAGATTCAGGAGCAGACAGAAACAGCAGCGGGGGAAATGGGCAGCGTCCGTAAACTTTCCGGAGAGCAGTTTACGATTACAGAGACGACCGTCGCCTCCTTTGCGACCATTGCCGAACGCAATGAGCAGATGAGCATGCTCGTCGCGCAAATGAACGATGGCATCACAGGAATTGAACGGAATAAAGAAGAGGTCGTCGGCGCGATCTCCCACATTGCGTCGGTGGTGGAAGAGAGTGCAGCTGCTTCTGAAGAAGTGAGCGCTTCGGCCGACGAGCAGCTCCAGGCGCTGAAAACCGTCGCGTTTTCAGCTGAGGATCTGCAGCAGGCGAGCGAACAGCTGAAGCAGCAGATCGAACAGTTTAAAGCATAAAAAACAGGCGCCCGTGATGAGTTTGGTCACAGGCGCCTGTTTTTAGTCTTCTTCTTTTTTCTCTTTTTCTTTTTCCTGCTCCTGGAGGTATTCCTTCCGCTTGCGCTGCCGGTACCCGTACGTTCCTTTCAGCACCGTCTCTTCGTCTTCGAGACCGGCACCGATCGCACCGATCACCGTTGCGAGACTTGTTACGAGCCACGACAGATAGACGTAGTACCCGAAGCCGGCTTCGCGGCCGATACCATCTTCCGACTCCAGCAGATCGGGCGGAATGAATAGAAAGACGGCAATCAGGAAACAGGCAAGCAGAATAAAGTAATAAACTGCAACACCTAATCCGATCGTAAACAGGGTCGAATAGTTGTGAAGCTTAATGAGCGATCGTTGATCCGGAGAGTCGCTCTTTTTCTCCCAGAGTCCGTGTGCCAGAATGATCCAGGAGGTCATCGCACAGTACGATATCACCATCAGCGTGATGGCTCGCGTTAATGTATAGTGGTCAGCCAGCATCCACACGGTCGGAAAGATGAGGGCATAGGCCCCGGTTGCAAACGCGATGGCGACAACGCTTTTAAACGTACTGATCACCTGCCACGGATGGTTGGCGCGTACCATGCCGGTCGTAACTCTGAAATAACCGTTTCCTTTAGGACGCGCGCAGTAGCGCACGGCTGTATCCTCATTATCATCGGTGACGACACGACTGATCGGCAAAAGCTTTTTCTGAGGACCGCGCTTAATCAGCTCCCTGGAATTGAGGCTGTGAAGCTCCCTTCGCTTCGCTTTAGGAAGATCGTCGATCCGCTTCTGCTCGTTGTCCCGGACGTCGTCCGATGTGCCGTGATGCATTTCACTGATCAGCTGAAGAGTCGAGGAGCGCACGCGTTTGTAAAGCGGGGCAATCCCAAGGGCTGGAAATGAAATTTGAGCGATCGCTTCAGAATCGTCAACCTCTGCAACGAGAAATTCGTTGTCTTTAAAAAGTGGAATGTCCGTAATAGCGACCGTATAATCCCACTCTTTCTGCTTCGCGATCCGCTGGGCGTGCTGCATCGTTTTGTCAGCGTCTTCTTCAATGCCGACGTAGGAATCGACGACGACTTCCACCTTCCACGTGTACGCATCGTCCACGTAATCCTGAAGTAAGTTGGATAAATCGTTGGAAAGCTTATTGGATAAGTCAGAAGCAGCTTCCGGAGCCGGTACAATGCCGACGATCAACTCCTTTTTAGAGTCATCGTCAGACTCGCTGTCCGGCATCGATTCCTCTTCTTCCTCTTCCCGTTCTTCGGATGTTTTCTCCTCTTCCTGGCTATCCTGGTATTTTTCTTTTTCTTCTTCCTGCTGCAACGAAAAAACCTCCTTCATCATGTGACGTTGTATATGCATGTTCTAACTACCGTATATACCCTTCTTCCTGCGGATTTAATCATAGGTCAAAAGGATATCACAGGGCTTTTCGCGCAAAAGGAGTTGAACGACTTTCCATACAGGAACGAGCCGTATGGGGAAGAGGCGCCACAGGATAAACAACCAAATTTGGCAAGGAAAAGGGATTTACTGTAAAATGAACAAGCGTAGCGCAGTTGTTCTCATAGAGTGCTGCATGGCTGTCCAATGTTTCATTGGTGGCTGGCGGATGAAAGCGCTGATGAGCAGAATCGCTCTGTGTGTTCCGTATGTATTTGTCTAGTTTGTTTGAAAGGAAAACAGGTCGGACAGGAATCTGAATAAACGAGCTTCCTGACCATGAGTGCGTTTGCCGGAATTTTCTCATCCTCCCGTAATACGAAAACACAAGAACCTTCTCTTATTCGGGCAGGAAAAACGGTGATCATGCAGAAGTGTTAACGAGTGAAAGGAAGGAAGCAGATGAATCCATACGATTGCATCACGGATTTTATATACGTTGATCATCCACCGGAAGAGGCTGACATGATTGTGATACCCGGTTCGGATCACCTGCCGCTCGCGCGGAAGGCAGCCGAGCTGTTTCGAAACGGATTTGCAGCGCGGATTCTGGTTACTGGCGGACAGCCGGCTAACATGCAGGAGAGCGAATGGACGTTTTTATCAAGAGAGTTACGGCAGCTTGGTGTACCTGATGACGCCCTTATCAAAGAAGATAAAGCGCTGAATACGTTTGAAAATGCAGTATTTGCAAAAAAGGCAGCCGACGAGAAGGGCATACCTTATAGAAGGCTGTTAATTCCGGCGAAGGCGAGCCACGCGAGGCGGGTGCTGCTCACGTTTCAGGCGCGCTTCCCGGCTGATACGGAATGTTTCATCGTTTCCGTTCCGGACAGGAACGGTGTGACGGCATCAAACTGGATGCATTCAGAAGCAGGAATCGAGCGGACGATGCTTGAAGTCGAAAAAATCGGCCGTTATTTTAAACAGGAGGTGAGCAGATGGACAGCAGGAACAAAACCACAAAAGTGAGCGTGATTCAATCAGAGCAAGACCTTGAACGGGCGTTTTCCATTCGTCGACGCGTATTTATTGACGAACAGCATGTGCCGCCAGAGGATGAATTTGATGAGCACGATACGCTGACCTCAGACTGTGTGCATGTGCTGGCAGAGGCAGACGGAGAGGCTGCGGGAACGGGCAGAATGAGGCGCTCCGATACATACGGCAAACTGGAGCGGATCTGCATGCTTCCGGACTGCCGCGGCCGCGGAATCGGTCAGGCGGTCATCAAGGCACTGGAACAGGAAGCAGTCTCGCAAGGTCTTCAGGCAGTCAAACTTCACGGTCAGACACACGCGGAAGGATTTTATCAAAAACTCGGCTATGAAACGGTATCGGACGTGTTTATGGAAGACGGTATTCCGCATATTGTTATGACGAAACAGCTGAAGGAACGGGAGGAGTAATAGCTTGTATATCACATCCATCACAACGTCAAGACTCACCAATCCACTAAAAAAACCTTTTAAAACGGCACTTCGCACGCTCCATGAAGCAGAAGCAGTTCTCATCCGCCTTGAAACTGATACGGGCCTGACCGGCGTTGGAGAAGCGCCTCCGACCGCAGCTATTACAGGTGAGACACTGGAAAGCATTGAAACAGCAGTAAATACTGTGATTCGTCCAGCCCTTCAAGGCCTCTCCATAAAAGACAAAGAGCATCTGTTTCAACGGCTCCATCGCTGCCTGATTGGCAATACAAGCGCGAAGGCCGCTGTCGACATGGCGATTCACGATGTACTTGCAAGGCTGAGCGGACTCCCTCTTTATCAATATCTGGGAGGATGGACTAACGAGCTGGAAACCGATTATACGGTCAGCGTAAACGAGCCGGCTGAAATGGCAGAGGATGCCGGCTTATTTCGCCGGTCAGGCTTTCGTATATTGAAAATAAAAGTCGGAACCGACACAATCAAGAAAGACTTGGAACGCGTGCAGGCGGTGGCAGACGCTGCAGGAGAAGGAGTCCTGCTGAGGCTGGACGCCAATCAAGGCTGGAAGCCGAAGGAAGCGATTGAAGCGATTCAGGAAATGAGCCGCAGAGGACTGCCCGTCGAGCTGATTGAGCAGCCGGTGCACCGTGAAGATCTGCACGGACTGAAGCAGGTGACGGATGCCGTGTCGATCCCGGTCATGGCAGATGAGAGCGTGTTCTCCGTAGAAGACGCTCGCCGCGTGCTCGAGGGACGATGTGCCGATATGATCAACATTAAGCTGATGAAAGCTGGCGGCATCTACATGGCCCAAAAAATCTGTACGCTGGCAGACGCATACCGTGTTCCGTGCATGGTCGGCAGTATGATTGAATCACGACTGGGCATCTCGGCAGCTGCTCATTTCGCCGGCTCGAGCCGGGTGATCACCCATTATGATTTTGATGCGCCGCTATTAATGAAAGAAGATAAGTGGACAGGCGGCCTTCACTATGAAGGCGCGGCCATGTACCTTCAGGAAGACCCGGGGCTTGGAATCAATCCGGTTCCGGCAGAGAAAGGAGTGCCAAACGTATGACATATCGAGTGATTGTTCCGGTGGCGACGGTCTGGACGAGTCCGGACAAACCGCGCATCGAGGATGAAGAGGCACTTCAGGAGCCGATGGACGTACGCAGCTGGCTGAATGGATTGTCAACGAAAGAGGCAAGAGAGCAGTTGACAAAAGACAACATCATTCAGACACAAGTGCTCTATAACGACACGGTGGAAGTGGAAGAAATAAAAGGGGAGTGGGCGAAGGTGTACGTTCCGCATCAGTCCTCTCGCAAAGCGGAGCAGGGCTATCCCGGCTGGATGCCGCTCAGGCAGCTTCAGCAGGCAGAAAACGACGGCGCTCGGGATACCGCTGTGTCAACTGCGACTGCGTGGCTGTATAAAGACGGGGAAGCCTTCATGGAAGTCAGCTGGCAGACTCGTTTCCATCAGACTGGTACCTCTGGTTCAGCTATTCTCGTGGACACACCGCACGGAAAGCTGGAGCTTCCTGCAAAATCAGCAGGCCCTGCTGAGTCGGAAGGGAACGGCGAGGAAATCGTACGCAGCGGACTTCCGTTTCTCGAACTTCCTTACCTGTGGGGCGGCATGAGCGGCTTCGGCTTCGACTGTTCCGGTCTCGTTTACACAGTGCTGCGTGCCTGGGGCATTGAGGTTTCCCGTGACGCATCCGATCAGGAAAAAGAAGGAGAACCAGTGGCATTCCAGGACAAACAGCCGGGCGACCTGCTCTTTTTCGCGAAGGATGGGGGTACAGGAAACGTGTATCACGTCGGTTTTTATTACGGCGGCAACCAAATGCTGCATGCACCAAGCGCCGGCAACGGCATTGAGCTCGTCGATCTTGAACGGGCCCGGCACATGAAAGACTACTGCTCAATAAAACGTGTCATCACATGATAGAAAGAGACCGCTTCAACCGGAGCGGTCTCTTTCTATTGATCAAAGCTCTCTATTGAGCTTTTTTGTTTTCCGTAAGTAAGCAAGAAACGGCATAAACGAGAAAACGAAAGCTGTGACGCTCATGATGAGCAAGACAGTCAGGATCGGTGTGAGCCAGACCGGGTGGGTCATGTTCGTCAGAACCAGCAGAAGGATCAGCGGCAGCAGCGTCCAGAGCGACCAGCGGCCAAACTGCTTCTGCAGCGACAAATAATTCTCGTGGATGGTGGAAACGTCCGTGTACATCGGCACGGCTTCCGGAGCTGCTTCAAAGACGTGCATATCTCCCGTGGAAACGACGTGCATCCAGCCTGATTCAGAAAATAAACTCCAATAAGACGAATCCGGCTGCTGTTCATGATGAATGCTGTACTGCACAGCTTCCGGTTCTGCCTGACGCAGTTTGTAAAAAAAGCCGAACATGGCGAATCCTTCAAATTTCCAGCCTGCCGCAGCTAAATCCGACAGTTTTCGTAAATCCTTTTCTTCAGAAAATGCTAACCCTCGATTCATCACATACTTATGCTTCATTCTGCACGCTCCTCTCGTTTCGTCAGAACATCCTCCGCCAGCTGAACCATGCGGCGCCGCCTTTCTATTTCCTCTTCGAGCATCGTCTGCCCTTTTGCCGTAATACGGTAAGCTTTTCGCTTTCCGCTGCCGCCAGCTGTTTCGATCACTTCGGCATCTGTGAGTTTTTTTAACGTCGTATATAAGGAAGCCGGTCCAATCTTCATTTCTCCACCGGTCCAGTCTTCCACCTGCTGCATAATGAGATACCCGTGCTGCTCTGTCTGCAGGGAAAGCAGAATATAAAAAGCCGCATCTGTCAGCGTTCCGCTCTCAAGCGAGTCTTTTCTTGCCAACTAAATCCCTCCTTTATATCATTTAATGATATATCATAATGTGATTGTATCATTAAATGATATAAATGCAACTTATTTTTTGGTGCTTTACATGTCATAAAGAATTAGTGTACTATGTAGTTAATACACTAGAACAAAAAAGGAGGAGCAGCAATGGACATTGTGCTGGAGGCAGTTGGACTGACAAAACGAATCAAACGAAGTACGCTCGTCGAAAATGTAGACGTATCGATCAGAAAAGGAGAGGTATTTGGTCTGCTTGGACCAAATGGTGCAGGGAAAACAACGACGATTCGGATGCTTTGTGGCTTAATTCGTCCGACAAAAGGAACCGTTCATATTAATGGGGCAGACTTAAAGCAGCAAAAACGGGAGGCGTTATCAGGTGTCGGAGCTGTCGTGGAAAATCCGGAGCTGTATGATCATTTAAGCGGCTGGGACAATCTGAAACACTATGCAAGAATGCAAAGCGGCATTGCCATACCCGATATAGTAGAAGCAGCGGAGAAGGCGGGAATTGCAGACAGGCTTAAAGAAAAAACGGGGACGTATTCACTGGGCATGCGGCAGCGGCTCGGTCTTGCCCAGGCATTGCTCCATAAGCCGCGTTTGCTTATTTTGGATGAACCGACGAACGGACTCGATCCGGCAGGCATTCGTGAAATGCGAAGTTATTTTCGTGAACTTGCTGAAAAAGAGGGCATCAGCATTCTTGTGTCCAGCCACCTGCTTTCAGAAATGCAGCTGCTATGTGACCGGGCAGCTGTGATGCAAAACGGACGTATCATTCATACCGCTACGATTAAGGAACTGCTGCATGCAGACAAGCAAATTGTGTTGAAAACAGAGGATATGGAGTTGGCGGCCAACGCATTAAGCGAGCAGACGATTGTAACGAAAGATGGGCTGCTGATTGAAGCGGGTTCGGCAGATGTACCCGATTTGAATCGGACTCTTGTAGAAGCGGGAGTCCGGGTTCAGGCACTGTATCCCGAAGAAAATGGCACGTTGGAAGAAACGTTTTTATCGATGACGGGAGGGAAAGAAGGATGAAGCTGCTGCAAAATGAATGTATGAAGCTGTTTAAGAAAAAAGGAACGTGGGTGATGGGAACGCTGCTCGTTCTGTTTGTGATTGCAACATCTGCACTGTTTACCGTGATTCTGGAGCCACCTCCGCAGTCAGTAGACATGCAGGAGGCAGAAGCCGCTTATGCGGAAGCGGAGGGGCTCGCCTACGCCGGTGAGGAGCATATTCTCGTGCCGGTTATTGAGAACGCAGCGTTGATGAGCATCGTCACGATGTTTACCGTCATCGCAGCAGCCACCATCACTGCTGGCGAACATGCGAAGGGAACGATTAAGCTATTGCTGATCCGTCCCGCTTCCCGGTGGCAGATTCTGCTGTCAAAGCTCGGAGCGGTTGTCCTCTTCGGACTCGTCATGACAGGTTTGCTGTTTGCTTCCTCGTTCGTATCAGGTATGCTGTTCTATGGATGGAATCTTCCGGAAGGATATGTCGTGCAGACCGCAATGGACGGAATGACGGCACACGGAGTGTACAGCTATATCGCTGCGATGTACAGCCTTTGGTTTGTGGATTTGCTGCTGTTTGCTGCAATCGCCTTTATGATCGGCACCGTGTTTAAAAGCAGTGCTCTCGGAATTGGAGTACCGCTCGTGCTGCTGTTTACCGGCAGCACTGCCGCAACGCTGATTGCGGATTACAGCATTGCAAACGTATTTTTGTTTTCACACACGGATCTGGCATCACGCTTTATGGGCTTTCCCGGGGTAGTGGACGTGTCACTTGCTGTTTCCGGTCTCGTGATGGCGCTGTACGCAGCTGCTTTTCTCGCTGTTTCCTTCTGGCGGTTCACCGTACAGGACGTGCTCGATTAGAACGGAGTAAAGAGGTGAAGGAATGGCTATGGAATTCAATGACTACCAGCCGATTTATCAGCAGCTGATGGATCACATCAGCCAGCGGATCTGCCGCGGCGATCTTACACCAGGCGAGAAGCTGCCGTCGGTCCGCCTGCTGGCAGCGGAGGCCGGGGTCAACCCAAATACGGTTTCAAGAACCTACATGGAGCTGGAGCGTGAAAACATCGTGGAATCAAAGCGAGGACAAGGAACATTTGTGACCACCGAACAGCCGGTGATCGAAGAACTGCGCCGCAGTCAGGCTGCGGTTCAGGCAGATCGGTTTAAATACAGCATGGAGCAGCTCGGTATTGACAAAGATACTGCAATCGGACTGCTTCAGCATGCGTGGGATGAAAAGGGAGGTTCGTCATGACAGAGGTGAATTTGCACAAGCTGACGAAAAAATACGGAAGAAAAGAAGCGCTCAGCCAATTGGAAATTCAGTTGCCGAAAGCCGGCATCACCGGTATCATCGGACCGAACGGGAGCGGCAAATCAACGCTTTTAAAGCTGATTTGCGGATTGATCCGTCCCAGCAGCGGATCAGTCGAGCTGAATGGTGAACAAGCAGGTCGAAAAAGCGGCGCAGTCGCCGCTTACCTCTCGGAGGAGGATTCGCTTTACGATTACATGACGATTAAAGGCACCGTCTCATTTGCAGCAGGAGTGTATCCCGACTTTGACCAAGAGCTTGCCATGACGCTGCTGAAGGAAATGAAGCTGCATGAATCTGAAAAAGTAAAGGAGCTGTCGCGCGGGAATAAAGCACGGCTGAAACTTGCAGTGACGATGGCTAGGAAAACGCCTGTGCTCTGTCTGGATGAACCACTCTCCGGGATGGACCCGCTAGTGCGGGAAGACATTCTCCGGCTGATTGTGACGCATCTGGACGTCGACCGTCAGCTGTGCCTGATCACGAGCCATGAAGTGAAAGAGCTGGAGCCGTTTCTCGATCATGTTCTGATCGTGCACGAAGGCCGTGTCGTCGTTGACCGGAACGTTGAAGACCTGAAAGAAGAGAATCGGAAATCACTGATAGACGTGCTGCGGGAGGTGACGGTCTGATGTGGACAGCGCTATGGAAAAAAGAGTGGCAGGAAAGCATTCCGCGATTCGCCGTTATCATGGGCATTCTTCTGCTGGCGTATGCCGCGATGATTTACTTCGCGTTTAACGGTTCCGGCTACAGTATTTTACTTGGATTTTTAAGTATTGGCCTTCATACGGTGTTCCTGTTTCTCGTCTGGGCACTTTCATTCCATGGAGAATGGAAAGGAAAAACGCAGTGGACGTGGCTGAATATCCCGGCATCAGGCTGGAAGCTTGTCACCTCGAAGCTCGCGGTAGGCTTCACACAGTTTCTGATTTCGGTGGTGCTGCTGACGGTCGTCGGCTTTTGGACACTCAGCCTCTTTGGCGAACATGCACAGCAAGTGGAAGAGAACGGGATAGCTGTTATTTTTGATGCGTTGTGGGCACTGTACCCGCTGCTGATCGGCCTGCTGATGTCGGTTGGGGTGACGCTTGGATTAGGAGCGGTGTTCACCATTTTGATGATGCGCATCATCAAGCCGTTTGGCTGGGCAGTCGGTATCGCCGTCTGGGGTGTGTTTGTGTATGCAATTATGCGATTTACGCAGACGCCGGTCTATGAAGCGATGTTTCGGCACGGGCAGCTGTTTGATGCGGAGGCGCAGCTTCAAGAGGCTGTTGTGGGAAATGCGACTTTTCAGCTGGAAGTGGATGAAGGCATCTATTTATTCGCTGGAGAAATTGCGTTCGAACTGCTTGCAATCGCAGCTGTTATCGTCCTGTTTTCGTGGCTGGTGGACCGCTTTGTTCAGGCCTAACCAGGAAACAGTTGTAAGCAGCTGGGAATTTTGATACAGTGAAAACAGAATATCCACTAGGGGAGCCCAAAAGGCTGAGACGGCTTACGCCGGACCCTTTGAACCTGATCTGGTTGATACCAGCGGAGGAAAGTGGGAATGTGTCTGAAATGGTCGCGTGAAGACCGTTTACGCTTTCAGGTGCTTCTCTTTCTCCGGACTGAGAAGCACTTTTTTCGTGTCCGGAGAGTGGGTGTTCGTCCAAATCATCCGGTACGCCGGAATAATCAGGAGGGCCTATACAATGCGATTTTCAGAAAAGCTGAGACAGGAAGCAGACCCTATTTTCAACGCGATTTTTGAGCACCCGTTTGTAAAAGGAATCGGAGAGGGGAATGTCCCAAAACAGGCGCTGATCCACTACGTCATGCAGGATTATGAATACTTGACCACCTTCTGCCGGATCTATGGTCTCGCCGTTTCCAAATGCACAACCAGAGAGGATATGACGTTTTTTCAGGAGCAGATCGGCTTCGTTCTGAATGAGGAAATTCATCCGCACAATAACTTCTGTGAAGTCGCAGGCGTCCGTTATGAAGATTTACAGAAAGCGCCGCTTGCACCGACGGCTCATCACTATACGCGCCATATGATGGAGGCCTCCATAAACGGCAGCCTCGGGGAGACGCTTGCTGCGCTCGCTCCTTGCCCGTGGACCTACTGGGAAATCGGCCGCAAGCTGAAGTCAGAGGTTAATCCGGATAAGCAGCACCCATTCTATGACTGGATCAGCTTTTACGGAAACGATGAAGTCGGCACGATTACAGAGACATTCATGGCCAAAATCGATGCCTGTGCAGAGCAGGCAGGAGAACGTGAAAAAGAGCTGATGCTCTCCCATTTTCTAAAGAGCAGCCAGCTTGAGCATCAATTCTGGACGATGGCGTATGAGCAGGAAGAATGGCCGGTCCGACTGCAAAGCAGCATCTCGTCATTGTAAACGACAGAACAGGGCACTGAAAAAACGATTCTTATTCAGTGCCTTGCTCATTATTGCTTTTCATTTGGCAGGCTTCGGCTCAGCAGCAGACCAAGAGCGCTTACGCCGGCAAAAAGGCCGACGAGAATAAGAAAATCATCTCGGTAGTTGAAGCGGTCAGCTGTCACGGCGTAGACGAGAAGAGCTCCGAGACTGCCAATTAAGTTAATCCAGAGCAGCGGTTTAACAAGGTTCATGATAAGCCTCCGTTTCTAATTCCAGTATAGCCCAGAAAAAAGATGAAAAAAGGTCTTGCGAGTATTGTCAGAATTATTTACACTGTTAGAATACTTACGCGAGTGCAAAAACAGCGCCTTATTGGCCGCTGTTTTTCTTTTTCGCATCATTTTTGGAGAAGGAGTTTTTATCCATGACTCGAGTTCGACAGTAAATAGGCACATTTCCGCTTTTCTGGGCCTCATGGTCCACTCCTGACAAGGCATGAAGCGAAAATGCGCTCCTTTTTTACAATTTTTACATAGGCACACGTTTATATTATT
>NZ_JAATHJ010000026.1 GCF_012034335.1 Alkalicoccus luteus | reverse complement strand
GGATAGTAACCGCATGAAAGAATCCTTTCTCATGAATCAAATCGAGGAATGAGGAAGGAAACGGGGTTCATGAGTGGCATGACAAAAAGTACTGCCGTTTTATACATTTTTCTCTTGCCAAATACAATGCCGGCCATTACCAGTGGCGCGACGGAAGACGTCCCTCACAAAAGATGATTATCGTTCATGATTATACCATAGTGGCTTCTCCGAATCCTAGCGTTTTTGGTTAAATGTGCAGAACGGGTTCCTTGTCCCTGTTGTGCCCACAACGGATTCAAGGTCATCGGTTCCAGAAAGAGACAAGTGAAAGATGAACATGGCGAGAGTCGGACCTTCGTGATCCGACGGCTTCGTTGTGACCAGTGTCAGACCATTCATCACGAACTTCCCGCATTGATCATCCCTTATAAGCGCTATGCCGCGGCGGTGATTGAAACAGCCGTCCTGCCTGCCTCCCACCTGGCGGTGGCTGTGGATGAATCCACTCTTGTACGTTGGCGGAAGTGGTTTCTCGATCTGGTGCAATACTGGCTGTTTATTCTTCAATCACTGCGAATTCAATTGGAATGGCATGAGACCTCAACCGTCGATCTGTCCAGTCAACGGTTGCCTGTACATCAGCGCGTCGGACAATGGGTTGGCAAGACACGCGGATGGCTGGGAAGCCTTGTCCATCCAGTGGCCAACCACCATTTTTGGATCCATACCCGTTCTGCCTTTTTGACCCGGTCTTCCTTCGATACACTGGCGGTATCACCGAAAGGAAGTGAATGACGTGGGACCAGGAAACGCAGTCGAACAAGCCACGAATCGATTTCAACTGATTGCCCCCTTATTAGAAGAAGCGTTAGACAAACAGGAACGAGCTGCCCTGCTCCATCAGCTCTCACAGCGGCATGGCGTGTCAGAACGAACCATTCGTCGCTATCTTGCTCAGTTTCACAAAGAAGGCTTTGAGGGGTTAAAACCGAAAGCCTATCGCCCTGTGTCGGTCGAAAATCAGGATCCAGTGCTGGAACAGGCGATTTTATTGCGCCGGGAGGTGCCGTCCAGAAGCATTGCATCGATCATTCAAATATTGGAATGGGACGGGCTGGTGGAAAAGGGCACGGTGAAGCGATCGACCCTGCAGGAACAATTAGCCAAGCGAGGGTACAGCGCCCGGCAGATGAAGCTGTATCACGAGACATCCGGGGCCGTACGGCGCTTTCAAAAGCGATCCCGAAATGCGTTATGGCACTCGGATATCAAGTATGGCCCGTATCTGCCGATCGGTCCAAATGGAACCAAGAAGCAAGTCTACATGGTGGCCTTTTTGGATGATGCGACCCGGTATCCCTTGCACGTATCCTTTTACCCCATGCTGGATGCCCGATGTGTGGAAGAAGCGTTTCGGGAATCGGTCCGTACGTATGGGATCCCTGAACAAGTGTATTTTGATAACGGGAAACAGTACCGGACGAAGTGGATGGCAAAAACCTGTGCCAAGTTAGGGACAAGGCTGTTGTATGCCAAGCCCTATTCTCCGGAATCCACGGGGAAAATCGAACGCTTTAACCGAACCTTTGATGCGTTTTTGCAGGAAGTACAGTTGGAACGCCCTAAGACCGTGGAAGCGCTCAATCAGTGGCTGCGGGTATGGCTCGACGAGCGATACATCCACCAGCCGCACCAGGCACTGGGCACCACCACGACACCGTTTCAAGCGTACCGCCAGGAAAGCACGCCGATCCGAACCATTTCGGCCGAAGAACTGGCCCAGGCGTTTTTACATACAGAAACGAGAAAAGTCGATAAATCAGGCTGCATCAGCTTTCAGGATACGAAATACGAAGTGGGCATCACCCTCCTGGGCTGCCGAGTCGAGATTACCTACGACCCCCAGGATACGACGACGCTCACCATCGATTATCCCGGTTATGACAGCTGGACAGCCACGAAGCTCACGATGACCGAACAAACGGGGAAACGGCCATCTCTTCCGGTCCATATGACCAAAGAACCTGCCGGTTCGTCGAGGTTGTTACAAGGAGCGAAGAAACAGAACGAGGAACGACGGGCCCAGGCGAAAGGGCCAACCGTGCCCGCCGTTCACTTCCGTCATATCGCGAAGGGAGGCCCATCGCATGTTTGAAACGTTTTTTGACATGGCGCATACCCCTTTTTCCCGTGATATCCCAACGGAGGCTCTCTATGAGTCCTCCCAGCTCGATGAAATTATCGGCCGGCTGCACTATGCCGCCGATCGGCAGCTGTTTGCCGTGATGACCGGGGAATGCGGGACCGGAAAAACCACCGCGATTCGGAGATTAACGGATCAACTTGATCCGTCTGCCTATAAGCTCCTTTATTTATCGGACTCCAAATTAACGCCCCGGCACTTTTACAAGGGGATGCTGGAACAACTCGGCTTAGAAGCGAAATTTTACCGGGGAGATGCCAAGCGACAGCTGCACCGGGAGATTGAACTTATGAAAGGCATTCATCAGTTGACACCGGTGGTGGTCGTAGACGAAGCGCATTTACTGGATCGGGAGATGTTAGAAGAGGTCCGCTTTTTATTGAATTTCCGCATGGATGCCCAAAGCCCAATGGCATTGATTCTAGTCGGACAAACGGAACTGTGGGAGCGCCTGCAGCTTCAGTCGTTTGCGGCGATCCGCCAGCGCATTGACATTCAGTTCAAATTGGATCACCTGGATCGCGCTGAAACGGGGGCGTACATGACGCGCCACCTGCATTATGCCGGTGTGGACCGAGACATTTTCAGCGAGCGTGCGATGGATGAAATCTTTCAGTATTCCAGTGGGGCCTCCCGTCTGATCAATAAGCTGGCAACCCACTGTTTATTGTGTGCATCACAACAAGGAACGCGCATCATCGATGACCGCATGGTCAAAACGGTGATTGAAGGAGAATTCGCGTGAGCAAGCGTACATGGTATGCGATGACGTACGACGATGCCCTTGCATGCTGGATCGTGGATTGGGGTGATCAGATGGGCTACCAATTGCGGGACGGCGACTGGTTTGATCTTCATGTGGGCTATGGACAAGTGCTTACCTGTCAGGCAGTACTTGGACAGGATTGGTATGTGCAGATCGGGACGCACCGGGCCTGTTTCTACTTAAAACGGAATGAAACCTACCAGGTAGCGATTTAGTGAAAAACGGGAACGACCGATAAGGTGTGTTCCCGTTTTAGCTGTTTAAATACGGTCACGTTTTCCGTCTCCTGCCGGTCAAGGTGTTCCGTCAACCTCGGGACATTTTAAGGTGTCATTAACAGCATTCTTCAAAGAGAAAAGTGCGAAAAGAATTTGTGGCTTTCCCACGCATAGGAATACCTGGTAAACATACGGTGCAGGTTGCTCCGCATTGGCGGCAGTAGCGGCGTTCCGCAGGAACGCGAATCCAGATGATGCCTGTCTGCGGGGTGAAGCTGTGCATCAATGTTCTTGTTCGGGCACACATCCGATTGGTTGGACCAAAACAAATCGGACATACGTGAGACATAGGAATGGGCGCTAAGGTGAGTATCCATTGGTCGTTTTCTTTGGTGGTTGCTGTTAATTCATAGTGTGGTAAATCAATGACTTCTTTGATAAACTGATGTAGCAAGTGGCAGAACCTCCTCGTGTTTGTCTCGACAACTTTCACGATAAAGGATCTGCCACTTGTTTTCATTTCATCTGCTTAAGTGTCAACTACACTTCGTGGTGATGAGCCATAATCAACCTAAAAAGCCATTTCCTGTCGGAAAACAAGAAATGACGACGTTGTTCGATGAGAAAGTCTATAAGAGCTCCCATGTTTGTTTGGATATTCCCTGTCTATACACTTCCCCTCATTTTTCTTCCTTCATCTATTGCCATACCGTAATTTCGTCACAATCCATATGATGAGCACGTAAAACGGCTACGGGCTCTTCCAGCGTCATCGTTTTTTTCTTATTCATGAGCTTCTCTTTCCAATTGGTGATGAAGACTGAGGTGCTCACGCATCGAAATGTTCCCATCAATCAAGATATCGTAGGAGTCGTGTACGATGCGATCCAGGATGGCTTCTGCGAGAGTGCCGTCACCTAATTTTTCATACCATCCATTCACGTCAAATTGTGAACAGTAAATGGTAGACTGCTTCGCCTGACGCCGGGCATTGATGATTTCCAGAAGAAGCGCTGCTTCTTCGTTCGTGAGCGTATGAAGCAGCCATTCGTCAAAAATGAGTAAATCCACTTTCTGCAGCTTACGCATCAATTTTACATAGCTATCATCTTGCTGGTATTTGGCTAACTTAAATTCTTCCAACAGATCAGGCAGACGCGTATATTGCACTTTGAAAAACTGCCGGCAGGCTTCGACGCCGAAGGCAATCGCCATCCAGGATTTCCCGGCGCCAGAGACGCCTTTAAAAATGATATTACGTCCCTCCAAAATATAGTTCCCGGCTGCTAATCGGAGAAGCAAGTCCTTTTTTAACTTCCGATCATCATAATATAAAATTTCTTCAATGGAAGCGGGTTCTGGGAACCCTGCCTGTTTTAACAGACGATGCCGCTGATTGTTTTTCCGGAGGGCTTCTTCATGATCGAGTAAAATGCCAAGAACGGTATCGATGTCCATGGTGTGGATCTCCGGTTTTGTAAATAAGGATTCGTACGCTTCTGCCATACCAGATAGTTTTAGCGCTTTTAATTTGTCGATATTCTGCTGGTTCATTTATTTCTTCCCTCCAAAATAGGCAGCACCTCGAATGAAGGCATGCTGGTTGTTAGCCTTTTGCTTTCGCTCTTGAAGCGCCTGCGCGGTCTCTGTTTCGCTGATATGTTTGATCATCGTTTGAATACTTTTCACCATTGGTCGATTTGTCACCTGTCGAACCTGTTGGCAGGCACGTTCGATTTCCTCATGGGAATAGGTTCGCGCTAATTTCTGTAAGGAAAAGATAGACTTCATCGCCTGCTTTTCAACATCGTAATGCTTCAAAAGAAACGCGATTACGGCCCGGGTATGTGTACCAATGGAAGCGCCCCACTCCAACGCATGTTGCGGCGTTTGTACGGTATACTGCCGATGCGTGATTACAGCCACTAAAATGGACCACTCTTGCCATCTTTTTTACCACATAGTGCCAAATAATGTACCATTGAATGACACAATATGCACCACTCGATAAGATACCTAATATAATTGATGGGCACACCTACGGGTGTGACATTTCTTATAGGAGGTTTTTTTTAAGCTTCAATATGCCAGGATTTTGAGGTTAAAGGAAGGTTTCAGTCTCAGAAGTATTGCTTCAAGTAAGGGAAATTCCCGGCAGAAAGTAACTGAGATCATCGAATGGGCGGAGAAGAAAGGTCTGAAGGGGCCGTTAGAAGAAGAGATGACCGACAAATGGATTGAGGAATTCTTATTCCCCGAGAAATCGCTAGAAGCTTCTGGCAGACAGCCATTAAACTTTGATCATATTCACGAGGAACTCGCCAAGCCAAATGTGACCTTATCGCTACTCCACCACGAATATGAGACGGAATGCCGCATGAACAAAAAATCCTGTATTCGTATCGGAGTTTTGTCCGCCATTACAGTAGCTATGCGAATAAGCATAAGGCTACATTAAGGATCCGCCGAAAACCTGGAGAAATCATGGAAGTAGATTGGGCAGGCTCCACTGCTTTCATGATTGACCGAGATACAGGGCAGAAAGTGAAAGCATATATCTTTGTGGCGACGTTGCCATGTAGCCAATTGTCTTATGCGGAAGCCACGTTATCCATGAATTTGTCTTCCTGGATTACTGCTCATAGTCATGCCTATGCTTATTTCGGCGGAAGTACGCAGATCGTTATTCCAGACAATTTGAAAGCTAGCGTCACGAAACACACGATCCGAGAACTTGTCTTAAATCCTACATACCGGGAGATGGGTGATCATTACCAAACCGTCGTCATACCCGCAAGGGTAGGCGCTCCAAAAGATAAGCCAAGTGTCGAGGGTTCGGTAGGTGTTATTTCGACTTGGATCATCGCAGCGCTTCGAAACACACAGTGTTTCAGTATCGGGGAGTTAAATGAAGAGGTCAGAAAAAAGTTGGATGAGTTCAACCGACGATCTTTCACACGAAAGCAAGGTAGCCGGCTCTCGGCATTTGAAGAAGAGGAGAAATTTGCGCTTTCCCCTCTGCCCACGGCATCCTACAAAATGTCTGAATGGAAGTCGGCTAAAGTACGGCCGGATTATCATATCTCTGTTGAGAGTATGTTTTATTCCGTTCCCTACGAGTATATCAATCGACAAGTCGACGTGCGACTCACCGAAAATCTCGTCGAGATTTACTTTAACCATATGCGTATCGCTTCTCATAAACGATTAT
The DNA here is from genome assembly GCF_012034335.1 of Alkalicoccus luteus. Taxonomy (GTDB): domain Bacteria; phylum Bacillota; class Bacilli; order Bacillales; family Salisediminibacteriaceae; genus Alkalicoccus; species Alkalicoccus luteus_A. The sequence goes on along the minus strand of NZ_JAATHJ010000026.1, from coordinate 40,014 downwards.
ATGGCAAGTTTGGGCAGTTAGCTACAACGCATGATCACATGCCTGACAACCACAAGCTCTATGTCGAGCAGACACCAGAAAATGCGAAGGATTGGGCCGAAAGCATTGTTGAGAATACGGTGAAAGTAGTTCATTACCTATTGGCGAATACTCAGCCTGAAAAGTTAGCCTTACAGTCGATTTTTTCGTTGAAGAAAACAGAGCGACGTTACTCCAAGTATGAAATTGAACGGGCCTGTAAGATGATTATTTCCATGACTGCAAGACCTTCGGTCAAAAGCATACAGACACTGTTGGCAACTAATAAGAAAAGCGATGCCGAACAGGAACTGATAAGAAAGACGGAAAGGACTATCAATAATTATGGCTTCACTCGCGGAGCAGCCTATTACGGAGGGACAGACAAGAATGAATGAGCAGACGATGACCAAGTTGAATGAAATGAAATTGGATGGCATGGCGCAGGCCTATGAGGAACAGATCGCCAAGCGAGATTTTCAACAGATGGATTTTGATGAGCGCTTTTCGTTGCTTGTCGATTTAGAGTATTCACGCCGGAAAAGTAACAAACTCCAAAGATTGATGAAAGCAGCTTCCTTTTTAGATGCCACCGCCTGTATTGAAGATATCGAGTATCATGCCGATCGTCGCTTGAACAAAGAGCAAATACTGAAGCTAGCGAGTGGTACTTATCTCTTGGATGGCCATAACATCATCTTAAAGGGTCCGACAGGATCCGGAAAAACCTACCTGGCGACGGCCTTTGGAATATCAGCTTGCCGGCAGTCTTTTAAGGTAAAATACATCCGGTTACCCGAGCTGCTGGACGAACTGACGCTAGCGAAACTGGCAGCTGATGGCAGTTACCGGAAGCTTATCAAAAAATACACGAAGGTAGATTTACTCATCTTGGATGAGTGGTTATTGACGGATCTTTCGACTGATGAGGCAGCCATTTTACTCGAAATCTCTGAATCCCGTCATAAAACAGTTTCGACGATTTACTGTTCTCAAATCGATCCGAGTGGATGGCATTTGAAGCTGGGAAACGAAACGATCGCGGAAGCAATTCTAGACAGAATTATCCATGACTCCTACCAAATAATGATCGATGGTGATGTCTCCATGCGCGAGCGTCATGATTTAGGTCAGAGATAGGAACTCCGTTCTACGGCACAAAAAGAAAGCCCTGCAGACCTATAGCTCCTAGTCTGTAGGGCTTATCAGGTTGCCTTGGTAAAAAAGTATGGCAAGTAGTGGTAAAGGAACTGGCACGGTGTGGTAAATAAGATGGCAGACATGGTAAAAATTCATGGCCGTAATCAATGCGTGTCCGGCATATGTTCCGGCACCGTCCGGTGGCTGGCCATACGTTCCGATCAAGGTGGGATGAGAAGCAATTCGCATATGATTAAAATAGATTTCTACGCTCTCTTCCGATACGTTGACCTCTACCCGGTATCCAATGTAGTCATAGGGAACGGAATGAAACATGCCTTTCACGGCAATGTGATAATCCGGCTGTACTTTCGCTGTCCGCCATTCGGCAAGCGAGTATCGTGTTTCTGGCATAGGAAGGAGGGAAAATTGTTCTTCTTCGAGAAATGCTGACCAGCGCGATCCTTCTTTTTTGGTAAATGGGCGGTGGTTGAAAGCCTCCAGTTTTGTGCGGATCTCTTGATTGAGTTCGTCTAATGAAAAGCAAGTCGTCGATCGAAGAGCAGCGATGATCCAAGTAGAGACGGCCGACAGAGCTTTCAACAGAAGCCTTGTCACGCGGCGAACGGACTCGTGCCGGCATGACCACAGTTCCATAGTGCCGAGCCATCTCGGCATATGTTTTGTTAATGACTAATTCTTTGGAGGTATGTTTGGTAACGCCTGTCTTTAAATTATCAGGAACGAGGATGTGGGGAACGCCGTTGAAATAAGCGAAAGCGTTCTGATGAAGCTTGATCCAGGCAGGTAAATCCATTGAAAAAGAACCTTCAACATAGGCAAGTTGGGAACAAGGGAGGGACGCAACGAAAACATAAACGGGGATCCTTTCTCCAGAATCTGGATCCTGAACGAACAATGTCGTTCCAGCCCAATCCACTTCAAGCAATTCTCCTGGTTTTCGTCGGATCCGCATGGTGGCCTTATGCTTTCGTGCAAAGTTGTGATAATGTTCGGTGAACGTTCGATAGGCATATGGAATAGCACCCTCTTCCTGTGCCTGACGGAGATACTCCTTATGAAGTAGTGTAAGTGTCACGTGGGGCTTGGCCAGTTCCGTATGAATGTAATCAAAATCCATCCGGTGACGACCTGAAGCTTCGACTTTCTTTTCTGGATACAGAAAATCTTCTAACCAGGGGTCGGTCATGTCATCATCCATTGGCAACGACAACCCCCGCTTTTCTGCCAACCGAATGACTTCTGTTACTTTCTGACGGGAATGCCTAGTCATGGCCGCGATCGTCCGTAGACTTCGCTCTTCTCCGTGTAGTTCCAGCATATAGCGGTATGGAAACATAGAAAACCTCCTGTAAACAAATGTCACACCGAAAAAAGCAGGCATGCTCATTTAGTATACAGGAGGTTGGTACACGACTCCGCAAAAGGTGGTACAAAGCTCTGCAAGGAGTGGTACAAAAGATTGCAGGACTGGTACAAATCAAATGCAATATTCAGGCTATCCTAGTTTATTGAAGGTGAGGAAATTGGAGTGAGCAGATTCATGAAATATGCAGAAGTTCGTAAGCTGCAAGATCTAGGTTTTTCTATTAATGCCATTGCTAAGAAACTGAAGATGTCGAGAAATACGGTGAAGGAATACATAGGCATGGAGCCAGAGGAGTTTGAAGATTTTCTTGTTTCCCTTCGTACACGTTCTAAGAAGTTGGATCCCTTTCGGGATGAGATTCTCAAGTGGCTGCAGGAGCATCCAGATCTAACGGGCGCTCAAATTTATGACTGGCTGGAGGAACGAATGCAGTTCAACGAGACAACAGAGAATACGGTACGAAATAACGTTAAGGAGTTACGGGAGATCTACCACATTCCAAAAACGGTGAGAGAGCGGGAGTATGCATCAATTCCAGAAAGTTTGCCGGGCCAGCAGGCCCAGGTGGATTTTGGCCAAACAGTCGTCGAAACAACGACAGGCGGAAGAAAACGCCTCTACTTTATTGCCTTCATCTTGTCCCATTCCCGGTACAAATATGTTGAGTGGCTGGATCGGCCTTTTCGAACATCGGATGTTGTGAGATGTCATGAAAATGCCTTTGTTTATTACGAGGGGATGCCCGTGGAGATGGTGTACGACCAAGATGCTTTACTTGCCGTAAGTGAGAATGCGCGAGATCTCATCTTGACCGCAGCGTTTACCAAGTATCAAGCAGCTCGAGGCTTTCAGATATACTTGTGCCGAAAAAGCGATCTGGAATCAAAAGGGAAAGTGGAGCAGGTCGTGAAGTTTGTAAAATACAACTTCAGCAAACATCGACTATTCGAGACATTGGACACTTGGAATGACGCCTGTCTGGCTTGGTTAGATCGCACCGGTAATCACAAGGTTCACCACAACATAAAAAAGAGACCTTCCGAAGTGCACGCCCTGGAAAAGCAACACTTGCGGAACGTCTCAACAAGTTACTTGTTTGAGGAAGTCCTCCCTATCACTAGAACAAGAAACATTCAGAAGGACAATGTCGTTCGCTACCTGCAGAATCGTTACAGCGTTCCGTCAGGAACGTACCAAGAAACATCAGCGAATAAAGCCTATCTTCAAGTAACAGACGACCAGACGCTCGTAATACGACTGAAACCTACGGGACCGATCTTGGCTCAGCACGCACTCTCACTGGAAAAAGGCTTGGTCATTTCCGATCCACTACACCGGGAGAAGAAAGAATCAACACGGAGCCTCTTGGTTCATCAGCTGACCGATGCTTTTTCAGATAAAACGGGCATCCAATGGTTTATCGAAGCCCTTTCGGAAAAGTATCCACGGCATTTGGTTGATCAGCTGAAAGTGATTCAAATAGCCATCTGCCGATATCCAACGAATGCCGATAGCGCGTTGAAAGAGGTGCAGAAGCTGCAATTAATCAGCGGTAATGATTTTCGTGATATTGTTTACTCCCTAGAAGTGCAAAGCCAAAAACCTCTTGCTTCTGACATGCCACTGAATCAAAAGTACATCGATCTGGCAGCACCCGAACGCTCCAGTGCGACCTAGCTAAGCGTCTTGAGTGGAGGGCGGAAATCATGAGCCATCCTTTTGATTCCTTACAACAACAATGCCGAACCTTACGATTGGCAGAAACGGCAAAAGAGTTACCCACCCTTCTACGTAAGGCAGAAGCAAAAGGTTGGACCTATCACGAGTTCACGCATGAACTTCTTTCCTACGAACTACAATGCCGGGAACAGAAGGCGGTCGAGCGTTTGATGAAATGGGCGGATTTCCCGGAAGTGAAGACGCTGGACGGCTATGATCTTAAGGAACAAAACGCTTTAGGGGAAAAGGAATTTCATGTGTTGAAAGAATTGCATTGGGTCGAAGATGATTTCACATTGATTTTAATGGGACCGACAGGTGCAGGTAAAACGCACCTGTCCGTCGCATTAGGCGTTCATGCAGTGCAACAAGGCTTCCAAGTTTCGTTTGTGTCCATGGCGCACCTTATGTATATCTTGAAAACGAGAGAGCATATCAAAAAATCCAACACCCGTTATAAGCGAATCATTGGATCGGATCTGATCATTATTGATGACGTCATGTACATGACGTATGAAGCGCACGAAGCCCATTTGTTTTTCCAATTCATCTACGACCTATACGATAAAGCTGCCTTTATCTTAACGTCAAACAAAGGACCGAATGAATGGGGGAAGCTCCTCGGTGATCCAACGTTGACGACAGCTATTTTAGATCGCCTGCTCCATCGGAGCGAAATCATCACATTTGGAGACGAGACAGACAGCATCCGCATGAAGTACCGAAAAACGATTTTTTCCGAAAAGGGTGGTCTGTCTTAATTGGGAAATCTTGATCTATCTTATTTGTGAAAAAGTGCTCTATTCTACTTGACGGTTACAACCATGTTTCACATAGTTAAAATCGTTCATAATCGATTTATTTGTATATGTACTGTAGGACTTATAAAGAGGTGATCAGCGTACGGCGGAAAACATCCCTGTGTCTGATAATGGAAAATCTGGTTCTCCTAACTATATAGGAAGCCATACATGACAGACTGCTAGATGATATGCTTCTGGTCGCATCTTAGCTAACTAATTCAACTGAGTATAATGAAACAAGCACTTCTTATAGTAGATGCTGTCACTTTTGTAAAAATTGATTGTTAACTTTTTGGCTGCTTGTTCGACAGCAGAGATACTGACTGGTTGTTGGTGTACGTGCTTTTTATCAACCTCACGAACATGACTCATGATGTTTACACCGTTTAAAAAGACATATTCAAACCCGGAGTGATCATCTTTCATAAGACATTCCACATCGAGTACTTCCTTTTTGTTTTCGCTAGTTAATAGAAGACTTCCACATATGAAACGGCCTTCTTTACGCATGCTTTCGATTTCGATGGTAGCTGTCATGGTTTCATTATTCTCCTTCGATAACTGTTAGTTTCTAGATAACGATTCTGCACATATGTAGATAATTCCTGTTATTTGACGGATTAGCAGATTATCATGCGATACAATCGGCATTCGATGCTGCACAGACTGAAGACACTATCGTGTTGGAGCCAGGCCTGTATGAAGAAACCATTCGTATCACCAAATCGATCGACATCCTCGCTGATCGTGAGGGTGTAGTGATAACAAGCTCCACTCAGACACCTATTGTGGTTGAAGAAGGGTCACTGAAGCGCGATCGCTTTTAGCACCTGATTGTTCGCTTCAGCACCAACTGCCTCTAACAGAACAGAAGGTTTTCTTCCATGGCTCTCTGAAGGGCCTTAGCGAATTCCCTAGGCTTTGTCATGGTTGATATGTAAGACCGACTTGTCACTGGTTTCTCTCCCCGCTTAATGATCATCGTTCAGACAGATTTTATCTAGTGTTCTTTTAGTTATCCCTCCTCCATACATTATATTACCTCTACATAAAGCCTAAAGCTAGTTTTTAATGGTAAAAATTTCTTTATTATATATCTAAAATAGAGTAGACCTAATAAGATGGGTCTATTAGCTACAATCTCAAATAAGCCTCAAAATTCCTTACATATTATTACTTAATATAGTTCTTTTTGTCTTGCAAAATTGGGTATCCTCTTGCTATAATAATACTTGCCTTAAATGTTATTCCCTTTAGAACCAGATAATAGAAAAAAGGTGAACTCTAAATCAAGATGTATACGGAACGTTTATGATAGCGCAATCGGGACATTGCGCTATACTTTCGAGAGGTGGGTCATATGAATCGTTTGGCGGAATTAATTTTACAGGGGAGACAAAATAGAAAGCTTTCACTCGAAGAGATGGCAAATCGATGTGGGATCTCCAAATCGTATTTGAATTACTTAGAGCGGGGATACCGCAAAAATCCTTCTATTAAAGTAGCAAGCCGCATAGCAGCAGTCTTACAGGTACCGTTAGAGGAAGTCGTTTCACGAATTGAAGAAGACGAAGCCGACACGGCGCACGGAGGAGAGGCATCCCTTTGCCCCTGCTGATAATCAGGAAAGTGCGGAGAATAAATGATAATTGAATGAATCATTGGATAAAACCGGACCCTTTCGCTAAGGGCCCGGTTTCGTTTCGTGTATGACATGTTAAAAAAGCAGGACTAGTTTGTCAGATGTTGAAGTCACGGCAGCAAATAGGCTTCTTCGTGAACAATGACTAAAAGGTTGATCCCGATCTTCTGCAACTGTTCCGCCGCTTCTGTAAAACCATATTCAATTTCTTTTAGCCGACGGACATTTGAATCAAAAGGTAAAGTGAGCCCCTGTGTAGCTTAGGTCTATTGCTATTTTAGGGCCAAGGTAGCTTCTCCGCACTTGCAACCGGTGGGTGTTTATAAAATGAGTTAAAGAGAGCGTGCAGCTGCATGCTCTTTTTCTCTTGCGCTGCTTTAGTAATAAGCGGGGGTAAGTGGAAGTCAGGACGAAAGAAGCCCAAAGGGGGTTGCTAACGTTCGTTTTTTAGCCTGAGACGTTTTGGTGGTTTTCGCAGAAGGGTAGAGGGTGTTTACGTTGGCAGCGCACTCGCTGCATGATAACGACTACTTAAAAGCGAAGGAAGGGATATCATGAAGAAATTCACGATTAGTATGACGACGACGGCTGCATTACTTACCCTGGCAGCATGTAACGGAGGAGAGAATGACGAAGCAAATAACGGTAATAACCTTGGTGGAGAAAACAATCAGGAAGAAGAAGTAAACGAAGAACCTGAAGTCGATATGGCAGACAATAATAAAAATGACAACGAGATAAACAACAATGATGATTTGGAAACGAATGATGAAACAAACGAGTTGAATAATGACATGGACGAAGAAGAGAGCGAAGCTGTGATGGATCAGGATGTAGAGGATTTTGATCTGAATGTAACGCTCGTGGACGACAGTCAGTGGACCTTCACGTACACGCCGGCAGAAAATGAAGATGACACACCGGATGCGACCGTTTCTGGTGACGACCTTGAGCTTGAGGGCGAAGAAGCGGCAGAAGAAATGGAGGCTTACTTATCAGACTTCATGATTGACGCTGCGAGTGACGAAGAGGAAGTACTAACAGCCGTAGCGGATACGTTTGATTTCAGCGAAGAGGACATTGAAAGCTATGACCTGACGATTGATTTCCCGGAGCATGAGGATGCAACCGAGTGGAGCTGGCAAGCAGAAGATGACGGCGAAGGTAATGATGAAAACGATGTTGGATTTGATACCGAGGATAACAACGAGTAATCGCATGACTTAGTCCGGCATTTCCCCCTATGCCGGACTTTTGTACGTGAAAATGGACCGTTCGATATAAGAGCGAATGGAGAGTAAGAAGCTTAAACAAGTGTACTCTTCTCACGCATGACATCCTCCAGCGTATAGTTATCCAAGTAGCGATAAAATCGCTGAATGCCCCGGTACATTAACAGCTGCAGCTCGCGGTCCTGATCGGCGTGAGGAGGAATGTACATATCAATCTCACGCACCGGTTCCACGTCGCGGACAATGTCACCAATCGTCGACTCCCATGCTTTTGTCGTGAGGGTGATGCCGCCAGTTTTTCCTCTGTACGTGCGAATATACGAAAGCTGCTGCAGGTGGTGAATTGCTTTGCGGACGTGCGACACAGCTAGCTGGTGATGATCGGCTACTTCGCTGGACGTCACTTTTTTCGTATGGTGTTCCGCGGAATAAAGCAGGATTTTCAAGGCTACGTCAGTAAATTGGGTCACCTGCATGAGTCATCGCCTCCACTTTCTATTAGTTGATTTCACTTAGAACGTCAACGTAGCAGTAATAAGGAAATGAGCGGACTTCTCTTTTACGAAACCGGGTACGCATAAATCACATATCGCTCCGGAGCAGTGCCGACGAGATGGAACGGGTAGCACGTGCTGACGACGAGCACTTCTTCGCCCATCTCCCGAATGACAGATGTATCATCTTCATCTACAATCTCCGTTTCCCGCATCTCGTATTCAAACTCCCCGTAAGGTGTCGTAACAATAAAGCGATCGCCGATTTCCAGCTGACCAAAGTCACGAAAAACGGTATCCCGGTGCCCGGAGAGTACAATTTGTTCCCCTTCACCCGGGTAGGCGGTTGAAGCGACCCGCCCGACGCCTTTCGCTAAGCTGTCAGCGTCTGTTCCTTCAATGATCGGAAGGGAGCGGCCAAGCTTTGGTATGTCGAGAACAGCAAACGATTCATTCTCATGAGCTTGAAACGAGGACGCTACGCTCGTTTCATTTGCGTGGGTACTGTTCTCAACAACCTCCTCCTTTTCCTCCGAGTTGGAAGCGTCTTCCGAGCCGGGTTCGTTTGTCGCAGCTTCAGCCTGCTGCGAGTTATTCGATTCATTAGCGGAGACGGAATCATCGGTTTCACTGTTAGCTGCCTGCTCGGTTTCCTCTTCTTCATTGTGAGAGATCGCTGAAGGGAGGGCTGACGTGATATCAGTAAGCGCGTTGGTCACAGAAGACGTTAAAAAGGAGGTCTCATCTTCTGTACTTCTGTTTTCGGCCGGTGCTGCATCGTGGCCTTGCTCAATCCGTTCCAATGCTTCCGACATGGAGTCTTCCTGGGCCTGTTCGGAATGGAAATACTGAAAGCCGAACACGCCAAGCAACACGAGCCCGACGGTCATGAGGCTGATACTAAGCCACTTCATGAGATCACCACGCCGGCTCGTTTTAGTATGTTGATGTAACCGCAGTAGCCGGATACGTAATGTTCGATGTCATCGATCCGCATCCGAAACGAATGGTGACGGATGAAAAAGCCGCCGGCGAGCGTATCCGGATGCTTCATATACATGGCGATCTCCGGATAAAAATAGCCGTTACGCTGATAGTCCGCCCGGAGGTGAATGGTTCTCATGACGGCATCTTCATCAATCAAATCCAGCAAATCCGCGTGCTCGCTTTCTTTTACGCGCTGGATCAGCTCGTTTGTCGCGAGCAGAAGCTCTAAAAAGGTTGGGTAGGTCGTTTTCCGCTCATACATAAAATCCAGTTTTCCAGCTGCGTTTTGTAAACCGAACTTGAAGTAAGCGCGTTCGGGTACGATTTTGACGAGCTCGTTCGTGCAATAGCTGAGCCAGTGATCGTGGTGCTTCCAATAATCGTTGGCAATAAAGTGATCAAAGGCGCTTTTCACGTTGTTCAGCCAGCGATCGTCCTGGTCGAGCTGATACAGGCGCATCCAGGCAAAGGCCGCTTCTCCTTCGTAATACACGATGCGAAACGCTTCTTTAAGCTCGAAGGTTTCGTATTCGAACACGTGCTGAAAGCTTCCGTCCGGCTGCTGAAAAAACTCCATGGCCATCGCAAGCTTCTGAGCCGCCTCTACGTATGCTTCATTTCCATTCCTGCCGGCTACTTCAACGTATTTTGTAAGCGCCAATACCGCTGCAGCATTCGTTCCAAGCTTATACTCATACGTGTCTGGATTGGTACCGTCACGAACAAATAGCCCGTGCGGATGCGAAACGGTTCGCTCCTGAAGCAGAAAATCGAGTCCGCGTTTAACGGCGTTTAAAGCCTCCGGATCTCGATGCACGTCACACGATTCGGCGAGTGCATAAAGAGAGCTTGCGTGGCGCAGCATGTTGTAATGATTGATAGGCGTAGAAAAGGGGGCGAAGACGCCGTATTGAAACTCGCCGCTTTCCTGCAGCATGTCACACAGCTTTTGCTGTCCGGTCTGGATTAGCTGCTCTACGCTTTTTTCTGTCAATGACTCCTGGCGGCGTCCGTTATCGTAAGCTCCTGTTAACAAGGTGACGGGGCCGCGTTCGTCGCAAAACACGCCTTGTGTATCGAACAAGTAGACGGCATGGACGTTCTGGAAATCGATCGGCTTTGTGTCGGGACGGTGCTTACTGATGTAGCGATGCACGTTCTGTTCTGCAATGTAGGCACGGTGATGGTGTTTGCTGAAGCGGATAAAGGCATTACCGAGAACTTCCTGCTCCATAAACGCATGGTGAAAGTCTGCATCAAAGGAAATGCCGCGGCGCATGTAGTTTTTCTTTGTTTTCGTAAGGAGTGTCAGGAAGGCTGCACCATCAATCGGTTCCACGTTCGTCACGACGTCCACCTTGATCGAGACAGGCTTATCTGCCATGCTCGACGTCAGGTATGCTTCTATGTCCCGCTTCGCTGCTTTCCAAGACGCACTGCGAAATGGAATGACAGCTGCCCGCTGATCGGCATAGCCAATGGATAAAAAGAATACCAGTCTGCCTCGCAGCTGGAACGAGGTTTCGGTGTCCTGCTGTAGCTGCGTGAACGCGCTTGTGAACCAATTATGGATGCTCATCCGCTCATCTCCTTTTGGTTGTTCGATTATGTAGGGCGGGCGCCCGGGTGACGAGCGCCCGTTGTTCATTAGGATCGTCTGAAACGTCTTGCTACCATCGTGCCTGCTCCTGCTAGAAGAGCTGCAATGCCGGCAAGTCCGTAAGCCCACATTGTTGTAGCTGTTCGTGGGAGCGTTTCGCCGCCTGGAACGGTTTCCGTCTCCTCTTCAGCAGATGTTAGATTTGGAGCGGTGATTTCCACAGCATCAGACTGGTTGCCATCCTCATCTTCCTGATAGACAAACAATGTTTGTCCCATCGTTTGAGCAGGAGAGAGGCTGACGCTGAAGGATCCGTCGGACGACACTGCATTTGAACCAAGCACATCGCCTTTTGAATCCGTCACAACCGCATCCAGGCCAAAGCTGCCGTCTCCGGTAACCGTCGTCCCGGTGTCGTCAATCGCGACGTTATCAGGTGCAGGAACCATGACTTCATCCTCTTCGTCCGCATCAGCATCGGCATCAGCATCAGCATCAGCATCGGCATCGGCATCGGCATCGGCATCAGCATCGGCGTCGGCATCGGCGTCGGCATCAGCGTCAGCATCGGCATCGGCGTCGGCATCAGCGTCAGCATCGGCGTCAGCGTCAGCGTCAGCATCAGCGTCGGCATCGGCATCGGCATCGGCATCAGCATCGGCGTCGGCATCGGCGTCAGCGTCAGCATCGGCGTCGGCGTCGGCATCAGCGTCGGCGTCAGCATCGGCATCGGCATCGGCATCGGCATCGGCGTCGGCATCGGCGTCGGCATCAGCATCAGCGTCGGCGTCGGCATCGGCATCGGCGTCAGCATCGGCATCGGCATCGGCATCGGCGTCAGCATCCGCATCGGCATCAGCGTCAGCGTCGGCGTCAGCGTCGGCATCAGCATCGGCGTCAGCGTCGGCGTCAGCGTCGGCGTCGGCATCGGCATCGGCATCGGCGTCAGCATCAGCGTCAGCGTCAGCGTCGGCGTCAGCGTCGGCGTCGGCATCGGCGTCAGCATCAGCGTCGGCATCAGCATCAGCATCGGCGTCGGCATCAGCGTCAGCATCGGCGTCGGCATCAGCGTCAGCATCAGCGTCGGCGTCAGCGTCAGCATCGGCATCAGCGTCAGCATCGGCGTCGGCATCGGCATCGGCGTCAGCGTCAGCATCAGCATCAGCATCGGCATCGGCGTCAGCGTCAGCGTCAGCATCGGCATCGGCGTCAGCGTCAGCATCGCTGTCGTCGTCTTCATCAAAGACGATGATATCGGAATCGGTTAAGCTGCTCAGCAGCTCTGCACTGATGGTTGACGTGCTGACACCAGCCCCAAAGATTTCAACCTCACCATCGAGACCAGTTGGATTGTCTAGAACGACTGGAACATCGACTGTTGTATGTCCAATAGCCTGAACTCCTGCAAGGTCATTTGAGAGGTCGATCGTACCGTCGCTAATATCTCCTATGAGAGAGGTCAATTCTGATGAAAGATCTGTCGCATCATCTAGAAGGGTATTTATAGACGAAAGAAGAGGATCTACTAGAAAATCTAATTCCCCTGGAATGTCATCGCTGACAACTAGCTCTAAATTATTTAGTGCATCCACCACATCTTGCAGTGCCTGATTGACAACATCCGTGATGACCCCTTCTAAGTGATTACCTAAACCGTCTGAGAAATCGACGATAATTGCACCGTCAGGGGTAACCTCTACGTCAATGGAATCCTCGTAAGCGGTAAGCGAGGATAACGATGCTTCCAAGTTGTTTAGTGCATCAACGGCATCGCTTAGCTCATCTAAACCATCAACACTTACAATATCAACGATTCCCAGTAGTTCATCTAACGTACTCGTTAAACCTGATACGAGCGTGGTTAAATCGCCGGTTAACGCATTCAATTCGGTTTGAAGAGCAGGGAGGTCATCTAAAGTGATCGCTGTCAATTCAACGCGAACATCCGCAGGACCGGCAGTTTGAATGAGACCGCCGAGTTCGTCAGCGCTAAAGACAACCACTCGATCTGGTGAAAGCACTTCGGCATCAGCTAAGCCTGTTCCAGTGAGAGATAAGTCTAAATCATATGTAGACTCGTTCTCTGATAGTTCTGCTGAAATGGCGACGTCAGTTAGTAACTGAACTTCTGCCAAGCTGGCTGCTTCGGCAATGGAGGCTTCCGGATTGGTTAAAACTGAACCTAACGGGGAACTGCTTAAGACAGTCGCTCCTGGAAGTACGGGAGCTAAAAACATAGCTGAAGCGACACAAGCAGCAAGGACTGTTTGTTTCCGACGTTTTTTCTGGACATTCTTGATCTGCATTCGTTCTGATTCGTGTACGAAACGCTTTCTCATAGGGTCCCTCCTAAAACGTAGTAACCTGCTTGTTCGTTAGAATGAACAGGTTCCGCTTTTAGGTTAGCATCCTATGTACTGCAATTATACACCATTAAATGTACATATTATGGTAACAATTACATAAATATATACCCTCATAAAGTGAAAATGACGAATAATGTCGAAGGATTTGTACTTTTAAGCTATTGAAGGCTGATATAACAGAATTTTCAGTTTTAAAATGTATAAAAAATGAATGATATCAATATAATAAATTTAGCTAAATTTACGTCTTTCGTAACATATTTATTCATTTTAATGAACAAGAAATTGTTATATCGCATATATGGATGAAAGTGTGATGTAATCATTTATGGTCTAAGCAAAAAGTAATAGCATACGTTTGAGAGGATGGATTGGATCAGTTCAATTTATACATCGTTTGTCCTTATTTAGGATGAGGCGAAATAATCGGATGAATAGAAATTTGACAACGTTCACTCATTTTTGCAGACAAAAAAGCCAGTTAAAGAGAAGATTCTCCTAACTGGCTGCTTGTCTATTAGTGTATATTTCCATTTTTATAAGGTTTCGTCCATATCATCAACCATTTCAGAAGCACCTTCCGGCCTTTTCGTTGCAAGGCTTACTCCAGCTGCAAAAAGGAAATCGATGATCATTCAGGAACCACCTTATAGCTGATGTCGAAGAAGAACACGCTCAATAGCTATTGTCCCTTACACTTCTTTTGAATAAAAACGATGAAAGATATAGGACGGGAAGCGTTTAGTGGAACGTTGTTTTGTAGTAACCTGCTTCTCCATTTTATTAAAAGAGATTCTTAAAGTGTTCAATTGTTCAGTATACTCCTGCACCATACGTTCTGATAGTAATTTCGTATGGGTGAGTGATGCGAGCTTCGCTGAACTTGCCGGGGTAACCGGCAGCTTTTGTTCGACGCATTCCCTGCCGATTTTTGTGTACAGTCTGTGGATTCGCTGCTGATGGACCCAAAGCGTTGGCAGGGAATAGATCATTCGCAGAAAATGCGGCAGCTTTTTACCGCTGCTGTTGAGAATCGCGTCGATCGCTTCCTGCACGTCTTCGATTTCTTCCAGCTCGGCGGACAGCTGGGGGAAGTGCCACAGCTGACGAACGGTTTTTGTGCGGACGCTTCGTTTGAGCCTGTTCTCTTCGAAGCGGATCAGCCGCTCGGTTTCCTTTTGTTCACGCTGGAGCTTGTGAAGGAGCCTTTTCACATGGTCAAGCTGAGCTTTCGTTTTCTGATAAGCCTCTGCGGAGGGAACAGCGGCGTGCGCTGCCTTTTTCATGCTCCAGGCTTGAATCATGTGCTCCAGTTCATTCCGATCGGCGGGACGATCACCGCTGCAGGACAGCTTTACGATCGACAGCAGCACGGCCGTATCGCGGTAGGCTTTGGAAGACCCTGTCTGCAGATTGCTGTAGGTCGTGTGTTCAAGCAGATCAATAAACGTACCGGATGCCAGCAGTGCTTCATTCGGACAGCTCGTTTCACGTATCCGCTGAAACAGCGGGTTCACGCCGCGGGTCGTCACATACAGCAGAATCGATGACCGGGAAAAGCTCGTTAGCTGTGTCAGCTGCTGAAGCTGCACACGCTGCTTCGTGGAAAGGCTGTGAATCACATACTGAAGCAGCTTGGCGGCAGTCGTTTGTTCATCGGCAGATAAGGTAAACCACTGCGTGTGCAACTGCTGAAACGTCGCGTCAATCAGGTCGGTGATGACGTCGGAGAATCCGATTTTCAATGAAACGCCATGAGTACGGCTGTAGCTGCCACAAGCTTTCTGCAGCAAGAGGGCAGCGACTTCACTCAACTGCTTATACGTATCAGGTGAACCGGTCTTGATGTTGTAATAACAGGCGAGATCCATCACAAGCTGACAGCCTGAATCCGAAGCGCTGCGATTCTGCGACGAGAACCGGCACAGCTGCTCGGAAGCATCCTGAATAACGGCATGGTCGGTGGTCAGGACAGAATCAACGAATCGAGCATGATGCATGCAATCACTCCCCTTTGAGTAAGATGCGCTGCGAGTCATGATGACAGACCTGGTTTCCTGAATATTACCTTTCTACACCTTATACTACATAAATTATCAGAAAATTACAATAAAAATAACTGCTGAAATGACGGCTTATTTCTTGTATGCTGTACAAAAAGATACAGGTTGGAGGCATCTATGGCAGAAGAAAAAAGTATTCAGCAGCTGGAGGCGGAATTAAGCAAACTTCGTAAGGAAAATGCATTACTCAAACAGCTGTTAAACAAGCATGGTCTGCTTCCGGAGCCTCATTTACAACAGGAAGCTGTACAGGAAAGAATCCAGGCGTTTAAACGGTTGTTTCGCGGGAGGCAGGACGTGTATGCTCAGCGGGTTGAAGACGAAAATGGTTCCAAATACTATCCGGTGAAGCACGGGAAGAGGCATGCTCCTTTAACAGACTCTGTTCTTTATCATCATCTGGCAGGAGCAGACATGATCGGCATTTACCCGTTGATGGAAGATCAGACCTGCTACTTCTTAGCGGTAGACTTTGATAAAGGCTCTTGGAGGAAGGAAGCGGCTCATTTTTATAAGACGTGCAAGCTTCACGGATTCGCTCCGTTGATGGAAGTATCTCAATCCGGCAATGGCTGTCATGTCTGGATGTTTTTTGAGGAAGCGGTTCCGGCGGCAATGGTTCGTGAAGCCGGAGAAAAACTACTGCGCGAAACAGCCAGGCGCCTGAAATGTAAGCAGCTGGATTCCTTTGACAGGTTCTTTCCGGCTCAAAGCGAATTTACTGGGAAGGGACTTGGAAATTTAATTGCGTTACCGCTTCAAGGAAAACGGAGAAAGCTTGGAAGGTCTGTATTTGTTGATGAGCTGTTCCAGCCTTATTCCGATCAGTGGAGTGTTGTAAGGGAGGCCGAGCGTTCAACAACCTCCCTGATAAAGCGTTATATGCAGCTGCCCACAGAGGAAAAACCCGTGTTGAAAAACGGGCTGCTAATTCCTAAAAGCCTCATGACAGAAAGCCAGTTCGAGTCGCTGAAAGAGCTTTGTTCTTTCCATAACCCGGACTATTACAAAGCGAAATCTCAGCGGAGATCCACACGGATGCTGGAAGCCCGCTTAAAAGGATATGAGGAATGTAAGGAAGCGTGTCTGTTCCCGCGTGGAAAAGTGGATGATATCCAGCGTGTGCTGCAGCTGAAGTCGATAAAGGACGAGCGAAACTACGGAGTCCCGTTGCACACGTCGTTTATGTCCGAGCTGTTTCCACAGCAGGAGCTTGCTGTAGAAGCACTGCTTCAATCCAATTGCGGGATTGTATCGGCCGGTCCCGGATTTGGAAAGACCGTTGTTGCAGCCGCTCTCATTAGCAGAAGGCAGGTAAATACGCTGATCCTCGTTCATCGAACACAGTTGGTTGATCAGTGGAAGTCGAAGCTTACAAGCTTTTTATCCATCGAGCCACATCAAATTGGACAGCTGGGAGGCGGCAAGCAGAAGCCGACCGGAATTATCGATGTCGCTACGATTCAGAGCGTACGTCATCAAGCCGAAGATCTGGAATACGGGCAGATTATTGTGGACGAGTGTCACCATATATCAGCGTATACATTTGAAGAAATTCTTAAGCAGGCTTCTGCTGCTTATGTTCATGGACTCACTGCAACACCGAAGCGAAGAGACGGCTGGCAACCGTTTATGACGATGCAGTGCGGGCCGGTCGTGTATGAAACCAGCGGAAAAGAAATGGCTGCAATGAGAAGCTTTCATCACATTTTAAAGCCTCAGATTACCGCTTACACGTCGGATAAAGAACAAAAATGGCATGATCATTATGAACAAATGACGCTTGATGCGAAGCGGAACGAACAGATTTTTAATGATGTATTGGAGGCGCTTGATCGAAATCGCAGCCCAATTGTGCTGAGCCAGCGAATTGCTCATATAAACGAACTGGAGGGCAGGTTTCAAAAGTTTGTTAAACATGTCATCGTACTGCACGGACAAATGCGCGTAAAGGAGAAGCGCGAAGCTTTTGAAAAACTGGCGGCTATTCCTTCAGATGAAGAGAGATTAATTCTTGCAACAGGAGGATTTGTTGGGGAAGGCTTCGATGATCCGAGATTGGATACGCTGTTTCTCGTCATGCCGATAAAATGGAGCGGGAGTGTGGAGCAGTATGTCGGCAGGCTGCATCGAAGCTATGCTGGAAAAGAATCGGTCGAAGTGTATGATTATGTGGATAAACAAGTACCGGCTTTGAAAGCAGCGTACAAAAGCAGACTGGCAGGCTATAAACGGCTTGGATATCTGCTGGAGGAGACAGCCAGGCTAAACAAACAACAGATGCGACTTTTTTAATGATTCGGCCGGTGAGTTAAAACCGCACAGGCTCGAAGCTGGCCTGCGCGGAAGCATGCACGTTTATTCGGAGGTCATAATACGAATAAGATCATAATGGTAGTAGCGGCGGCTGCGTTCGCGGTCATCACCAAAAAGCATGTGCCGATCTGTCAGCGTTCTAAGTGCTTTGCGCACGGTAGAGGCGGCAAGGCCTGTGGTTTCAGAGAGCTGATGCACGTTGGCTACCGGATGCAGGAAAAATGACTTCCAGACTTGTTGAAGCGAAAGCTGATCCAGATCTCGAAGACCTTGCTCATATAAATCGTCAGCTTGCTGCAGCTTCCGTTCATGCTGCCAGGCCATACGTTTCGCTGCATCGAGATAAAACAGGATCCAGTTCTTCCAGTCAGGCTCCTGCTTGCCGATAGCCCGCACACCGTTCAGCATCGCATAATATTTAAAGCGTTCCTTTTCAAGTTCTTCACTTAAAAAGAAAGTGGGGGTGTCAATAACCTTCTCTTGCAAAAGGTAAAGGACAATTAAAATTCTTCCCAGCCGGCCGTTTCCGTCTAAAAATGGATGAATCGATTCGAACTGTGCATGGATAATGGCAGATTTTATAAGCGGGTGAAGCTGTTCTTCACTTTCCTTTTGATAAGGATGACCATTGATGTACCTCTCCAAATTAGTCATGTACTCATTCATCGTCTGTGGTTCTGGTGGTACATAGGAGGCTTCGCTCATGTTGTTGGAAGGCCCACTGAAATTCTGAATTCGGCGATAGCTGCCCGCTGCACCTCCAGAGCCGCGAGCATCCTGCATTAATATGTCATGCATCTCCCGAATGAGCCGTTCTGTCAGGGGATAGCCATTTTGAATATGTTCCACGCCTCGTGTTAACGCCTGCTGATAGTTCCTTACTTCGACACGCTTCCAGTCTGCGCTGAGATCAATGTTGTCTTCAAGCATTTCACTAAACGTAACTTGTGTACCTTCGATTCGAGTCGATTGTACAGATTCATTCAGTGTTAACAGCTGAATAAAGTTCTCATGGACCGGGGAATAGTGAAGGCGCTGTTTCAGTTTTTCGAGTGTTGTCATCGTATCTACTGTTTTTTTATAAAAGGTCAGTTCTGTTTCCGGGGGGAAGGTGACAGGGAGCAGAGGCAGCTGATAAGGCTTTTTCATAAGAACTCCTCCGTTTATAGTGATATTTATCAAGCAAATGATATCGTTAATGACTCTATATGCTAATTAATGATATCACATTAAAGAGAAATGTGGTTGTGTTACGTAGATAAAAAGAAAAACGGAGAGAATCATACGTACGAGGTTAATACGACGACTTCAAGTACGAATAGCGCACCGCCTGTTACATAAAAAAGCCGCCGATTATGGCGGCTTTCCTCCTTATTCTTCTGCCACGGTATCCCCTTCATAATCGGCTATTCCGCCCATCACGACGGTCAGGTGATCGGCGTCATAGCCGTTCTCGATCAGATGCTCTCCAACTTCGATGCTGCGGTTTTGCGTCTGGCAGAGAATAATGACCTCCTGATCCTCGCCGACAATCGCCGGATCTTCCATGACGTCATTCATCGGAATATTCGTGAATCCGCTGATGTGTTTCTCTGCGAATTCGTCTTCTTCCCGAACGTCGAGGTAGAGCACCTCGTCGTCAAATCCATCTTCATATATGTGCTCCTGCAACTCATCAGTGCTCATTTCCTCCATCGCGGATTCATCATTCCCGCAGGCGGCAAACAACAGAAGCGGCAGGGCGTATATCAGCTTTTTCATTGGTATCGTCCTCCTCGCAGACAGTATAGCATGCGGTCCTGTTCAGTGCTAAAGTAATAGGATACATTTATTGACATAGGGTCTAAGGATCAGTGCCTTTTGTCACTTTGTTACGGTTTCAGGCTGTTTTTTGGCCTATTTGTGACTTCGATTCATTAAATCATCCTATTGAGCGATGAATGCGCTCCCAATAGAATGAAGAGTGTACGCTACTTTTCTACATAGGAGGCCAAGATGCATGAAATTTAAACGTAGTGCAGCAGGGGTATTGGCAATAAGCATGATCGCCATGACAGGAACGGTGGCAGCAGAAGGTCCGGGAAACAGTAACGGAAAAGGACCACATCGCGCCGTTGAAAACGTAGACGTGATCGATGCAGAAAGCTTTTCCATTTCGTTTGATAAGACGTATCCGGCAGGACTTCCGCTGGAGCGAATTGTCGACGTATCGGTTGTGGATGAAGACGGGGAAGCAATCGATGTCGGAGATCTGGATGTAGAAGTAAACAAAAGCGACCGCTCGGAAGTAACCGTGACACATGACTCGCTTCGCGGGGAAACCGGTACACTGACGGTTGGAGCAGAAGAGCTTGACTTTGACTACTATGAATTTGAATTAAGTATTTTCCATACAAATGATAACCATGGACGCACCGATGCGTTCCCGCATCTCGTAACGGCCTATGAAGCAGCACAGGAAGAGTACGGGGAAGGGTTGCTTCTTGATGCAGGCGACGTGTTCTCCGGTACGCTTTACTTTAACGAGTTCCGCGGTCAGGACTCTGTGCAGTTCATGAACTACATGGGCTATGACGCGTTCGTTCCCGGTAACCACGAGTTTGATCTCGGCGATCCGGACGATGGACACCCGGAGCTGGTGGAATTCTTCGAAGCTGCAGAGTTCCCAATCGTTGCAGCCAACATGGATTTCTCCGGAGACCCTGGATTTGATCACCTCGTTCAGGGCGGCATCACTCGCGATGCAGAAGACAGCAATATCTATGACGGCATCATCGTCGAGCAGGACGGGGAAGAAATCGGTATTTTCGGATTAAATACGGAAGATACAGAAACGATCTCCAGCCCGGAAAATGTTTTGTTTACGGATTACTTGGAAGCCGCAGAAGAAGCAGTAGCCAACCTCCAGGAAGAAGGCGTCGATAAGATTGTGGCGTTGACGCACCTGAACTTCTCCGGTACGATCAGTGACCAGACGCTCGCAGCAAATGTGGAAGGCATCGATGTGATCATCGGCGGCCACAGCCATGATAGAGTAGAGCCGCCGCTTCTCGTTGAAGAGAATGCAGACGGTGAGCCAATGGAGCCGACAGTTATTGGCCAGGCCGGTGAATACGGAGAGCATCTCGGTGCGATGAACGTCGTATTTGACCGTGACGGTGTTGTTACAGGCGTCGACGGCGAGCTGTATGCTTCTGAAGAGTTTGAGGCAGACCCAACAGCGGCAGAAATGCTTGAGCCATTTACAGCAGCAGTAGAAGAGCTGCAGAACACGCCGGTTAATGCCACAATCGTAAACGACCTGCCGAACCCGCGTCTAGGAACCGGAAGCGATGTCAGCGTACGTGCGAATGAAACAGCGCTCGGTAACCTGATTACAGACGGGCAGCTGGATGCAGCTCTGACAGCTGATGACGATGTGATCATGGCAGTTCAAAACGGCGGCGGGATCCGCGAAGCACTCGCAGCAGGCACACCGTCGATCGGTGACGTGATTACTGTTCAGCCATTCGGTAACCGACTCGCGCTCATGGATATCACAGGGGACGAGCTTTACGAAGCGTTTGAATTAAGCGTCTCTGAAGCACCGAACGAAAACGGCGGATTCCTGCACGTGTCTGACGGAACCGAAATCGTCTACAGCAGCGACAATGAAGCAGGCGAGCGTGTGGAATCCATCACCGTTGACGGCGAAGAAATCGCCCGTGACGATACGATGCACACGATCGCAACGAACAACTTCACCGCTGGCGGCGGCGACGGCTACGATGTCTTCGCAGATATTAACGATGACGGACGCGTAACGATTGTCGGCTTCACTGACTGGGAAATGCTCCGTGACTACATGGAGGACCTCGGCGAAGTAGACTACGACGTAGAAGGACGCATCGTCGATACAGCAGCTGAATAATCAATCGCGACAGCCCCCTTTCGCATGAAGGGGGCTGTTTTTTTGTGGAAGAGGAGGCGTAACGAGTCGGTTGAAGATGGCGGTTTCTCGTATATGAGGAAAAGGACCTCGTAAAAAGCGAAAGCCTCCTCATAAAAAGCAGATCGCACCTCGTAACGAGTAAAACACGCCTCGTAAACGGGGGTACCGGTGCGAATAGCAGGATTGAGTTGCGAATAGTGATGAAGGTGGGCGCTTCGGAAGTGTCCGAAGCTTTCATACTTACTAGAAGGAGGCTTTCGGCCGGGAGCCGAAAGCGTCGCAAGGAGGTTTCTCGTAAAAGCAGGAAAAGTACCTCGTAAAGAACGAAAGCCTCCTCATAAAAGTCAGATCGCACCTCGTAACGGGCAAAACCCGCCTCTTAGACGAGGGTACCGGTGTGAATAGCGGTGCTGAGTTACGAATAGAGACATAGAGTCCGTACTAAAAAGGCGTACCGGAAGCTGGAATCGGGAATGGCAGTAAGAGATCTTTCAGGAGGTGCAGGATGACGACGATAGCAAAGCTGGTATTTGATTGTTTGCGTGATGCCGGAGTCATAACGGTGTTTGGTGTTCCGGGAGACTATAACTTCACGCTGTATGACGAGCTGGAAACGAGAGACGATATACGGATGATTACGAACCGCAATGAGCTGAACGCCGGCTATGCGGCCGATGGCTATGCCCGCGTAAAAGGAGCCGGGGCGATATTGACTGCGTTTGGTGTAGGAGATTTAAGCGCAATGAACGCAACGGCCGGTGCCTTCAGTGAGCAGGTGCCGATCATTCACATTGCTGGTTCGCCGGACTCGGCTGCACATGAAGAAGGGAAGCTGGTTCATCATACGCTCATGAACGGGGATCTGGACGTGTTTCGGCGCATGCACGAAAATGTGACCGTGAAAGCGGTGCGGATTACGGAAGATAATGCCGCGGAGGAAATTCCGCTTGCGGTTCAGCAGGCGGTGGAAAAGCGGCTTCCCGTTTATTTAGACATACCGCAGGATGTGGCAGAAGCGACAATTGACCTGCCGGAGCCGCTGGCTGGTACAGAGCAGGAAGCCATTAACAGCGAATGGGCGGCGGATGCGATTTACAAGGCGCTCAGTGAAACCGATCGTGCCGTGCTGCTCGTTGATCTGCTGACGTCGCGCTACTTTCTTGAAGATGCGGTTATTGCCTTCAGCAGGCACTATCAGCTGCCGACAGCCCAGTCGATGCAGGCGAAAAGTGCCTTTCCGGAAAGCGATCCGCATTACATCGGTACGTATGGCGGACAGTTTGGAGAAGAAGACGTCACGTCATTTATTGAAAAATCAGAGGTAATTGTCACAGCAGGACTCCTGCTGTCTGACTTTAATACGGCGAAATTCACCGCAGAGCTACCCGAGGAAAAACGAATTGATTTATATCACGATCACGTTGTGATATTTGGCGACATCATTGAAGAGGCACCGATGATTCGCGTACTGGAAGAACTGATGAAAAAAGAGGAGCTCGCCTTCCACCAAAAGCCTCTGCAGCAAAAGGAGAAGCGGACGTTTACCGAGGATGACCCGCTCCAAACCGACATTTACTATCAATTGTTATCAGAAGCAATCGCATCGGGTGATGTCGTGTCGGTGGATACCGGGACACTCTCGTACGGCATGCCATACGTACCTCTGAGCGATAACGTTCGCATGATCGCACAAGGCTCGTGGCAGAGCATCGGCTACGCGCTGCCGGCTGCTCTAGGTGCGGCAGCAGCGGGAAGAGACGGACACACGTGGTGCCTGATTGGTGACGGCGCGGCCCAGCTGACGTTCCAGGAACTGAGCACCTTTACAGCGGAGGATTTGGATGTTACCGTGATTCTGCTGAACAATAAAGGGTACACGGTCGAACGAAAGCTGCACCCGCCCCGGCCGGACGCAAGCTACAACGATATACCGGAGTGGGATTATCAGAAGCTCGTGGAAGGTTTTGCACCTGATTTTAAGTATGCGAGCGTAAAAACAGCCGGTGATTTGCAGAAGGTGCTCCAGTCCGGTGAGAAAAAACGGTTCATTGAACTGATCGTGGAAGATTGGACAGATGCTCCTATGCATTTAAATAAATTAAATGAGACGCTACGTTCATAATTTTTTGTTAAGGAGAGGGCATCATGGGTCGCGTTTTAGTGATTGGAAGCATTAATGTCGATATGGTAACGGAAACGGATCGGATACCCGAACAGGGAGAGACGCTGATCGGCGGACGCTTTCGAACCGTTCCTGGCGGGAAAGGAGCGAATCAGGCCGTCGCTGCCGCTAAAGCTGGGGCGGACGTGACAATGATCGGCGCCGTCGGCGATGACAGCATCGGCAGCGACATGCTCGCGAATTTAAGGAAGGCTGGTATCGATACTTCCTGCGTTAAAATCGTACAAGAGGAGGCGACCGGAACGGCGGTGATTCTTCTGACAGAAGGCGATAATCGCATTATTGTGTCACCTGGTGCGAATGCATCAGTCACGCCAGACACCATTGCGTCGCTGGAATCGGTAATGGTAAATAGTGATGTCGTGCTTCTTCAACTTGAAGTCCCGCTTGAAGCGGTTACTGCAGCGGTCCAATTAGCACATCGCCATCGGATACCTATTGTGCTCAACCCTGCTCCTGCCGCAGCACTTCCAGCTGAGGTTTGGAAGAAAGCAACGTGGATCACGCCCAATGAGCGTGAGCAACAGCAGCTGTTCTTACATGGTGAGTTCCGTGAAAAGCTCATTACCACGTTCGGTGCAAATGGTGTCGCTTATTGGGCGGGCAATGAAGTGAAACAAGTGGCAGGTCATAGAGTTCAGGTGACGGATACAACTGGAGCGGGAGACACGTTCAATGGAGTGTTCGCAGCGCTATTAGCAGAAGGAGCGACTTGTGAGCAGGCTGTCATTATGGCAAACGCAGCTTCAGCGATATCGGTACAGACCTTTGGCGCGCAGGGCGGAATGCCGGACCGAAAAACAATCGAGGCGTTTTTAGCTGCCAGAAGACCGGAGTAACTGCCGGTCTTTTTTAGTTGCCGTGAGAAACACAACAAAATACCTCCGTGAATTGAAGAAAAGCAGTACTTTTTACCAATCGAGTGATAAACTAGAAGAAAACACCTTCTAGGAGTGGTTATGTGAAAAAAATTCTCCTGCTCTCAACGATTGCACTGCTTGCCGCCTGTCAGGAAACCGATACCGAATCCGCTGATGCAGAAAATAACGAGCAGGAGAACGAGCGTGAGGAACAAAATGAGTCAGTGACAGAAGAACCTGAAGAAGCGGATCCTGCGGAGGAACTGGACGGCGTTTGGTTCGATGACGAAGAGGAGTTCTACGTTGTTTTTGACGCTGTTGAGCAGACGGTTGTCTTAGCCAATGAATCGGACACAGTGGAAACGAGAATCGAATCATGGAACAGCAGTACGGTCGAGCTGGAAGACGCAGATCCGTTCTTTGAAGAGGAAGAAATCGATTGGGAAAGGGACGAAGAAATCCTCACGCTTCAGCAGGGAAGAACCGTCTATTTACTGGAAAAAGCGAGTCTGAGCAGCTACCTGTCCTTCCTTGACGAAGCGGAAGAGAAAAACGAAGCAGAGGAAGAAACGGATAATGAGCCTGAAGATAACAGCGAGCAGGAAGAAGTAAATGAAGAAGAGAGCGAGCCGGAAGTTGAAGAGGAACCGGAGCCGGAAATCAACTGGACGACTTACACGAACGATCGCTTCGGGTTTTCTGTCTCGTATCCTGCTGAATGGAATCCGGGAGAGGCACCGACAAATGACGACGGATTAACGCTGTATGAACAGAACGGCAATACTGTTTCTGTCTATGCATCCTACGCTGCAGGGAGCTTTGCAGAAGGAGAAACGTCCTCTGTCACGATCCAATCCGGCGAAACCGCCGAACAAGCAGTGCTTCGTGAAGGAGGAAGCGTGACGTATACAGCTGAAGTAGTCGCGCATGATATTATGTATACCGTATATGCAAGTGTGTCAGACATTTTCTATGCTGAAATCGAGCAGGTGCTGGAAGACATGACCCGTTCGATGGAAGTTTGGGGAGAAGAAAATCTGGAATCTATCGAGTCATCCGACATGGATATGGATGAAGATATGAATAATAGCGGAGGATCCGTTATGGCTTCGCCTTTTGCAGACTATCCGGATTTTGTACCAAGTGATGTGTTTAGCGAAGCGATATTTCATAATGTGGTGGTAGAAGAGTCAGGAAATATTGCATATTTTCATGGAGACTATCCGGGGCATATATATCCAGAAGAGCCAGGTAAAATTGAAGCAGATCTTGAATTAAGAGACGGCTACGTGTATACAACGCTCTATTATAACGGTACGATGGTAACGAACGAGGATGGGTATCACTATTTAATGCAATTTTTTCTCTACTAGATTGGATAATGTAAGGAGCATCTATGAAAACAATCGTAACTTCCTGGGCCCTCGTCCTTGCCTGGATGGGGCTCATTTTTTATTTTTCGCATCAGCCCGGGGATCGCTCCGGGGAAATGAGCAGCGGCGTGCTTCAGGCACTCACCGCGCTGCTTCCGTTTGAACCAAGTGAAACGTTTCACTTTCTACTTCGTAAAAGTGCCCATTTCACCGTCTATGCGGTACTTGGAATTTTGCTGCTGCGGGCTTTGAAGCTGCACGCTTCGGGTAAAAAGGCGGTAGCCTGGGCACTTCTCATTAGCTGCTTATATGCTGTTTCAGATGAATACCATCAGACGTTTATTCCGGGACGATCCGGAGAGGTGGGAGATGTGCTGATTGATACAGTAGGTGCAGGGAGCGGCATTTTAGTTTACATCGGCGTCCGCCGATTGCTTAAGCGTCAGAACTGATGCAAGGAGGGACTCATGGAAATCATCATGCTCTTTCCGTTCGTCGCCTTTGCCATCTTTATCGGGATGTTCTTAGGAAGCGGACCGGGGAAGCGAAACTGGCTGGCCGGCTGTGCACTCATCGTCATGGTTGTTCTGACGCTTCTGTTCAGTTTTGTCATGATGCTTGAAGGATAACGAACGGCACCCTGTTAACTGCAGGGTGTTTTTTATGGGTTCATGTGAAAACAAAACGTTTCGTGGGCGAACTGTGATACGGTAAAGTGAGAGGTATTCAGGAGGTGCGGGGTGACCAGAAAAATCATTGTTCTCATAGCCGGGCTTTTCTCCGGTTTTATCTTTCATATGATCGGTGTACCGGCTGGGTGGCTGATAGGGGCGCTCTTATTTGGGGCGGTGTATGGCATGATGCGCCAGGATGTGGCCTACAGGGGGCCGTTGTTTAAAGGGGCGCTTGCCCTGATCGGCGCTAATATTGGGGTGCTGACGGAGCGGGATGTGTTTCTGCAAGTCGGGTCTTATATCGGGCCGCTGCTGTTGACGCTGATACTCACGTTTGCCGGCAGCTTTTTACTTGGCTGGCTTCTCTATAAAAATGCCGATGGGATGGATGCAAAAACAGCGCTCTTCTGTACGATTCCAGGCGGGGCTTCAGAAGTAATCGTGACGAGCCGTGAGGCAGGGGCGGACGAGCGAATTGTCGCTGCCTTTCACTCGTTTCGGATTTTCTTTTTCGTGTTTACGATTCCGCTGATTGTCGGGATTGGCACACCCGCAGCGAGTATAGCTGGAAACGGGGACGCAGGCATGACCGCCTCACTCGCCGCTGTTATTCTCATCGCGATGGCAGTAGCGGCTCTTCTGAACCGGTTTTTCCCGCTGCCAGCCGGTATTTTACTGTATGCGATCGTCATCGCTTTTCTGCTTAGTGAATTTCTAATACCGGTGGAAAGCCTCCCGGATTATATCGGCGGGGTTGGTCAAGCGCTGATTGGTGTCATGATCGGGGTGACGTTTAACCCGCAGGTGATGAAGCGGTTGTATGGCTTCGGGCGTATTTGTATCTACATTATCGTTCTCTTTCTTGCGCTGGGTGTGCTGCTAGCATGGCTGTTTCATACCGTGAGCGGTTTGAACATGATGACGAGCCTGCTCAGTATCGTACCGGCAGGAGCTCCGGAAATGTCGGCTACCGCCTTTGCCTTAAATCTCGATCCGACACTCGTTGCGAGCCTGCAGATTATTCGCGTGCTGACGATTTTACTGATGCTGCCGTTTTTACTGAAGCTGATCGAGCGGATGGAAAACCGGATTGAAAATTAAGATACCCCTGCAGCTGAATGCCGCAGGGGATTGCTATTACGTTCGCTCGGCTTCCAGCCAGTTGTTATGAATGCAAATATAGACGAGCTGCGTGCGGTTGCTGACACTCAACTTGTCGTAAATTTGGGAGAGCATCGTGGAGGTAGTGGATTCAGCAAGGTAGACGGCATGCGCTGTTTCCTTTGTGCTCATGCCCTGGATGATACAGGCGACAATGTCGAGCTCGAGCTCTGTTAACAGCTTCGCCAGCTTATTCCGAACGAGATGAAATTCTTTGATAGGATTGTCACGACGGCGGTATTGGTGCAGCTGCACGGCCATTTCCCGGGCGGCATAAGGTTCAACCAGCGCATGGTTATTGGTGATGGCCTGCTGGATGTGGTGCGGATGCTTGTCCGCATAGGCTGCGGAAACGAGAACCGGGAACAGCTCCTGCAAGTCTAGGACGTCTTGCGCAGCGAGCGGCTCCTTCGTAATCAGCACGGGAAGTTCCTGCCTCTGGATGTCATCCTTGCAATCTAGTTTAAACTGCGCAATACACTGAATGTCGTCTGCGAGATAAAAATGAGCGTGCACCGATGTGCCTGCCAGCGTCTGACTGAGCCTGCCTGACCACGTAAAATCCCCTTCACCTATGCAATCGACCGCCGACCCTTGCTGAAACAGCTCATTCATCCCGACATCCCCCTCTACATTTGTCCGTATCTTTGGCTATGATTGAGAGTATAATCTAAATTATGTAAATATGTAACATCATGTGAGAAAATGGGAAGAAAGAAGGGTGTGTTAGTCGCATATTTTAGCAGGTAGTTGAGAAAGTTATAAGTGAAGGATGGCGGCTTTATTGGAGAAAGCTGCTTTACTGGATGGATCAGAGGTTCTTATCAAATAGAGTAAAGTACGCATAACGAATGATTGTCTACGGATAACGCGAGGAACCGTACGCATAACGGGCAGGAAGATACGCATAGTTGGCTATTGCGGTACGAATAAAGGGCAGTAGTTACGAATAGCGGGACGGCAAGGTAGAGAAGGACACTTTCGCTGGGCGAAAGCCCTTGAATAAAAGGGCACGTAGCAGAGAGCTTCGGCAGCGGCCGAAGCTGTGGATTCAGGTGGATGTGAGGGTTTCACGTAAGGAAGCTTTCGCCCAGCGAAAGCCTCTATAAAAAGGACTTAAGCAGAGAGCTTCGGCCGTTGCCGAAGCTGTGGGCTTAAGTGGAAGAGGCGGTTTCACATAAAGGAAACAGACCTCCTCGTAACGAAGCAAAAGCTGCTCGTAACGAGCAAAAGCGGCCTCGTAAAACCCGATCGGCACCTCGTAAAGGGGAATCCCCATGCGAATAGTGACCGCGAGTTACGAATAAGGACGCCATCATCAGGAAGCTTTCGGCACAGCGAAAGCGGCCCGCTGTATCCTTTCTTGTCAGCTAACCGAACACGGAAATATGTCGTTCATAAAACTTTCAGTTGTATTGAAAGCGCTTCTATTCTAAGCTAAAGCATAGAAGAGGAGGCGGAGAGGCATGCAGGGAATGACAGGCAGTTTTCAACTGATGAAATCATTAAACCGCTCGCTTGTGCTGAACATTATCCGGCAGCACGGGCCGATTTCGCGGACCGATATATCGAAAAAGGCGAGTCTGACACATCCGACGGTGAGTAATATTGTCGCCGAGCTGACTGAAGAAGGCATCGTGCGGGAGGGGCAGGTCGGCGAATCGCGAGGTGGACGGAAGCCGATGCTCTTATCGATTTACGATGACCACAGCTACGTGATCGGAGTAGACGTGGGGACCGGTCAGCTGCGCGTCGGGCTGACGAATCTCCGGGCGGACGTGAAAGAGATCCGCACGCAGAAGTTTCCGGAAGGGATGCAGGAGAGTGAATTTCTGGAGATGTTGGTCCGGACGATCCGTGAGCTACTCGAGTCATCGGGGATAGAGCGCTCAAAGGTGCTCGGTATCGGTGTCGGCATGCACGGGATCGTCGATGTGGAGCAGGGTGTCAGCATTTATGCGCCGCACTTCGGCTATCGCGACATTCCGCTCGTGGAAATGCTCGGCCGTGAATTCAAGCTGCCGGTGAAAATGGAAAACGATGCACGCTGTTCTGCGATTGCAGAGCGTTGGTTCGGCAGCGCGCAGCATTACGATAACATCGTCTGCATTAACGTCGGGGAAGGAATCGGTGCAGGTGTCATCGTCGACGGAAAAATATTTCGCGGACGGCACCATATCGCAGGCGAACTCGGACATATGATCGTTGATTTAAATGGACGCCGCTGTACGTGCGGCAGCTACGGATGTCTGCATACGGTCGCAAGCGGTATTCATATTCGGGAACGTGTGCTGCACGATTTGACGCTCGGACGCTCGACGATGATGCTGAAAATGGTGGACCGGAAAGAAGAGATCACCGGGGAAGTGATTCACGAAGCGGCGCGCAGCGGGGACGTGTTTGCGCAGGAAGTGCTCGCAGAAGCGGGGCGTTTTCTCGGACTTGCCTGCACGAACCTGATCAATACGATGAACCCGGATAAAATCATTTTCACCGGCGGGGTGATGGCAGCCGGCGAGTACGTGATGGGCCCGCTCAGACACCTGATTCGCCACCGAGCGCTCACAAAAGAAGCCCAGCAGACCGAAGTAGTATTATCTGAACTCGGTCCAAACAGTGCCATGTTAGGTGCCGTTACGCTTGTTTTACAGGAAATTTTCGAAGTGGAAGGGTGACTTTTCAAAAATAGTTTAAAAACACCCTTCCCATTGTGAGAAAAATATGATACTTCAACGATAGTTATTAAAATAATTTTAAGAAGTTGCTCTTTTTTTCACAAGCTTTGAAAGCGTATACACTTTAAAGGGGGGACCATCATGAAAATCTGGAAGATGACACTGACGGGGGCTTTATCAATCGGGCTGCTTGCAGCATGCGGCGGAGGAAACGACGACGCGGACACGAATGAAGGCGGCGGAAACAACGCCGATGGCAATGCAGAAAACAGCGAGGCGGAAGCTTCCGAGGTATCCGGCGAAATTACGGTCTGGGGCTGGAACGTTGCAGCTGCCTCGATGGAGCTTGCGGTTGAGCAGTTCCAGGAAGAGTACCCGGATGTGGACGTAGTTGTAGAGGATATCGGGCGTGAAGATCTGTACGACCGGCTGACAGTTGGGCTTGCGTCAGGCGGATCCGGACTTCCGGACGTGACGATGATTGAGACAGACCGCCTTGACAACTATTTTGCAGAATTCCCGGATGGGTTTGTGAACCTGAGTGAATACGGCTTTGACGAGTATGAAGGAGAATTCCCTGAAGCGAAGGCAGAGGCGATGAAGGACGCTGATGGAAACTTCCTCGCAGCACCTTGGGACATCGGTCCGGCAGGCGTGTTCTACCACGTCCCGCACTTTGAAGAGGCAGGGGTAGATCCGGACAGCATCGAAACGTGGGATGACTACATCGAGGCAGGCGAGCAGATCCAGGAAGCGACCGGCGCTCAGATGGCACCAATAGATATTTCCAGTGATGACGCACTGTTCCGCATGATGATGAACCAGCTCGGCACGTATTACTTCGATGAGGATGGCAACATCGACATCGATTCTGACGAGGCACAGCAGGCGCTTGCGAAGATTCAGGAAATGCGCGAAGCTGACCTGATTGCAAACGTTGATGGCTGGGACGGCACGGTGACGGCAACGATCAATCATCAGGTAGCAACGGTTCCATTCGGCGTCTGGTACGCGGGCACGATCATGGACCAGGCTCCTGAGCAGGAAGGCGAGTGGGACGTATTCAAGCTTCCGGCATTTGATGGCGACGGCAACCGTGACGCAAACCTCGGCGGGTCTGACCTGTCCGTTCTTTCTCACACTGAAAATCCGGATGCTGCATATGCATTCGTTGAGTACTTCACGACAGATGTTGATGCACAAATGGTAGCCCTTGAAGAGTACGGTCTCTTCCCATCTCTGACGGCGGCTTACGACGAGCCATTCTTTGAAGAAGAAGACGAGTTCTTCAACAACAGCCCGATCTGGTCGACGTTTGCGGAAGTAGCAGAAGGCACACTTCCTGCCAACTACACGAGCGACTATGCACGGGCGCTGCGCTACTCCGCGGATGCACAGGCAGAAGCACTGCTTTCCGGCGGTGAAGTGCAGGACGCGCTTGGTGAAGCAGCAGGACGCATTGAAAACGAAACAGGACGCGAGCGCGCGAACTAAAACCAGTCCGCACCCTGTTGATCAGGGGCTGAGCCGGCATCGACCGGCCAGCCCCGCTTTTCTTCTTACTTATAAAAATTAATTTAAAAAGTAGTTTCTGCTTTTGGAAGGAGTTTGCACAATGGCTGCGAATAAACGTAAGCGAAAAATCGTCACACCGAAAACAGCACCCTATTTCTTCATCGCACCAGCCGTGCTGTTTTTTCTCGTCTTTACTCTCTGGCCGGTGATTCAGTCGCTGCTGTTGAGCTTCCAGACGTCAACCGGTGGCCAAAGTGAGTTTGCGGGGTTTGACAACTACATCCGACTTTTTAACGACGGGCTGTTTTATACAGCTCTGTTTAACACCTTTACAATCCTGATTATTCAGGTGCCGATCATGCTGTCGATCGCCGTTGTGCTCGCGGTGCTCATGAATTCAGCTTTGTTGAAAATGCGCGGCTTTTTCCGCGTGGCGTTCTTCATGCCTGCGATCACAGCGCTTGTAGCCTATGCGATCGTGTTTATGATCATGCTCGACGAGAACTTCGGGCTCGTCAACTACGCGCTCTCGCTTGTCGGTATTGATCCGGTCGCGTGGCTGAACGATCCGTTCTGGGCGAAAGTGTCGCTGATCATTGCGATTACGTGGCGCTGGACCGGCTATAACATGGTTATTTTCCTTGCCGGACTGCAAAATATCTCCAATGACCTGTACGAAGCGGCAAGCATTGACGGCGCCGGAAAAATCCGTCAGTTTTTCTCGATCACACTGCCGCAGCTGAAGCCAATTTTCTTGTTTACGGCGGTGCTGTCGACAATTGGAACGCTGCAGCTGTTTGACGAGCCGTTCATCTTAACTGACGGCGGACCGAACAACTCGACGCTGACGATTTCGCTTTATCTCTATTTAAACGGCTTCCGTTACTTTGACTTTAACTATGCTTCTGCGATTGCGTACGTGCTCGTCATAATCATTGCGCTGTTCTCGTATGTGCAGATGAAAGTGGTAGGTGATGACGATGACTGATAAGAAAAAGACAAGCGTGATCATCCGTAAAATTCTGCTGTATATAACGCTCGGGATCGGTGTGATCTTATCGATCTTCCCGTTCTACTGGATGTTTATCGGGGCAACGAACCCGTCCGGTGCGATTTTCAGCGTGCCGCCGAACCTGCTCCCTGGCGACTTTTTAGTTGAAAACTTCACGAACTTAAACGAAAACGTCGGTATCATCCGCGTTTTGATGAACTCACTCATCATCGCGCTCACGTTTACGTTCTTTGCGGTACTTATCGCAGCGGCAGCAGGTTTTGCTTTTGCGAAGTACCAGTTTAAAGGACGCAACGCGATCTTCTTTACGCTTCTCCTGGCGATTATGATTCCGTATCACGTCACGCTTATTCCGCTGTTCCAGATGATGGCGGACCTTGGCTGGCTGAACACGTATCGTGCCGTGCTGCTGCCGAACCTGGCGTATCCATTTGCGATCTTCCTCATGAGGCAAAACATGCGCTCGATTCCGAACTCGCTCTTGGAAGCGGCACGTGTGGACGGCGCCGGCGAATTTAAGATTTTCTTTCAGATCGTATTGCCGACGATGCGTCCGGCGCTTGCAGCCGTTGCGATCTTCCTGTTCATGTTTCAGTGGAACAACTTCCTCTGGCCGCTCGTTGTGCTCGGTGACAGCGATATGTACACGCTGCCGGTTGCGCTTTCCAGTCTCGTCGGTATGTCACGCGTAGACTACGGTCAGATTATGATGGGAACGACGCTGTCGGTGCTTCCGATTATGATTTTCTTCCTGCTGCTCCAGCGCCAGTTCATTTCCGGTATTCTGGGCGGCTCGGTTAAAGAATAATGACGAACGAAAGTGGGGGTTTTGATGGAAACAACGAAGAAAGCTTTTACGTATACACCTCCGGCGAACGGATACCCGGAATGGAACAATAACCCGGAGATCTTCCAGCTGAACCGGGAGAAGGCTCATGCAACGATGATGCCTTATCCGGAGCGGGATATTGCCGTGAAAGGAGACCGGGAAGCGTCTCCTTTCCGGACGAGTCTAGACGGGAAATGGCGCTTTCGCTTCGCCGAACGACCAGAGGATCGTGACGCAGATTTTTACAAAACAGATCGCGACACGTCTTCGTGGGACACGATTCAGGTGCCGTCCCACTGGCAGCTGCAGGGCTGGGACTACCCGCACTACACGAACACACGCTATCCGTGGGAAGAGCGCGAAGACATTAAGCCGCCGTTTGCACCGACCGTCTATAACCCGGTCGGGCAGTACGTCCGCACGGTCGACGTCACGCTTGTTGAAGGTGAGCGCTACCTGCTTCACTTTGAAGGCGTCGAGTCTGCCTTTTACCTTTGGGTGAACGGCGTGCTAGTCGGCTACAGCGAAGATACATTCACGCCAGCCGAGTTTGATGTGACCGACGTGCTAAAAAATGGAGAAAACCGGATCGCCGTAGAAGTGTACCGCTGGTGCGACGCAAGCTGGCTGGAAGATCAGGATTTCTGGCGCATGAGCGGCATTTTCCGCAGCGTCTTCCTCTACAGACGTCCGGATGTTGCAATCCGGGATTTCTTCGTCCGCTCGCACGTGGACAACGGGGAAGCAACGCTCACGGTGAACGTTTCCTTAGCGAACGACTCCGGGAAAACTGTGTCAGATGTGCATCTCTCCGGCGAACTACTGGATGATCGCGGGCGAACGGTTGCAGAAGCGCATGCCGCACCGGGAGAGATCGCGAACGATTCTGATGAGACGCTGACGTTTACGGTGCGCGAGCCGAAGCTTTGGAGCGCGGAGGAACCGAACCTGTATACGCTCGTGTTAAAGTCCGAGCTGCACGGACGTGCGGTGTACGTATCTGCCAAGACTGGCATCCGCACGTTCGGCATGGAAGACGGGCTGATGAAAATCAACGGGAAGCGGATCGTCTTTAAAGGCGTTAACCGGCACGAATTTTCTCCGGAGACGGGTCGTGCCGCGATTACGAAAGACGAAATGCGCGAAGACATTCTGAAAATGAAGCAGCATAACATCAATGCGGTGAGGACATCCCATTACCCGAACCATCCGTACTTGTACGAGCTTTGCGACGAATACGGCTTGTACGTGATCGATGAAGTGAACCTGGAAACGCACGGCACGTGGGTATACGGCCAGGAAGGCCTGCAGGAAACGGTCCCTGGTGACAAGCCGGAATGGACGGCGAATCTGCTGGACCGCTGTGCCTCCATGTTCGAGCGTGATAAAAACCACCCGTCGATTGTTATGTGGTCGCTCGGCAACGAATCGTTCGGCGGTACAAACTTTCTGGAGATGCACCGCTTCTTTAAAGAGCGTGACGAGACGCGGCTCGTGCATTATGAGGGTGTGTTCCACTACCGCGAGACCGATGAGGCATCAGACGTGGAGAGCACGATGTACATTCCGCCGCACAAAGTGGAGGAATATGCGCTGGACGCAGAAAAGAACGGCGGCGCTAAGCCGTATATCCTTTGTGAATACGCGCATGTGATGGGCAACTCGCTCGGAAACTTCTATCAGTATACCGATCTGTTTCAAAAATACGATATTCTGCAGGGCGGATTCATTTGGGACTGGCGCGACCAGGCGCTCTGGAAAGAAGAAAACGGGACGCGCTTTCTCGCTTACGGCGGAGATTTCGGCGAATCGCCTCACGACGGCAATTTCTCCGGAAACGGGCTGATCACCGCCGACGGGAAGCTCACGCCGCAGATTAAAGAAGTGAAGCACTGCTATCAATATGTGGATTTTGACTGGGATAACGGCACGCTCAGCGTGACAAACAACTACTTATTCCGGGATCTCAGCTTTTTAGAAGGCCGTTTTGAACTTCGCTGTGACGGAGAGCTGACCGCGACCGGTTCTTTCCCGCTTCTGGCGGCTCCTGGTGAGCGGGAAACGATTCCGCTTCCGGTTTCGGAAAAGTCAGCATCCGGTAATGCCATTTTGAATGTATCCGCTGTTCTCGCAGACGATGAAGCGTGGGCGGAGGAAGGCTTTGAAGCTGCGTCGGCAGAGTGGACGCTGACAGAAGCATCTGTGCCGGAAAAAGCAGATCCGGTGGCTCCGGATGCTGATGAGGAGCAGATTGTGCTGAAAGCAGGCGGCACGGAGGCCGTCGTATCCAACGTGAGCGGACTGCTGACGTCGCTGGTTGTAAACGGAATCGAACAGCTTTTGGATCCGGTGAAGCCAACGTTCTGGCGGGCCATGACAGACAACGATCGCGGCTGTAAACTGCCGGAGCGGACGGCCGTCTGGCAGAATCCTGCTTCGCAACAGGTTGACGTGACGACGGAGGAAAGCGTAGCAGTGACAGTAATTGGACTCGATAACGGGAGCCGCGTTACGCTTCGCTACGAGCTCGGCTCCGATGGGGCGCTCGACGTCTCCATGACGCTTGAGGCAGAGAACGAGCTCCCGGAGCTTCCGGCTGTCGGTCTCGAGCTGCAGACGTCCGCAGCTGCTTCGTTCAGCTGGTTCGGTCTTGGTCCGCATGAAACGTACCGAGACCGGAAGCTGTCCGGACGAACGGGACGCTGGCAGGCTGCGCCTGAAGACCGGCTCGCCCCATATTTGAAGCCGCAGGAGTGCGGCAACATTGCTGAACTCAAGCAGCTGACTGTTGGTGCATTGAACATTCACGCGCTGACAGCGATGGAAGGAAGCGTGCTGCCTTGGACACCTGCGGAGCTGGAAGCAGCAACGCACGTGCACCGGCTGCCCTCCTCTGGCAAAACCGTCGTTCGTCTGCTCGCCGGGCAGATGGGCGTCGGCGGAGACGACAGCTGGGGTCAGGAAACGCACGACGAGTACAAGCTGTTTGCTGATCGAAGCTACGAATTCGCGTTCCGATTGCAGGCAGAAAAATAAGTTTTAATGATTACCCGCTGAACATGCTGTTTGGCGGGCTTTTTTTGTGTTAGAAAAAGAAGTAAATTGTCTGACACTTTTCGACAAATTATGGTAAACTATCTTTATAGTGAACGCTCGTAGACCATATAAGGCCCATGTGCGTCAGGAGGAGGGTTGATTCGCATGAAAAAGGTGATGAATTCTAATTTTCATGTCAGCAATGAGCACGGCCTTCCTTACATGGAGCTGAACCCGCATTTCCAATTCACCGACCAGCGCACCGGCTGGCTTCATACGGCAGGGCGAAGCCGGCTTTACTTGTTTGATGCCCACGTAGAAGACTGGACGAACATTCGAGATATTGATCATACGATTTCCCCGCGTGTCGGACTGGTAATGGACACGCTGGAAAAAATCAAAGACCGCGAATCGATTTACGGCATGGTCGCGGTCATCGATGAGATCGAAGTAGATGAGCATTATCGAAACAAGGGGCATGGAACAGAGTTTTTGAAAGAGATGGAAGCGACGCTCGACTTTATGTACGTCAACTACATCGCGCTCGTGCCGGCGTCACCAGGCTCTGAGTATCAGACCGACTCTTCGACAATTCATTATTTTTTAGAGCAGTGCTATCAGCTGTATGCAGGTTCGATCGGAAGCGTACCGGTCGTTGGAAAAAGCTTATAAAGGAGATTCGTCCGGGGAGAAAGTTCCCCGGACTTTTTTTGGTTTTGGAGAATGATAACTTGCGGGGGGCAATTGAAAAGTTGAGCCTGTGAAATGATAAGATTTTCTCTATAGCGAACGAAAGTTAATAACGATAATAAGTTCCGGACGGAGAATGATAACTTTTGCCGCCGGTTTGAAAAGGTTGACGCCGGGAATGATAACTTGCAGCGCGAGAATAAAAACTTTCGCATCCGCGAGCGGCTTTCTTTTAGGCGCTAACATGATAGACTGGGTATAACGATGACTCAGAGAGGATGATTCAGATGGCAAAAGAAAATTCGTTTGATAT
Organism: Alkalicoccus luteus; assembly: GCF_012034335.1. Taxonomy (GTDB): domain Bacteria; phylum Bacillota; class Bacilli; order Bacillales; family Salisediminibacteriaceae; genus Alkalicoccus; species Alkalicoccus luteus_A. The sequence goes on along the minus strand of NZ_JAATHJ010000026.1, from coordinate 1,993 downwards.
CGTATCAAAAGTAGACATGTCGAAGGTGCAGAACGCCGTCGTCATGACCGAAAAAGAAATTCAAAACCGCTACGACTTTAAAGATAGCAAAAGCTCCGTAAAACTGGACGATGAGGAGCTCGTGCTCGTTTCCGACAACGAGTATAAAATGGAACAGCTGAAAGATGTGCTCGTCAATAAGCTGATTAAGCAGGAGGTCGCTGTGCAGAGCTTTGACTACGGAAAGCTCGAATCCGCATCCGGCGGCACCGTGCGCCAGCGTGCGAAAATCATCCAGGGCATTGACCAGGATAATGCCAAGAAGATCGTCAAGCTCGTGAAGGAAGAAAAGCTGAAGCTGAAAACACAGATTCAGGATCAGCAGGTGCGCGTCACCGGTAAAAACAAGGACGACCTCCAAAAAACGATGGCTGCCGTCCGCGCCGCTGACCTTAGCGTGCCGGTTCAATTTACGAACTACCGTTAATAAAAACCGCCTGTCTTCTTAATTTAAGAGGACAGGCGGTTTTTTAGCAGCTAGATCATTCTGACAAAATAGTTCAGACTTTTATCCTTATTTTTGAAATAATCTATCAGTACGAATTGATGAAGATTCCCGCATCGTGCGTAATCAGGCTCAAACAGATTGCTAATTTCTTTCGAGTCTCGTAGCGTTAAAGACAGCGAGGCCGTTACGGCCGTGCGAAAAAATGACTCGAAGGGGATGAAGCGAACATGAAAAAGACGCTTGTTACACTGCTTGCTGTTCTGATGTTCCTGTCAATGGCGCTGCCAGCCGGGGCTGTCGGAAAAGGCCCGAATTACAATGGCAACGAAACGATCAACGATTCCAGACTGACGAGTAACGAGGACTTAATGGCACAGGTGGAACGCGCAGCGGAACGCTCTGACTTTATGGAGCTGGAGATTATCGGACAGTCGGTTAAAGGACGCGACCTGCCGCTATTGAAATTCGGTACAAATCCGGATAACCCGACGATCCTGTTTCTGACGCAGCAGCATGGTAATGAAGTGCTGATCACAGAAGGCGCGCTGCAGGTCATCCGCAGCCTGTCCAACAACCGCCGCCAAAATGCGGAGCTTGCGGAAAATGTGAACGTCTTTTTTGTACCACGTATTAACCCGGACGGCGCGATCGGCGATGTTGATTTTGACACTTCCGACTACGTAGCAGGGGGACTCGCTACGCGTACGAACGCCAACAACGTCGACTTAAACCGAGACCATAATGAGTTGACGCAGCCGGAAAACATCGCGCTGCATGAAAACGTGCTGCAGGCGTATGATATTGATTACTTAGTCGATTTTCATCATCAGGGCGCCCGTTCAGCAATTGACGGAGAGCTCGTTTCCGGATCGATTTTACACCCGACGAACGAAGGTGTCGATCCTGCTGTAGCGGAAATGTCCAAGCAGCTTGGCTCCGTTATGTATGACTCTGTTGAAGATCGCGGCTGGGGACTGCTCGCGAAATACCCTGGCGGAGATGCGAATACCATCGCTCGAAACGGTCTGGCATTTGATTACGATATCGCGACACTGCTGTTTGAAATGCGCGGCATGATTGATAACGTTAACGAATCAGCGGTGCTCGGTCAAAAGAGCAACGGTTACCTGATTCAGCAGGCAGTCGTTTCCATGGAAGCAGCCATTGAAGCAATCGCTGACCGCTCGATCGAAGATGCTGACACTTCTTTCTGGGATACGCTCGAAACACAAAGCTTCCTGCCACAGGAAGAAGAAGGCGAATAACAGCTTGTTGGGAGGAACCCGGCCTCGTGCCGGGTTCTTTTTTTGCTTAAATAGAGAAGGGAACGCGGTTTGCTCATTTTTTTGGGGTATGAAAGTGTTCAACTTTTGCGGCAAAATGAAGCTAGTATAAAAAGTAGACACGTCCATGTGGTAGTCTGAGTGAAACGAAAGCAGTGGAGGAGGAACCGGGAATGAGCACGGAGAAAAAACACTACGATAAGGTATTCCGTCGATATGTAGC
>NZ_JAATHJ010000025.1 GCF_012034335.1 Alkalicoccus luteus | reverse complement strand
AGAACGAGGCGAAGATCCAGCGCTTCCGACAGCAGGAGGAAGCGGTTAGCTGAGCCCGTTCCCTCCGGAAAGCGAGTGTCCGCAGATACAGGCAGATGCAACGTTATTCACTTAAAATGACTTTATCAACACTCTGAAAGCCTCTGCCTAATTTCAGGCAGAGGCTTGCTTCTTCATGTTCTCTTGAAAGGTGCGGAGCAGTCGGCCGTTTAGTTTGCCGTCTAACTCTTTGCAAACGGTCCGGACGGCGTCTGCTTCTGTCATCGGAGCGCGGTAGGCACGCCCGTTTCGCATGGACAGATAGGTTTCAATTAATCCGAGCATCTGAGCACGCTCATCTATTTCCCTTTCTGTCAGTGCATGCGGGTATCCGCTGCCGTCAATTCGTTCATGGTGCTGAAGCAGAACGGCACGCACATTCTGCATCCGCTCTTCTGCCGGCATCATATCTACGGCAAAGTGGACGTGTTCCTGTACGACGAGCTGCTCTTGTTCGGAAAGCGCATCCTTTTTTTCATACAGGTAATCCGGCAGCGCAAGCCGGCTCGCATAGTGGGCATGCGCGATGAAATCTGCTTCCCACCACTCCAGCGTCGTTTCTTTCGTCTGCATATCATGCAGCATCAGCGCCATTTGTCTGATTTCCGACCTCGGCACCTGTGTCCGCTGCTCAACAGTCGGAATCAAATTCTCAAACAATGCCAGTACGAACGTGTTTTTCTCGGAAATAACCGACTCCCGAAAGCGATCATGCAGGCAGTCCATCTTATGTACGATAATGCGTCCAAGCACGGTGCTGATCAGAAACAAAACCAAGTAGGCGGCGTGACCGCCTAAAACAGCCGGTGCTTCATAAAAAGCATAGAGGCCGTAAAAGACCCCATACACAGAAGTCCAGATCCAGAACGGCCGGGCAGTTAATCCAAGTGCCGCGATAAGCGGAAATAACGGCAGGTAAACCCATACTGCATGGTCCGGAAACGGCTCCAGATGCATAATCAGTTTAAAGTAGCTGAGCAAAACAGCAGGATAAAAATAAACAGACCAGGCTGTACGTGCTGCAGAGCGGTATAGCAGGGCTGCTCCCCAGGAAAGACCGGTGACGAGCAAAAGCTCCCGTCCGGAAACGTCACGAGTCTCCGTATACAGCCTTTCTGCTGCAATGAGCCCTGACGCGATCGTGACAATCAAGGCTCCCCAGAAGATAATTTTCAAGCGCAGCTCTTCATTTGCTTTTCGAATCATCCGGCATTCTCTTTCAGCCGGTTAAAATCGATCAGGTTGTGCTTCAATACGTGAAGAACGGCCTGAGAGCGATTCGGCTGGCCGGTTTTTTTCAGCACCTGCCTGACGTGGCTTTTCACTGTCGTTTCAGAGACAAACAGCTTTTCTGCTATTTCCTGATTGGAATAATTTTCTACAATACAGGCAAATACTTCTTTCTCTCTCGGTGTAAAGGAGAGCGTTTCTGTTTCCTGCAGCTTCTCTACCTGCGGCTGAAAGCAGGTAAAGCCGTTGAGCACCATTTCCACTGTCGATAAAATCCGATCCGGCGGCGTATCCTTCATAATGTAGCCGTCAATCTGATTCTGCATGGCACGGGACACATCGCCCTGTTCATCATAAGCGGTCAGCACGATCAGCTTCACGTCGGGGAGTGCTGCCTTTAGTTTTAAGGCACTGTCAATGACAGAAGGACCCGGCATTTTTAAATCAGATAAAATTACATCCGGCTTAACAGTCAGCGCCTTTTCTAAAAGCTCGGCGCCGTCAGCCGCTTCTCCGACTGTTGTAAATCCCTCTCTGGACTCCACAATCATCTTCATTCCGTCCCGTACAACCTGATGGTCATCCGCTAAAAGCAGTCTGCACATGCCAGGTCCCTCCTCTTCTTGGTATGGTTACAAAAGCTGCGGTACCGTCGTGATGTTCCAGCTTCAGCGTTCCACCGAGCTTCTCGAGTCTCTGCCGAATTCCGGTTAGTCCGTAGCCGGCTCCGTCTCGGTTGCGTATCCCTCGTCCATCATCCCGCACGACAAGCTCCCACTGCACCGGGTTTACTGTCACCGTAACGTGCAGCGTGTCAGCTCCGCTGTGCTTTGCCGCGTTGGCCATGAGTTCTTCTCCTATGTAAAAAACAGCTTCCTTGATTTCCGGACGTTCCCGCACCGCTGTTCCCTCTGCCGAAAAAACGGGCATCAGCTGCTGATCTGCGCAGATCGTTTCAAGCGTCTGCTTCAGCAGCAGCGCGGGGTCGAGCCGTTCCTTATCACCGCGAAGATCAGCGATGAGATCCCGCGCCTCTTTTTGCAGCTCATGCAGTCGTTTTTCCATCGTTTCAGTATCCGGCTGCTCCTGCTGCTTCAGTTGAAACAGGAGCGCCGATAAGAAGAACAGCTTTTGTGAAATCGTGTGGTGTACCGCCTGGGATGCTCGAATCAAGGCTGCATCCTCTGCCTTTTTTACGGCTCGTTCCCGATCCTCTACAGCCTGCATTCTCAGGAAAAAAACATCGGCCATTTGCTGCAGCTGATACTGCTTCCAACGAACGACCGGATACCAGCACGTTGAACGCGTCAACACTTCCCACCTGCTCCCGTCTGATTCGTAGAGCGGGATGAGCTGAAATCGTGCATCGTCCCCAGTCCGGTCTTTCACCTGCACAACCGCAGGCTTGCCGGATGGATGGTCGTCCAGCGCGGTTCGATAAAAAAAGGCGTCAGGATGAAGCGGAGCGTTTTGATGCAGGGGAGCAGTAAGAATCGGCTCCCCGGCCGGGAATGTAGCATCGACGTAAGCTTGAAACACAGCCATCAGCCCTTTTTTTGAATGAGCAAGCTGCAGCTGCTGCACGACCTGCTTCTGAACGGTTGACAGCATGAGGACCTCCTGTTGTTCGTCTTTCTAAATTTTAGCAGGAACAAGGGACCTGTTCAATAGGATTGTCCCAAACTCCTTTAAGCACTTCGACTCAAAATATGAAACATTCTATGATGCTAATTTTCATTTCATAAAAAAAGAGCCGTTATGCACGGCTCTTCGTCGGGAATAAGTGTGGCAGCTTGCAGCTCATTCGTGCCTTCACTGCCCGGGGGTAAGCCGCAGCAGACGATCGTCGTTCTCCTGAGGGTCACCGCGCCCATCGGTATTGTTTGTGAGAAGATAGAGTGCACCCTCATGATACATCACGTCACGCAACCTTCCTTCACCTTCAAACACGATGTCGACGGATTCATTTTCCTCATCGAGAACATAGAGACTCTGACCGCGCAGACCCGTCATGACAAGCTCTTCCTCCTGCCACATAGCAGTTCCGGACGGAGCCCACGTGTCATCTCCGGAATGGACGAGCGGCTCTTCCATTCCCTCCTCTGATTCATCGCCTTCAATGACCGGCCAGCCGTAATTGTTTCCAGCTTCGATGATATTGATTTCATCCAGCGCCTGCGCCCCGTGCTCCGAGCTGTACATCGTGTCGTCTTCCGCCCAGGCCATACCTTGCGGATTCCGGTGTCCGTAGCTGTATACGTAGGAGTCGTCCATCGGATTATCGTCCGGGACGTCCCCTTCTGTCGTCATACGCAGAATGCTTCCTGCAAGCACATCCGGATCCTGTGACCATTCTGTCACTTCCGCATCTCCTGTCGTTGCGTAAAGCATGTCGTCTGGTCCGATCGCCAGCCTGCCTCCGTTATGTGTCCTGGCTCCTTCAATTTCATCCAGCAGGACCTCTGTCTCCTCCCAGTTATCCTCGGTCCGCTCTATTTGCGCGATTTTATTCAACAGCTCGCCGCCGCTCTCATACGTATAGTAAATAAAGGCGCTGTCGTCATCAGATTCAGACGGAACAAATCCAAGCAGCCCTCCTTCCCCTTCCTGTACAGTTGCATCCGATGTATCAAGCTCGACTTCCGTTACGCTGCTATCTGAAATTTCCAGAAGCATTCCTTCCCGGCTTGTAAGCATAAAGGTTTCTTCATCATAAACAGCGATCGACCAGGGGCTGTCCAGGTTGTCTGCGACGATTTCAACGTCCCAGTCCTCTGTACCTGTACCGAGCAGGGATATCTGATCAGCGCCATCACCGGCGGTCTCTGCTTCATCATTTGCTTCGTTATCTTCATTGGCTTCATTCTCATCGTTTTCATCGTTTTCGATTTCGCTGTTCTCCGGCTCGGTGTTTTCTGCTGCATTTCCGTTCTCATCCTCAATTTCTGTATCGTCATTGATCGTCACATTGTTTTCTTCCCCGCCCTGACAGGCAGCAAGAAGCACAACGGCCGACATGACCCACGCTTTCTTCATGCAAACACTCCTTTATCTGTATCTGTGTTTCTTTACCCGATTTCGCCCCTGGTCAAAAGAAAAGCGGAGGAAGCAAAGTGAACGGACTCCGGGAGAATTAAAACGAGGCAAAATCCGGCGCACAGAAGGAGGGAAGGCAAGGCCGCTCCTCCGGAAATCGAGGATCCGCAGATGCAAGGTTATTCAGACATAAAACGGTATCGACAATCTGAAAAACCGCCCGGTTCCCCGGGCGGTTTCAGCTGATTTACTTTTATCGTTTCGATGAACCGCCTTTGCTGCCTTTCGATCCGCCCTGCTGCAGAGAGAACAGGTTGGAATCGATCGAATACATCAGACGTCCGCGCTCCCGCTCGCGTTTCAGTGCGAGCTGGATCAGCTGATCGGTCAGCTGGCGGTACGATTTTCCTGCCGGCTCCCACAAGTAAAAGGAGAGTGATCCAGGAATCGTATTGATTTCATTGATGTATACTTTTTCCTGGTCGTTATCGATGATAAAGTCGATCCGGGAAACACCGCTCGCTCCGAGTGTACGGAACGATTCCTCTGCAAGGCGCTTCACTTCAGCAGTCATCTTATCCCCGATTTCTGCCGGAATAATCCGGTTCGTGGATTCCATCCCTTTGCTCGCGCCGCCATTTTTCGAGCTGCTGCCGGCGTACTTGTCTTCGTATGAAAGAAATTCATCCGTTCCAAGCACCTGCTCACAGACCGAGGATTCAACGTGCTCTGTGTCACCGACGACAGAGCAGTTTACTTCCGTCATGTTCTGCACCATCGGTTCGACGACAATTTTCTGGGCAAACCGCTGGGCCAGATCGATTGCCTCCTCGAGCTCCTCCCGGTCGGCTGCTTTGCTGATGCCGACGCTTGACCCGAGGTTAGCCGGCTTAACGATCACCGGATACGGAATGCTTGATTCAATCCGTTCCAGCCAGACGGACGTTTCCTCGTTCCACTGGGTCGAATAAAACGTGACAAAATCAAGTACGGGCAGTCCTGCGTCCCGGTAAATACGCTTCATCTGAACTTTGTCCATACCAGATCCGGAGCTCATTACATCACAGCCGACATACGGCAGATTGAGAAGCTCGAGATAGCCTTGCAGCACACCGTCTTCGCCGAACGTACCGTGGATGACAGGGAAGGCAACGTCAATTTCTGCGATTTCTGCTTTTCCAAACCGTGGGCGCGGCTCTTTGTTGATAATGACACGGCCGTCTGTCGTCCGCTGCATCGACATTTTCTGTGCTTCCTGAAACAGCTTCTTCAAGTCTTTATAATTCTCAATATCAAGCAGGTTATCTCCTGTATACCAGACGCGGTCCTTTGCAATGTAAACCGGGGTGATCTCGTATTTCGATTCATCCATATTTTGAATAGCCTGCAGGGCTGATATAACCGATACCTCATGTTCAACGGATACCCCGCCGAATATTACCGCTACGCGTGTTTTCATCCTTCCATCCCCCATCTTCGTCTATTCGTTGAACGTATCCGGCAGATCGTTTTCCAACAGAACGATTGTATCTGCCTGTGCTTTTTCGTGCATATGCTGAATCGCATCATTCAAATCAGCTGCGACATAAAACTGAGATTCCGGATAGTTAGCTTCGGCAAGTCCGTCCTGAAGCGGTTTCGTCTGCTTTTTCCCGACGAGAATAACATAGTCGCAGTTCTCAGCGGCGTGGAGAGCCAGCGTTTTATTCAACTCGTACTCCTGATCGCCAAGCTCGATCATTCCCGGTGTTACAAGCATGCGGAAGCCGTCCATTTTACCAAGAACTTCAACGGCCATCTTCGAGCCGACCGGATTGGAGTTAAAGCTGTCGTCAATGATCGTAATATTTCCATTCGCCGGCTTCAGCTCCAGTCGGTGTTTCACCGGCGGAAGGTTTTTCACCGGTACTGCCATCTGCTGCAGCGTCATGCCCATTTCCAGCCCGATCGCGATAGCTGCGAGCACATTGTAAATGTTGTGCTTTCCGAGCAGCCTCGTGCGGAAATGTTCAGTTGTGCCGTCTTTCAGGGTGACAGTAAACGTCATCCCTTTTGAGCTGTATCCGATATCTCCGGCATGAATATCCACATCCGTCCGCTCAACGCCGTAATAAACGCGTCTCGCCGGATTTTTAGCCTCGTAGGACATGATGTTTTCGTCGTCCTTATTCAGGACTGCCACACCGCCCTCCGGCAGTGTTTCCACGATTTCATGCTTTGTCTTTTTTATATTGTCGAGTGTTTTAAACGTATCCAGGTGCTGTGGTCCGATTGCTGTGAGAATGCCGTACTGCTGATTGACGATTTCACAGACGTCCTGGATGTCCCCGGTCTGCTTCGCTCCCATTTCAGCAATGAAAATCTCGTGATACGGCTTCAGTTGTTCATTAATCGTCCGCGTTACCCCAAGACGGGTATTGTAGCTCTCCGGTGTCATCAGCACGTTATACTTCGACGACAGAATCGCTTCCACGAAATGTTTTACGCTCGTTTTTCCGTAGCTGCCTGTAATGCCGACTACTTTTAGATCCGGTGAGGACTGAATCAGCCGCTTGGCATCATCAACGAAGCGCTGGTTGATGCTTCGTTCGATCGGTTCGTTGATCAGATTCGTCAGCTTGACGAGGCTGAACGGGAAGACGGCTGTTACAAGTAGAATCGCGACAGCAAATCCGATGTTCACAAAAGCACCAAGGCCGGTAGCAACAGCTGCAATCAGCCCGTACATCAGATACGTAACGCCGAACAGCCGCTGAACGCGCTGCGTGTAAACGAGCTTTTTCTTTTCCGGTTTCCGTGCTGCGTAAAAAGCGGCAAATACAAGGACGAAGACGGCCGAAGTAACTGCGAGAATAAAGATGTCTGAATTTGAAAAAAGCAGGACAATGAGCGGAACGAGATAGAGCATCTCGGCCGGAGAGTACACTTTACTGCTGTTTTCCGACATCCATTTGGCATAGCGTTCGTTGCGATATGAATTCAGCTGCAGCATGTGCACGCTGCGCTTTACTTTTAACGTGACAGGCAAGATCCATGCTGTCAGTGCGACTAAAAAGAAAATAATAGTTGAAATCATGAGCTCCTCCTTTTATCGTTCTCTAAAAATGAATGAAGCACCGCGTTAAACTGCTGCGGCTGATCCAGGTAGGCAAAGTGCCCGGCGTTTTTCAACACAACGAGTCCGGCATCCGGAATAAGCTTTTCCATCTGCTGACCGTGACTGACAGGAGTTGCCGTGTCCTGTTCGCCAAAAATAAGCAGCGTGGATGCCTGGATCGACGGCATCAGATGCTGAAAATCATCGTTCACGACTTTTACAAGCGTCTGCTGCATCGTGCCGCTGACGTTCTTATAGTCCGCCGAGCCGACACGACCTTTCATTTTGTTCAAAATATCCTCCCGGTAGCGGCTTAGTCCCGGCAGCTTCAGCAGCTGCTTTGCTGTCTTGTACGAGTATACCTTCGCGTAGTAGGACGGCTTTCGTTTCGGTTTAATTCCCGCGGCATCAATCAAGATCAGCTTGTGCACATCCCCGTATTCGGCAGCATAATGAATCGCCGTTCTCCCGCCGTGGGAGTGTCCGGCGATAATCGGCTGTTCTATTCCGGTTTTTTCAACAAATTCGCGCAGCGCACGACTGTAGTCAGTCGTGTCCCACGGTTTATCCGGCTCATCACTCTCTCCGAATCCGGGCAGATCGAGCGTATAGACGTGAAAGTGAGGCTCCAGCGCCTTATGTACCGGCATCATTGTCTTCACTTCTGCTCCCCATCCGTGAAGCAGAATAACAGGACGGCCTTCGCCGGATTCATGATAGTGCAGACGTCCGTGTGCTAAATCTATGTACATGGTGCATAACTTCCTCTCTGCAGATCCGTACTGAAACGATTCGATTTGAGTGCTGCTTTTCTGTGCGTTTTCCAATTGTCTATTCTACCATAGTTGGACGCCGTAAAGAAGCTGTCTGTTACGCTCAGCACGAAGGATTTTTCTTTTTTTCTCATACCGCTTCTGCCTGTTCCGATACCCGGTGACGAGGAAAACAAAAACATAAAAAAGCGGCGGATGATCTCCACCGCAGGTCACGTCGCCTGATCCGATCCATCAATCGGCTTCAGCAGCCGGTATAATACATCTTCGAGCGGAGCCGGGTCCGTCACAGAGCGAATCGATGCCTCCAGTACTTCCGACTTATCGGCATCGGCCCAGTTAAGCCTAAAGCCCGCATGGCCGGCTAGCGCCCGGATAAATTCACGGATGCTGCGGCCGTTTCCGTCGCGGAATGGATGCAGCACGTTCATTTCTGCAAAATAAAACGCAAGCGACTTCGCCAGCGTGCGCCGGTCCATCGACTGCCATTTCTCCCGCTGGAGCGCAGAAAAAAGAGCAGCTGCACTCTGCTCGATATGGGCTGCCTGCGCGAACGTAAAGCCGTCTTTCGATATATTTTCCTGCCGCACCTTGCCGGCAAACGGATACAGATCCTGAAAAATCCACGCATGAATCCGGCATAAATGGGCAAAATCCCAGCCGCCCTTAAGCGGCTGAAGCGAGAGCTCAGCAAGCCGCTTTGATGTCAGCATGGCATCAAGCCGCTGAAGCTGCTCTTCCCGTCGTATATGAAAATAATTGCGCAACGTTTCCGTTCCCGGATAACAGTATCTTGACGGACCCGACCGGTATTTACTCATGACGGGAAAGTTCCAGGGCACGCTCCACGAAAGCTTCTTCACTCATTCTTCCGGATAACTGGTCGATAACGAGAGCTTCCTGTTTTTCCGAAAGCGTCATTCCTTCTACTGCCAGGGACGCCCGGGCAGACTGAAATGCAAACTGTATATCTTTCTTGCTTCTTGACACTGATACATCGCCTCCGTTTTAAGCTACTTCTATTATACTATATTTCCTCTTCTTTTTCACCTTTCAAACGGCTCATACCGCCTTCAGATTGGGCTTTCTTTTTACTGCGGGCCGTATTAGAATGGGTATCGTGCAGGAGGGATGCCAATGACTTCCAAAACCGCTTACTTACTCGTAATGGCCGGTGCTGCCCTGTGGGGAACAACCGGTTTATTTGTAAATGAATTAAACGCCGCAGGCTTTACGCCATGGGAGGTCGTCGGAATCCGCCTGTCGTTTTCCGCAGCGCTTCTGCTCGCTTTTCTGTCCGTTTATGACAGAAGCCTTCTTCATGTAAGACTGAAGGATCTTCCATTTTTCATCGGCACCGGTGTGATCAGCATAGCTTTTTTCAACTACTTCTTTTTCTCTGTGATAGAAGGAGCCTCAATTTCACTTGCGGTTGTCCTGCTTTATACGGGCCCGGTGTTTGTCGCGCTGATCTCCCGCTTCACGTTTAATGAGCCGTTTACGGTCCGGAAAGGAGCGGCACTTGTTCTGATGCTGCTCGGCTGTATGTTTACCGTCGGTTTGCTGCCGGCAGGCGCTTTGTCAACGTCCGGAACGATGATCGTATTCGGCGTCCTGTCCGGCTTCTTTTACGCGCTCTACAGCATCTTCGGAAAATACGTCAGCGGGCGCTATCATGCGATGACCATCACGACTTATTCGATGATATTCGGGAGCCTGTTTCTGCTTCCAACGAGCAGGCTTTGGGAGAGAGCGGAGCTGTTCACCGGCGGCGTTGTCCTTTCCGGACTGGGCCTCGCCTTTTTCGCTACCGTCGCCGCATATATTTTCTACACCGCGGGGCTTCGCTGGATCGAATCAGGCAAGGCTGCTATTCTCTCTACCGTTGAACCTGTTGTAGCGATCATCATCGGCCTGCTTGTATATGGAGAAATCATTACGCTGTGGCAGGGAGCCGGGATGGCGCTTGTGATCGGGTCGGTTCTTCTAACTGTGAAGCGTCAGAAGCGGGCGCATCCAATGGCCCAGAAATGGAAAGGCTCTGCCTGAATTCAAAAAGCTGCCCCGCTTCCGGGACAGCTTTTTTGCGGTATTCCGTTGTTCTACACCGACCACGGCTGGGTCAGCTTGAAGCAGACGACGCGCGGCTCTGTCATTTCCTGAATGGCGTGCGCGACTCCTTCACGGCCTAGTCCGGATTGCTTCACGCCACCGAACGGCATTTCGTCGATGCGGTAGTCGCTGCTGTCGTTCACCATAACGCCGCCGACGTGCAGATGGTGAACTGCATAGAAGGCGTGATCAATGCTGGAAGTGAAGATGCCGGCGTGGAGACCGTAATCCACATCGTTGGCAGCGGTGACCGCTTCCTGCAGACTAGCCGTTTTCTCGAGAATAACGACCGGTCCGAATATTTCTTCGTAATAAACCCGGCAGCTGTGCGGAACGTTGGCGAGCACAGTCGGCTCATAAAAGGCGCCGTTTCGCTTTCCGCCCTGCAGGATGACCGCTCCGGCTTCAACTGCCTCATTGACCCACTGTTCAACCCGCTCTGCTTCGGACTCCTGAATGAGCGGCCCCATATCCGTCCATTCAGACAATTTATCCCCGGTTTGAAGCTCTTTCGTCCGCTCGACGAATAAATCAGTAAAGTCCTCATACAGCTCATCCTGAATGAATACCCGCTGCACTCCGATGCAGTTCTGACCTGCTGCAGCAAAGGCTCCGGAAACAGTTGATTTCACGGCATCATGAAGATCAGCATCATTCAGGACGATCACAGGTGAATTGGATCCGAGCTCCATCCCGAGCTTTTTGCGGCCGGCTTTTTCCGCGATCCGGTCCCCCGCAGAGGAGCCTCCGGTAAACGACACCATCTTGACAGCCGGATGCGACACCAGCTCGTCGCCAAGCTCACGTCCGGATCCGGTTACGACTGATAAAAACCCTCTCGGCACCCCTGCTGCGTCAAACGCTTCTGCCAGCAGTAGCGCACTCAGCGGAGTGACAGTTGCAGGCTTGACGACGACCGCATTTCCCGCTGCGAGCGCAGGTCCTACCTTGTGGGCGACGAGATTAAGCGGGTCGTTGAACGGCGTGATTGCGGCTACTACACCGATTGGAAAACGGAAGTAGTAACCCGTTCGGTTTTCGCTTCCTTCCCGCTGATCGAAATTGATCGTTTCTCCCTTAACCCGGCGCGCTTCTTCAGCACTGATCCGGAGCGTTTGAATCGCCCGGCTCGCCTCACCTCGTGCTTCGGTGATCGTTTTGGAGCCTTCCCTCGCAATCGTATAGGCAAATCGTTCGTGATGCTGCTCGACATAATCCGCCGCCTGCTGAATAACGCGGATCCGTTCGTGAACCGGCCATGAGGAAATCGCCTTGAATGCTTCTTCGGCGCCATCGATAATGGAGCGGACTGTTTCCTTTGACGCCTTCGGCACGACCGCGATAACTTCGTTGTTCTGCGGATCCATCACGTCAAACGTCTCTTCCTGACTGACCCAGTCCCCGAGGGCATACATTTTAGCTGAAAGCACTTTCGTCTGCACAAGCAGCACCGCCTTTCTTTCTACTGGTTCACTTTTTGTTTCATCCGTTCTGCGTGAATCAAGTCGATCAACAATGAAAATCCGGTTTCAGCCAGGCCTGCGCCTGCACCGCTTAAAAAGATAGGTCCGGACAGATCACATTCATACAGGATGGCATTCACAGCGCCGGGTACGGCTGCTAAAGGATTTGTGTCCTCCAGCTCAACTGGTTCCACGGACGCTTTCACACCATTGTCCGTCCGCTCAATAGTTGCAACAAGCCGAAGTCTTTTTCCGGCAGCTCTGGCCCGGTCAAGCTCCTCTTTTTTTATCTCCGTAATCCCTTTACAGGACACGTCTCCGGCTTCAAGCGGAACACCCAGCACGACGTTGGAGAGGATGACGGCTTTATACCGCGCGTCATAGCCTTCCACATCGCTTGTCGGATCTGCTTCTGCATAGCCGTTGTTCTGGGCCTGCTGGAGGGCTTCTTCATAAGACAGGCCCTTTTCCATTTCTGTCAGCATATAATTCGTCGTACCGTTCAGGATGCCGCTGATCCGGCTGATCGTATTGCCGCGAAGCGTATCCAGCGGCAGCCTCAGCGCCGGTGTGCCGCTCATGACGGTGCCTTCAAAGCCCCAGAAGGCGCCGTTTTTATCAGCAAGGTCCTGCAGCTCCCGATATGCGACTGCTACCGGGCCTTTATTCGTCGTGACGACGTTTTTTCCTAGTTCAAATGCGGCACGGCAATGATCTGCGGCCGGCTGCCCAGTTTTGACGTCTGTAAACGTCACTTCCACGATCGTATCCGCATTCGTATTGCGAATCGAATCCATGCTGTCCAGTCCGTAGGTGACGCCCTGTCCTTCATACTCATCCAGCTTTTTACCGCTGGAGACGAGATCGAGCAGCTGCTGGCCATCCAGTCCGTCCGGATGATAAACTGCTCCTTTCATCACGTCTGATACTGCCACCACTTTCGTTTCCATTCCTTCTTCGTCCCGCAGCTGTGCTTCCTTGTCGAGCAGGATTCGCAGAAGAGCCTGGCCGACTCCACCAAATCCGATAAATGCTAGTTTTACTGCCATTCAAGCCGCCTCCTTGTCGTGGGTTACACGCTCGTGTAGAGTTCCTTCGGCAGCGCCTGAAACGCCTGTTCCAGATCACCGATCAGGTCCTCGATATCCTCTATACCCGCTGAGTAGCGGATCAGACCTTCCGGAATACCCATGGCAGCGCGCTCTTCCGGAGTACACTCTACGTGGCTTGTTGTTCTGGACGGACCGACGATCGTTTCCACTGCACCGAGGTTTGCAGCCCGGTTCGCAAACTGAAGCTTCGGCAGGAGATGCCGGACTGTATCCACTCCGCCCTTTACGCTGAAGCTGAGCATGCCGCCGAATCCTTTCATCTGCTCTTTTGCAATGTTATGGTGCGGATGCTCCTCAAGTCCTGGATAAAAGACGCTTTCCACCATATCAACGGACTGCAGGTACTCAGCTACCTTCTGTGCGTTTTCGTTCTGCCGCTCCACTCGCAGCTTCAGCGTCTTCATCCCTCGAAGCAGAAGGTAGGCGGCCATCGGATCGAGCGTAGCGCCGTTAATCTCCCGGTAGTGATAAACCTGTTCAACGAGCTCATGCGATCCAACGAGCACGCCGCCGAGTGCATCTGCGTGTCCTCCAAGGAACTTAGTCGCGCTGTGAAGCACAAGATCGACGCCCATCTCGAGCGGGTTCTGATTGATTGGTGTTGCGAACGTATTATCGACGATGACAAGCGCGCCGGCTTTCTTTCCTGCTCTGGCCATACGTGCGATGTCGGTGATCTTAACCGTCGGATTCGTCGGTGTTTCCAGGTACAGCACCTTGCAGCCTTTTTCGACTTCGCGCTCAATCGCTTCATGGTCTCCTGTATCACAGAGCTCCACATCGATGTTCATCTGCGGCAGGAATTCGGTGAAAATTTTATTTGTTCCGCCGTACGTATCTTTAATGGATACGATTCTGTCTCCAGGACGGAGGAACGTGCTCAGCGTATTGCTGATCGCAGCCATCCCTGTTGAGAAGCTTGTTGCATGCTCTGCTCCTTCAAGAATTTTTACCTTCTGTTCAAATGCCTCCACAGTCGGATTCGTGTTTCTTCCGTAAATATGCCCTTTTTTATTGCCTACAGCTACTTCATACCATTCATCCATGTCCTCATAGCCGTATGATACACTGTGCACGACCGGCACCTGCGTCGCTCCGAATGCCAGGTAGTCCTGCTCTCCTGCCCAGATTGCCTTTGTACCCATCTTTGTCTCTTTGTTCATATTAAAAACCTCCCTCACGTAATTTACGAAATTTCACCGCTCTGCTGATTCATTAGAAAAGGGTGCTTGACGATCAGCTCCCGCGGATATTTTGAAAATGTGGTGCTGCCTGTTTCCGTGATGCGCAATGTTTCAGAAATTTCAATGCCGTACTGATCGAACCAAAGTGCCGGAATTAAATGAAAGGTCATGTTCGGTTCCAGAACCGTTTCATCTCCGCGGCGGATGCTGGCTGTATGCTCGCCCCAGTCCGGCGGATAGCCGAGCCCGACAGAATAGCCGAGTCTGGCTTCTTTCTCAATGCCATATTTGCCGATCGTCGTGCGCCACGCTTTCTCCATATCGGAGCACGTCGCTCCCGGCTTCGCCGCATCCAGCACGGCAGCGATGCCCTCCTGCACAATCGGAGTCAGCTGCTGCAGCCGGTCATCCGGCGTCCCGATCGTGACCGTTCTTGCCAGCGGCACGTGATAGCGCTTATAGCAGCCGGCAAGCTCAATGATCGTGGAGTCTCCTTCTTCAAACGGACGGTCGCTCCACGTCAGGTGAGGCACGCCCGTATTTTTTCCGGAAGGAATGAGCGGAACAATCGACGGGTAATCACCTCCGTAATCTTCTGTGCCGCTGATCATACTGTAGTAAATGTGTGCGGCAGCGTCGTTTTCCCTGCTGCCGATTCGAATGTTATCGACTCCGCTGCTCATTGCCTTGTCAGCAATTTGCGCTGCCCGCTCCATATAGGCTATCTCCTGGGTGGATTTGACGATACGGACACGATTGACGACAAGATCTCCATCTGTGAATACAGCGTTCGGCAGCGCCTGCTGTAATTTCATAAACGCTTTTGCGGAAAAGTAATAGCTGTCCATCTCTACTCCGGTTCTTCTGTTGCCGTGTCCAATCTGCGTTAAAATTTCTCCGATGAATGACATCGGGTGATATACATCAGAATGAACGTAGTAGTCCGGGTAAGCGATGATGTTCTCATCATAGATCCAGGTGGTGACTCTTGCGCCATTCGCATCAAGATAGCGGCCGATCCATAGCGGCTGCGGTTCGTCGATAATGATGACAACCATCTGGTGCACGTAAAACGACCATGCGTCATATCCAGTCAGGTAATTCATGTTCGCCGGATCGGTAACGAGCAGCACTTCGATGTCCCGCTCGGCCATTCTCTCCTTCGTTTTCAAAAGGCGCTCCTGATATTCCTGGATATCAAAAGGAAGCATGTCCATCCACCCTCTTTCGATTGAATGTTTTGATTGTTCTTACTATTTATCATAGTCTCTTCTGACTTTTTATGTGATGTACAAATTGTATGAACATTCTTCTACCTGGTTTATACACTTTCAACAATCCCTCGTCCAGCATATGGTTTGACCCTTTTGCACCGTTATATTTCCTCACAAAAAAAGCTTCCGGACTGTTACAAGTCCGGAAGACATTTGTAGGAAACAGCTTACGTTCCTTCTTCGCTGCGCCCGCTTTGAAGACCGAGCGCCGGTCGCTGGAGATCCTTCAGCTGCCAGAGACGGATCGTCAGTTCTAATAGAAACACATCATCTGACTCCAGAAGCGACAGCCCGGTAAGCGATTCGATGTTACGAAGCCTGTAAAGCAGCGACTGACGGTGCAGGTGCAGGGCACGTGCTGTCTGGCTGACGTTGCCGCTGTACTTGTTATAGGTCATGAACGTATGAATCAGGTCCGTCTGCCGTTTTTCATCATAGTCAGCAAGCGGTTTTACAATCTCCTGGACGAGCGACTGGATGTCATGGTTGGCCGACATAGCCAGCAGAACACGGTTAATTCTCGTATCCTTATAAAACGTCCGGCTCGATTCTTCCGCCTTGCGAATGCCGATTTCAAGCGCCGTATACGCTTCACGGTAGCTGTGATGAAATCCGTTTGCTTCCTCCTTCTTAACGGAGATTCCCCAGCGCAGCCCTATTTCGGTCAGCATGTCGGAGAGCCGGCGCTCAATGTAGTCAAGAAACTGATTGGCCGTTTCCGTATATACGTCGTAAGCTGCTTCGAGGAACACGATCACTTCATCTTCGTCGAAGGTAGCCATGGCACGCCTGCCGATAAACCTTGCCGCACTGTTTATCTCCTTTTGAATATAGTAGTTTACGTTTTGCAGCGAGGAAGTCGGCGGATTGTCTTTATGGAACGACGGAAATTCAGATTCATCCTCCCGAAGGTGAATCCTTCCCACGATACAAACATACGGCAGATCCAGATCGTAGCCGAGCAGCTCCGCTTTTGAGCGGACCACGCCAAAGTCATCCGGCTCCTCTTTGGCCAACTGCAGTATGAAACTGTCCTTCACTTTAATTTCGCGGGCTTCGACGGCATCCTCTTTAATAAAGAAGAGAGCACATGCGGTAACGGCGTGCTCTAGCACATTCATCGTAAACCACGTCATGGGCTGGCCGTCCGGAAGGCGGAACCAGACAAATCCTTGCTTCCGATGCTTCGTATGAATCAGCACCCGGCACCAGCGCTCTCCTGCTGTATCGTAGACAAAAATGTGCGGGTGCAGCCTATGCTCGCTGAAGGCGGCGCCTAAGTGCTGTTCGATTTCGTACGCCTTCGGCCGCGTCCACTGCTTTGCTTCTACTGCTGCCAGCACATCCTCTGACACGTCATAATAAGCCCGCATCGTTCCATCAAACTCGGTGATCATTGCCGGCATGCGTGTATGCCGGTGCAGCAGCTCTGCGATTTCCTGCAAGTCGCCTTCCTGCAGCACCTGATTCAGAAAATCGAGCCGGATCTCTTCAGACACCTGCCGCTCTTCCTGCTTGCTTTTGTTAATTTCATTTAAAACGGTGGAGATGACATCGCCAAAACGCACATCCCAGGGCAGATCGAGAATAATAAATCCATGCTCCTCTGCAAGCTGTAGCACCCGGTCCGGAATATCAAAAATGTGCCTGCCAGTAGCAATTCCAAGCATCGAAGCGCCGGAATGAATCACATCAGAGACGAACTTCTCCAGCAAGTCAGCATCTTCACCGATGCCGATCCCCGTCGTCAGAACAAACTCTTTCTCCCGGATAAAATTTTCGACCGGCGTTTCCATAACAGAAACCCACTCTACTTCATTTTTTTTGAGCCGGTCTTCCCCTGACCGAATTTGTGCTGTTGCAAACAGCGGAGCGTGAATGATCTGCTCAGCGAATACTCCCATACCGTTCACCTCACCCGTTTTCTTTCTATTCTGATTACAGTGTCGCACGGGTTGCACACCTTGGCAACCAATCCGTTTCATGGAAATTGACGGTGAGCTTCGACTTTTTCTGAAAATATGAAAAAATAACTGTTTTCATTTTTTCATAATGTGTTATAGTAAAATTCTAAAACTTTTACACTTCAACGTTTTAAAGGGGGAGCACATCTTATGGTATCGCAACAACCAGCCAGAGAACAGTGGGGATCGCGGCTCGGCTTTATGCTCGCAGCGCTCGGTTCGGCTGTCGGACTCGGGAACATCTGGCGCTTTTCATATGTTGCCGGAGAAAGCGGCGGTGCTGCATTCTTACTTATTTATATGTTATGTATAATTGCAATTGGTCTGCCGATTCTGATGGCAGAGTTTACAATCGGGAGACGGGCTCAGCTTGATGTCGTCGGCTCGTTTCAATCACTCGCTCCCGGCAAACCCTGGGTTATCGCCGGATTTATGGGCGTTGCTTCTGCATTTATTATTCTTGCTTTTTACGGGGTTGCAGCAGGGTGGTCGCTCTTTTACTTCTTCCAGTATGTGTTCGGCGGACTGAATGTCGCAGCGGAAGGCGCTTCGGCAGATTTCTTTGTGAATTTCCACACATCGCCGATTCATCCGCTGTTCTGGCAGTTTGCCTTCATGGCGACCGTCACCGGAATTGTGTTTGTCGGTGTTAAAAAAGGGATTGAAGCTTCTAACAAGTTTCTCATGCCGCTCCTGGCCATTCTCGTTCTCATCCTGGCCGGGTACAGCATGACGCTTAGTGGCGCAGGTGAAGCGTTCAGCTTCCTCTTTTCTCCTGACTGGAGCGCACTGACCGATCCTGCCATCTATCTGGCGGCGATGAGTCAGGCCTTCTTCTCATTGAGCCTCGGGATGGGTGCACTGATTACTTACGGCTCTTACCTGTCTAAAAAAGAAAAGCTGCCCGGTGCTGCTGTCGGTGTTGCATCAATGGATTCCCTATTTGCGATTGTCGCAGGTCTGATGATTTTCCCTGCCGTGTTTACATTTGGGATCGCGCCGGATTCCGGACCAGGACTCGTCTTTATCACGCTGCCGGAGATTTTCTCGAGCATGTCACTCGGAACCATTTACGGACTGACCTTTTTCTTCCTGCTTTCTGCAGCTGCTATTTCTTCAGGCGTATCGCTTCTGGAAGTTGCTGTTGCCTACTTTATGCGTCAGTTTGAATGGTCCCGTCAGAAAGCTGCATTGATTATCGGCTCGATTATCTTTCTGCTCGGTATTCCGGCTTCTCTCGGACTCGGCGTATGGTCGGACATCACAGTGATTGGCGGCCGTGACATTTTCGACTCAATGGACTTCCTCGCATCCTACATCTTCCTCCCGCTCGGCGGTATGATTATCGCCTTGTTTGTCGGCTGGGGCTGGAAAAAAGCAGATGCATTTGAAGCCTCTGATTTCGGTGATACGGTACTCGGAAACATCTGGATCTGGCTGCTGCGCGTCTTCGCACCGCTCGGAATCCTGCTAGTTTTCCTTTACTCCACAGGCATCTGGACGTTCTAAATAAGATTATTATATGCAAAAAACGGTGATCCTTCCTCGGATCGCCGTTTTTTTACGTTCGTTGATGCAGAATCAGCTCGCCTTCGTGCGTCGGATGAAAAGAAAAGCGGCTTTTTCCTCTGCTCTTATTTCTGCCGCTTTTCCGGCTTCAAGACTACTTCCAGGAGGTTTTTCTCACCTTCCATTAATGATTATTCGCCTATGACCCTTTACACATTTTTTTGTTCTGCTGCATCCCCTCTCATAGAGGGACTTTGTTGCTTCAAAGCGGTAGTACATTACGCCTTTTTTTGACAAATAAGTTGCTTCAAGTCTGAAAATTTGAAATAATCAAAGGTGTCTCTTTTTACAGTGAATTGTAAAAGAGACATTCGTTACCCTATTCTGTTATATGTCAGATGGTTCTGCACTCACACTGATTTGTAATAGGACTTGTTTTACCAGGGGTGGTCTGACCGCTTCCGTCATGTTTGAAGGAGGTTTTCGTATTATGTGGATGCTTATTTTATTTTGGACGCTTGCACTTGCAGCAGTGATCGGGACAATCCGCTACAAAAAGCCGCTTCTGCTCACCGTTCCGTTTTTTGCGATCATCGGTTTCGTATTCGTGCAGGTTGCCATGGTCCCGATGCCGTTTTGGGACACGCTGAAATTTATCTTCAGCATGCGCTGAATGACGGAGGGATCAGACAATGCACGACGCTTGTCCTGCCTGCCGCAGCCGTGACGTCAAGGTTATTGAGCGCTGGCAGTATATGTTTATGATGTCTGTTCTGCCAGTTGTTGTTACGACTGCAGTCGGCATCGTGTTCACACCGCTGTTTCTACTGTTTATTCCGGCTATCCTGCTTACGAACGATCTCATCGCGAGGCGTAAAACGCCTTTCATGATGTGCCGTTCCTGCCGGCGGACAATGAGTGCAGCGCAGAAAAATATAAGGTGATTTGAAAGCGATTACAGTACTTTAAGGGGGTGAGGCTCCGCGCACCGGCAGGTTAAGACAAACAAAGAAGGAGTGACAGACATGCGAAAAGTTGAAAAAGCGACTGCAGACAAATACTTTCGAATCCGTACGATCATGGTCATTATTTTTCTCGCCATCGGTTTTGCTGTATCCTTCGGGGTTGCGTTCTTCGCCGAGAGCATTTACGAAGGCGGCGCTCTCATTCTCGGAATGCCGGCCCACTATTATATGGGGGCACAGGGAGCAGTTATCACGTTCGTTGTATTGCTCTTTCTAAACGCTATGATCAGTGACCGCGTCGATAAAGCGTTTGGTATTGATGAAAAGCAAAACGAACAAATAAGCGGCGGAGCTTCCGATCATTAATCAGCTTCAGCCGCAGCTTCTATCATCGCGAAGGAGGGAACGTTCTTGGATCAGCAGTCATTAGTGTCACTAACGCTTATCTTACTAACATTTGCCTTATATATTGGAATTTCTGTTTACAACCGCGCGAAGGTTACATCGGACTTTTACGTAGCCAGCCGCGGCATCCCGCCGGTTTGGAACGGGATGGCCATCGGCGGCGACTGGATGAGTGCCGCCTCGTTCATCGGAATGGCTGGTACAGTTATGATTCTCGGCTACGACGGACTTGCTTACATAATGGGCTGGACGGGAGGCTATTTGCTCCTGACTTTCCTGCTCGCTCCGCAGCTCCGTAAATACGGCCGGTTTACTGTACCGGAATTTATTGGCGACAGATTCGACAGCAATGCTGCACGTCTGATCGCTGCGATTGCGACAATCATTATCAGCTTCACCTATATCATCGGTCAGTTGTCAGGCTCCGGCGTTGTTATCGGCCGTCTCCTGAATCTTCCTGCCTCCACAGGGGTTATGATCGGGGTAGTTGTCATTGCGATTTACGCCTCTCTCGGCGGGATGAAGGGTGTCACATGGACGCAGGTGGCTCAGTATTTAATTCTGATTACGGCGTACATCATTCCGATCATCTTTATGTCGCTGCAGGTAACGGGAAATCCGCTGCCGTGGCTGACGTACGGAAACATCGTAAATGAGCTCGGTGCAATCGACCGGGAGCTTGGTATATCGGAATACTTTGCGCCGTTTACCGAGAGCGACAGAAGTCAGTTTCTCGCTCTCCTCTTTACGCTTATGGTCGGTACAGCTGCCCTTCCCCACGTTATCGTTCGCTTTTACACGGTAACGACGATGAAGGCTGCCAGATGGAGCGGTGCCTGGGCACTCCTGTTCATTGCCCTTCTCTATCTCTCAGCACCGGCCTATGCAGCGTTTTCGCGCTTCATTATTATGACGCAGGTAGTCGGTCAGCCGATTGATGAACTTCCCGCCTGGACAGAACCGTGGGTCAACACCGGGCTTCTGGAAATAGCTGACACCGGCGGCGACGGCATTCTCGAATGGGAGGACCTTGTTATTAACCCGGATATTGTCGTGATGGCCACGCCGGAAATCGCAAACCTTGGCGTTTTCGTCGTTGGTCTCATTGCAGCCGGCGCCATGGCAGCTGCTCTGTCGACCGCCGGAGGTCTGCTAATTACAATCTCGTCCTCGTTTGCACACGATATTTACTACCGCCTTCTGAAGCCTGATGCAACAGATGCAAAGCGTCTGAAAGCCGGACGAATTGCGATCGTGCTTGCCACCGTAGCTGCAGGTATTGTAGCTCTTGATCCGCCAGGGGTTATTACGCAGATCATTGCCTGGGCATTCGGTTTAGCAGGCGGAACCTTCTTCCCGGTACTGTTCCTTGGTGTCTGGTGGAAGCGAATGAACGCACAAGGTGCTATTGCCGGTATGCTCGGCGGCCTCGGTGTGACGCTCGGTTATATCTTCCTGTCTATGAACGGTATCATGCTGTTCGGTATTCAGGATACAGGCGCAGGGGTCTTCGGGGTTACCGCAAACCTGCTGCTCGTCATTATCGTATCGCTGCTGACACCGCCTCCTGCTCAGCACCTTCAGGATGAAGCGATGGATCTTCGCTATCCGGAGCAGATGACGTATAAAGATGGTGAGGTCTGGATGAATGACTCAGCCGACAAGTAAGGAATCGATTCGACGGCACCCTCTCTTCAGCGGGCTTAACTCTGCTGAAGCGGAGGAGCTGATCGATCAGTGTGAGCAGGTAGCGTACAGACGCGGTGAGAAAATACTATATGCGAAAACAGCACGGGAAGGTCTGCTCCTTATTCTTGAAGGAGTGACAGAAGTGTTTGTAGATACGGATGGCTCGGCCTCGCAGGAGGTGCTGGAAGTACTGGAAGCCGGTGAAATGCTTGGCTTTTCAAGTCTTGCTGACTTTCTCGGAGAGCCAAACGAGCATGAGGAGTCCTACACCGTCGAGGTTCGCGCGGCGGAAGAAACCTCCTGCCTGCATATCCCGTATTCAGTTCTCGAAGCCAGATGGCATGATGAAACAGTTCGCGACTATGTTATGCGTCAGGTGGCTGTAAGACTGCGTGAGATTTACGCGTCACTTGCCGAACAAGTTCGTCTTTCCAGACAGTGGGGTGAAAGCGAGCCATTCATCCGTCGAGTGCAGGACTTGATGAATGCCCCGCCTGTGACGCTTCCGGAATCCACCCCGGTCAAAGAAGCTGCGGTGAAGATGGAACAGCATGCGGTAAGCTCGCTGATCATCGTCAATGAAAGCGGCGGTATTTCCGGTATTATGACGGAAAAAGATATCGTAAACCGGTTTGTCGCTCCCGGCAAATCCGACGGCACTGTGAAAGATATAATGACGCCGGATCCGGTTGTAATCGGCAGATCCGCCTACTATTATCAGGCACTGTCCACTTTTCTTGTCAATGGCATTAAGCACCTGCCTGTCGTCTCCGGAACGGAACCTGCCGGGATCGTTACGCTGTCCGATCTGCTTCGCAGCAAAAACCGGGGGACGTTTGATATTTTGCAGGAGATTGAAGCTTCCTCACCGGAAAAGCTGCCCGAAGTGAGAACTGCCATTTACGGCGTTCTCGGCAAGCTCCTTGAAGATGGCATTCCAATTAAGCACGTTCTCAGCGTTATCACCAGCCTCTATGACAGGCTCATTCGTCACTGTATCGAGCTTGCACTTGAGGAGATGAAAGCTGACGATGAAGGAGAACCGCCCTGCGCATTTGGTTTCTTTGTAATGGGCAGTGCCGGAAGAGCAGAACAATTCCTGCTCACCGACCAGGATCATTTTCTCGTTTACGAAAACGTTCCGGCTGATCAGCAGAAAGAAGCAGACCGTTATTTTGAAAGGCTCGGTGCCGTTATTACCTCTTTTCTTGAAACAGCCGGCTACAAGCGATGTGACGGCGATATGATGGCAGAATTCAAGCAGTGGCGCGGGTCTATCAATCGCTGGGAAGAGCGGATACGCACGTGGGGCCTGAGAGCTACTAACGACAACATTCTGCTCGGACACAACTTTCTGGCCTTCCGTTTTCTTTACGGAGACGAGGTATTGCGCGATTCGTTTACGTCCATGGTCAAGCAGCAGATGACCAAGTCGCGCATCTTTCTGTACCGGGCCGCGGAAAACGAGAAACAGGCGCTTGTGCCAACCCTTGATCACCCAATCCGGGCTTTGTTCCGTATGAAGCGCGATAAGCTCGATATGAAAAAAGAAGCTCTATTTCCGCTGTATCATTCCCTGCAGCTGTTAAGCGCTCAGCATGAAATCGTAGAGGCAACTCCTGCCGAAGCGATACGCGCTCTCCGCAGGCGCAAGGTATTCAGCGAACAGTTTACGGATGAAATTATGTTCGCGTATGAAGTTCTGCTTGCGGTCCGGGTTTCTCAGTCGTGGAGCCGCTACCAGCGCGGCGAAGAGTCATCAAGCGAAGTCCAGTTCGTGCACATGAAAACGAGGGAGAAAGAGGAGCTGATTATTGCTCTCAAAGCAGTCCGCTCCCTTCAAAATCAGATGCTTGCTTCATTCGGAATAATGTAAGTGTGAATCCAGCATAAAGGAGCGCTTTCCATGATGATGTTCTGGAAGAAAAAGAAGCTTCACTACCAACTCGTTCAGGATCAGCCGCTGAATACGCCGATCAGCGAGCTCTCGTTTACGGTGTTCGATACGGAAGCTACCGGTTTTTCTGTCGGCAGCCACGACCGGCTGATTGAAATTGGTGCCGTCCACGTGGAACGTCTGAAAGTAACCGACGATACGTTTCAGACGTACGTGAATCCCGGACGCGCCATTCCAGAGCGGATTACGGAGCTGACAGGCATCACCGATGATCATGTGAAGGACGCTCCTGATTCACTGGAGGCAATAGAACGGTTTTATGAGTATATTGAAAAGCATGAGAGCGGCGGTTGGGTGGGGCACTATCTCGCTTTCGATGTCCTCGTTCTGAAGAAGGAGCTGCTTCGCCACAAGTATACGTTTGATGAGCCGCTCTATTTTGACACCCTGGACCTCATTGGCTATCTGGCGCCTTCCTGGGATATGCGCGATCTGGAGCATTACGCACTAAGCTTCGGCACGAAAATATTTGAACGACACAGTGCGGTCGGTGACGCACTGACAACGGCCCATCTGCTTGTAGAACTGCTTCATTATTTAGAGGACCGCGGCAAACGAACGCTAGCCGATCTGATTGACATCACGCAAGGCGAAAACGGAAGCCCCGCCTTTCAGCGCTGAGCTTGCTAAAAAGACCGCCTCTCCCTTTATAAGGAGATGCGGTCTCAGGTTGTTTATAAAGTACTTTCAGGTGAATAACGTTGCATCTGCCTGCATCTACGGACACTCGCTTTCCGGAGGGAACGGGCTTAATCGAGTAGGAGGGGGCGATGAACCCCCGTCCTCTCACACCACCGTACATACGGGTCCCGTATACGGCGGTTTCATGAAAATGATACGTGTTTACGTCAGGAACGATTTTAACCCCATCTTCCGCCAGTAGGCATCGTTTAACGTATGATGAAGCACTGGGCTGCAGGCGATTCGCCAGTAGCCCTTTCTTGTGTTCCCCCATTCATACGCTTTCTGTTTCGATACCCCGAGCGCCCTCAGTTGCCTTACCCTGGTTTTCGGAAGTTTCAACTCCTTCCAACGGATCATTCGCAGCCTACGGCGGATCTGGTAAGTGAGTTTCACGGAGCGTTCTGTTACAATTTCCGGGCGTTGTGTCGCTTTTGCCATCCCCAACGTTGTTTTTGCAGTCAACGCTTGGAGCGAAAAACGATTTATCGGCTGAGTACGTCCCGCGAGAAGCCTGTTTCCGAGTGAAGCCGTGCCCTTCTTCTATATTACAGAAATAGCTGAAGGCAAGCCCCCGGCATGCTAGATATGCGAAGAATGACTGTACCAAAAGGAATAAACATGTAAGCAGATTGACTTTGTAAACAGCCTGACCGCATCTTCCTCTAAAAGGAGATGCGGTCCTTTTCTTCTGTTATTATTTTATGCACCTATTAAATGCAGCAGTACGGCTGTTGCAGATACCGCAATACCTGCGATGAGACAGAATACAAGTGTCGGCTTAAATACTTCGGCATCCCTGCCCTGAATGCCGGCCGTACTCGTACCCAGCACCACGTTCGCCGGGGCGATGGAGTTACCAATCGCACCACCGGTGGACTGTGCAGCAATCGTTGCAGCAAGCTCCAGTCCGTCCATTGATTCCGCCACGTTGCCATGCAGCGGAGCGAAGAGAACGTTGGAGGACGTGTTGGAGGACGTCATGAATGCACCGATGATACCTATAATATTGGCGAGTGCCACATAAACCGGAGGCGTAGAGACAGTCGCAATACCGAGCGCAATCACGGTTGTCTGTCCGGAAGTACCCATGATCTCTGTCATCGTCAAAAATCCGGAAATAGCAAGTGATGCTCCGATTGCATTGCCGAGCAGTCCTTTTCGAATCGTCTTCGTAGCGTCATCACCGAACAGCTTTAGTTTACGGTAATAGAAGACTGCAAAAACAGATGCAAACAGCAAGTATGTTCCCGGATGGGTGAGCGGAGCGATCGGCGAGTACATCGCTTCTGCTTCTTCTTCAAAACCGTATCCGGTTTCTGTTGCCGGGAATGGGAATCCGAATTCGAATTGATCAAGAAACTCGTTTACCTGGGGAATTCCGAGAGCAAGCACCGATACAACCGTCAGCACATAATAAGGCATAAACGCCTTGTGCAGTGAAATTTTTGGTTTTTCGGCTGTGCTTTGCCGCTCCTCTTCCAGTACGTCGGTTTCATCTTCAAGCTCCGTGCGCTCGCTGTATTTTTTACGCCGTGCAAACAAGAGCAGCACGACCATCGCAAGCGTGGCCGGAATAAACGTAGACAGCGTGGCGTTCACCTGCGTTAAGGCAAGCTGACCGCCGCCGTGAATGAGAGAAATAATAATGACTACCCAAAATCCTTCTTTGACGCCTTTCCACTTTGCAAATAAGTAACAAATCATCAGCCCCGCCAGCAGGTTTGGGATCCATAGCAGGATAGATGTATAAAACAGCGTCAGTGCCTGGTCTTGGATTTCAACCGCGTTAATTGTTGCGATCCAGCCGACTGCGAGTGTTCCGAACATGTTAGCCCAGGCGTGGCCAATCAAGGGAATAACAACAGCAGTGACAGGCTTTACTCCAATGCCGATCAGAAGCGGAGCTACAACGGCAATTGGCGCCCCAAATCCGGCGATCCCCTGCAGAAACGAGGCAAATACCCAGCCGAATGCAAGGATGAGAAAGAGATAGTTTTGACTGTGCTCCTGTATTTCTTCACGAATAACCGTAAAGGCACCAGCCTCTTTTGTCACTTGATACAAAAGCAGTGCGGGCCAGACGACAAGTAAAATAAAGAATGCTTCCCAAAGCCCTTTTCCGAAGCCGACGGCAACAGCGTCGAAAGGGGCTTGATAAAGAGTAAATGCAATTAATGTAGCTATCCCCATTGCGATCCAGCCTGCACGCGGACCGGACCAGCGCAGGACAACCAGCATGACCAACAGGAGAACGAGCGGCACAGCCGCCGCTCCCCAGTGAAGCAGGTCAAGAGGTAAATTTTCCTCCATGATGCTCCCTCCTTATTCATACGTTGTTTTTACCAGCTTAGCGCAATACCATCTCCGCGCGGATCCGCTCCAGCTTCATAACACGTGTTCCGGAACAGAACAGCCTGTGCATGCCCCATTTGCTGCGAGTAGCCTGGTGTGATTTCAATTTCGTGGCCGAGGTCTCCAAGAGCAGTTAAAATACTGTCCGGAATTCGTTTTTCCATTTTCAATGAAGAGCTGTCTTCTCCCCACGTTCTTCCATACAGCCAGCGAGGTGCCTCGATCGCCTGCTGAACGTCATAGCCAAAGTCGACAATTCTTGTGAGCAGTGCACACTGCGTTTGCGGCTGTCCTTCGCCGCCCATCGTACCAAACAGCAGGAACGGCTCCCCGTCCTTTAACGCGAGCGCCGGAATGATCGTA
This sequence comes from Alkalicoccus luteus, assembly GCF_012034335.1. GTDB lineage: Bacteria > Bacillota > Bacilli > Bacillales > Salisediminibacteriaceae > Alkalicoccus > Alkalicoccus luteus_A. The sequence continues at coordinate 22,018 of NZ_JAATHJ010000025.1, read as the reverse complement.
TGAAACGTTCGTTTACCAGGCTCCAGGCGGTTCGGATGCTCGTTATCCAGGCTGAAAAAAGAGCCGCGGTTCTGAAGCAGAAATCCGCCGTCTGCCATAAATCCGGAGCCGAACTCATGATATATGCTCTGAATCATGGAAACAGCATTGCCTTCAGCGTCGACTGCTGCAAAAAAGGTCGTATCCTTATTCACGGACAGCTCAGGCAGCTGTGGCAGATCAGCAACCGGGTAGGCGCGGTGCAGATCTATCTGATCCACCATCTTTTTCGTATGCTCATCCGAGAGCAGCGATTCGACGGGCACTTGTTCATAAGCAGGATCCGTTACCCACTGGTCGCGGTACGTAAAAGCGACCTTTGCGGCTTCTGCCATCAGATGGTAGTATTCCTTCGTGTTATCTCCAAGCGCCGCTACGGGGAACGACTCCAGTATGTTCAGCATCATCAAGGTCGCAATCCCTTGCGTATTTGGCTGCATTTCGAACACTTCGTACGTATCATGATACGTAGTAGAGAGCGGTTTTTCCCACGAGGATTCATGACTGCGCATATCCTCGATCGTAAGCAGACCGCCGGCACCCTGAAGCGAGCCGGTTACTTGCTCAGCGATTGGTCCAGAATAAAAAGCGTCGGCTCCTTCATCTGCAATACGGCGGAGTGTTTCCGCAAGCTCCGGCTGCTTTAAAATCTCACCCGGCTGCGGCACCTGGCCGTCCGGAAGCAGAACCTCCGCAGCTTTATCGTGCTTCCTGATGACTTCTTGCTTTTCATAGAGAAACCGGCTGAATTTTTCTGTTACCGTAAATCCTGCTTCTGCAAAGTAAATAGCTTCTTCAAACAGCTCCGGCCACGTTAGTTTTCCGTATGCCTGATGAAGCTCCTGCCAAGCGGCAACAGTTCCAGGAACAGTATTGGCTGCAAGGGGACCACGGTCCGGAATTTCCTCGTATCCCTGCTCGGTATAAAATGCACGGGTAGCCTGCTCTCCTGCCCGGCCGCTGCCGTTCAGCGCCTGCACGTCTTCCCCTTTGTTTTTAACGAGCGCAAAAAGATCCCCGCCAAGTCCGGCCATATGTGGATAAACGACGCAAAGCACCGTATTGACTGCTATCGCACCTTCCACTGCATGACCGCCCCGGCGCAGGATCTGTTCTCCTGCCTGAGTAGCGAGATAGTTAGGAGATGTTACTGCTCCTCTCACTCCTTGAACTGGCTTTCTGCCGGTTTCAAAAAACGCTGGGTTTGCTCCTGTGTAATGCTGCATGCTTAGAACCTCCCTTAAAAATTCATTAAAGCCATTGTTCCCATTAAAAAAGTGGGATAAACATGCGTTATCCCACCGTAAATGCCATTTTTCTTCTGCTATGTTGTTTCGATCCAGAATGTGCCGGCTTTCTGATTATTATAATACAACGCCAGTTTATCTCCTTTTTCAACTTTGCCGACTCCTTCCGGTGTACCGGTGTAAAGCAGGTCTCCCGGACCAATTCCAAGAAGCGGGCCTGTAAAATCAACGAGCTCACGCAGTGAAAAAATCATTTGCCCGGGTGAGCCTTCCTGTACGATTTCACCGTTTTTTTCCATACGAAAAGCTGTCGTCTGCCACTGCTTCTCGTCAAATGGAAAAAAAGGACCGACGGCGGCTGAATATTTAAATCCCTTTGCTGTTAGCCAAGGGTGCCGCTTCTGCTTTAATTTTTCCTGACGGTCCCGCAGTGTAAAATCAATGCCTACTGCAGCCTGCCCAATCATTTCCTGAAGCGTTTTTTCCGGGCTGTAAGCCTCTTTAAACAGGACAACAAGCTCCGTTTCATAATGCAGCTCTCCGGCATCAGCAGGCAGATCAAGCGTTTTTTTCGCACCGTGCACGAGGGCATGCGTCGGCTTCATAAACAGCATCGGAGCTTCTGGTATATCGTTGCCTAATTCCTTTGCATGGTCTGCATAGTTCCTGCCTACACAGTAAATATTCCGAATTTCCACGTCTCCCTCACTCCCTGATTTCATATTCCATTCGCTTTGCTGTGCGATGCTTTGCATCCTCTCCTGCAAAGCGCCCGACCGTGTATAAAGAAGCATCGATCCCGGCAGAAATTCCCGCAGCTGTGAGCACCGGTCCCTCATCAACAAAACGAGTATCCTTCAATACCGATACTTCCGGGAATGCGCGCTGCAAGTCGTCCCGGTCCATCCAGTGGGTGACGGCTTCACGTCCATTCAGCAATTCTGCTTCAGCTAAAATAAAGGCCCCTGTACAGACAGACATAACAAGCTCAGCTGTTTTCGCCTGCTGCTTTACAAAATGGAGCAGATCTTTATTGTATACCTCATTGTCTGTCGCTCCATGACCGCCCGGAATGATAAGAATATCAAGCGGTGGGCACGCCTGAATCGATTTTTCTGTTTCAATGCGCAGCCCGTTTTTTGCAGCAGTCAGTCCCCCGCGGTAGGAAAGCGTAATGACATCAAACAATTTGTTGCCGGACTCATCCTCGGCAAGTGAAAAAACCTCATATGGCCCTGCGAAATCAAGCACTTCCACGTCTTCAAACAAATATATTCCGACCTTCCACTTTCTCGTCATCACGCTGCCTCCTTTTAAAAACGTAAGTTGTTCGTATTATATCAACGGCTGGAAGCATGGAAGTAATCTTAAATGGCAAAAAACCCGCCTCCGGTTCTCGTAAGGAATCGGCTGATCCGGCGGGCATTTCGCTGTTTTTCTATTTTACAGCAGGCTATTCTGTCATGTCTTTCGTTACGTAGCCTTCTGTCTGTTTAATTTTTTCTACAATAGCCTGCTTGTTTTCCTCAGGAGCTTCGAACTCCAGTACATAATCTGCATGAGAGCCTTTATCTGCTGTCATCGTCTCCCGAAGTTTCGAGAGCGATTGAAAAATGCCAGGGTGTCCGCCCTGTCCGGTAGCTGAGCCGCCGCTGATTCCTGCTGCCGGAATAACCACGATTTCTTTGCTCCCATCTTCCGGGACTCGCTCTACCCGCTCGTTGTTAATTCCGAACTTTTTTAAGCTCGCAGACAGTGATTCAGCATCGTTCTCATTTTGAAAGTACACCGACATTTTTATCGTCATTTATGTCACCCTTTCTGCATCATTATCAACCTTTTCCCAGCATTTAATGGTTCAAAACTATTTCCCGGGAAATACGCTGCTTTTACAGATTCAATGCCATTCGGATCGTTAACGGTACCGGCTCTTGAAGGCTTCTCGTAAGAAGCCTGTGTCCGAGTGAAGCCTCATAGCCGTTCGATCCTGAACGGCATGAAAAGCGCGTGCGGAGTCGGATCGGGTCTTGAAAGCTTCTCGCGAGAAGCGGTGTCCGAGTGAAGCCTCATAGCCGTTCGATCCTGAACGGCATGAAGAGCGCGTGCGGAGCCGGACTAGCTTTTGAAGGCTTCTCGCGAGAAGCCGGAGTCCGAGTGAAGCCGCGCCGTTCTCCCTTCATACAGTGGTTTACCCTGAGAAATAGCTAAAGGTAAGCCCACGGCAGGCTCGGTAAACAGAGAGGAACTACAACCAAACGAATATACATGTAAGCTGATTGACTTTGTCAACAGCTTAAAAGAGCCCGGCCAAAGCCGGGCTCTTTCCAGAGTGTTGATAAAGTCATTTTAGGTGAATAAGATTGCATCTGCCTGTATCTGCGGACACTCGCTTTCCGGAGGGAACGGGCTCAGCTAACCGATTCCTCCTGCTGTCCGCCGGATCTTCGCCTCGTTCTGATCCTCCCGGAGTCGAGATCCTTCGATGTCGGCAGCCGATCGTACGTTTCACGTGCCTGGCTATAAAGGCACGATCGGCTTCCATACGGATAGAATCTTCCCGATGAGACGTATCGATGTTAAAGAGGGCTGCCAGTCCTTCATCGAATTCATGATAAACGGGAAAAAAGCAGTTACGTCTGCCTGTTGTGACATTATTCTCCAAAAAGCCAAGCTGTTTTCCCGATGTGTCCGGCGGAGACGCCTGTGGAATCAGCGCAGTCTGAAGATTCAGTGCCGTTCAGATCTGCGAACGGCATCAACGCACGAGCGGAGCCGGACTGGGTCTTAAAGGCTTCTTGTAAGAAGCCTGTGTCCGAGTGAAGCCGTGCCTTTCTTCCCTTCATACAGGGTCCCCCTGAGAAATAGCTGAAGGCCAGCCCACGGCAAGCTTCCGCCGGTAAGCAGAGAAAAATGCAATCAAACGAATAAACATGTAAGTTAACAGAGTCTTTCAAGATCAATCCTGCATCGATTCAAGTACGTCGAGTACTTCGTTAACATTTTCCCCAGGCAGGTAATCAATTTCTTTTGTGAGTTCATTTGAGTCTGGATTTACAGCCAGGTATCCACGGTAAATCGTCTGATCTTCTTCAATAAATTCGTGTGTAAAACCGAATTCCCCTTGTACGTCTGTTAATAGTTCAAAATCCAGATTGTACTGATCTGCGACTACCTGATGGGCTTCCGGCGGATCCGGACTGATTCCGTACACGTTGAAACCAGCATCTTCAATATCGTCCAGTGATTCGTTCAGCTCAACTAGCTGAGAAAGGCAGATACTTCAGTTGACTCCGGTAAAATAATAATAAAGATCCGCCCGGTCATCCGTGAATATCTCTGTCTCACTTCCTGCTGTAGATGGGAAAGCAAGCTGATAGTCTTCCGGATTGTATGATTCTGTGTCCGGATTGTCCGCAGAGCAGGCCGCTGTCAGGCCTAGAGCGGCAAGTACAGCCGTTATTTTTTTCATTCGTTCGCATCTCCTTTCTCTTGCAGATGGTGGAAAATACCACCTGGTTCAAAAAAACGGTCGGTTCGTCTTTCAACCGCATCATTTTTAACGAGAGGCGGAGCGTGATGCGGCTTTTTTCTTGCATCAATAATCATCTGATCGCATCCCCAATGTTTAAAACGGAAATGTTCATTAACACCGCTTATGTCATGAGACGGATTGCTACGCGTGAACACCGACCAGAGGAAATTGCTCGTTTCGGCTGCGGTAAAGTCCGCGTCGTCAACGATAACAATCATCGGCAGTGTATCATCTGCACCTGCTTTTGTCAGCTGTTCGGCAAGCTGTTCAGCATCTTTCCCATCTGAATAGCTGCCAATGTCAACTGCTGCAACTCCAGCCTGAACAAGCGCTGTCTGCTTTACCATCGTTTGCTCGTTTAATGTTTGCGGAACAGTCGTTGCAAGCTCACGCCGCTTGTCACCATAGGCAGCCGCGATCACCTTGCTTCCGGTATTTAAGCCGGTACCGCTGTAGTCGAGCGTGTCGATGGTTGTCTCCGTCTGAAAATGAAGATCCCGCTGCAGATCAATCCTCTCCAGAACATATTCGAGGAATCCTGCTTCTTCATGGGTGGATACAGCATCCTCTCCTGCCGTGATGAATAAATACTTTGCCAGGCTCAGCTGGCCGGTTCCGAGAATACGGTTCGCAATCGTTAACAGCTCTGCCGGCCGCTTTGTTTGCTGATAAGGCGTATAGCGTTCACTGCCGATCGCAAACAGCAGCGGATGAACTCCTGCTGCATCTACTGCGTGTACTTCTTTGACACCCGGAATTTCCTGACGAACCGCGTCTCCGGTCAGCTCGTGGATCATGGCACCGAATGCTGTGTCCTCCTGCGGCGGCCTGCCGACGACAGTAAACGGCCAGATCGCATTTTTGCGGGCATACACGTTTTGAATACGCATCAGCGGAAAATCATGCGTCAGGCTGTAGTAGCCGAGGTGATCACCAAACGGCCCTTCCGGCTTTGTTTCATCTGGATAAATATCTCCGGTAATGACAAAATCGGCATCATTGCTGACAGCATAGCCGCCACTGTCATAGCTGTAGCGGAAGCGCCTGCCCGCGAGCAGTCCTGCAAATGTCATTTCACTCAGCCCTTCCGGTAGCGGCATAACAGCTGACAGCGTATGAGCGGGAGGCCCTCCAATGAAAATACTGACTTTGAGCGGCTCTCCTTTTTTCACAGCCTTGGACTGATGAACGCCGATCCCCCGGTGGATCTGGTAATGCATGCCGGCTTCCTTGTTAAGTTCAAACTCATTGCCGCTCAGCTGCACGCGGTACATGCCGAGGTTGGCATTCATGATGCCGGGCTTCTCCGGATCTTCTGAATAGACCTGGGGCAGCGTAACAAAAGCGCCACCGTCCTCCGGCCAGTGTCGAATCAGCGGAAGCTCGTCAATCGATATTTGCTGAAACCCGACTGGATCAAGCGTCTTTCGTTTTAATGGAAGCGCATTAGTGGCAGCGATGCCTGACGTTACGTGTTTCCACGGTTTTTTCAGTGCAGCCGCCGGATCATTACGGACCTGCATCACGTTTTGAACGCTGCCAAGCGTGCTGCGGAATAAAAAACGGCATCGTTCCAGCGTGCCGAACATGTTCGATACAGCAGGAAACGGACTGCCCTTTACACGCTCAAACAAGATGGCCGGTCCTCCCTGCTCAAATACACGCAGGTGGATCGATGCCATCTCCAGATCGGGATCCACCTCTTCCTTAATACGTATCAGGTGCCCGTGTTTTTCCAAATCTAGTACGGCGTCTTCCATGCTCTGATACATCCTGTCTCCCCTTTCCTTCTTCTCTGCTATCCAGTTTACCGGATTTCTTCGGTAAAACCGCGTGTTTCCTGCGACAATTTCGTTACAGGTTTCGCGGTCATCTCTATAAAAAGACCTTTAGCAAATGTACGCATGACAACCGGTCGGAACCCGTGGGAGCACAGCATCCTTCCCGTTGGACGGTCCAGTCGGCATCCTCCGCACATCTTCTCCCATGCCGGAGCAGCCCGCATGAACCATTCCTTTCTCGTCCGGTCCTCCGGCAGCACGTGCTCCAGCAGCAGAAGCGTTCCTTCCGGCTTCAGTACACGCTTGATTTCCCTGATCGCTTCTTCCTGACTTTCTACGGTACAAAGCACGAGCGTGCACACGACGGTATCGAAGCTGTCTGTCTCAAACGGAAGCATTTCTGCTTCTCCAGCCACGACGCGGATTGCTGCATCTGCTCTCAGCATTCTGCTGAGGGATTTATTGCGGAGGCCGTCATCCGGCTCTAATGCCGTCACCTGCAGCCCGGGTACATAGTAAGGAAAATTAAGCCCAGTTCCTGAGCCCACTTCCAGCACACGTCCGTCTGCCTGACCGACAAGGCGTTCCCGCAGGTCCTTCAGCAGCAGTTGGTCAGCTGGCTGCATAATAAGATCATACAGCTTTGTAAATAACGTCACGTTGACGGCCTCCTCTCTGTCGTCCAGTATACCAGATTCCTGCTGTCTGTCCTTCAAGGGCGATTTCTGATAAAATAAGCGGCAGAGCCAGAAGGAGCTGATGAGATGCTTGGTGCACTTATTTTCACGATCACAATGTTTATCGGCTGGACGTTGTTTGATTACATCAAACATAAGAAACTGATGAAGGAAAACGTTTTGTCCGGTCTGATCGCCTCGATTGTAGCGGGTGTAGTCTGGTACATTCTTTTCGTCATCTTTTAACAAAAATGAAAAAAGGGCTTGCATCTGTTTAAGCTTCTGACGTATAATCATTTTTGTGAGCCGATAAGGGGCATTAGCTCAGCTGGGAGAGCGCCACGCTGGCAGCGTGGAGGTCAGCGGTTCGAGCCCGCTATGCTCCACCATACATACGTTATTAAAGCAGGATTGTCATCGTTGGAAATTCTGCTTTTTTTATGTTGGCGTCTCGGACAACAAAGAATCCCGATTTCCTGACTGCAGGAAATCGGGATTCTCTACGTTCTTCTGCGTGTTCGCTTAAACCGGCTCCGCTCTTTTCCCTGAAGCAGCGGTTCCCTTGCTTCAGCAGCTGCTGCCCGGGACGCTTTTGTCGCCTCATTGTCGATTACGATCCGTCCGCAGCTTCCGTCTGTTTCAGACACATCCACGAGCAGACGATGACCCTCCTGCACGCCCGACGGCAGCCGTGCAAGCGGCAGATCAAGCTGCCTTTGCTGCTCTTCCAGTAAAACAACTGCGGTCCGGCCGTCAACAATGCGGTCTACAACACCACTGCATGTTTTCATCATGGTACACAAGCCGTCCCTTCCTCTTTAATATCAGCCAGCCTGCCCGCTGCAATGCCGTCAATCCGCTCCATGTCTTCCAGAGAAGAAAACGGTCGTTTCTCGATCAGCTCGGCAGCTCGCGCTGGTCCGATATGCACAATTTCTTCAAGCGCTTCAGAAGAAGCCTCGTTAATATTAATACAGCCGTCCGGCGCTTGTGTGTCTTCATCTTCTTCGTTTGAAGCCTGCTGTTCATCCGCTTCCTGCTCTTCCGCTGCTTCGTCGTTAGCAGGAACATCCGGATCTCCATCTTGTTCTGTTTCCAGATTGTACGTCTCGCCATCAGTCGTAACCACTATCGTGCCGTTTACATCCGTCCCATACAGATCAGCTTCGTAATCTTCAACACGCTGGAGCACCTCAGCATGCGGATGACCGTAGCTATTGTTTTCACCGGCAGAATAGACGACCGTTTCAGGGTCAACTGCCTCTAAAAAAGGCTGGGTCGTAGACGTATCCGATCCGTGATGACCGAGCTGCAAGATGTCCGATTTCACGTCTTCCCCTCGGTCCAGCATCATTTGTTCGGCACTGTCTTCTGCATCTCCGGTTAATAAAATCGAGACATCTCCATACGTAAACTGCATGGTAAGCGATCCATCGTGCAGATCACCGGTAAGCTCCGCCGGATGCAGAACGTCGATCTCGAGTGCACCTATATCAAAGCTGTCGCCGGCGCGAGGCTCCTCATAAACCGGGACGTGCCGTTCAATGGCATCCATGACGCGCATAAACGTATCAGAAGTCGCTTCATCGCCGGACATCCATGCCTCTTCCACCGCAATGCCGCTTTCCAGGATTTTATCCATCTGTCCAATGTGATCGGCGTGCGGATGGCTGCCAATCATCACCTGCAGCTCCTCCACCTGCTTATCCTGTAAGTAATGAAGGGCATCCGACCGGTTCCAGTTGCCCGTGTCAAATAAGACGTGATACATATCGCCTTCGTATTCATGGCTGAAAAGGGTGGCATCTGCCTGGCCCACATCGATAAAATGAACCGAAAGCTCACCGTGAGGTTCAGCAGCAAGTTCTTCGTTCCCCGCACTGTTGTCTTCTGCTGTATTCTCTGCTGCGTCTTCCTCTTCAGCAGCTTGTTCATTCTCTTCCGGCTCATTCTCTTCTGAAGCATCATTCGTTTCAGAGTCGTTGTTTTCTGCGGCTGATTCTTCTGAAAGATCAGCTTCTGCCTCTTCTTCCATATTCGTGCTGTCGTTCTCTGCCTCAGCTGCATTGTTCGTTTCCTCTACTCCCTGCTGTTCCGTTCCACATGCTGCCAACATCAGTAAAATCGCTGAATAGAAGATCCATGACCGAACCAAGTCTGTGCTCCCCCCTCAAAATGAGTAGTAAGCTTTAGTGTATCATGCAAGCCTTATGCAGGAATTATCCGCGCTTCGATTCATATCTCTGCTGTACTTGATCCCGCAGCTCCCGCTTCAGGAATTTTCCAACTGATGTTTTTGGAATGTCTTCCATGAACAGCACATCATCCGGCAGCCACCATTTAGCAAATCGCTGTTCTAAATGGTGCAGCAGCTCTTCTTTATTTTCCTCACGATCTTCATGCAGCACGACACACGCGACCGGTCTTTCCTGCCACTGCGGATCCGGTACGGCAACAACGGAGGCTTCAAAAACATCTTTATGTGCCATCAGCTCGTTTTCCAGATCGACAGAGGAAATCCATTCTCCGCCGCTTTTAATCAGATCCTTTGTACGGTCGACAATTTTTATCGTACCTTCCCTGTCAACGGTACAGACGTCACCTGTATGAAGCCACCCGTTGCGGAATGTTTCTTCCGACCGGTCATCCTTATAGTAGGAATCAGCAATCCACGGTCCGCGCAGCAATAGTTCACCCATTTCCTCATCATCCCAGGCAACATCCCCGCCGCTCCCGCGGACTTTCATTTCCACGCCGGGAACGGGCAGTCCCTGTCTCGCACGGATTGCGAGCCTGTCATCTCCAGTCAGCTCCTGCTGATGGCTTTTTAATCTTGAAACGGTTACGAGCGGACTCGTCTCTGTCATGCCGTATGCGTGCAGGAACGGGACATCGTATTTTTCTTCAAACGTGCGGATCATTCCGGCCGGAGCTGCAGATCCGCCGCAAATAACAGCCCGCAGTGAAGAGACGTCATAGCTCCCTTCATCGAGCTCCTTTAATAAGGCAAGCCAGATGGTCGGAACCCCGGCTGTAACAGTGACCTTTTCGTCCTGCAGCATCCCTGCAAGCAGTCCAGGTGTAAACCGCGGGCCCGGCAGCACTTGTGTCGCTCCCATCCACGTTGAAGCATAAGGGAGCCCCCAAGCGTTTACATGGAACATCGGCACGACTGGCAGCAGCGTGTCCGACTCCGACAATGCCGCTGAATCAGCGAGAGACAGGCTCATGCTGTGGAGGACCGTGGAGCGGTGGGTATAGACTACTCCCTTCGGATTTCCCGTCGTCGCTGACGTAAAGCACATCCCGGCCGGATCCGTTTCTTGAATGTCTTCTGGGAAACGAAATTCCGCATCTCCGTCTGCAATCCACTCTTCATAGGAATACACGGAATCTATTTTTGTTTCAGGGAGCGGATCGTCTGTCATTACAATCACCGATTTAACCGTCGTCAGCTTCTCATACACGGCTTCCACAAGCGGCAGAATATCCGCATCGACAAACAACAGCTCGTCTTCTGCGTGATTGATGATATAGACGATATGCTCTGGTGAAAGACGGATATTAATCGTATGTACGACGGCTCCGACGGCAGGAAGAGCAAAGTACAGCTCCAGGTGGCGATGATGGTTCCAGGCAAGCGTTCCGGCCTTCTGACCTTTCTGCAAGCCTGACTTCTGCAGTTTTGACGCAAGCTGTCTCGTCCGTCGTCCGATCTCCCGGTACGTCAGCCGGTGAACCTTCTCCCCGGTTCGAGAAATCACTTGCTTTTCCGGAAATAAGTTCTCCGCCCTTTCAAGCATTGAAGTTATTAATAAATCTCCGTGCATCATAAAGCATCCCTCCGTTACTGAATAGTCGTTCATTTCAATCTTAACAGAAAGCGCTTTCAAAAATCTACAAGTTGTCTGAATAGTCAGTTCTGATTTAACATAAAGGAATAAGAGGAGGGGACAGCATGGATGATCAGGTGACAGCTATTATGAACCAGATAAATAATCGCCGAAAGAAGAGGCTGTCAGTCGGCATTGACGGCCTTGCCGGTGCCGGAAAATCACACCTGGCCTCCTTGCTTGCAGACTATCTGCGGCGCGACAGCGTTCCTGTAACGGTGATTCACCTGGACGATCTGATTACGCCAAGATGCTGCCGCTATCATACAGGTCACGAATCCTGGTATGAATATATGTATTTGCAGTGGAATGTGACGCAGTTGAACGCTGCTTTGTTTGAGCCCTTACGCGACAACAAACGACAGCTGAGACTTCCTTTTTATCAATGGGAAACAGATGCAATTGTTTTCAAGCAAATCCAGCTCCCACCTGCCGGAGTCATTCTATTAGACGGCATTTTTTTGCAGCGGCCGGAGTGGCGGGACAAGCTTGATTTAATTGTTTATCTGACGTGCCCGGTCTCTGTCCGACAGCAGCGTGTCCTGAACCGCGATGCGTATATCGGTACTCCGGAAGAACGGCTGTCTAAATACGAGCATCGCTACTGGCCGGCAGAAGCCCACTACATCCAGACGTGCCGACCAGAGCAGGCGGCGGATCTCGTCGTATCATGTGAAGCGCCGCTTTTATAAGCCGGCACGTCCAAGGAGGCCGCGGCCGAGATAGAATTGAACATGTTGAGACGAAAGTTGAATGTTTGCCCGCCGCAAATGATGCTTTTTTCGTTATAACAGTCTCATGTTCATGTTCGTGAACACTTGCCGGGCGAGGTTAACGCATTTGCGGCTGAGGTTGATGATTTTTCGGAGGCAGGTTAACGCTTTTGCCTCCATAGTTGAACACTTTCGCCATCACACATGTTAACTAGAGAGCAGACATGCTGCGGCTTTTTTTGCTCCAAGTACACTACCTGAACCGTCCAAAACTTTTCGCCAAAAGCTGCTTTCGCTTACAAAAAAACGGTCCCGTCTGGCTTCAGACGGGACAAGGTAAACCGTTATTTACATATCTTTCAGGCGCTGTTCCAGGCTTGCTTTTTCTGCTTCAAAGCCCGGCTTGCCTAGAAGAGCAAACATGTTGCGCTTATAATCTTCTACACCCGGCTGATCAAACGGATTAACGCCGAGCAGATAGCCACTCACGGCACATGCTTTTTCAAAGAAATAAAGCAGGTAGCCGAAGTGATATTCTGTGAGTTCGGGAATGTCGATGATCAGGTTCGGAACACCGCCGTCCAGGTGTGCAAGCAGCGTACCTTCATACGCTTTATCATTTACAAAGTCCATCGTTTTTCCGGACAAGTAATTCAGGCCGTCAAGATCCTGTTCGTCACGCTCAATCGTCATTTCCTCCTGCGGCGTACCGACGTTCAGCACCGTTTCAAACAAGTCTCTCCGGCCGTCCTGTACGTACTGGCCGAGGGAATGCAGGTCCGTTGAGAAGTCTGCGGCTGCAGGGAACAGTCCTTTTCCGTCTTTTCCTTCACTCTCTCCGTAAAGCTGCTTCCACCACTCCCCTGTAAAATGAAGCGCAGGCTCGTAGTTGACCATCAGTTCGATCAAATAGCCTCGCTGATAAAGGGCCTGACGCACAGCCGCATACTGGTAAGCTTCATTCTCCTTCAGACTGTCGCTCTCATAAGCCGTGCGCGCATCTGCTGCTCCCTGCATCATCGCGTCTATATCGAGCCCTGCAGCTGCGATCGGCAGCAGGCCGACAGCTGTTAAAATGGAGAAGCGCCCGCCGACGTCATCCGGAATAATGAAGGACTCATAGCCTTCTTCCGATGCCAGCTGCTTTAACGCTCCTTTTTCTTTATCGGTCGTTGCATAAATGCGGCGTCGTGCTTCCTCAACGCCATACTTCTTCTCGACATAATCCCTGAAAATACGGAAGGCAATCGCCGGCTCCGTTGTCGTTCCGGATTTGGAAATGACGTTGATCGATACGTCTATGCCTTGAATCGCATCGAGTAGATGCTTGGCATACGTGGAGCTGATGTTATTGCCGACGAAAAATACCTGCGGCGTCTTGCGTTTCTCGCCGCTCAGCTCATTGTAAAAGGAATGCGTCAGTGCTTCGATCGCTGCACGGGCTCCCAGATACGAGCCTCCGATGCCAATAACGAGAAGCACGTCGGAATCAGATTTGATTTTTTCGGCTGCCTGCTTAATCCGGGAAAACTCATCTTTATCATAGTTGACGGGAAGATCCATCCAGCCTAAGAAATCACTGCCTGCTCCTGTACCTTCATGAAGTGCCTTATGAGCTGCAGAAACGGCATTCTGCTGAAAATCGAGCTCATGCTGGCTGACAAACCCTGCTGCTTTTGAATAGTCGAACGAAATGGTTTTAGACATTGTAGTCTCCTCCATACTCATTTTTACTTCCACTTAACACTTTAGTAAAACCGCCGCCAAGTTGCAAGCGCCCGCCGGGTTGTAACCGCTGTCAACAAGTCATTTGCAGTGAAAAGCCGCTGAAAATGAATTCAGCGGCTTTTGAAACACTATAGCGAGGCGCGTAAAATCGCGAGCACATCATCTTTTTCGAGCTTATTAAAGTTCCCGAACGGTCCGTTGATCATCGCTTTGTCAGCCATGTCCTCGAGACGGGAATCATCAATGTCGTAATCAGCGAGACGGGCAGGTGCACCAAGGTTCTGCCAAAACTCCTCCAGTCGCTGAATGCCTTCTTCAGCAAGCTCAGCATCCGACTTGCCTGCCGGGGTAATTCCCCAGACACGTTCAGCCAGCTGAACAAGCTTCTTCTGCCCAAGCTTCTTATGGTGACGCATCCACTGCGGGAATAAGATGGCAAGCCCTCCAGCGTGCGGAATGTCATACACAGCTGAGACGGCGTGTTCGATATTGTGGGACGCCCAGTCTCCGCGGGTCCCCATCTGAAGCGTGCCGTTCAGCGCAATCGTACCGGAATAGAGCACCGTTTCACGCTTTTGCAGGTCCTCCAGATTATTTACAAGGCCGGGTGCTTCGTCGATGACGGTGCGAAGTACGGCTTCACACATTCTTTCCTGAAGCGGCGTATTGTCCTGCGGATGAAAGTACTGCTCCAGCACGTGCGTCATCATATCAACCACGCCGTATATCGTCTGATCCTTCGGCACGCTGAGCGTGTTGCCGGGATCCAGTATAGAAAATGCCGGGAACACGAGCGGGCTTCCCCAGCCGTACTTCTCGTGTGTTTCCCAGTTCGTAATAACCGAACCGGAGTTCATTTCCGAGCCTGTGGCAGCGAGTGTCAAAATTGTTCCGAATGGAAGTGCCGCTTCCGGCTTCGCCTTCTTCGTGACAAGATCCCACACATCGCCGTCATATTTAACGCCGGCCGCCATTGCTTTTACTGCATCAATTACGCTGCCGCCTCCTACAGCAAGCAAAGCATTCACTTGGTTGCTGCGGGCTTTTTCTATCCCTTTACGAACCGTATCGACACGCGGATTCGGTTCAACGCCGGCCAGTTCATGCACGGTAAAGCCATTGTCGTTTAATATTCCCATCACTTCATCGTAAAGTCCGTTTTTCTTTATACTTCCGCCACCATAGACGACCATCACATTTTTACCGAGAGCTCCGAGCTGATCTGCGAGCTGTTCCTGTACCTGTCCCTGCCCGAAAATGAGCTTCGTCGGATTTTGATACGTAAAGTTTTCCATTGCAGCTGTCACTCCTTTAACTGATTGCGATCACTCATTCATTATCCCGAATTCATTCTGGAGATGCAACGAATCTGACTGACGCAAAAAAAGCACCGTCCGGAGACAGTGCTTTTTTCGGTGGAAGTGCCGGACGAGCCGGCGTTCCTTAAAGAAAAAGACAGGAACTTACTTTTTAATGCGCTTGTTAAGATCAGCCTGAATTTCGTTGGACTGCTTGAGCCAGTCCTTCAGCTTATCTTCCAGCGTGTTGAAGCCCTGCGGCTGGCTCTGCTGGCTGTTGCCGCGCTTTGGTCCGCCGCCGCCCTGGTGGCGTGGACGCTCTTGACGTTCCGGCTTCGGCTGTGTCTCTTTAATAGAAAGAGATATTTTACCAGAAGCTTCATCAACAGAAAGAATCTTGACTTTAACAGTGTCCCCTACAGACAGCTCGTCATTGATATCCTTCACGTAACCGTGTGCAATGTGGGAAATGTGTACAAGACCCTGCTTTTTTTCGTCCAGTGCAACAAATGCACCAAAAGGCTTGATTCCTGTAACTTTTCCTTCAACGATACTTCCAACTTCGTATTGACCTGACATGAAAACAACTCCTAAATATTTTTTAACTGTGTAATTATAACACGGATTTTGTTAAAAAACAAAGGGCTTTACCCTTCCTTTTTTATCGTGTTCATAAAGACCGCAATCCGGTCTACAGCCTCCTCCAGCTGGGCCATCGAAGCCGCATAGGAACAACGGATGTGACCTTCCCCGCCCTCACCGAAAACGTGTCCCGGCACGACGGCAACGTGCTGTTCGAGCAGCAGCTGTTCAGCAAACTGTTCCGAACTCAGACCGGACGCTTTGATCGAAGGAAACGCATAAAACGCGCCGCCCGGAGTATGACAGGAAAGGCCTGCCTCCCTCAGTGATTTCACGAAGAAGTTCCGGCGCTGTCTGTAGCTTGTAATCATTTCTTCCATTTCCTGGCGTCCATTCGTTAACGCTTCAAGCGCTGCATACTGAGCCATTGTTGAAGCACACATCATTGCATACTGATGAATCTTCAGCATCGCAGCTGCATAGGCGGCAGGCGCACAAACGTAGCCGACGCGCCAGCCAGTCATCGCAAATGACTTGGAAAAACCGGAAATTAAAATTGTTCTCTCCTTCAACCCATCGATCGCTGCCGTGCTGACGTGCTCCTGATCGTAGGAAAGCTCAGCGTAAATTTCATCCGACAGCACAACCAGATCATGCTCGATGATAAAGTCCCTGAGCTTTTCTAAGTCTTCTCTGCCCATTACCCCTCCGGTAGGATTGTTCGGAAACGAAAGCATGATCGCTTTAGTCTTTGGCGTGATCTTCTCCTGAAGCGTCTCAAGCGTCACCTGGAAATCGTCCTTCATAAATGTGGGAACGGGTATCGGCTGTCCACCTGCCATCGATACGAGCGGTGCATAAGAGACAAAGCATGGCTCCACAATCAGCACGTCATCGCCAGGATCAACCACGCTCCGCAACGCAATATCAATTCCTTCACTCGCTCCGACCGTCACGATCACTTCGTCCTCCGGTCGGTAGCTGACGTCGAAGCGCTCCTCCATATAATCACTGATGGCTTCACGAAGCTCGATCAGGCCGGCATTTGCCGTGTAGGAGGTCCTTCCTGATTCAAGAGAGTGGATGCTTGCTTCCCTGACGCTCCACGGTGTTGTAAAATCCGGTTCTCCGACTCCGAGGGAAATGATGTTTTCCATCGATGAGGCCATGTCGAAAAAACGGCGTATCCCGGATGGCTGAATACTCTCAACCGCCCGGGAAAGCTTCGCTTCGTGTTTTTTAACCTGCGTCATGGCGATACCACCATACGCGGATCTTCATCATCATCCTCTTCAAACATAATTCCGTCGTGCTTGTATTTTTTCAACTGAAAATGTGTCGTCGTTGAGATGACGGAGTCGAGCGTCGAGAGTTTTTCAGATACGAAGTTGGCAATCTCCGACATCGTTCTGCCCTCCAGAACAACAGAAAGGTCATATGTACCTGACATCAGGTAGCATGCCTTTACTTCTTTAAACCGGTAAATTCGTTCAGCCACTTCGTCAAAGCCGACACCGCGTTTAGGTGTCACCTTCACATCAATCATGGCTGTGACCATTTCCGTTCCGGACGCCTTGGTCCAGTCAATCACAGCTGAGTACCCTAGAATAACGCTTCGCTTCTCCAGATTTTCAAGCATCAGTTTCACTTCATTAAGCTGTATATCCAGCATTTTCGCCAATTTTTCTGCCGGCATCCGACCTTCTTTCTCAATCAACAGCAGCAGTTCCCTTTCTTTATCCGTCATGAATAGTCCCTCCTCAATGTCCCTATTCTACACCAGCGTGTGCAACCATTCTAGGTCTCAGACTGAATTGTTCGAATAATCAATCCGTTGTACTTTTCTTGCGTCTGCCAAACAGTAAATAAATGATTGGGCCAAGAAAGTTAATGAAAATAATAATCAATATCCAGACAAGCCTGCGTTCTTTCGTCATGTCCTGGCGGATGCAAAGTACCAGCGCCAGGAGTGTAAGCATGAACTCCAACAGGACAAACGGGGCAATCAGCTCCCAGTTGACCGCTTCAATTCCTTCCATTAATTTCCCTCTTTTCCTCAATAAATGGTATGATGAAGGCACCAACCGCCACTATCGTATCTTGTTTCTACTCAAAAAACCAGAGCCGGATGAAACTTTTCCAACTCTTCATACGTTAATCTATCAGACTCGATGAAAGGATGAAGCGACATGAAAAAATCTGGAGCATTGCTCTGCTTTGCCGGTTCGGTCGGACTGCTGGCAGCGTGCGGCACCGATGAGAGCGCGGAAGACGTTCTCATACAATCAGCAGAAACGATGGAGGAAGCGGATTCCTACCGCGCTGACAGCATCATCGATCAGCAGATTGAAGCACAGGGCGAAACAATGAACATTCACGCCGAAAGCAGCATGAATATCACGAATGATCCAATGGCATTCTTTCAGGAAACGACGATGACAATGGAAGAGATGGACGATACGATGGCCTATAACTCCTACTTTCACTCGGAGGATGGTTTTTACATGGAGGATCCGATGACCGGCGAATGGATGAAGCTTCCGGACGACAGCATGAATGACATGCTCTCCATGGCAGAGGCTCAGACAAGCCCAGAGCAGCAGCTTGAACAGCTTCGCGACTATGTTTCGGATGTCGACATGGAAGAAATTGATGATGAGTATGTGATCCATTTTTCCGGTGAGGAAATCGATGCCGAAGAGCTGCTTGAAAGCACAGGCGGAGCTGGAATTGACGGCTTCGATGAAATGATGATGATGATGGAAAACATTGATTTTGAAGACTTTGCTTATACCGTGCACATTAATAAAGACACGTATTATCAAACCCGTGGTGTAATGGATATTACGATGTCCATGGAAATGATGGGAGAAAAGGCTGTCATGCAGCAAAGTATGGATATGAACATGTATGACTTTAACGAGGTAGACCCAATTGAAATTCCACAGGACGTACTCGACAACGCAGAAGAAGTCGATGACGCCGGAATGGGCGGAATGTAACAAATCATAAAGAGCGGCCCGGAGGATCACCTCCCGGCCGCTCTTTTAACGCTTCTGTCTTTACAGGTTCAGAACGAGTACCTTATCGCGCAGCATGGAATCAATGCTGCGGCCGATACCTTGAACGCCCTGTCCGGAGTTTTTCACGCCGAGGAACGGGAAGTGATCCGGTCCGCGTGACGTTTTACCGTTCACCTGAACAGTACCAACATTCAGCTTGTCAGCAATCGTAAAGGCATTTTCCAGATTCTTTGTGAAGATACTGGCCTGAAGACCGTATGCATTGCGGCGCTCCAGATCAATTGCCTCCAGCTCATTGGAGATACGGATAAATGGAAGCACTGGTCCAAACTGCTCTTCCCATGCTACCTCCATATCCTCTGTCACGTTATCAAGAAGCGTCGGTCCGAGAAGGTTTTGGTCCTGAATGCCCTCATGAACGACAGTAGCACCTTTCTGCTTCGCATCATCGATAAGTGATACGACAAAGTCAGCAGATTTCTGGTCGATCATCGGTGTTATATCCGCATCATCAGAAGATGGTCCGACCTTCAGAGCCGCAACACGCTCCTTCACTTTAGCAACGAGCTCATCTGCGACTTCATTTACAACCATTACACGCTTAATAGCCGTGCAGCGCTGACCGGAATAGCTGAGCGCACCGCTCACAATTTCTTTGGCAGCTTTATCAAGGTCTGCATCCTGCAGCACAATCGCAGGGTCTTTTCCTCCAAGCTCAAGCACAACCGGAATCATGGACGCCTTCTTGGCGATATGCTGTCCGGTAGCCGTTCCGCCGGTAAAGGTGATCATGTCAATTTTCGGATGTGTAACAACGAAATCACCAATCACGGAGCCACGTCCCGTTACAACGTTAAGAACGCCTTCCGGAAGTCCGGCTTTCACAAGAGCTTCCACCATCAGCAGTCCGCTGACAGCCCCCTGTGTAGCAGGCTTAAATACAACTGTATTTCCTGTTATAAGCGCAGGAGCAATTTTAGATGCCGCCAGGTTCACAGGGTAGTTAAATGGGGCAATCGCAAGCACCACACCGTGAGGCACCTTTTGCACCATTGCTTTAGTCGACTTTGAGGCACCAGGAAAGGCATCGCCCTGAATAAAGCTTCCATGTGTGCGCAGACCCTCTTCAGCCGTGTGACGAATCAGCTGAGCGGTACGCTTTACCTCGCTCTTCGCTGCAGAGAGCGTCTTGCCCACTTCTTTATGAATCATGTCACCAATTTCATCCGTCATTTTTTCAAGCTCCTGAGCCCAGCGGTGAAGCAGTTCAGATCGTTCCGTTCCGTCAAGTGCTTCCCAGTTCGGCTGTACATCCGCAGTTTTCGCAACTGCCGCATCTACCTCAGCCTGGCTTAATGCCGGAATTTCCCCAGTCACTTCCTGATTATCCGGAGAGTAAATCTTGACAGTTTCTCCACTCTTGCTTCCAACCCACTTGTTATCCAGCAGGGTATGAAACTTTTTATCGTCTTGACGTAATGCCATGTTTACTCACACTCCGTTTCGTAGTTTAGCCCTCTAAAGAGGTAATGTTGTATATTAAACCACGTGAAAACATTTACAAACAAGTGCTTTGCTCAAGAAAATAACGAATCGCATGTGTTTTATTTGAGCACAATCTACTAGATGGCAACAAATCTGACAAACTGGATGCGCTTACAATCCTTTCAACCTCTTTCTGCTGCTGTGTTTAAGCTAAATCAGCTGATTCAATTCTCTATTCAGGATTGTATATCCATAATCATCCATTAATTGCAACATGTCAGTGAATCTGCCATTTTATCTCTTCTGTAAAAGCCATTCACATATCGATCTGTTTGGAAGAAAAATAGCCGGATCTTGAAGCGTTCATCGCTCAAATTTTTACTTCAGACAACGAAATAGATACCACAACTATCTTTTGCTCCTATGCGTGAACGAATCTAAACCAGCTGCCTGAGCTTGCACTTTAAACAATCTGGGAGGAAGGTGAAAACCTTCTGTTCTTCAGTTTCAGACTGCTCATGAAAATCAGTCGGCAGCCGACTTAACTGTGAAACACGAGAAAAAAAGCCTTCTGCATGCGCAGAAGACTTGTCATATCAATACATGGTGAGCCATGAAGGACTCGAACCTTCGACCCTCTGATTAAAAGTCAGATGCTCTACCAACTGAGCTAATGGCTCGGAATATGGTGACCCGTACGGGATTCGAACCCGTGTTACCGCCGTGAAAGGGCGGTGTCTTAACCACTTGACCAACGGGCCTAAAATGGTGGGCCTGAGTGGACTCGAACCACCGACCTCACGCTTATCAGGCGTGCGCTCTAACCAGCTGAGCTACAGGCCCCCACCAAAAAAGACATAAAAATGGAGCGGGTGATGGGAATCGAACCCACATCATCAGCTTGGAAGGCTGAGGTTTTACCACTAAACTACACCCGCATCAGGCAAACTATCCAATTGTAATGTAAATGGCGCGCCCGAGAGGAGTCGAACCCCTAACCTTCTGATCCGTAGTCAGACGCTCTATCCAATTGAGCTACGGGCGCAAATATCTGGAGCGGGAAACGGGATTCGAACCCGCGACCCCCACCTTGGCAAGGTGGTGCTCTACCACTGAGCTATTCCCGCATATGTGATCAAAAAATGGCAGGGCTAGCAGGATTCGAACCTGCGAATCACGGAATCAAAATCCGATGCCTTACCGCTTGGCTATAGCCCTAAATATAAAATGGGGCGGTTGATGGGAATTGAACCCACGAATGCCGGAATCACAATCCGGTGCGTTAACCACTTCGCCACAACCGCCTTAATAAGTATGTATGGCAGGGGTAGCAGGAATCGAACCCACATCAAAGGTTTTGGAGACCTTCGTTTTACCATTAAACTATACCCCTGTGAAGTTGGTGGAGGGGGAGAGATTCGAACTCCCGAACCCGAAGGAGCGGATTTACAGTCCGCCGCGTTTGGCCAACTTCGCTACCCCTCCACGTATAAAAATGGCGGTCCCGACGGGAATCGAACCCGCGATCTCCTGCGTGACAGGCAGGCATGTTAACCGCTACACCACGGGACCAGTATAATAAAAATCACTGAAAAAATCAATGGCGGAGGAGGAGGGATTCGAACCCCCGCGGGCTTTGACACCCCTGTCGGTTTTCAAGACCGATCCCTTCAGCCAGACTTGGGTACTCCTCCAGAACATTGGTAGCGGCGGAGGGAATCGAACCCCCGACCTCACGGGTATGAACCGTACGCTCTAGCCAGCTGAGCTACACCGCCGCAAATATAAGTATTCAAATTAAAAATGGTGGAGCCTAGCGGGATCGAACCGCTGACCTCCTGCGTGCAAGGCAGGCGCTCTCCCAGCTGAGCTAAGGCCCCATATAAAAAAGATCCAGCAACGTCCTACTTTCGCAGGGGGAGAGCCCCCAACTATCATCGGCGCTGGTGAGCTTAACTTCCGTGTTCGGCATGGGAACGGGTGTGACCTCACCGCTGTCGCTACTGGATTGTGAGCGTAC
>NZ_JAATHJ010000024.1 GCF_012034335.1 Alkalicoccus luteus | reverse complement strand
TGAAAAACGGGAACGACCGATAAGGTGTGTTCCCGTTTTAGCTGTTTAAATACGGTCACGTTTTCCGTCTCCTGCCGGTCAAGGTGTTCCGTCAACCTCGGGACATTTTAAGGTGTCATTAACAGCAAACTTCCAAATGATATTAAAGGAGAAAAGAACTTAATCCTGGATCATTCCATTAAAACATTTATAAGATTTACAACAGAGCGATTGGATTCGATTATCGAACACTCAGGATCTAATTGGACGCCAAGTAAGCGAATCGTGCTCTTTGAGTTTCAGAACAGACCAAACCAACTTCTATTAAAATGCATTATAGGTCCAGGTGAACCTGCACTTAGAGAAAAACTCCATCAAGTGGCGATAAAGTACCCTGAGTTGTTTAACATTGTAAAAGACCGACTAAATACTGGATATGAACCAATTTATTATAAAGAAATTCTTCCTAATGGCTATCAAGATGAGTTAGATGAAAGCAGTATTGTTGAAATGATCGAACAAAAGATGAACGATTTTTTAAAGAATGATTTAGAAAAGCTTGAATCAGCTTTTGAGAATGAGTTTAAGAGTGATAATACCCGTCAACGTTAATGGATTAGCATGCCTGACTTTGGAGAACAAGCTTTTTTTGTGGTGCTGGTTACAAGGCAACTTAACCCTAAGCCTTTAGGGAATAAGTCTTCGAATAAAACGTATCCCGCCGAACCTTTCTAAAACAACAAGTTCGAAGCGAAGAGCGTTGACTCCGAGAGGATCAGGCCGAGGCAAAGATCCACTGGCTCGGAATCACCGAGCCAGTTAGCTGAGACCGGCCCCTCCGGAAAGCATACGCTCGTATGCACAGAACACAGCTTTGTTTGAATTTACTCATCTACCTCGTCAGAAAGTTCCTATGTTCGTGCCTCTAATTCTTTCAGCTCTGCTTTCATGTGATTTATGTATTTCTGCTAAACCTTTTGTGAATGAATTAATGAACTTTATTTAGAACCGTAAAAATAATTAGCCTGTAACAAGTTCGAGTGAAAATTGAATTAATTATACAAAGGGGCTGTTGAATATGATGATTAGTCCTGAGTGGTATTACGAGGAGCACCTGAAAGGGAAATCAAAAGAGCAGATTATGACCTCCATAAGAGGACTTAAGCAAAGGATAGGCAGCCTCAAAAATTCAATGGAAAATCCGTATGAGGATATAAAGATTTTTATGCAACCAAGCGAAGAAACTCAACTTTACTGGACTCGTGAATATTTAAAAATGGCTAAGCAAGCTTACGCTGAAGCAGGGGGAACTTACATCATGTCTGAATCTGAAGCGAGAGCAGCTGAATTTGATGAAAACATTTATTCTATCAGCAAAATAACCTTTCGTATTAAAAAGAGCTCCGATATCTTCCATAAATATGTTATAGAAGTTTTAAATGATATAATAACCCTTTCTGAATTTAGAGAACATGGTTTAATCAAAAAACGTCATAAAAAAAACGTGACAAAAACCGTTTTTTTATATGAGCTTAAAAACTTGCATATTGGTGAAAGGCGTAGACGATATTCTGCTAAACATGATGAATTCAACGTGCTCAATATAACGAAGTGGGAAGTAGAGTTTGAATATAGCAATGAATTTAAACCAAAAAAGTTTGGTGGAGAAAATGCCTATCCATATAATTTTGATAGGTTTCAGATGTTATTTGAAGTAGATTGATTTAAAATAAAAGACACCAGAGGAATTTTAGTGTTGAGCAGAACATGATTAATGATTGGTGTTGATAGGAAGAAAACACGCTTATAACAAAGAAGTCTTTTCGCTATCTTTTCCTTGCGTATGGGATGGTCTTTAAGCTTTCCCCTTTTAGAGGCGTCTTGAGAATCACCTTGTCTTTCCTGTTCCTGAGCGGAAAGACAAAGAACGAAACGATCTCTCTTTTGTTTTATCGAATAGAAGCGAAACGAAAACCGGCGGACGCCTGTGGAAGAACGAGCTGGGAAGATCCCGCAGCGCAGCGAGGAAGCTGAGGAGCTCGTCCACGGCAAGCCTGCCGAGTTGTAGTGACGCATCTTTCTATAATTAATACCTGCATAATAAGCAGCATGTCACTGTCAAAGGACATGCTGCTTTTACGATTACGAAAGCTCCTGCTTCCGTGCATTCAATTCCTTCAGTTCAACCTCAATATCGCTCAGCCGTTTTTCAAGCGGAGTCAGATTGCCGCCAATGGACTCCAGCTTATCCAGGTTGTTCTGCAGCTGTACATATTCATCCTTCAGCTCTAAAATCTGGCCGTCGATCTGCTGTTTATCCACCACGATCATCACCTTCTGCTTTCGTTTTGTTTAGTGCAAGCTTATCATGAAGCTGCGGCTTTAGAAAAGGCCGGGCGCCGCATAGAAAAAAGCGTTCCTGTTTAATGGAACGCTTTTCGTTTATGCCATCGATTTTCGTCCGTACCGCTTGTAATCCTCATAGGTTCCGGAGCCTCTGCATGAACGGCACTGCTCAGCCGGCTCGTAGCTGTATTCGCTGACATACGCTTTCGTAACGCCGCGGCCTCTGCAGTCGATACACTTATTCTTTCGTTCAAACCGGTGCGCACGTCTCGTGTAGAGAAGCTTGCGGGTGCCTTTCGTTCTGTCCATCACTGCCATGTCTACAACCTCCTTTATAAAATGAGGAAAAGACTGATCAGCCCATCTGAACAAAAAGTTCCCGTGGCACAAAGATGGCCGACGGGACTCCATGGAGTAAAAAAATAAGCGGGGTGCTTATGTGTCTATTATATAAAATACATGCGATATGTACAAGTGTATTCTCCAAATAAACATGATAAGCTTGAACAGAGCCGATTCTGACAAAGGGGAGGACCTGCGAATGAAAACAGGTATTGAAATTGATCTGATTGTCCATGACAGTCTGGATGCACTGCGTTTATATGAAACGATTTTTGACATCAAACGACTGACCGTGACCGACCTTCAGCAAGGTCAAAATGAAGTGATTTTTTCGATTTATGGAACAGAGATTCATCTGCTCGATGAGAATGAAGCTTACGGTATGAAGGCGCCTTCTGGTGAGGAGCCGCTGCCGATCTGGATTAACGTAACGGTACCGGACATTCATAAAGCCTACAATAACGCCATAGCCGGCGGATGCAGGGATATGCAGCCTGTCACAACCATGGAGAAGTATGGCATATCCAATGCGGTGTTTATGGATCCGTTCGGGTATCAGTGGATGCTGCATGAAGTGCACCGGGAGCTGAGTGAAGAAGAGCGCGATGCGATGCTCAGAGGTGAATAGCGTGAAAAGATTCACAAAACGTTCACTGGCTGATGATTCAGAACGGGAATAGGAAGGTATACCGGGGCTCCCAAGCCGGTGTAAGCCTGTCGGGAAAGTGGGGGCTGGAACGGGAAGAGCCTGCACCGGATTTACTCCGGGCTCCGGATTCAGTCAACGGGATCAGTCAGCAAAAAGGACCGTTTCAGCGATATGCTGAAACGGTCCTTTAGGTTACAAACAGTATATTAGAGGTGAATCGTTACATCTGCATTTTCACGCAGTTCCTGAGCCAGCGTCTGGGAATACTCTGCTTCCTGTTCAGCGCGGAGCTGTTCTTCCAATTCAGGCTGAATTTCTTCAAATTCCGGCATTTCCATTTCTTCGCCGCCTTCACCGCCGGCCATTTCTTCCTGCTGGGCTACAAGCTGCTCGTAATACTCTTCTACCTCTTCCTCGGAAGGATCAACGTCGCCAGCTTCTGATGCGATCAGCTCATCCACTTTGATTTGCATCTCAGCTTCTTCCTGAAGATTTTCAACGTCTTCTCCCTGTTCTTCGAGAGCTGCAACAAACTCATCTCCGGATTCCATGCCGCTTTGAGCAGCCAGCTCATCAAACAGTTCGTTTACTTCTTCTTCTGATGCTTCAAAGCCTTGCTCTTCTGCTTCCTGCACCATAAGCTCCAGATCAACCATATTCTGCACGAGCTCTTCCTGCAGCTCCTGCTGATCAATCTCTTCTCCTGTCATCTGAGCCTGCTGGGCAGCCTGCATAAACATATTTTCATAGGTAACCGCGAATTCGTCGCGTTCAATTTCTTCACCGTTTACTTCTGCGACAACTTCCGGAAGATCATCTGTTTCTGCTTCCGGCATGTCCTGTTCCCCCATCTCAGCGAGCTCATCGGCTCCTTCAGGGTCTTCAGCTGCCTCTTCATTGTTCATCTCCTGCTCGGAGTCGTTGTTCATTCCACCGTTTTCAGGTGCTTCATTTGTATTGCCGTTGTCACCGCCGCACGCTGCGAGAATAAGCATTGCAGACGCTGCTGCAGTTGTGAGTGTCAATTGTTTTTTCATAGGATAACTCCCCCTAACGAATAACTTAGTGGCGAGTGTAACACACCGGCAGCGGACGTTTCGACCTGCGCCGCTATGTGAGATGAGAAGCTATTTCGTATCTATGAGACTGTGGGACGGGACAGACCGGCATAAGCGCATTCTCATTCTGGAATGAAGCAGACAGCAGATAATTTGTAAAATCATGAAACGATCCGTTGCGTTGAAAAATGAAGCATTTAACTTATGGCGAAGTCGGGTATAGCCTCAGAGACGACTATTTAAAGGAGGAGTTCGTAATATGAAACGAGTAGATTTTGAAGTAGCAGGCACCGGTCAGGGAATGAAAACTGAGGTGGCATCGGACAAGCATACAATCGTTATCGATGAACCGCCGGCGATGGGTGGAAACGATGAAGGCCAGGATCCGCTGACGAACCTGCTTGCCTCTCTTGCAGGCTGTGAAAATGTCATCGCGCATATGGTCGCAGACGAAATGGATTTCAATCTTGATAAGATCGACTTCAAGGTTAGCGGTTATATCGATTTGCGAGGTTTGCAGGGAGAAGAAGGCGTGAAGCCGTATTTTCAGGAAGTGACCGTAAAAGCAGCCGTTCATACCGATGAATCTGACGAGCGGATCGATGAACTGCAGCGAAAAACGGATGCCCGCTGCCCTGTTTACACAACGCTTGAAGCAGCCGGAATTCCGCTGCAGACGGATTGGACAAAGGCATAAGCAATGCAACAGAAGCCGGCGACCAAGTTAGGTATCGCCGGCTTCCTGCTGTCTGCTGTCGTATTCGGGGGATTATGACAAGCGAAACTGATCTAATTCTGCACGCAGGCTTTTCGCGCTGCCGGAGAGGCTGGAAGCACTTGAAGCCATTTGCTCCATGGAGCGGTCTGTTTCTTCGGCTGACGCGGTTGTTTCTTCGATGCCGGCTGCGGCTTCCTCTGCTGAAGCTGCTGCCTCCCCGAGAGAACCATGAATCTTTGATGTCTGGCCGGACATACCGGCTACGTTTTTGCCTATTTCTCTCATTTGATCAGCAAGCTCCGTGATCGACGCCTGAATAGCGGTAAATGTCTGCTCGGTTGCTTTCATGTTGCTGCTTCCTTCGCTCGTTTCCTCATAGCCTTTTTGCAGAGATTCTGCGACGGAGAGAGAATCCTGCTGTACGCTGTGAACGATATTTGTGATGTCCGCGACGGAGCCGGTGACCTGCTCAGCAAGTCGCCTCACTTCGTCGGCGACTACTGCAAAGCCGCGGCCTTGCTCGCCGGCGCGCGCTGCTTCAATAGCTGCGTTCAGTGCTAACAGGTTCGTCTGTGCTGCAATATCCTCAATCACGGTCACAAGCTTGGAAATGTTATCGGTTTTCAGCTGCAGCTCATCCATTTTGGTGACGGCGCTGGACATTCTCTCATCAATCCGCTGCATGGATTCACCTGAACGAAGAACCACGTTTGTGCCTGAGTCTGTCAGCTTCAGGACATCGTCAGAGGACTGGAGTGCCTGCTCGACATTAGAGCTCGATTGCGCCATCGCCTCGCTGAAGGAAGCCATCGAGCTGCTTAAGGTCGTCGTGACAGACGCTTGATTTTCTGCGCCTGCAGCCAGCTGCTCCATGGTGGAGGCGATTTGGGCAGATCCTCCCCGGACATCTTCAGAAGCGTGAG
Source organism: Alkalicoccus luteus (assembly GCF_012034335.1). GTDB lineage: Bacteria > Bacillota > Bacilli > Bacillales > Salisediminibacteriaceae > Alkalicoccus > Alkalicoccus luteus_A. The sequence goes on along the minus strand of NZ_JAATHJ010000024.1, from coordinate 43,221 downwards.
CAAGACTGGTGCTGCCGTTTTCGACTTCTGCTGCGACAGATCCAATTTGCTTCAGCAGACTGCGGTTGTTTTCCGTCATTTGATTCAATGAGTCTACCATCGCTTTTGTTTCATCTTTTGTACGGACACGAAGCGCCGGACCGGAAAGATTGCCGTCTGCCAGCTCGCGAAGTCTGTTCGTAACTAAATGTACGGGCTTTGCGATCGATCCTGCTGTCACAAACGCAGTGATAAGCCCGGTCAGGACGACGAGAACTCCAGCACCGACTGTGACCACGAACAATAGATTTGATGACTCATTTACATTCTCAGCCCGGAGTGCGACCTGGCTGCTTCGGTCGGCAGCAGCTTCCTGAAAATAAGCCATCAGCTCCTCCGCGTCGGTCCGGCCTGCGGAATTCATGTAGGCAAGTGCCTCTTGCTCCCTGCCATCCTGATACACCGGAAAGACGTTTTCCCTTACGGCAGCAGTCCAGACTTCGGCCTGCTGAATAGCATCTATCGTCGCTTCATTTGACGTTTGCCGGAGCAACTCTGCTGATACAGCATCAGCCTCTGCGCTGACAGCTTCAAAACTTTCCTCAAATCGTGGATCACCGGTGAGCAGAAAGCCGCGGACAAGCGCGAGCCGCTCTGTCATGGCGTAGGAGAGAAAGTGATCAGCTTCCAGCTGTGGAAGCTCTGACTCTGAAATCTGCTCTGATTCACTGCTTATGTAGTGAAAAGACATACCGTTAACAATTCCCTGAACGGCGGCAATAAGCAGGATAATGAGAAACCCTGCTAGAATCTTTGTACGTATGTGCTTCATGATGCTGGCTCCTTTAGTATCATTTATGCAGGTAAAAAGTACCGCAATAGTTAGTATCGGCTCGGTGAAGCCGGTTGTTTAGCAGCTTTTTAACAGGAGGTCCGTTATGGAAACAGCATGGCTTAGGCACATGGAACAGATCGGCATCACAGCAGTCGATCACAACGAGCCGGTTCTGGTGACCGGTATTCCGGATGGCGTCAGATGTGTCGGGATTGGCACAGACGCGGCCGTATTTCAGTCAGCAGAGCATCCGGAGTATGCGGTTAAGCTTTATGCTGCAGGAAGGGAAGAAAAAGCGGCTGAAGAGTTCCGGATTTACAAGCTGCTTGCAGGTTCGGCTTATTTCCCCGTCTGCACGTATCAAGAAGGGAGGATGCTTGTAATCAGCTTTGAGGAAGGAACTACCTTTTACGAATGTCTGCTGCAGGGGACTGATATTCCGCAGACTGCCGTAGCCGAGGTAGAGGAGGCAAGACAGTATGTACGTTCGTGCGGTTTAAATCCGAGAGACATTCATTTGAAAAACATCTTGTTGCAGGGTGACGGGATTAAAATACTGGATGTGTCTGAGTACGGGAAGCCTGGGAATGACATGCGGTGGGAGCACTTAAAAGAGGCGTATGAAGAGGTGTACAGTTTGATAATGGGAAAAGCGCTCCCGCTCTGGCTGCTGGAAACGATCCGCAAATGGTACAACCGGCGGGAGAAATATTTTCAATCCTATGAAGAATTTAAGCAGTTTTGTCTAAAGATGCTGCGCTATCGCACAAAGTAGTCAGCCGGACGGGGCGCTGCTCAAGAAGCGGAATCGGTCTGCTTCGCTGCCTTCGCAGTGGGCGCCGGAACTGCGTCTTCTTCTTTCACAGCAACAAGAAAGATCATGCTGAAGATAAACACCATTCCAATCCACTGATAAAAGCCGAACGGCTCCTGCAGCCACCATACTGTCGCTGCTACAGCTGAAAGAGGCTCAAGACTGCCTAGAAGCGATGTCTCTTTTGCCTGAAGCGTCTGCAGGCTTTCAATATAAAACCAGAAGGCGATCATCGTACCGAAAATGACGATGAACGTGAGTGCAGCCCAAGCCGACAGCGGAAGGGACGCAGCCGGAATATCCCAGGGGGCGTGCAAAAAAGAAAGGAGTGCACCGCCAATCACCATCGCCCAGCCTACAATAACAAGCGCTGAGAACTGTTTTAGCAGCGGCACAGCGTAAAGCGTATAAAAGGCAAGCGCAGCACCGGACAGAAGCCCCCATATCACTGCAGGTACCGGAACTGACAAGGCCTGCACAGACCCATTTGTAAGCAGCAGAAATGTTCCGCCGAGCGCTAGCATGACCGCAGCGGCATCACGGACTGTCAGCCTCGACTGCCTGCGGAGCAGCAGCCAGCCGATAATCATCACCGGCGCCGTATACTGAAGCAGGGTGGCAACGGCAGCGTTTCCGTAGCTGATGGAAGCCATATACGTGTACTGCACAGCGAGCATGCCAAATATCCCAAATAGTAAAAGAGGAATCGCGGTCTGCTTCGTTTTCCATACGCGCACAAGCTCCTGCCGATCTTTCCAGAGCCCCTGCACAACGAGCAAAAGCAGTCCGGCAACGGTTAAGCGCAGGCTGACAAGCCAGTTGACCGGAATTGAAAACTCCTGAAATACATATTGTGAAACGGTTCCGCCAAGACCCCAGAGCGTTGCCCCTGTAATCACGAGAAAAAATCCCCACCAGCGCGGCATTATGAAATCTCCTTTCCTTCCAAACCCTTTCTTCAGTGTAATACAGTGCTGCAGCTCCAGTAAAGGCAGTCCGAAAGCTTATGTTTAGTCATTTCAACTTATTGGGAATATGAACGAACAGGAGATAAAAAGAAGGAGGAGGCATACAGCATGAAAAAACGAGTAGTCGGAGTATTCTCATCAGAATCAGAAGTAAGAGAATCCGTTGAATCATTAAAGCTTGACGGGCACAGACCGGAGGAAATTATCGTAGCAGCCGGAGATAGTGACGCGGCAGAATGGCTGAAGTCCGAAACGAATGTGCGCATTGAAGAGCCCCAACAGGAAGAAGGCGCAGGCAACGAGGAGAATCTGTCCTTCTGGGAAAAGATAAAAACGGCGTTTAAAGGAACGACGGAATTTAAAGGCCAGGACGGAGGCTCGGAAGGCTTTACGTTTGATAAAATCGGTATCACCGGTGAAGAGGGCCAGAAACTTGAGGCCGAGCTCGACAACGGCAGGATGGTTGTTCTGGCTCCGGAAATGGAAGCAGGAGCTGCGTTCGATGACGAAAAAACAGAAGGCAGCATCGATCCGGAAGGCCCGAGCCAGATCGGGGATCCGATGAGTTCTGAAGACCCTGCCGAACAAGCAGAGGATGCACCAAAGTTCCCGCAGGACAGTGACGTGGATGAGAAACACCGAGACCGTTAAATGAAGACCCGCTATCCGGCGGGTTTTTCAGACTGTAGACAAAGTCGGTATAGGTGAATCATGTTGCATCTGCCTGTATCTACGGGCACTCGCTTTCCGGAGGGAACGGACTCAGCTAATCGCTTCTTCCTTGCGTCGGAAGCGCTGGATCTTCGCCTCGTTCTGATCCTCCCGGAGTCGAGGCCCTTCGATGCCGGCAGCTGGCAGTACGTTTCAACCATCTGTTTATGATTAGTACAACCTTGCTCCATACGGATGGAATCTTACCTGTGGGACGTTTCTATGAACAATAGAGGTGCAACGTCCTCACGATGAAAGCAGAAGGGAAGACGTGCCAACCGATTGTGTCGTCTTTCGCTAACAAACCAGATCCGTTTCCCCGATGTGTCCGGCGGGGTCGCCTGTGGAATCAGCGCAGCATGAAGATCCTTTCTCAGGGGTCACCCTGAGAAATAGCTGAAGGCAAGCCCACGGCAAGCTTCCGCCGGTAAGCGGAGGGGAATACAACCAAACGAATAAACATGTAAGCAGATTGACTTTGTCAACAGCCAGGAAGACCCGCTATCCGGCGGGTCTTTTCTTATGGATGCACGTTTTCAACACTTTGCATGAAGGTCTGAGCAAAATCGTTTACGAAGGGTTGAGGGATTGATACGATGTAACTTGACTTACAAAAAGAAAGGGTTCTGATAGATATGCATGCATTACCTGTCTCCGCTTTAAATCTGGCACCAGTCAGGCAAGGCGAAACGATTGCTGACGCTATAGATGCTATGACAAGACTTGCAGCTTCTGTTGAAGAGGCCGGCTACACCCGCTACTGGATTGCAGAGCACCATAATACGCCGACGCTAGTTAGCTCTGCTACGCCGCTGTTGATTCAGCGGACGCTGGAAGAGACGACTTCGATCCGTGTCGGTTCCGGCGGCATGATGCTGCCAAACCATTCTCCGCTCGTTGTTGCCGAGCAATTTGGCACACTGGCGGAGCTTTATCCCGATAGAGTGGATCTCGGACTTGGGCGCGCTCCCGGAACGGATATGAATACAGCAAGAGCGCTGCGACGGACGCACATGGATACGGCGGTTCACTCGTTTCCGGATGATGTGCAGGACCTGCTTCACTACTTTGGTCCTCCTGAAATACAAGGTAAGGTAAAAGCTCATCCGGGAGTTGGAACCGGCGTGCCGCTTTACATTCTCGGATCGTCAACGGATTCAGCCGTCCTTGCGGCTCGTCTTGGCTTGCCATACGCATTTGCTGCCCACTTTGCTCCACAGCAGATGGAAGCGGCGATCCGAATTTACCGCGAGGAGTTTCAGCCGTCTGAGTGGCTTGAAAAGCCGCATATGATCGTCTGTCTCAACGTCATCGCGATGGAATCTGACGAAGAAGCAGTTCGCGAACAAACGACGATGCAGCAGTTCTTTTTGAACGTGGTCCGCGGCACGCAGCAGCCGCTTCAGCCGCCTGTTGACTCGATGGATGGGATTTGGTCACCGCAGGAAAAAGCAATGTCCCAGGCTATGTCGAGCATGACGCTTGCCGGCAGTGAGGAAACCGTTTCCCGGCAGCTGCAGGAGTTCCAGTCACGGTTCACCGCTGATGAAATAATGGTCGTATCCTACATTTACGACGAAGAAAAACAGCACGCCTCTTACCGGCGGTTTGCGGAGATTGCGAAAAGAACTAGCAGCTCGCAAACAACAACCTGATCAAGAGAGACCTGGCAGCAGTTTTCCGGGTCTCTTCGTGTGTAGGCAGAGCCGCCGCTGCATGTATGGGAAAGCGGAGGACTAAGGCTGAAGGCTGGTTGAAAATGTGTAACGTTCGCGGTGAAAGCATTAACTATGCCCGCAAGGTGTTCAACTTCTGCTGCAAAAACTTAAACAATGGCTGGTACATGTTTACGAGCATCAATGTAGGACTGGTATAACGAAAATAGCGTTAACGAAGGCGGGTAAACATTCAACATTTACCGGTAAACGTTCAACTTTTTTCGCAGCAGGGTCCAATCAAGCTTTCTTTGCTGTGAAATAGATGCATGCTGAACAGAAGAATCGATCTCAGGGTTGAAATGATAAGTTGAACGCTCAGAATGAAAACTTCAGCCACCAGTTTGATAAGATTTTCGCTATCGCGAACGCCAGTTGAAAGCTCTGATAAGTTTCAGCCTTAGAATAATAAGTTTAGCGTCAAGATTGAAATGTTTGACGCTGCTTTTAAAAAGGTGGCACGCTCTCTTGATAACTTTCTTCGAGAACTAGCCAGCCCCTTTTATTCGATCAGGCTCTGACTGATTCTCCTCAACGCCCATAACGAAAAGACCCGGAAGCCACAAGCCTCCGGGTCTTTATGCTGTTTATAACATGTTTTTACATGTACATCTTTACAATCGACTGCTTCCGCCGGTCAGTGAAGGGGAACGACGCACCAAACGAACAAACAGTCTGCTTCTTATACATAAGCAATATTCGTTAAGACGGGGGAGCCATTTCGAGATCTTCCACCGGCTTTTCGTAGTATTTCGTATCTTTTCGTGCGTTGTAGCGATCCGCTTTTTCAACCTGCACGGCAATGTTGTAATCCGGTATGCCGGCAAATTTTTCGTAGCGGCCTTTCGGGAGCAGGAAGTTGCCCTCCGGGAAGTGAACGCCGATATTAGAATCGGCCATCTCCGCTATCCGGGCCTTGCCTTGAAAGACGCCGTGCTGGTTGTATACGACAACCGCTTCGTCTTCATGAATGCTGAGGCGTCGTGCATCGTTGCTGCTGATCAGCACGTCGTAGCGGTCCGCCTGGTTAAACGGATCTTTTTCACCATAGACCATGGAATTAAACTGCTTTCCGCGCCGGGTTGTCACGTAAAAGTCTCCGGACTTGCGGTTAAGGTCCGGAATATCGACTGGAATCAGGTTTCCGCGCCCGTCCGGGGTTGGACAAATGCCGTCCTCGCAGAGCCATGCGCCGCCCCACTGGAACACGTCTCCTTGACGCTTCAAATGCTGAACGCCTTCGTAGGCGGGATTTGCCACAGCGATTTCATCGCGAATTTCCTGACCGGTTTTAAAGTCGACAAGGTGGGCCGTTTCAGGCTTGACGCGCTTTGCGAGATCGACGTAAATCTTCCATTCCGCGCGTGCTTCCTCGATCTTGTTTTTATTGCCGTCAATTTCCGGAGAGAAATACACCATCCGCTCCGTGGATGTTGACGTTCCGCCGCCTTCTTGCTCGTAGCGGGTTTTAGCAGGGAGGACGATCACCGCTTCTTTTGCATCGACGAGTGTTGACGTATTCAAAATAATATCCTGATGAACGCGGATCTCCAGATTAGCGAGTGCTTCCTCAATGAAATCGGGATCGGGCATCGTTTCCAGGAAGTTGCCGCCGGACATATAATACATTTTAATTTTTCGTTCGTGATCCTCCGGCAGCATAATGTTCTCCAGGCTCACGCCGACGATGTCACCCTGCCACTCCGGCAGCTTGAAATTCCATAGTTTTTCAATACGGGGAATGTTATCTCCCTTATAGTCGCCCCCTGGAAGGACAAATGGATCGGCCCCCATTTCACCGCTCCCCTGAACTGAGGAGTGACCGCGGAAAGGCATAAGACCAGCGTGCTTTCTGCCAAGGAAACCGCGAAGCAGTGCCAGGTTCGCAACCTGCGAAATGTTATCTGTCGCAAAGGTGTGCATCGTGAGGCCGAGCGCCCAGGCAAACACGGCATTTTTACTGTTGGCAAGCAGCTCGGAAAGCTCGATGATCCGTTCTTTACTCACGCCGGAAGAGGATATAATTTCATCCCATGATTGCGCAACGACTTGCTGTTTTAACTGCTCATAATCATTCACATGTTCATCAACGAATGCATGGTTAATCGCAGAGCCGTGCGCCTCTTCTTCCATATCAAACCAGTGCTTCATGATGCCATGCATAAACGCAATATCGCCGCCGATGTTTACCTGGTAAAAATCATCGGCCACTTTAGTACCAAATATAGCAGATTCAGGAACAGACGGGACCCAGTATTTATCCATCGAAGGCTCTTTATACGGATTAATAACGATAATTTTCGTGCCTTTTTTCTTGGCTTCAAGCATATACTTTGTGGAAACCGGTGATGAGTTAGACGCAACGCTTCCCCAGAAAAGCAGGACATCGGTGCCGATCCAGTCCTGATAGTTAGACGTTGATGCGCCGACACCGATTGATCGTTTCAATGCCGTTTTACTTGGTGAGTGGCAAATGCGTGATGCATTATCGACGTTGTTCGTCCCGAGAAAACGGGCCACTTTTCCGCCGACATAATACGATTCATTGGTGATGCCGCGAGACGTCATATAAAACGCATACTGCTTCGGATCAAGCTTCTTCATTTTGGCAGCAATCTGATCCATCGCGTCATCCCAGCTGATACGGGAGAAAGAGCGCTCTCCGGGACGGCGGATAAGCGGGTAAGGAATGCGGCCAAGCTTGCGCAGCTCAGTAGATGAATACTTTCGAAGCTCGTCAATATCGGCGTGCAAAATATCTTCGTTAATTGCCGGCATCGTATTCAGGCGCAGCACGTTAAAACGGGTCGTGCAGACGTGCGGGCCGGTCAGCGTCTGATCATACAGTCCGGATACGCCGAGGGCACAGCCGTCGCAGACCCCTTTCGTGATGATGTTTTTGGCGTAATTCAAGTTGTCCTTGTTTTCCCACATCGTTTTAAACGAGTCGCGTATATGCTTCGGCTTTACTTTGCCGAGGCCGAAGGGAACAGGGCTCACCCAATGTTCCGGTGCCGGCATTTTCGCTTTTTTCATCGGTCCGTTATGCTTTGTCTTTCCCATGATCATTCCTCCTGAAAGGTAATAAAAAACCACCGCATCAGCACCCCGGAAAAACGGGGTGTTGAAATCGGTGGTTGAGTCTTTAACAGGGCCGCTGCCAAGTGCCTAACCTTCTTTTTCGTTTCTGAATTTTTTCTCCAGATCCTCATCGAAAATAAAGATCGACATGCCTTTGTCCTGCTCAATATCAATGTCTACAAACAAGTCGACGAAGTTGCATTCCAACAGGTCTTCCATTTCAACAGGCCGGTGTGTGCGGTAAATGTTTTTGACCATTTCGGTTCGAGCTGCACGCAGCATCTGACGGCCGTCCTGGTCGCTCGCAATGAATTTCTCAACAGGAGAGAGGTTGCCTTCCATCTCACAAATTGCCCAGTTTTTACAGAACGTGGTTTGAATTCTGCTCGGGCCTTTTCCCATGTGCCGTTTGCGGAAAGAACGGACGAGATTGCTGAATTCTGCTTCATATTTTCCCATCAAGCGCCAATCCTTTGCAGTGAATGTATAAAGAAAGCGTAGTCTTATCTGAAGCGCTTGTCAACTTGCGAGCTTCTGATCAGCATTGGCTTCCCGGAGACGCTTAATATCGACCCGGATAATGAGGGAAACAAACAAGGCGATGACAAACATGCCGCCAAAGATATAAAGCGTTGCCGCATAGCTTTCCGTGATTTCCCGCACCTGTGCGGCGATGATTGGTCCTGCAAGACCTGCGAGTGCCCAGGCAGTCAGAATGTAGCCGTGAATCGCGCCGAGCTGCTTTGTTCCGAACATATCTCCAATATAAGCCGGGATCGAGGCAAAGCCGCCGCCGTAGCATGTCATGATTAAAAACAGCACAACCTGGAAGGCGATTGCATGGGTCAGCGACGGAAGCATAAAGAACGCCGCGATCTGTATAGCGAAAAATGCTGTGTACACGTTAGGCCGGCCAATGTAGTCGGAAATCGAGGCCCAGGCGAGTCGTCCGGCGCCATTGAAAAAGCCCATAATACCGACCATTGTGGCCGCTGCAGCTGCTGACAATCCGGCGATTTCCTGGCCCATTGGTGAGGCAACAGCGAGAATTGCGATCCCGCAGGTTACGTTAATGAACAGCATAATCCAGAGAAACCAGAAGCGTTTCGTCTTGACCGCCTCGTTTGCAGTAAGCTGGGAGAGGTCGCCGCCGCTCTTCGCTTTTTCAGCCTGAAGCTCCTTCATGTAGCCTTCCGGCGGACGCTCCAGGTAGAGCGAAGACGCAAACATGATCACAAAGTAGGCGGTACCGAGAATAAAGAAGGTAGAAGCAATACCGACAGAGTCGATCAGCGACGCCATGATGGGACTGGCGATCATGGCTGCGAACCCAAAGCCCATGATGGCAAGACCTGTCGCTAAACCGCGCCGGTCGGGAAACCATTTCACAAGCGTGGATACCGGCGTGATATAACCGACGCCGAGTCCGATTCCGCCGAGTGCTCCGTACGTAAAGTAAAGCAGGTAGAGTGACTCTGCCTGTACGGCAAATCCTGCTCCTATCAGACCTGCACCGAAAAAGGATGCGGAAACGAGGCCCGAAATGCGGGGACCGTATTTTTCAACAAAGTGTCCCATAAAAGCAGCTGAAAGTCCGAGAAATACAATCGCGATACTAAACGTCATGGAAATCGCACTGAGACTCCAGCCAAACTGTTCGGCCAGCGGATTTGTAAATACACTCCATGCATAAACTGAGCCGATCGAAATGTGAATCCCTACAGCGGCCAGTGCGATCAGCCAGCGATTTTTTAGTTTTCCATTCATGATGCTGCACTCCCTTTTTTGTAATGGCGTTCGTGTCAGCCGGCAATAAAAAAACCGCTGCCTCTGTCAGGGGAATAGTCTTCTCCCTGAAAGGCAACGGTAAACGTCAGCAGGTGCGCTGCTGAACGGCCAACGTAGCTTTAAAAATCAGATGCTGCAACTTCGTGAAACCGGTGACAGGTTCGCTGTTCCGCGTCAACACAATGCAGGATTTATGATTGCACTCATTATATTACCTGCTAATGTAAGCATTTACAATAGAGTCAACAAAAAAAAGTTCAATTTTTGGACACAATTGATGCTTTTGTTGCGGGAGTCTAAAGAATTTCGTATAATGACGTCAGCTGCAAGGAGGGATATACGATGGCTTGTTCGATCGATCACAGTCTACAAGACGTCCAGCAAAAGCTGGAAACACAGAAATCATATTTGCCGGCTGAGCTTTATGAAGCCAGCGCCCGGTATTTGGAGACAGAGCAGCATCAGACAGCCTTGAATGAAATGTTCCATCTGTTAAAAAAATACGATCTGGTTTCCGAAGAAGAAAAGCGGATTAGAGAAGCTTCGCTCGCGACGCTTCTGCACTCAGCCTGATCGGCGAAAAAAGCAGGAAGCCCGGCGGTCAACTGGACCGGCCGGGCTTTATCTCTTTCCAGACAGCTTACGAACGAGCTAATTTTTTACGTAGGCCGCCATCAGTTCTTCCCGGACACCTTTTTCTTCGGCTTCTTTTTTCCACTCTTCAAGAATCTCCATGCCTTCTACAATCGTGTTTTGCATATCGAGCACGACAGCGGTATGCAGCGGATTCGACAGCTGGCCTTCCTCCGTATAAAGACCGTCCTCAAGGAGGCCGTATAAAATACACATAGACTCCTGAAAGTAGTGTGCGGGCGTAAGGGTCACACGAAACGTTACGGGTCTTTCTCCAGATGCGTTTTTAAACATGTGAAACGTATTTACGGGAATACTGATGCGCCCGCTGTCCGGACTTAGCTCTATTTTTTCGCCATCACGCTCGATAAACAGCTTTCCTGAAACGACCTCAAACATTTCTTCAAATTTTTCATGATAATGCAGCGGCGGACCGGAGGCACCAGGAGGCAGAAACACCTCAATTTTCTCATAGCCCTCTCCGGCCGGGGCCTTCTCCAGAAACGTGATCCGTTCACCGGTCACGCTGTTTGTAATGGATTGCTTCGATGCAGAAGTCATACCATTACCTCCTTCTTGTTTATTTACCATATTGTACCTTAAAAAGAAAGCGGTTTCCATGAATGCGCATAGAATCAGGTGCATAACATGATGATAACGCTTCGGCATGAAGCATATGGAAGGTGATTCACGTCTTGAGAAGGTCAGCTCTGCAAAAAGTTAAGGGGGATTTATCAAGGAAGGTTGATCTTGACTTTATAAAACTTATCTAATGACTGTGCGCTTCTTGTCATTATGACCCTTCTGATGAGTTGAAAACAGGGGTAATGATTATTCCTGGTGAAGCAGAACAGCGAGCGTCCTTCAATCTTTAAAAAGACATCGGGCACTAATTATGAAGTCGGTCAACCGGTTTGACGAGCATGTGAAGTCAAAGAGATCGTTCCAAAGCAACAAATAAAACCAGGATGATGAACTGGAGCGCAACCGATAGCTTACAATCCGCTGTCCGCATCAAAAAGGAACCGGCTGTCCGATTTGGGACGGCCGGTTCCTATTTTATGGAGTCTGTTGTGTCTTTCAGCTCCATCACTTGTTCTGTTCGGTAGCCAATGCTTTAGCAAGGTCTGTCTGCTTTTGCTCAAGGCGGAACTGAAGGCTTTGAATTTTGGATTCAATAGCGATGATATCGCGTCTGGAGCGGATAATCATGTAATCACTTCGATGATTACGCCCGGCAGCTTTTTTGCGTTCCAGTTTATCGGTCTCTCTGCGGATCTGGCCCTCAAGCCTTTCTACATCTCTAGATATCACGTCAGCAACAGATTCGGATTCTTTCATGGCCATGGTGTCAACTCCCTCCTGTTACGTGCGAACGCTCTTTGGAAGCGCTATTCCTGAAAATAGTCGGATAGTCACGTACTATTCTACTACCCGTAGGAAGAAGGGTTATAAACCTTCTTTCCAAAAAAGTGCTTCTCAAATACATGTTTTCTCTATCATACCAGATCCGTCTGGAAAATGTAGGAACGCAGTTTTGACAGGTATGGAGAAGATCAGGCCGAAAAAGACGTATCATCAGAAGAGATGTGGATAAGACGAACGGGCACGCAGACCTCTTTCGAAATGGAGCTGAAGGCTCTGCTATAAAGACAGGCCCGACATTCGATCTCACATAACGAAGTATAACTTATCTCATAAAAGATAATAATGAGAAGTCAGAGAAATCAAATTAATCCTGAAATATCATTACGAATTTTAAAATTAATATTGACATAATAATTCATAAACGATACGATCTTAGTAATCAACGAACAGGAGGCTGTCCAGCATGTATGTCATCGGGATTGATGGAGGTGGGACAAATACCAGAGCTGCCGCCGCTTTTTTAACGGAGAGCGGGTTGGACAGGAAAGCCGAACCGATAAAGGGCACCGGATCGAATCCAAGAACGATCGGATTTAGGCAAATGGGAGAAGAAATCGTTTATTTAATCTCGTCATTATTGAAAGCGCATTCAATTCCAGTTAGTGACATAGGAGGAATTTGCTGCGGACTTGCCGGAGCCGGCCGCCTCGATGATCAGCAGCGGGCTCAGGCAGAGCTGAGAAAAAAGCTTGTCGAATTCGGGTTGAGAGAGGACGTCCACATTGATGTGTACTCTGATGCCGTGACTGCGTTGGAAGGAGCACTGCCAGGAGACGGAGAAGGAATTCTGCTGATTGCCGGTACTGGATCCAATGCTGTCGGCAGAACAGACACAGGTGAATGGTTTCACTGTGGTGGATGGGGGCACCTGCTCGGTGATGAAGGTGGGGGCTATCGGATCGGACTGGAAGCGCTGCAGGCTGTCGTGCGGGCAGCCGACGGACGCGCTTCGCCGACTATGCTGACAAGCTCTCTGCTTGCATTTTATGAACTTAAGAAGCCGGCTGATCTCGTGAGCTTCGTTCATGAACACGCCGGTAAAAAAGAAATTGCTGCAGCGGCACCTCTCGTGCTTGAGGCAGCTGCAAAAGGTGACAGGGCTGCCTCAAGCATTACGGACCGTGCGGCAGATGAATTGATTCTTCATGTACAGAGCCTGCATCATCAGGCCGGTATATTTTCCCCGCAGGTTCCGGTCACGGCAGAAGGAGCTCTGATTAAACAGGCACCCGGTTTAAAGGAGAAAATCAAAGACCGGCTGCAAAAAGAAGGACTTGGCGTATGGTCAGAATCAGCCTCAGATCCGCTTGACGGAGCACTGAGGCTTGCAGCCAAACGTATATATGACACAGGAAAAGTCAGGTGATAACAATGGGAAAAGAGCTGTCAGCCCTTTTGACAGAACAGCGTAATCCAGCAAGCATGCGGCTGAGCGACATGACTACAGCCGAGATGCTCAAAACGATGAATCAGGAAGATAAAAAAGTAGCCGATGCTGTAGCCGAAGCACTGCCTGCAGTTGAAAAGGCAGTTGAGCTGATAGTCGGAAAGCTTCAAAGCGGGGGGCGGCTCTTCTATGTAGGAGCAGGTACATCCGGGAGGCTCGGCTATATGGATTCTTCTGAGTGCCCGCCTACGTTTATGACGGAGCCGGAAATGGTGCAGACCGTAATGGCAGGAGGGGACGGGGCAGTCGAACAGGCGAAAGAAAACTCGGAAGATGATGGCATGCAGGGCAGGGTGGATCTGCAGCAGAGGCAGCTTCGCGCAGACGATGCCGTCGTCGGAATTACAGCAAGCGGCCGGACGCCGTATCCAATTGGTGCATTAACGTATGCAAGAGAGATCGGTGCAGCGGCGGTTTCCCTTTCCTGCAATCCGCAGTCGGAAATAAGTGCGTTCGCCGATGCAGCCATCGAAGTGATCACCGGACCTGAAGTATTGACGGGTTCGACGAGATTAAAAGCAGGCTCAGCTCATAAGATGGTGCTGAACATGATCAGCACAAGTGCGATGGTGAAGCTCGGAAAAGTTCATGAAAATCTGATGGTGGATGTACACGCCAGCAATTACAAGCTGCGGGAACGCGCAAAACAAATCGTGAGTGATTTGACAGGTGTAACGACCGAAGAGGCTGAACGAGTGCTGGAGGCCGCTTCGTGGAAAGTGAAACCTGCGATTGTGATGATCAAAGCAGGCGTCGGAGTCGACGATGCTTTAGAAGCAATCCGGCTTTCAAACGGATGTGTGAAGCAGGCAGCCAGTCAGGCGCAGGCAGAAAAATGAGGTTGAACCGGCCGGATTCATTTCGGCGTTTCATCATACACTAACTTTCTGAAGGGGGAAGAAAAAGTGAAAAAATCAATGAAGCGTTCGCTGACAGCGGCATGCTCCACAGGTCTTGTGATCGGACTTTTGGCAGCATGCGGCGGAGAAGAAGACAACAACGGCAACGGTGCAGAAGCAGAGGAGAACAACAATAACGGCAACTCTGCAGCTGAAAATGGAGAAGGCGGAGATGGCGACATTTCAGGCGAGCTGGAAATTCAGTACTTTGTCGGCGGATACGGTGATTCGTGGTGGAAGGAAGTCATTGCAGATTTTCAGGAAGAGTATCCGGACGTGGAAATCATCGAACACGCAGGTCCAAACGTGAACGATGAAATGAGATCGCGCTGGGTGTCCGACGATCCGCCTGATGTTGTTTATATCGATGGAGCCGGATCCAGTGAAACACAGATGGTGGAAGATGGACAGCTCATGGATCTGACTGACTGGCTCGAAGACGTGGAAACGGCAGACGGCAATATGCTCTCAGACAGCTTCATTGTTGATCCGGCGACGTATGATGGACAAATTTACAGCCTGCCGCTTGTGTTTGATACGTGGGGCACTTGGTACAACGCTGCGAAGTTTGAAGAAGAAGGATACGACGTTCCGGAAGATTTCCCAAGCTATATGGACACAATGGGAGAAATACAAAGCAATGAGGACATCGAGCCGTTTGTTACTACCGGACAGCATCCTTACTACTTCCTGCGCGGTGTGCTGACACCTGCATTCGGAGCCGCAGGAGGGGATGAGCTTCTGGCTGATATCGTAACCGGTGAAGAAGGTGTCTGGGAGCGGGATGAAGTCGTTGCTCAGATGGAAAAGGTTGCAGACATGCAGGAGGCAGGCTACATTGACGACGGCTTTGGCGCCTTGAACCATACTCAGTCGCAAATGAACTTCCTGCTTGGAGATAACGCGTTTATTCCGGTCGGCTTCTGGCTGCCGAATGAAATGGCCGGTGATGTTCCGGATGACTTTGAATTTGGTTTTATCCCTTCTCCAATGCAGGATGAAGGCGAGCCGTATGCCATTGTTCCGGATCTTCGTCCGCTTGCAGTAGCAGAAAACGCGGATAACCCGGACGCTGCTAAAGCGTTTGTAGAGTTCGTCTTTACAGAGGAATACGCTACGCTCTTTTCCGAGCATACAGGGGCGATTATGAACCTCGAAGGCGTTGACCTGTCTGAAAATGAAGAGGTGCCGGATTATCTGATTGAAGCAAATGCGATGATCAATGATGAGGAGCAGGTGCAGATCTATCACCGTCCGCATCCTATGAGCGCCGACCTGGAGACGCCAATTGGAGATGCACTGACGGCACTGATGCTCGGAAACAGCTCTGTAGAGGAATTTATTGAAGCTGCAGAAGCTGCTACAGCAGATTACAGAGGCGAATAGCGGGAGGCTGATGCGGATGAGCATCACCAGCTTCCTGTAAAAAGAATCGGCTGTCCCGGATTACCGGCGGGACAGCCGCTTTTATCAAAGGCGGCAGCCAGCCGTAAAACGTTTGAACGGGAGAGAAGGGATTGCATTGGTAACGACTAAAAAACAAAAGTATTTATTTCTGGCATTCTGTCTCGTGCCGACATTTCTTTTATTTGCTGTATTTACCCTTTATCCCATGATCAGCGGGCTTTATTTTTCCTTTTTCAGCTGGTCGGGGGCAGCAGCAAACCGGGAATTTGTAGGAATTGATAATTACATCCGTCTCTTCAACGATGGCATCATTCCGCGGACCATCCTCCACGACTATTTCCTTGTGGTAACGAAGGTGCTCGGAATCATGGTATTGGCAATGTATTTCGCAGTGGCGATTATGCAGCTGAAGCTGAAGGAAGCACCGTTTTACCGGATTATCTTTTTCTTCCCGAATATTATGTCGGTCGTTGTGATCGGGATATTATGGACGTTTATTTATAATCCGAACCTTGGCTTGGTGAACTCTGCATTGGAGGCAGTAGGTCTTGAAAATTTAACACGTCCGTGGCTCGGGAGTGAAACATGGGCCCTTCCATCGCTAGTGCTGCCATCGATCTGGGCAGGAATCGGCTTGTTTATGCTGATGCTGATGGGGGGCATTGCAACCATCTCTAAAAGCTATTACGAAGCTGCAGAGCTGGACGGAGCGACGGAGTGGCAGCAGTTCTGGAAGGTGACCGTGCCATTACTCTGGCCGCAGATCAAGGTTTCCATTCTCTATATCGTTATCACAACGCTGAACGGCTCCTTTATCATCGTACAAATCATGACTGGAGGCGGGCCGAACAATTCGACACACGTGATGGGCTCATACCTCTATCAACAGGCCTTCGAGCAGTACAATTTTGGCTATGGTGCGACGATCGGCGTTATGATTCTCGTGATTTCACTCGTGACAGTTCTGGTGCTTGCCAGACTTCTGAAACGGGAGAAAGTACAGTATTAGCATGAGCGATAAGCAGAGGAGGAACCGCTATGGAAGGTAAAAAGAAAGGACATATTTTAAAGCGTTTCGGCCTGCGGATCCCGCTGGTTCTCTGGTCACTCGCCGTATTATATCCGATTTTCTGGATGATGCTCGGCTCATTTAAAACAAATGCAGAAATTTACGCAAACCCGTGGGGAATGCCAGAATCATTCGGATTTCAGAACTTTATTGATGCGTGGAACAACTATAATATTGATCTTGGTGTATTTAACAGTCTTCTCGTGACGGTTCTCGGTTCCCTGCTCGCACTGATGCTTGCCGTTCCGACATCTTACGCGTTAGAGAGAATGGAATTTAAGGGCAGCACCATGCTCTTCAATCTGTACATTTCGGCGATGATGATCCCGATGGTACTCGGCTGGATTCCGCTTTTTTTCCTGCTGATGAACTTCGGTATGCTGGATAATTTGTTCGGACTATCGGTCGTTTATGCAGTCTCGCAGCTGCCGTTTAGTATATTCGTGTTAACGACCTTTATGGGGTCGATTCCAAAAGAACTGGAAGAATCGGCAGCAATGGACGGCATGAGTCCGTACCGGATCTTATGGAAAATCATTACGCCGCTGTCGATGTCCGGTATTATAACCGTTACGATTATGAATGCGATCCAATTTTGGAATGAATATTTTATGGCGCTTATCTTTCTTCAGTCGAGGGAAAACTATACACTGGGACTTGCGATCGATTTTATCAGCAGAGAAGCATCCTACACAAATGCATGGGGCACCCTGTTTGCGAGTTTAACGATTGCGATCATTCCAATCATTATTCTCTATGCCATTTTCCAGCGGCGTATCTCAAAAGGGATGACAGAAGGAGCAATTAAAGGCTAAAGCTGGATAGCGGACAGAAGGAGGTACGGCTGTGAACGTCAGTCATAAAGCATTCTCGGGCGGACTGGTGATGCTCAATGAGATGAAGCATAAGCTTCCGGGGTCTGAGAAAAAGGTAGCAGAATACATTATTGAACATCCAAACGACGCGATTCAGCTGACTGCAACCCGGCTGGGTGAAGTAAGCGGCACGAGCAGCGCAGCGGTGATCAGGCTTTGCAAATCGCTTGGCTTGAAAGGTTTTCCGGACCTGAAACTGCGCGTATCCGGCGATTTGCAAAAAAGTCAGCAGGTTTCCTACAGCAACATTGAACCCGGAGAGGATCAGGAGGCGATCGTCAACAAACTGACGAATAACGGCGTTCAGGCATTGCAGGAAACGGCAGAGCTCGTCAACTACAGCGAGCTTGAACGAGCCGTAAAAGCTCTGCAGGATGCGGACCGAATTCACTTTTTCGGTGTAGGAGCGTCCGGCATCATCGCGCAGGATGCCCAGCAGAAATTTCTGCGGATGAACAAGGCAGTTTCGTGCTTCACCGATATCCATAACGCAGCGATGTACATCGCCAACGTAAGCGAGCAGGATGTCGTCTTTTGTATTTCCTTCTCAGGGGAAACATACGAAACGCTGAAAATTCTTCAGCTTGCAGAACAGCGCGGAGCTGTCACGATCAGCCTGACCCGCTACGGTCATTCTGCTATAGCAGATAAAGCGGACATTCCGTTGTTTATTTCTGCGACAAGGGAAGTGCCGGCTCCATTTCGAAGCGGAGCAACATCCTCCAGGCTTGCGCAGCTGCATATGATCGACATTTTGTTCGTAAGCGTCGTCACGGCTCAGTATGAGCTCGCGTCCGATTATTTGAAGGAAATCAAGGAAGCGATGGATTTCATGAAAAAGGGGAGACGAAGCTAAAACGAGTCGGCGAGCAAAAAAACAAAGAGCCGGTGCTTTCCCGCTGAGGGGAGCATCGGCTCTTCTATATGGTGATTCACGTTTGCGGCAGATCAGTAATCTTCAAGCAGCGTGCAGCTGACGTTGACTTCCATCGTCTGGCCTCCGCCGCGGTAAACGCCTTCGAATGGACTCAGGTCAGCATAGTCTCTGCCAGTGCTGATAATGACGTGGTTTTCAAGCGCTTCGACGTTATTTGTCGGATCAAGTCCGCACCAACCTACGCCGGGAATCATGACTTCTACCCAGGCGTGGCTGGCAGCATCCCCGATCATGGCAGATTCTTCTCCTATATACAAATAGCCGCTGACGTATCGAGCCGGAATTCCGCTGCTGCGGAGCAGCCCGAGCATCACGTGCGTATAATCCTGACAGACACCGCTTCGCTGCAAAAGCGAGTCGGACGCAGTTGTAGAAACATCCGTCGTTTCTGTATTGTAGTCGAAGTTCCCATTTATAAAATTCATCACGCTGACAGCATATTCAGCCGGGTTTTCGACGGGCCCCAGCAGCTGCTTCATTTCCTCGACCTGATTATCGTTTAAAAACGTATAAGGAGTCGATTTCAAAAAGGCGAGATAATGTTTTTTAAATAAGGGTGAATGAAAAATTTCCTGCATTTCTTTTTTGTAAGGCACCGACTGGATAAACGGTGTTTTTTGAATGCTGACTTCGGAAGTTGTCGTCACATGAAGTTCCCGATGCTTTTCGGGAATAAAAAATGTCTCCACGTTGTTACCCCATATATCAACGCTCTCACGTGTCATCGATGCAGGCTCGATTTCAAGCTGGTAGGAAAGCAGCCGTTGACATTCATCTGTACGTGGTTTCAAGCGCATATAGTTCAGGCTCTGATCAACATCAGTCTCGTAAAAAAATTTGTTCTCGTGCACAATCCGGTAGCGCATACTCCCACACCTCATTTTCCATTGTATTACAGCTACTCTACCCCTTTTTCGAGTATCGTAAGCTGAATCAGAAAAATGATTTCATTTCGAGGGCGGCAAAAGCGAAAGGTTCTGGATGAGTGTACATGAATACGGGCTCTGTCGGTTGTTGACAGATCTTTTACTGACAGCAAAAAACGAACCGATGCTGGTTCGTTTTTTGCCAGAGTATTGATAAAGTCATTTTAGGTGAATTACATTGCATCTTCCTGTATCTGCGGACATTCGCTTTCCGGAGGGAACGGGCACGGCTTTCCCTCTTGCTGTCGGAAGCAATGGATCTTCGCCTCGTTCTGATCCTCCCGGGGTCGAGGCCGTCCGATGTCAGCAGCTGGCAGTGTGTTTCAAGTGCCTTGTTATGAATGCACGATCTGTTCCATACGGATTACCAGCTGGCTTTTTTCACTCCGGGAATCTGGCCTTTGTGCGCGAGTTCGCGGAAGGCAATACGAGACAACCGGAATTTCCGCAGCACGCCGTGTGGGCGGCCGGTCAGTTCACAGCGGCGTGTTAACCGGATCGGATTTGAATCACGGGGCAGCTTCGCAAGAGCAGCATAGTCTCCTTTTTCCTTCAGCTCTCTCCGGAGTTCAGCATAGCGCTCAACCATTTCGATTCTCTTTTTTTCTTTAGCGATTTTCGACTTTTTAGCCATCTATACGGACACACCTTTCGTTTAAATAGTAATGATTACGTTTTGTATATTATCGTAATTATTACGATTTGTAAAGGGGGCTGGGTTGTTGCTCATTTAGCAGACGGAGCCTAAAGTAACTGCAGAAACAAAAAGCACTGAAAAAGGAATGATCCTTTTTCAGTGCTTGTCCGAATAAACATTTAGCTGTTACTGCATCCGCCTTGCGCCTTCAAATCGGTCAGCAAAGAAATCGCTGTATTCAAGGTGGCGGATCGTTACTCCGGATGATTCACTGGCTATAAAGAATAAGTCGTGTCCAATATAAATGCCGGGAAGCAGGGAGTTGCTGCCTTCGAAGAACACAACATCCTCAGGCTCAAGGGAATCTCTGCCGATGTCAGTGCCTGTTTCCCACATGGAGGCAGCCCGGTCGGGAAGCGTCAGATCTTTTGCTTCATCGAACACGTAGCTCACGAATCCACTCGTATTAAATCCGTCTTCAGGGTTGCTCCCGCCTGTTTCAAATGGAACATTTAAATAATCAGCGGCGGTGCGCAGAAGATCGCTTTCAACAGCCATCTCATCGAATCGCCTCGTTTCCGTATAAGCGTCTTCCCAGTAATCATTCAGCCGGCTGATCTGTGTTTTATTTTCGGTTCTGCTTGCGTGAATCATAAAGCCGTCACCTAAATAAATTCCAGCGTGCGTCACTTCTCCTTCTTCACGGATGCTGTCTTCCACATCGACATCCGAGAAATAAAGCACATCGCCGGGCCGCGTCTCTTCCGGCTGAATCTCCTCGCCGGTTTCCACCTGATCGATCGTTACACGGGGAAGATACACGTCCCCGGCTTCACGGTATACTTCCTGAACAAAAAAGGAACAATCAAATGCCTCCAGCGTACTGCCTCCAAATTCGTATGGTGTATCGAGATACTGCATCGATTCCCGGACTGCAGGATGCTCGTGATCGGTATAGGCAGATGGATGCAGTGCCTCTTTCTCCTCGTCAGTCAGGCGACGGACTTCTGTAAAATGATCCCCCCAGAACCCTTCTGTTACATCTACCTCAACTGCACCATCACTTGTCGAAACAGTGATGGCCTGCCGGTCCCCGATATACATACCAGTCATCAGCGTGTCTGCTTCGAAAAATACGAGATCTCCGCGCTGTGCCTCCTCAAGCGGCACTGTTTCGCCGAGATCCTGCTGATGAGCTGCCAGACGGGGCATACGGATACCGGTTTCCTCTTCAAACGCATATTGAATAAGACCGGAGCTGTTAAAGCCGTTCTCCGGATCTGTACCGTCTGATTCGAACGGTGTGCCAATCAGCTCTTCTGCAGCAGCAGCGACCCGGTCCAGATCGGGATCGAGCTCCCCAAATGATCGCTCGTTGTCCTCATTGTTTTCGTTCTGCGGTGTTTCTGCAGGCTCTGAAAAAAGTACGTAAAAAAATACGCCTGCTGCGGCAATACCGCTGATCAGTAATATAAGACTCTGTTTCTGCCGCTTATCCATAATCTCCCCCTCTGCTAAATCTCTGTTTATATTCCCGGATGCTGTCTCTATTGTAGGTCTTATCAACCAATTTGAAAAGCATAAGGAGCTAAGCTTGATTTTATGAACGAAAATAATTAAACTGAATTTTTGTTAGCACTTATACAAAAGTGACAATTTTCATGAATGCAGGAGGAAGATACAGATGGCTGACGTGTTATTTATTAAAGCAAACTCCCGTCCGGACGATCAGGCGGTTAGTCTGCAAATGTACAATACCTTTAAGGAGAAGTACATGAGTGAAAATCCTGGAGATCAGATTCAGGAGCTTGATCTTTTTGAAGAGAATCTACCGTATTATGATGCGGATAAAATTCACGGTATGTTTAAGACAGCGAAAGGCCTTGAGCTGACAGCTGAGGAACAGGAAGCAGCAGAGCTCGTTAAAGGATATCTGGACCAGTTTTTGAAGGCAGAAAAAATTGTAATTGCATTTCCGCTCTGGAATTTTTCCGTTCCTGCAGTTCTGCACACGTACTTCGACTATCTTTGCCAGGCAGGCACGACGTTCCAGTATACAGAGAATGGCCCGCAGGGGCTCCTGTCAGATAAGCGGGTAGTGCTTCTGAACGCCAGAGGAGGCGTCTATTCAGAAGGAGCGGCAGCTTCTATGGAAATGGCTGTAACGTACGTGGAGACAATCATGACGTTCTTTGGTATTGAAGACCGTACAAGCGTCGTCATTGAAGGACACAATCAGTTTCCCGATAAGGCAGGAGAAATCATCGAAGCCGGATTGGAAAAAACGAAAGAAGCAGCATCCAGTTTTTAAGATAGCTGTATAGAAAAAAGCTGTCCGGAGGGGTCTCCGGGCAGCTTTTTATTATCCGTGCTTATAGGGAAGTCCTTTACCGAGAGGTTCAAATACGTCAGCAGCCTCTGGTCCGACAATGAAAAACAACGCGGCGGCGGTCATCATGAACATCAACAATTTCATAAAGAGCCCTCCCATACTGGTTGAATTGATCTGATTATAGCCGATTTTCAACATTGATCAAGTTGGCTTCTAAGCGTTTTACAGTCGAAAAACAACTCCATATGGTTTCTTACCAGTGAAAAACGGTAAAATGTATTCATATACGAATATTTACTGGGAGATGGTGGCAGTGAATGAGATGGGGATCGGGAAGAAACTAAAAGAGCTGCGGACGTTTTTCGGGGTTTCGCAGCAGGAGCTTTGCAGCGGTCTCTGTACACAGGGCTATATCAGTAAACTGGAGCAGGGACTCGTGCATCCATCTGCTGATTTAACAGCGGAGCTTGCTGAGAGACTGGGAGTCGATATTCAATATTTATTTGATGCCTCTGCAGATATTTCGAAGGTGAATTATTTGTATACGGTCATGGAATCGATCGCTGCCAGCATGGACAGGACAGATTACAAAGCCGTTCTCGCGACAGTAGAAGCAGAAGAAAATCATCCGGAATTTCAAAAAGGAACGCTGCGGCAGTATCTGCTTTGGCGTAAAGGAATTTGTCTGTACCATATCCGAGATGATGTATCAGAAGCTGTGCGCTGTCTGGATGAGGCTGCTGCCCTGACCCCGGCTACACGGAAAAATCCAACCGTTCAGGATCTGGATATCATGCTGAGCAAAGCGATCATTTTCAGTATGGCTGACAGACAGGTACAGGCAGAAAACGTCTATCGGCGGCTGCTTCATGCTGCAAGACGCCATCCGTATTTGCCAAAAAGCTCTCTTCTCGTCCGCCTCTATTATAATTACAGTAAAAATCAGTTTGAACAGGATAAATGGAAAGAATCCCTTGAGCTTGCAGGAAGGGGAATACAGCTTTGTCATCAAACAGAATCTATGTATATGCTCGGGGAGCTTTATTTTCAATATGGCCAAAGCGGCCGGGAATCAGACCGCTTTGGTAAAGAGGAAACAAAGGAATATTATGAAAAAGCGAAATTTTTGTTTCAGCTGAGAGGTAATCATTTTTTTGCGGATGTCGTTTCTGAGGAGCTGGCCGAGCTGCTGGAGGAGTAAAATAACTGCATTCGTCCGTCGTCATCCAGAGAAGCGCGGATATCTGTCATTTCCGAGTCAATCAGCTTGCGCGCTCTGCCGATCGTCAGCACGACATCGGGATGGCAGTGCTCAATCTCTATCGTTCCCGATTCGGCGGTTTCTAACAGCGTCCTTGCTCCGCCGGGAGATCCTGCTTCTTTGACCGAAATGCCCCGTTCCGACTTCAAAGTACCGCCAATGGCCCGTTGATGCACCGTGATAAAGCCGTCTGCTTCGAGATAGGAATGCATCACGCCTTTGCCGAGAACGTCAATTTCACCTGCTGAAATAAGATTGCTGTGTGCGGCGTACCGGATGGCAATGCGGGACCGGCTGACCGCAGGGCTTTCCAGCAGGTCATGAAGCTGAAATGCTTTCTGCTGCAAATCTTGAAAAATCCGGTCATCAATTGTCTGTGCACGATGAAAGGTAAGCAGAGCAGATTGGAGGTCTTCGCCAAAATCAAGCCACTGTTGTTCAAATAAACCGGAATAAAGCAGGTGATTCACAAGCTGCTCAGTATCGTTACGCAGGCGAGGATACTTTTTTTCCTGTAAAGCCCGGATAAGAGGACCCCGGCCGCGCTGCTTTTCGTAGGACGCCTGAAAAGCAGGTGAATCGATTACTTGATGAAATACACGCAGAAATGCAGGGTAGGAACGAAGAAAGACTTTCAGCAGTTTATCGTCTTCTTATGAGCCGCTCTGCTCGTTCCCGCCGTCAGCGTTGAGTGGAGCACACTGCCGTTGACGGTTACAGAGCCTGCAGCTTGTAAAAATGATTGGTCGCTGTGAGCATGAACCCATATATCCCCGACTGCCTCCACTTTCATCCCGTTTTCAACCGATCCAATGATTTCAACATCTCCTGTAAAGCGGATGTTGCCGTCTCCGAGCTGAAGGTTACCGTCATGAACGAGCTTAGGGAGGATGGATAAGCGAACGATCTGTCCTTGCTGTTTGAGAAAAGGGCGCCCTGATATGGAAGCCGTGATTGTCTTCGTTTCTTCATCAAGTTCGACTCCTGTACCGGCATGGACGGCTATCGGACGGCCGGTTTTTGCCTGCAGGACTTCACCGAACAGGCTGCATCCGTCTTCTCCGGCTGTCGGTTCCACAATCGATCCTAAGACGAGGCCTTCTTCGACCGAGGGGATGCGTATCGAATCCCTGAAATCGATCGTACCGTCCGGCTTTTCGCGGTATATTTTCTGTTCTGTCTGCAAATTAATCGTAAAATCGATCTTGCCGTCTTTGCCGTGCATAGGAAGTTTTCCGGCTGCTATTTCAACTGTTTTTTCCGCAGTGGCTGTGCAAGCTTCACGAATGGCGTCCGTTTTTATCCCGTACGTAATTTCCATACGTTCCAGCTGATCCAGCACATCTTCCTCAGTCAGCTGATTTAACGGTGTTTCTTCTTTCGAAATACTTACGTAAACCTGTTCGGCAGGCGGATGATCGGCAATAGCCGCCGTGAAGAAGGCACCTGGCTTTACGTTGAGCGTTACGATTTGCAATTTTTTATCGACGGAGACCGACCAGGCGGTTTCTCTCGGAGGAACTTGAATCGAAAATTCCAGCGAGTCTCCACTGATCAATGATGTCTGTTTACCAGTCTGTTTGCCATTTTTGCAGGCGGTGACTTCATCCGGCAAATGGAGCACAGGCCGTTTTGACTCGTTCCCTTCAAAATAGAGAACGCCGTCTTTCAGCCAGGCTGTTCCTTCGAGGTGTCTTGACAGGTTCTCATCACGGTTGGCAGCGTCAGCTGGTTCTTCCAGGTATGAATCGAGTGCGTCAAGCCAGTTTTCTGAAGGCTGTGGCTGTGTCGTGACACGAATTTTTGCCTTTGCTTTTTTAAACCCAAAAAACGTGCTTTCTCCACGATCGAGGATATCGATTTCGAGTTCGGCGGATGAGCGTTTTAACGTGTGCTCCGCTTCCTCAATCGCTTTTTCAACTGTTTCCGCTTCAAAATCATGTACATTACGCATCATATCCCGCCTTCCATCGTGAAGGTTCATGTGCGGCAGCCCGGCTGTCTTAGGTTTCCCCTTAGATCCGCGGCTTTGCGTCCCTGTCTTTCGGCAGGTTTGCCTCTAGCTTATATAATTTAAGTGTACTACGTCTGACGGTACATTCAAGATATATTTTCAAAATAATTCATCTTTTTACGTCGAATATGCCTGCATCTTTCGTCTGCTCAGGCGTATGGAAGGAGATAATCTCCATCTGAAGACGGACTGATAATTCCGCCTGCCGCCTGCTTTTTTAGCCTGTAAGGATCGTTACAATGAAAGCAGAAGGAGGCGGTAAATGATGAAACAGTATAAAAAATCGCTGTTGGAAAAGCTGAGGTATATCCCGGATGCGCGCCGCTCAACGTATAGAAGAGAAAAGCTGCTGAAGATGTATGACGGGATCAGAAGAGGGTTATAGTATCGAAGCGCTGAGATGAAGAAGGAAATGTTTTTGCCATTCCGCTTATGGAAGATTCGATTGGGTACAGCAGGTGTGTGCCATTCATCCTCATGCGCTTAAACTTAATGGTAACTACCGTAATCGGAGGGTCTCGACTCCGGAAAGCGAGTGCCCGCAGATAAAGACAGGTGCAGCATTATTCACTTAAAACGACTTAATAAACACACTGAAAACCGGTCCTCTTCTTCAGAGGACCGGTTTTAGCAGTATAAGCGTAGAGTGGGTCAGAGGGCATCTAAATTAAGGATAACGTAGCTCTTTTTCCTCATCCTGAAACGACCGCTTCATGCGGGAGCGTAATTTATCAGCATTTTGCTGAATCATCTTTTCACGGCGATCGTGTTTGACTACCTGCATTTTTTTCGCTTCGTCCCGCATCACGGATTCATTTTGGACGAGCTGCTGATAAAAAACCTGGTTAGCACGCTTCAGCTTTTCCCAGAGATCCAGTCGGTTCATAATCGCAATCCACTCACGCAGCGTTTTGGTTTCCCTGCTCAGCGAATCAACCATGTCGAACTGCAAAACTTCAAGCTCGGCCGCCGTTTGGACGGCTTTTTCTATATCATCCGGCTCAATTGGCCTGCCGCTGTCTTCCAGTTCAGCGAGCACCTGTTGAAATTCATCATACACCTGCTTGTATTTAAGCTGGACTTTCAAAAGGTGATTGATAAGGCGATAGCCCGGCTGCAGGTCAGGCTGATCTGTCTCTTCCATAACAGCAAGCGGTTTTCGGAAAAGGTCGAGCTGAATGCCGGCTCGCATTCTGGCCTCTTCCTTAATAAAACCGGCGGCGTGATAAAAGGGATATAGCTGTTTATGAGCGGCAGCTGCGTCGAGCGTATTTTCTTCATGGCGGGAAAATACGGCATAGCCGACAGGCTGTTTGGATCGTAAATACTCTATGTAATAATAATCGGTTTCCGCTACCCGGACCGGATATGGATAAAGGTGAACTTTTTCAAACGTTTGCTTATATCTGCGGGCTTTCCGCTTTAACAGCCAATTTGTAAGCATCAGCATTCCCTCCTCAGTCTGCACTTGATATTTTAGCATACATGCTCTTCAGAATCTGGGAGAGTGTGCCGATATCAAGAAAAGGATCACCGTTCGTATGATAGAGGCGATGGTATAGATAAAGGGGATGAAAAAAGATGAAGTGGTTTCAGCGTTCAGATAAGCAAACAAGTACAGCTGTCCTGTCAAAGGGACGCATTAATGTATCGGATCCTGACATTAAACGTCAGATGGAAATGACAGGGTTTACCGGAGAAATGCTCGGTGTTTTGTCAGCCTTCAGGCCTTCCGTGGAAGAGCGGATCGGGGAACTTGTTGATTTCTTTTACGCGAATCTGGAAATCAAGCCGCACTTAATGGAAATCATCGAAACGAACAGTTCGGTGGAGAAACTGAAGCAGACGCTTAGGAAGCACATTTCAGAAATGTTCACCGATACGATTGATGATGGGTTTGTTGAAAAGCGAATTCGGATCGCGAAGGTGCACGTAAGGATCGGGCTGGAGCCGAAATGGTACTTGAGTGCCTATCAGGCTCTGCAAGTGAAGCTGTTTTCGCTCGTTTATGAAGTGTATGAGCCCGGCGAAGCAGAAACCGTGATTAAAGCAGTTTCCTCGATTGTGAGCTTTGAACAGCAGCTTGTGCTTGAAGCATTTGAAGATGAACTTCAGGCTGTCCGCAGACAGGAAGAGGAATTGCGCCAGCAGCTTGACGTTTACATTACCGGTAAATCAGAGGAGCTCGGTGCAATTTCCCAGCAGACAAACGCCTCCATGGAGGAAATGAAGCTGCAGGCTGAAGGCATTACAAGCAATTCGCGCACGGGAACGGTGATTTCCAGTGCGTCTAAGGAGTCAGCTCTGGAAGGAAGCACCCGTTTAAAAGAGCTGCAGCGGATCATGCAGGAAACAACCGGAAGCATTGAGCAGATTGACACAAAGATGCAGGAGCTCGCTTCTTTTTCCAAGGAAATTCAAAATATTGTCGGTATCGTACAGGGAATCGCAGATGAAACGAATCTGCTTGCGCTGAATGCGGCGATAGAAGCGGCGAGAGCAGGAGAACACGGCCGCGGATTTGCGATTGTCGCTGATGAAGTCCGGAAGTTGTCTGAACAAACGAAGGAATCAGTTGGAAAAGTCCGGGGATTGACGAATCAGACCGATAAAGGTGTGCAGGAAAACGCTGCCTTGTCAAAAGAGATCGCAGAACGAATGGCACAAGGCAATCAATCGGCAGAAGCTGTCGCAGAAACATTCGCTGTTATTCTTAGAAAGATGGAAGAGGCAGTGAGTAAAAATACCGAAATTGAAAGCGAGCTGACTGCGTTTATGGACGTGATCGGAGAAGTAAACAAAGCATCCGGACAGGTGGCAATTACAGCTGAAGAACTGCTGGATCATTCACGCGACCTGAAAAACGGGCAGTAGCAGTATTCATTATGTAAATAAATGGAAAAATCAGAGGGGGACGAGTAGCTGTCATAAACAGTTATCTTCTCGGTCAGCTGCTTCAGAAAGTATATCTCAGAAGAAATAGTATTACTATGTTCATGTGACTCGATAGTGTTTAAGCACAGAGAGTGGCTCTTCAAAAGAAGAGCCATTTTTTTTGTTCAAATGAGCGATGGACGGAACGTAATAAGGGAGGATCGGCTTAAGAACGCCTTTAGAAGCTTTTTACCAGAATGGGCCTCTCAAGGCTGCGATCGGACCGAAGCTATTGTTTAGCTTCATAAGCTTTGCGTATCGATTCGATTCGTTTACGGTTTACGTCCATATCTGAGTAGCCGACGCGAGCTGCAGATCGTACATCGATTTTATTCTCCTCTTCATTGACGTAAAACTCAACATCATCTTTGAATTTAAACACGTTTGAAGAATAGACGGCATGCATGTAGCGCTCGTCCTGTGCCACGATTTCCGCTTGTTCATCGGCCTGGACAATCGCTCTTAAGTCCTCCAGGCTGATCGTTCCGTTTTGCAGAGAAAAAGGCTCAATGTAGCCGCGATGCTCCGATTCCACTTGGGAAGAGACGGCATTTGGGGTGGATGGCAGCGAAGCAAGCATACCATTATCTACACCCAGATGCTCCGGCGTCCGATTGTTTTTGATCAGCATAAACACTGCTGCTGCAATGATTCCTGCAATCACTACAATAATGATAGTTCTCATGATAAAACTCCCTTCCTGTGCTTCAATTGTCCATACAAATGTAAGTTAATAGTGAGACGATACAGAAATATTCTTATTCCTGTCCGTTCTCACAGCATGGATATCTCTTTTCGTTTCCCCGTTTTATTTCTTTCTAGACATGTTCAGGTAAAATAGAAGCGAGGGAGGAATGCAGAATGCAGTGGCAATTAACGTCGTTTCAAGAATTCTCAGCGGATCAGTTGTACCGAATTCTTCAACTCAGGACAGAAGTGTTCGTCGTTGAGCAGGCATGTGCGTATCTGGAGGTGGACGGAAAAGATAAAGAAGCGCTCCATCTGACAGGTATAGCAAATGGCCAGATCGAAGCTTACGCCAGACTGCTGCCTCCAGGAACTGCTTATGAAGAGGCCAGTATCGGCAGGGTCATTGTCCGGAAAGAATACAGAGGAACTGGTCTTGGCAGGGAGCTGCTTACAAAAAGTCTGGAAGGAGTCTATCAGCATTTTAACGTGGACCGTATTAAAATTCAGGCCCAGGAGTACGCCCTGCCATTTTATAAAAAAGCAGGCTTTGTATCCATCACAGAGCCGTATGACGACGATGGCATTTTGCACGTCGATATGGTTCATCATAAAAAGGAAAAATAAAAGTAGGAATGAACCAGGTCTTATTGTATAATGATAACATTAAATAGTTTGAAAGGAGGATTTTTATCTTGGGTATATCGGACTATAAAAGCGCATTAGAGCTTTTTTCTGCTCCAGCTGTATTTTTAAAAAGAACAGGGAATGCAGAAAGAGGTTTTTTGCTGGAGGCAGCGAACACACCGTTCACCAGCCTGATTTCAGAAAATGCGGACGTTCAATTGTCCGAGCTGGAGCGTTTTATGGACTCCACCAATAAAGAACTTTTCCATCAGATGTGCAGCTACGTCTGGTCTTCTCAAACTTCTTCCTCCTTCAAGCTGATGGTAAAAGGCCGGTTTTTTATGGTTTACATTTCGATGGTGCAGGCTGGTTTGTCTTTACTATTTACCGACATAACAAGCGTTCAGTCTCGTCTGGATACATTGGAAACATATGTAGCAAACAGTCCGGCGCTGATGTGCCGCATGGACGAATCCGGAATGATTCTGGAAGTGAACGCAGAATGGGAAGTGCTTATCGGTGTTTCCTCAGGAATGCTGGTTGGCCGCTCTATGCTCGATCTTGTGCTGGAGGAGGACAGGGAGCCGTCAAAAAAAGCATTTATGAGAGCGTTCCGAGGTGAAACGATACGGCATTTTTTGAATCGGATCGTGACAGCAGCCGGAACAATACACTATTTAGAATGGCACCTCTCGATTTCAGGCAGGATGGTGTTAGCTTCAGCGGTAGATGCGACAGACCGGGAGCTGCATCATCGTGAAGCGGTTAAGCGAGGAAAGCTTCTGGAAAACCTGACGGAAGAAGTGCCCGGCGGACTTTACCAACTGAAGCGTGATGAGAACGGAACAATCAGCTTTCCTTACTATTCCAAGGGGTTTCTCGATATTTTTCAAGTAGGCGAGACAGAGTTGAAGCAGGATGAGTCAGTTGTTTTTTCAAAAGTAGTGGGGGAAGATCAGGATAAAGCATTACAATCAATGCTGGAATCTGCCGAAACGATGTCGCGCTGGGTGCTGGAATTTCGTATAAAAGATGAGGATGACAACGTGCGCTGGATCCGCGGAAGATCTCAGCCTGCGGCTTATCGTTACGGTGCGGTAATCTGGTATGGGCATGTTTACGATATTACGGAAGAGAAAAACAGAGAGCTTGCGTTAAAGGAGTCAGAAGAAAAAATGCGGCTGCTTACTACACAAGTGCCGGGCATGCTTTATCAGTTTGACGTAAGCCGGGATGGTGATTTTTCGTTCAGCGCTGCTTCAGAGGGTGTGAACAGTCTGACCGGATTTACGCAGGAGCAGGTATGTCGTGATGCAGCCTGTTTGCTTCAAAATATAGAAGCTCCTGACCTTGAAAGAGTTGAAAGAAGTATTAATGCGGCGGTGAAGGATCAAAGCCTCTGGTCCTTGGAATACTGGTACCACCATCCTGAAAAAGGGAGGAGGAGGCTGCGGGGCAATGCACAGCCCCGGAAGCTGTCCGGCGGGACCGTGCGCTTTTACGGATACATTTATGATATTACGGAAGCGATACAAAAAGAGGAAAAGCTGGAGGAACGTGAGCGGCTGATTACGCAGATTTCTGATCGGATTCCGGGTATTATCTATCAAATGACAGGCACAGGTCCGGATGACCTTCGGTTTACAATGGCTGCAGGTCAGATGGAGACTCTGCTTGGTATGAATTTCAATGAGAAAGAGCTGCAGCAGTACCCTATCATGGACTTGGTATATAAACAAGACAGGGAGGATCTGCAGAAAGTCATTGACGCCTCTGTTGAGCATCTGACCCTGTTTGACTGCACGTTTCGTATTCATGTCGGGGAAGCAAAGCTGAAGTGGGTACGCGCCACTTCAACACCAGAGAGACTGCAAGATGGACGCATCCTCTGGAGCGGCTATTTAAACGATGTTACGAAGGCTAAACACAGCGAATTCGCTCTTTTGGAGAGTGAATCGCGCTTTAAGAAACTGGCGGCAGAAATGCAGGATATGGCCTACCACGATCCGCTCACCGGTCTTCCGAACAGACGCATGCTGTTTCAACAGCTGGAATTGGAGATGGAGCGTTCAGACATGACGGGAAGCAGCATCGGACTGTTGTTCATTGACCTTGACGATTTTAAAGCGATTAACGATACGTATGGCCACGATGCCGGAGATCTGCTTTTAAAAGAGATCGCCATGAGACTTCAGAATTCTGTGCGGCAGTCGGATCTTGCAGCCAGAATGGCAGGTGACGAATTTCTTATCCTGTTCACTGGTTTAACCGCAGAACATGATTTAAGATCCGCGGTGGAAAATGTCATGGATGCTATAGGTGCCCCGTTTCATGTACATGATCAAATGATGACCTGCTCGGCATCAGTTGGAGCGGCGAGTTACCCGGAACACGGAAGAACCGCGGATGAACTCATCAGCTGTGCCGATAAAGCCATGTATCAGCAGAAGCGTGCAGAGAAGAACGGATTTCTCGTTTATGAAAAAGGTATGGAATTTTTATAAGAGTAAAGAGATAAAAGGCCATTTCCTTTTAAGCGGGAAACAGCCCTTGACTTTGGTTGCGAATTGAACAATATGTCTTGTATTGAAGGCGATTGTCACCGCTCTGCATGCCCCGAAACGGATAGTCCATGTGTACAAAGAGCCGCCCTGATAAACAGGAGCGGCTCTTTTTTTGAAAGGCTTTTTTATTACAACAGGTAAACGCGGGATTCATAAGGACGGAGCTCAAGCGCTGCTGCTTCCTCATGATCTGGTATTTCTTCGTAGTTGTGCAGCACGAGGTTTCCGGAAGAAAGCGAGATGCCGGTATCGTCTTCATACCAGGCAGCTGTTTTCCCGGTGAGGTTTGACATCACCAGCGCTTTGCGGCCGTCCAGCTCGCGGATATAGGCATACACTTGCTCACATTCAGGCATCATCAGCTCATAGCTGCCGTATACGAACAGCTCATGCCGCTTTCTCAAGTGGATCAGAGAGCGATAGAAGTTGAGAATGGAAGCCGGGTCCTGCTTTTGAGCTTCCACGTTGATGCGCTTATGGTTGCTGTTCACTTTCAGCCACGGTGAGCCGGTCGTAAAGCCTGCATTGTCAGCATCAGACCACTGCATCGGCGTTCTGCTGTTGTCGCGGGAGGTTTTTGCCAAAATAGCAAGCGCCTCGCCGGTTTTCCCTTCACCCGCTTTTTCAAGGAACAGGTTTTTTGCGGCGACATCATCGTAATCATCGATGGAGTCAAAGTAAATGTTTGTCATCCCGATTTCCTGTCCTTGATAAATGTAAGGCGTGCCGCGCATAAGGAAATACATGGCGGCAAGCGAGGTCGCACTCTCGCGCCAGTAATCAGTGTCGTTGCCCCAAGTGGACACAACCCGGGCTTTGTCATGGTTTTCAATGAAAAGCGCATTCCAGCCGCTGTCCGACAGACCGGTTTGCCAGTTCGATAATACTTTCTTCAAGTTGATGACATCAAGGCCTTCTTCCGCATCTTCATCCCACAGATCAAGGTGTTCGAATTGAAACACCATGTCCATTTTGCCTTCGTCTCCAACCCAAAGATGTGCTTCATCAATGCTGACTCCGTTTGCCTCTCCGACAGTCATAGCGTGTGAATAATTTGAATAAGTCTCGCGTCGGAATTCTTCCAGGAACTCGTGAATACCGTCCTGATTCATATGCATATCAAAGGATGAGACGACAGGCAGCTCTTCCGGATTCGGCATGTCCGGGAAACCAGGCCGTTTCTTAATGTGGCTGATTGCATCGATTCGGAATCCGTCAACGCCTTTATCTAGCCACCAGTTCACCATGCTGTATAACGCTTCACGGACTTCTTTATTTTCCCAGTTCAAGTCCGGCTGGCGTTTACTGAATACGTGAAGAAAATACTGGTCGGTCTTCGCTTCATATTCCCAGGCAGAGCCTCCGAAAATGCTTTCCCAGTTGTTAGGCGGGCCGTCTTCCACGCCGTCGCGCCAGATGTACCAGTCCCGTTTAGGGTTATCCTTAGAAGAGCGGGATTCAATAAACCACGGGTGTTCGTCGCTCGTGTGATTTAAGACGAGGTCGATAATTAAACGCATACCGCGTTCATGACATGCTTGTAAAAGTGCATCAAAATCGTCCATCGTGCCGAAATCCTCTAGGATGTCCTGATAGTCTGAAATGTCGTAACCGTTGTCATCGAGAGGGGATTTATACATTGGGCAAATCCAGATAAAATCAATGCCTAACTCTTTTAAATAATCCAGGCGGCTGATCATGCCGCGAAGATCGCCGAAACCATCGCCGTTGCTGTCCTGAAAACTGCGCGGATATACTTGATAGCCGACAGCTTCTTTCCACCATACTTTTGTCATGTTTAGTTCACCTCATCTATTTATCAGGAGTTGCACGGATTTGTGCAACCGGTTTTACAACGTAATAAAAGAAAAAGCGCTCACAAGCACTTTCTCCATTATGATACCGAATTCATGGCAAAAACACAATCGGTTCTGCACAATTGAACGCTTTTGTATGGCAGATTTAATGATGATGAATAGCGCTGCGCAAATCGAATGAGGTGCAGATGGAAGTGTTTGGATAGCGGGCAGGAAAGGGTAAATCATTCTATCTGCATAATGACTGGAGGAACTCGCATGACAAAGCGGATATTAGCTGCAGCGGCCATCGTACTTTTACTTCCGGCATCCGCAGCTGCACACGTTAAGTGGTTTACGGAAGAAGAGGCGGAACGAGCTCCGATCGAAGCGATTATGAGTCCCGCGTTTATGATCACGGCGCTACTGACTGCTGTTCTGCTTAGTCTGCTGCCCGGGCTGCTGGATAAAATGAAAACGAAACAGCCGTTCGTAAAGCTTGATAAGCGGATTGCTTCTCTCAGGCATTATACGTTTACGCTGCTGCAATACGGGACCGCGGCTGCCTTTGTCATCCAGTTTTTGCAAGGCGGGCTTTTTGCGCCGGAACTGCTGGAGCTGCAGGGGCTTCTGGCGGTCGTGACAGCTGTCATGGTGGTTCTCTTGCTGAGTCCTCTCAGAATAACAGTCCGCATTGCATCAGGTATTCTTATTGCGCTCTATCTGTTTTCAGTGATGGAGTTTGGCTGGCTGCACATGTTGGACTACGTGTTTTATTTGGGAATAGCATTTGTACTGTTGCTGTATAAAACGAGGCTGCAAGCTTGGAACTATCCGGTCCTCTATTTAACGACCGGACTTTCTCTGTGCTGGGTGGCAGCTGAAAAATGGGTGTACCCGGATATGGCTGAGAATGTCATTGTAAACCACGGGGTACCGACATTTGGGTTTAGTCCTGATCTGTTTGCGATGCTCACAGGCTACGTCGAATTTGCTGTCGGGTATCTTTTAATTGTAGGGATGCTGAACCGCGTCCTCGCTGTCGTGCTGACCGGTATTTTTATTGGCACAGCTTTCTTATTCGGATGGCTTGAACTGGTCGGTCATTTTCCGATTCATATTATCCTCTTCACATTTATAATAGAAGGAAGCGCATTTTACAGGCCACCAGTCGCCTATCATCAGAAAACGTGGCAGAAAATGGTCTATGTATCCGTGCATTTCTTATTCGCTCTCGCCTTAATTCTGCTGCTCTACTACCGTTTTGCGTAAACTGCTTCGGGTACAAAAATAAATGTGGTAAGCTTAAGTAGACAGAATCGTCAGAAAGGCGCGAACAGCTATGAAACTCATATGGAATTATTTAAGACGTTACCGACTGATGGTAGCTGCTGCCCTCGCACTCACGATGGTTGAATTAACCGTGGAGCTGCTTCAGCCGCTATTGATAGCCCGGATTATTGATGATGGCATTATGACAAATGATTTGAATACCGTGGTGTTCTGGGGCAGCATCATGCTGCTTTTTTCCATAATTGCGTTTGCGGCAGGGATTATTAACTCGTTTTATGCTGCACATGCCAGTCAGTACACAGGGTACGATCTGCGTACGGATTTATTTAGACGTATTCAGACATTTTCTATGAAGAATTTTCAGCAGTTTCCGACCTCTTCGCTGCTGACAAGAATCACGAACGATGTTAATCAGCTTCAGAATACGATTTTTATGAGCCTTAGAATTATGCTTCGGGCTCCTCTGCTTGTAGCAGGCTCAGTCATCATGGCGCTCATTGTGAACTGGCAGCTGGCGCTCGTACTTTTAGTCGCTGTGCCGGTGCTGCTCGTTATTCTGCTTTCAATCATGAAGCTGGCGGGTCGGTTGTTTAAAAAGGTTCAGGCTGGAGTTGACGGAGTTAACAGCGTCGTGCAGGAGAATTTAAAAGCCGTGCGGCTCATCAAATCATACTCACGGCTGACGCACGAGTCAGACCGATTTCATGATGCATCAGAAACGCTTCAGGGACGTACCGTAAAAACGCTGCGGATCGTCGAAGCCACAATGCCGATTATTTTACTCATTATGAACGTGTCGATTATGGTCGTACTCTGGTTTGGAACGCAAGGAGTAAATACCGGAGCAGTTTCGGTCGGGGAAACAGTGGCTGTTATTAACTACATCACACGTATGACTGGTGCGCTCTCCATTTTTTCAATGAGTATTATTATCTTTTCCCGTGCGAAAGCATCTGCTGAACGGATCGGAGACGTGCTTGCTGTAGAAGAAGAAATGGAGGACGGCTCGCGAGCTGTCGGTGAACCAGCAGGTGAAATTGACATGGATAACGTTTCTTTTCAATACCCTGATGAAACGAGAAAAGCACTGCAGGGTCTGCGGGTTCATCTGAAAGCGGGCGAGCGTACAGCTCTCTTAGGTGCAACCGGATCCGGGAAAACGACGCTGCTGCAGCTGATTTTACGGTTGTATGACCCTACACAGGGGCGCGTACTTTTGGACGGAAAGCCTCTGACATCACTCAAGTGGAAGGAACTGCGGAGGTGGGTTGGCTACGTGCCGCAGGAAGCGGTTCTGTTCAGCGGAACAATAGCTGAAAATCTTCGCTGGGGAAAGCAGGATGCGACGGACGCTGAAATGGAGCAGGTCCTCCGTGATGCACAGATTTTCGATTCCGTGAGCGAACTGCCGGACGGGCTGCATACTCGGATCGGACAGCGCGGCGTTAATTTGTCGGGAGGTCAAAAGCAGCGTATATCGATTGCGCGTGCTTTAATCCGGAATCCGCGCATTCTGCTCCTCGATGACAGCACAAGTGCGCTCGATGTAAATACTGAAATGAGGCTCCTCAAGGCGCTTGATACCTATTCATGCACAACGCTGATGATCACGCAGAAACTAAGCACTGCCATGGAAGCAGATAAGGTCATCCTGCTTGATAATGGAACGGTGGAAGCGGTTGGGTCACACGACGAACTGCTGAAGCATTCCGAATTGTACAGGCAGATATATGAAACGCAGGCAGGAGGTGCTTTACATGGCTGAGAAGCATCCGCTGATTGAACCGTTCCAGCATAAAAAACTGATTCCGGAAACAGAACCGGACATGAAAAAGCGTGCAGCAGACTGGAAGGGGACATTAAAGCGTGTCTGGGGATATTTAGCTGTTCACCGGGCGAAGCTGATTCTCGTTACCTTGATGATCGCGTTGTCTTCGGCAATGGCGCTGACAGGCCCCCTGCTTGTAGGCTTATCAATCGATACATTTTTAGTGGATGGAGACCTCAGCTGGATCGGCTACATGCTAATCGCGCTGGCAGTGGTGTACATTGTGCATTCTGTCAGTGTATTCCTGCAGCACTTTTGGATGGTAGCTGTCGCTCAGAAGGCAGTTTACACAATCCGGACGGACCTGTTTGATCATCTGCAGCGGCTGCCGGTTCCATTTTTCGACCGCCGTCAGCAGGGAGATTTAATGAGCCGGCTGACAAATGATATAGATAACATCAGCAATACGCTGAACAGTTCTGTCATTCAAATCATTCAAAGTGTGCTGACACTCGGTGGTATCCTGATTGTGATGCTTTACTTAAGTCCGCTGTTAACCGTTTTAACTCTGACGATTGTGCCAATGATGGTGATCGGAATGAAGTGGATCACGAAGCGGACAGGGCCGTTGTTTAAAGAGCAGCAAAAGAGGCTTGGTGATGTGAACGGATACGTACAGGAAACGATGTCCGGCCAGCAGATTGTCAAAGCTTTCTCCAGGGAGGAGGAGGTCATCGACTCCTTCACTGAAAAAAACGAACGGCTCCGTCATGCCGGATTCTGGGCACAGACGATTTCAGGCTTTATTCCAAAGCTGATGAACATGCTGAATAACCTCAGCTTTGCCGTTATCGCCGGGGCCGGGGGACTGCTGGCGCTGAATGGGATGGTAACGATTGGTGTGATAGTCATTTTTGCAGAATACGCCCGCCAATTTACAAGGCCGCTGAACGATCTTGCCAACCAGTTTAACGTTCTGTTATCCGCGGTAGCAGGAGCGGAGCGCGTGTTTCAGATCATGGATGAAACAGACGAATTTGAACAAGAAGCGGAGCGTGAAAACCTAACGTTGACAGAAGGGAACGTCTCGTTTGAGCAGGTTTCTTTCGGCTACGGCAGTGAACGGACCGTTGAACAGATTTCGTTTTCGGCAAAGCGGGGAGAAACAGTCGCATTTGTTGGCCCGACCGGAGCAGGTAAAACAACCATTATCAGTCTTCTGGCCCGCTTTTATGAGCCGGATGAAGGACGGATCACGATCGATGGTCAAAATATTCTCCAAGTGCGAAAAGCGTCGCTGCGCAGACAGATGGCGTTCGTGCTGCAGGATACGTTCTTATTTTCCGGTACCATTTTGGAAAATATTCGCTACGGGAAGCTTCATGCCACGGATGAAGACGTTTATCAGGCCTCGGCGGATGCGAATGCGCATTCCTTTATTAACCAGCTTCCTGACGGCTATCAGACGGTGATTGATTCAGAAGGAGGCGGCATCAGCCAGGGGCAGAAGCAGCTTTTATCGATCGCGAGAGCCTTGCTTGCAGATCCGGCTGTCCTTGTCCTTGACGAAGCGACGAGCAGCATTGATACGGTGACTGAAGTGAAAATCCAGCAGGCTCTCAAACGGCTTATGAAAGGCCGCACCAGCCTCGTCATTGCCCATCGCCTGAATACAATCCGTGAAGCAGACCAAATCGTCGTTCTTCAAGAAGGCAGGATTATGGAGACCGGCAGCCACGAAGACTTGCTTGAACAAGGCGGCTACTATGCGGGGATGGTCCGCTCCCAGTTTCAGCAGGGCAGTACGGCTGCAGTGTAAGTTCTTTGACACGATTAAATACGCTCGTAAAAATCTCCGGATCGCTGTGATCCGGAGATTTTTACGTTGAGCATAAGCAGGTTGACGTAGTCGGTTCTAAACCCGAAAAGTGCTGTGTGAAGGTATACAAGCGAACGTTTTATTTTTTCTTAACCGTGTCCGGTCGAACTGGGGCTCCTGTTTCATCCCGGGTCGGTCCGAATTCTGCATCCCATTCTTCGTCAGACATCGGTTTTCTTGGACGAAGGAAAAAGATGAGAATGAGTCCCGAAAACGTAAGAGCCGTCAGAAAGCCCATCGCGACGTTCATGCCGATGATGTCCGGAGTCCGGTCTACTGTTCCGGTTTCCAGCTGCATTGCTGTCGTGGTCATAATTGTGACGAGCAGGGCTGTTCCGACAGAGGCAGCGATCTGCCGCATCGTGTTGTTCATAGCAGCACCGTGCGGAATCAGCTTGCGCGGAAGTTCATTCAGTCCGGCCGTAGTAATCGGCATCATCACCATCGAAAAGCCAAACATACGCACCGCAAACAAAAGTGCAATGAAGGTAATGGTTGCATAGGCATCGACAAACAAGAAAGCAGCAGTGGCACCGCTCATAATCGTTAACCCTGTAAAGGCGAGTGCTCTCGCTCCAATCCGGTCAAAAATATAACCTGTTAAAGGAGACATCAGTCCGGATATGAGCGCGCCAGGAAGCAGCGCGAGACCGGAGTCAAATGCGGTAAATCCACGCATTTCCTGCAGGTAAAGCGGAATGAGTGTTTCCATTCCGATCAGGCCGAGAAAGCCGATCATGCCGACGGCTGTGGCAATGGTAAATGTCCGCAGCTTAAACACGCGGAACTCCAGCATCGGGTGAACCATACGGAGCTGACGTGTAATAAAGGCATAAAGACAGATAACGCTGACAGCTAATGATAAGAGCGTGATGGGAGACAGCCAGCCGGCATTCCCGGCACTTGTGAATCCATAAAGCAGTCCGCCAAAGCCAAAGGAAGAGAGCATAATAGAAGCGGGATCGACCTTCGGATTTTTCAGTTCGGTCACATTATTCAGCAGCTTCCAAGCGAGTAAGATAAGAATCAGAATAAGCGGAAGAACGAGCCAGAACAAGTAACGCCATGCGAAGGTCTCGATCACCCAACCGGATAAAGCGGGACCGAGAGCTGGCGCAAACGAGATTGTCAGACCGACAAAGCCCATTACTGTGCCGCGTTTCTCAATTGGAAAAATAAGCAGAAAAACGGTCTGCATCAGCGGAAGCATAATGCCTGCTCCGGCAGATTGAATCACGCGGCCTGCGATCAGCATACCGAAGCTGTCAGCGAGACCGCCTACAATCGTTCCGGCTGTGAATGTGAGCATCGCCGTCATAAACAGCTGCCGTGTCGTGAATTTTTCGATTAAAAAAGCAGTAACAGGAATCATAATCCCGTTTACGAGCATGAAAACAGTCGTCAGCCACTGGGCGGTATTAGCCGTGACGTTCATTTCCTGCATGATGGGAGGAATCGCTGTTATCATAAGTGTTTGATTTAATATCGTTAAAAAAGAGCCTGTCAGCAGGATCGCTGCAATGAGCAGGCTTCGTCTGGATACGCCTCCTGATTCGGGCAACTGACATCCTCCTCGTATGTATTGGATAATCTATTGA
This sequence comes from Alkalicoccus luteus, assembly GCF_012034335.1. GTDB lineage: Bacteria > Bacillota > Bacilli > Bacillales > Salisediminibacteriaceae > Alkalicoccus > Alkalicoccus luteus_A. The sequence continues at coordinate 2,319 of NZ_JAATHJ010000024.1, read as the reverse complement.
AAAGTGTACCACTATTTCCATCATGCCGGGTACCGGAAGGAACTAGTAAGACGTAGACGTCTGACAACTCCTTCAGTATAATAGGAGAACAAAGCAGTGCGAGGAGTGAAGACATGGAACAAGCAACGAGAAAGAGAGTGATGAAGACGGCTGCTCACGAACAGAAAGCCGATTTTGTATTAAAGGGCGCGAGAATCGTCAACGTTTTTTCCGGGGAAATTGAAACCGGTGATATAGCCATTCAGGACGGCATTATTGCCGGAGTCGGTCAGTTCTCAGGCAAAGAAGAAATGGATGTCAACGGCCGCTACGTCGTTCCTGGATTGATAGACGGTCACGTTCACATCGAATCTTCTATGGTATCGCCGGCGAGATTCTCCGATGTAGTCGTACCAAAGGGTGTCACCACCGTTGTGACAGACCCGCATGAGATTGCCAACGTAAAAGGAGCAGCAGGCATCCGCTATATGCTGGATGACTCTGAGCACGTTCCGCTCGATGTCCGCTTTATGCTCCCTTCATGTGTGCCGGCTACGCCGTTTGAACATGCTGGAGCAGAATTGAACGCTGAGGACTTGCGCCCGCTATATGATCATCCGCGCGTGATCGGACTGGCAGAAGTGATGAACTACCCTGCTGTGGAACAGCAGGATGACGATATGATGCAAAAGCTCTCCGATGCAGAAGACCGGGGGCTGAATATAGATGGACATGGAGCAGGATTTTCTGCGCGCCAGGTAAACGTCTATGCAGCAGCCGGTATTACAACCGATCATGAGTGTACAACGGCTGAAGAGGCGCTCGAACGGGTGAAACACGGCATGTACGTGATCATCCGTGAAGGTTCAGCCGCAAAGGATCTGCGTCAGGTGCTGCCGGCTGTTACTTCAGGAAACGCCCGCAGGTTTCTGTTTTGTACTGACGATAAGCACCTGGATGAACTGATTGATGATGGAAGCATCGATGCCTCTGTAAGGATTGCAATTAAAGAAGGACTCGATCCTGTGACAGCGGTGCAGATGGCAACTCTGCATGCGGCAGAATGCTTTCAGCTTCATACAAAAGGAGCAGTTGCACCCGGTCGGGATGCAGACCTGCTGATCGTAGAGGATCTGGAAGACTTTCGTCCGACACACGTATTCTGCGATGGCAGATTAACGGCTGAACATGGAACATTGACAGAAGGACCATCTGTTCAAGTGACACCACCTGAATCGTTGACAACTTCAGTAAGGCTGAAGCCATTTAAGCTTGCGGACCTGAAGGTGAAAGCAGAGAAAGCAGAAGCGCTCTGCATTGAATACCGCCCCGATAGTATTGTGACGGGAAAAGGTGCTTACAGGCTGCCTTCAGAAGATGGATTCTTCCAACCGGATCCCGCTCAGGATATGATGAAGCTGGCCGTATTTGAGCGTCACCACGAAACAGGAAATATCGGGGTCGGGTTCATTAAAGGGCTGCAGTTTACGAAGGGCGCATTTGCGCTGACGACAGCTCACGATTCCCATAATATTGTCGCAGCCGGATACTCTGACGAAGAGATAGAACAGGCGGTTAACGCGGTGGAAGGCATGCAGGGAGGGCTGGCTCTTGTGATAGACGGCGAGATAGCAGCCACGATGCAGCTCGATATTGGCGGACTGATGTCGTCGGCAGATGCAGCATCAGCTGCCGCTGATTTGAAACGGGTAGAGCACTCATTTTCCAAAGCCGGCTTCAGCGGATCATTCAATCCGATTTCTGCACTTTCCTTCATGTGTCTTCCTGTTATTCCGTCTTTAAAGCTGACGGATATGGGCTACTTTGACAGCGAGCTCGGCGAACACCGCCCGGTCTAAATGGAAGAGCCGGATGAAAAGCAGACGATGAAGGCAAAAGCCGCTTGTATGAATAAATGAAAAAACAAAAACTGCCTCTTCTCGTTAGAAGAGGCAGTTTTCAGATTGTTGATAAAGTCATTTTCGGTGAATAACATTGCATCTGCCTGTATCTGCGGACACTCGCTTTCCGGAGGGAACGGGCTCAGCTAACCGCTTCCTCCTGCTGCCGGAAGCGCTGGATCTTCGCCTCGTTCTGATCCTCTCGGAGTCGAGGTCCTCCGATGTCGGCAGCTGTTAGTGCGTTTCAAGTGCATGGTTATGAATGCACGATCGGCTTCCATACGGATAGAACTTTCCCGATGAGACGTTTCAATGTTGAATAGGGGGTGTCCGTACTTCCTGGAAATCTTAATAGACGTAAAAAAGCAGTCACGTATATCTGTGTGCCGTTGTTCAGTCGTTTCCTTGATGTGTGCGGCGGAGACGCCTGTGGAATCCG
>NZ_JAATHJ010000023.1 GCF_012034335.1 Alkalicoccus luteus | reverse complement strand
GTTGACTCGCCGATCATGGGGATTTTCCCACGCTGCTTCCTCCATTATCCTCACATCCTTTCTGCTTTCTTTCAGCATGCCAGAGGCGTGATAGGGAAAACAGGCACAGATTCTTTGACGCTTACTTTTCGAGCTAAGTTAAGTTACTTTCACTGCTTATGCCTTTCGGCGCTCATGCCGAAAGCCTCCTATCTGCCCTCATTCAGCAATCCAAAAAGCGGAACCGGGCATCCCCCGATTCCGCTTTACTTTATTGATTTCAACCTCGGTCGTTTACGCCCACCACATGTCCGCAGGCTTTTCACGGATCAGTACGCTGTTGACATTATCAGCGGCGCGCTGAAAACCTTCATCAATGGACATAATTGGATCTTCATGTTCAATGCTGACAACATAATCATAGCCGTACGTGCGCAGCGCACTGATCATATCCGACCATTCCTGCATGCTGTGACCGCATCCGACGGACCGGAACGACCATGCGCGGGTCTGCACCTCGCTGTATGGCTGCATATCGGTCAGGCCGTACATGTTTACGTTATCCTGATCAATGTACGTGTCTTTCGCATGGAAGTGATGAATCGCGTCAGCTTTTCCGAGTATTTTAATAGCTGCTACCGGATCAATACCCTGCCACCAGAGATGGCTCGGATCGAGGTTGGCTCCAATTGCAGGTGAAGTGGCTTCTCTCAGCTTCAGCATCGTGTGCGGCGAATGGACGAGAAAGCCGCCGTGCAGCTCGATGCCGATTTTAATACCGTGCTCTTCTGCGAAAGCGCCAAGCTCTTTCCAGCACGGAATCAGCTTTTCTTCCCACTGCCATTTCAAAATGTCGCCGTATTCAGCGGGCCACGGTGCAACCGGCCAGTTTGGCAGCTTAGCTCCTTCATGATCTCCGGCTGTTCCGGAGAAACCATTTACAACCGGCACGCCGACGAGCGACGCTAATTTAATCGTCTTTTTCATGACATCTACTGATTCTTGCGCAAATGCTTCATTTGGATCAATCGGGTTGCCGTGGCAGCTGAATGCGCTGATCATAAGACCTCGGTCTTCCACCTTCTGCATATATTCGTTGCGCTTATCTTCACTTTCCAGTAAACCGTCGAGATCGCAGTGGGAGTTGCCGGGGTAACCGCCCGTGCCGATTTCAACAGCTTCCAGACCTGCTTCTTTTACGTAATCGAGCATCTCTTCAAACGATTTGTCTCCGAATAAAACAGTAAATACTCCAGATTTCATGCAAACATCCTCCTCGATTATAATAAAATGCTGCGTCGCTCTACGCTGCTTTTGTAAATCGCATCAACAATCTGCTGCACATACAGCGCATCCTCCGGCTTAATGATAAGTGTTCCATCGCCGCGGCAGGCATCAACGAAATTTTGCAGCTGGAACAAGCCTGGGTCGGCTTCTCCCGGTACAAAGTTCGGCGTGCTGTCGAGCAGCATTCCGTGCTTCGCCTGGTTCACCTCAAGCGGAAACAGGTCTACTCCGCCGGTATCTCCGGAAATAGATACATATTCTTTATCTTCCTTCACATTCGCCGCCCATGAGGTTTCAAACAGCATCGTAGCACCGTTTTCAAAGCGAATGTATGCGGTGACATGGTCGTCCACTTCGAACGTTGTATGGTCGACGCGACCCCACTCGTTAATCTGGTCCGGCATGCGGCTCAGCTTGTTATACGTATTACCGCTTACTTCAACCGGCTTTGGACTGCCGAGAAGCCACAGCGATAAGTCGAGGAAATGACAGCCGAAATCGATCAGGCTGCCGCCTCCTTGGAGCTCTTTGTTGGTAAACACGCCCCAGCCTGGTACCTTTCTCCGGCGCAGCGCCTGTACCCTGGCAACCATCGGCGCACCGATTTCACCCGCTTCGACGAGCTTTTTTGCTGCCTGGCTTTCTTTCATGGAGCGGTAGTGGTAGGCGATCATGAGCTGTTTTCCGCTCCGTCTGGACGCTTCCAGCATCTCATTGCCTTCTTCAGCCGTCATCGCCATCGGCTTTTCGCACATGACGTGGACGCCCGCATCAAGTGCGGCAATCGCTGCCTCCGCGTGAAATTTATTCGGCGTACAAATAATCACAGCGTCCACCTTCGGCAGGACGTCTCGATAATCGTCCGTGACGAGCGGCTGGTGAAAGGAAACAGCTGCCTGCCTTGCAGTTTCCAGGTTAATGTCGCATACAGCTATTACTTCTACTTCATGCTTCAGCTCAAGCAGGACAGGGATGTGGCGGTGGCGGGCAATTCCGCCGGCCCCGATTAATCCAATGCGTAAACGATTCATGCTTATCCTCCTCAGCCGAGGTCCAGATCGACTATTGTTTTTGATTCGTTTGCTTCCAGTGCTCCAAGAATTACTTCCAACGATTTTTTACCTTCTTCGCCGGGTATAGCCGGTTCTTCGTCTGCCTGCACTGAACTTACAAACGAATCGATGACGCCGGAGTTCGTCTGGCCCCCGCTCTCATTTGTCTGAATACCGCCGAGCTCAAACCTTGCTTTTTCTCCGTCTGCGTAATCAATCACTACGTTGTACTGTGGATCATCTTCAAGCTTCATGATCCCTTTTTCTGCGTAAATGACGGTTGCATTGTCTTCTGCAGCGGTATACGACCAGCTTGCAGCAAGGGTGCCGATAATCCCCGTCCCGGTGCGCAGAACGCAGACAGCTGTATCGTCTACTGTGCTGTGATCTTTGGCGCTCGTTTCGATAAACGCCCCTACACTCGTAAAGTCTTCTCCGAGAATATAGCGGAGCAGGTCTGTTTTGTGGACGCCGAGGTCCCCCATAGCGCCAATAAACGCTTCGTCCTTCTTAAAGAACCAGCTGTCTGCACCGTCTGCGCTCCACCCTTCTGGTCCGCCGTGGCCGAACGCTGTCCGGAAGCTGTATATTTTACCTAATTCTCCGCGCGCGATCATATCCCGTGCACGCTGATGAGAAGGGACAAAACGCTGATTGTGGGCTATCATAAGCCATTTTTGCGCATTTTTAGCCGCTTCAATCATGTCATCCGCTTCCTGGGTTGATGTCGCCATCGGCTTTTCACACAGGACGTGCACCCCTGCGTTCAGTGCCGCAATGGAGACCGGTGCGTGCAGGTAGTTAGGCGTGCAGACGCTGACGATGTCAATATCCTCGCGCTCCAGCATGTCCTGATAATCCGTATAAGCCATGGCATCAAACATGCTTCCCAGCTCTTCAGCACGCTCCTGATTAATATCGCAGACCGCGGTAAGTGTCACCTCCGGATTTGCCGCATACTCGGGCAGGTGCCGGTACTTTGCAATACTTCCACAACCAATGACTGCTGCTTTCAACATTTATTCGTCCTCCTCTTTGGATGAAATCGTTTCGAGTGGTTCCGGATGATGTCCGTAAACAGGTCGTTCACCAGCTTTACGGGCGGCCCAGCCAGCTGCGTTTTTGATAACACGCTGGACATCGGGGTGATAATACGTTGGGTATGTTTCATGCCCGGGACGGAAATAGACAATCTTTCCGCTTCCGCGGCGGAACGTGCAGAGACTGCGGAACACTTCCCCGCCTTCAAACCAGCTTACCATTACAAGCTCGTCCGGAACCGGTATGTCAAAATGCTCCCCGTACATTTCTTCTTTTTCCAGCTCAATGCAGGAGCCGATCCCTTCGGTCAGGGGATGCGTCGGGTCGACTACCCAGATGCGCTCCTTCTCATCAGCCTCGCGCCACTTCAGGTCACAGCCGGTGCCCATGAGCCGTTTAAACACTTTTGAAAAATGCCCGGAGTGCAGTACGACGAGTCCCATCCCGTTCCAGACGCGTTCCTGCACCTTAGCCGCAATATCATCGCGCACTTCCTCATGGGCTTTATGACCCCACCAGATCAGGACATCCGTTTTATCGAGCACGTCATCTGTCAGACCATGCTCTGGTTCATCCAGTACCGCTGTACTGACTGAGTCGTAATCTTCTGTTAAAAAGCTGCGGATGGCTTCATGAATGCCGTCAGGATACACCTTTTGTACATCGGGATTTTCTTTTTCATGACGATTTTCGTTCCAGACCGTAATATGCATCAAACCACTCCTTTTAGGTAAACGTTGTCACGCACTTCCTTTGCTTAGCGGCGCTGTAGATTCCCGGACGATCAGGCTGACATCCAGTACCTCCGGCTCCGGGCTCCCGCCCTTCATCGCTTCAAGCAGCTTTCCGGCCGCTGCATCTCCTTTTAACTGAATCTGCTGCCGGATCGTCGTCAGCGAAGGAATGCTGTACCGACTCGAATGTATATCATCAAATCCGGCTACAGACAGATCCTCCGGTACGCGTATCCCCTGTTCGAATAAAGCCCGGATCAGTCCCTGGGCGATGATATCTGACGTGCAGAAAACCGCTGTGGCATCCGTAGCTGTCACTTTCTCTGCCGCTTCATACCCGCTTTTAAAGCCATGATAATGAAAGGTTTCGACCGGATGCATTGATGCGATCCCGGATTCCCTGCAGGCTCTCTGATACCCTTGAAACCGGTAGTTCTCAACCGGATTTTTCAGGTTCGTACCGGTAAACAGAATCCGGGTATGACCAAGCTCAGCCAGATGGCGGGTAGCGAGATAGGCTCCCTTCTCGTCTTCAATATTAACAGACGGATACCTGTCTGTATGTTCCTCGTACGTATCAATCAGCACGGCAGGTACATCGATGCTTCTCATTTCATCATAAATCTCTTTCGGAAAAAGACCGAAAAACAAAAGACCGTCAAGCTTTCGCTTTTGTACCCATGTCCGGTAATGCTCCGGACGTGACAGACCGGTCAGCAGCAGATCAAACCCGCTTTCGCGCGCGCGCTGCTCCACTGCACTGATCATCTCATTGTAATACGTATTTTCCCGCATGACAGAAGCAATCGATTGATTCACAAGCGGCAGAATGATTCCAATCAGCTGTGAACGCTGCCTGGTAAGCGAAACAGCTGTGAAATCCGGCTCGTAGCCAAGCTCCTCAATGGACAACAATACCCGCTCTTTCGTCGATTGAGACACTTTTTTCACGTTATTCAGCACGTAGGATACAGAAGCCTTTGAAACCCCGGCATGCTTCGCTACATCTGTAATAGTAGGTCGCTTTTTCATGGTGCCTCCCTTCTGCTTCGACGCCGGAGGTTAACCGGTTCACCAACCAATTGTTTCTATCATATCGGCTTATGCAAACGCTGTCAATCGTTAATGCGGCTATACTGTTTATAACGACAGTTGACTCGAAGTCATTCCTATGGCTTCTGTGGAAACAGGAGAAGCTTGTATAACAGAAAAAAATCCGCGGTCTCCTAACGTGCCCTTCTTTCATAACATACAGGTGTTCCCCTTCCGAATAAGCCAAAAATAAGTCCGGCCAGACTGTTTAGCAGCGTGACCGGACTATTATTATTTTTCTAACTATGCGTTCTCGTGAATCAGCTTCAGTCTCTCTGCCGGAAACCCGGGCTGAGCCAGATAAGCATCAGGCTTAAAATGAAGCCTGCAGAAGCTGCCGCAGTAAGGACAGTTGTAATGGGCAGCTCCGCCGCGACCAGCATCGTAATCAGTCCAAAAGCAATCGGTTCAAATCCGCTCGCTGCAAGCGTAATGATGCTCATGACGCGGCCGAGCTTCGCCTTCTCTGTCTGCTCCTGCACCATGGTAACTACCGGCAGGTAAACAAACATCGCTGCGAATCCCGCTGCTGCGGTAAGACCGACGAGCATAGGCATCGCTTCCGACCGGCTGAACAGCAGAAAGAGCAAAAATGTAAGCGCAAGAGATAAGAAGACAAGCCTGCCGCGTTTTCGCTTCAGATTCCATATGACGAGGACAACACTTGCTGTAAATGTACCAGCAGCCAGCCCTCCTTCCAGCAGGCTCAGTTCAAACGGCGTCCCGCCAAGGGCACTGACGATAATCGGAAAGCTGATGATAATCGGTCCGATCATAAATAAGTTCAGAACGACGATCGTAAGCGTACCGGTACGATGGAGCTCCGAGCCTTTTACATAGCGCAGCCCTTCAACCAGATCACTTAGTGCCGTTTGACCATCCGTCCGTTTTTCAGGATGCGGATCGCCGATGAACGGCGGAAATACGAGAATAGTGGAGATTGCTATCAGAATCGCTGCACCCGAGAAGGTAAGCGTGAAATCGCCGACCGTCAGCAGAAGGCCCGCAATGATAGGACCGATAATAAACATCATTTCGGTCGAACCCTGGAACAGGGAATTGGCACGCTGCAGCTCTTCATCTCTGACGATAATCGGAATCATCGAAGACACTGCCGGAAAGAAAAATGCATCGAGAAATCCAAATACGAGTGCAATGACGACAAGTGCTGTGACCGTCAGCCAGTCATTCATATACAAAACAATCATGGCTGCCATCACGCATACCTGCAGGAAGTTGGTCACAAACATAATGTTTGATTTCCGTATTTTATCTGCAAGGATGCCGCCATATATCATCATAATGACACGCGGAATGGATACACTCATCATGACAATACCTAAAACTGCCGGGTCCTGCAGCTCGTCTACGATAAACCAGGAAATGGACAGAAAGAACATCGAAAACCCAAGCATGATCGTAAGACCCGAGATCCATACGAGCAGAAAAGCTCTATTCTTATGTAAAGCAGGCGGTTTCATCGTTATTTCCTCCTCTCATTCACTGATGCTGAACGCGTAATGTTATGGTAAAATAATGAAAACTCGATACGAAAGGACGTTCGCTATGCGCTATTATACGCACATTTCAACAGCTTGTGCAGCTGCCCTTGCCGTTGATCATTATACGACTTTTTCATTCGCAGGAACAGCTCCCGTATTCACGGCTGCCGGACTGATGCTCGGTGCTGTGTTTCCTGATATTGATGAAACCACTTCCTGGATCGGCAGAAGATCAAGAGGGCTTGCATTTTGGGTGAAGCTGATTTTCGGACACCGGGGTCTGACGCACTCCGGACTTGCAGCAGTCATTGCGCTCCTTGCACTGCTCCGCTTTGATCATGCTTTTATTGATGCCTTCTGCTTTGGCTTTTTAGCCCACCTTGCCGGGGATCTGTTTTCCAGAAGCGGCATTCCCTTATTCTATCCCTTTACCAAAAAGCGGACGAGCTTTCCGCTTTATCGAACTGGTTCGTGGATCGAAATGCTGCTTTTTGCAGCATCGCTCGTTTATATTGCTTATTTCTTATTTTAGGAGAACGCTTCTTGTTTAGGTTTGTTTGTTTAGGGAATGAGGAGAGTGACAGAGTACTCTGTCTTGAAAGGAGAATGTTTCATGGGATTGGTCGTACATTCATCAAGGCTCACGTTAAAAGCACTTTCTCTCGACCTATTCCCTCATTTGCGACAGGCTAACTATTTTCCAGCTCATCTCGATGCTCATTTACAAGGGTTAAAGGTTAATTCAGCCTGCTACGGCTGGGGTCCATGGATTATTTATCTGCGGGACTCAGATGAGGTGATTGGAGATATTGGATTTAAAGGGGAGCCGGATAACTGGTCTACAGTAGAAGTCGGCTACGGAATTCGGAAGCCTTATCGCTTGAAGGGATATGCATCAGAAGCACTTGAAGCAGTTCTCAACTATTGTTTTCATTCCACAAGCGTTACCAGAGTGACAGCGGAATGCCGGCATGATAACCTCGGCTCGATCCGCGTCCTTGAAAATAATCACCTGTTTCCGGAAACGGAGCATTTACAAATGGTGAACTGGCAGCTTACGAAAAACCAATATTTGTCTAAACGAAGTGCTCTCGCTGCTTCTTCCGATACCGGAAGCTAAAGCTCAGCGACATTTGAAAGCAGCCTCTCCTTTTTGGATCAGGCTCTTTTTTTATTGCAGACGTTTTGTTAACAAGGCTTTATTATCGTTTAGTGTTATTCCGCCAGATGCAAGTCAAGGAAGGCTTTTCCTGAATAAATGTTTTCAAACGCGCTTTATTCCTCAGGTATTAACGCTCACCGATCGCTGAAGGCTGCTATAATCATCGAACAGCGGACTTCAAGAAAATGTTATATATGAAGTAATAAAGAAGTAAAACGGAAAGAACCAGCCGAAAAACACTTCCGGCTGGTTCCGATTTTGCAGAGAAACGATAGCTTATTTCGTTACATAAAATTGTTCAAGCAGTCCAGCTGCTTCGCCGCGGCTGTTCCATGCTGCCGTTACATAAGGTGTCGTGCCTGATTTTACACGGCTGATCCAAGTCTGCTCTGCCGCAGCCCGGTGCATGAGCAGCGGTTCCTTCGTTTCTGAGGCGGAGAAACTTTGATTCAGTATCCACCAGGCTGGTGTAATACCGGCACGCTCCAGATCCTGCTGAAGCCGCTCTCCTTCCAGCACGGGAGTAGCCTCCGGAAGGCTGACCAGCAGTACTTTTGTATACTCCGGATCGCGAAGGCGGGGCAGCAGCTTTTGAACAGCTTCAGAAGCATTGCCGCCTTTTCGTTCTACCTCCCGATGATACGATTCAGCTGCATCGAGGAGCAGCAGTGTATGGCCGGTCGGCGCAGTATCGATAACAACGATATCATCTGCTGCTTCATCCACAATTTCGGCAAACGCCTGAAAAATGGCAATTTCCTCAGTGCACGGCGAATCCAGATCCTCTTTCATAAACGCCAGCTCATCTTCTGAAAGCCCGGCTCCCGCTTCTGCGAGCACATTTTCTTTGTAAGCTTTCGTAACTGTTTTAGGATCCACGGCGCTTACTGTAAGTGAAGCAGGACGTTCACCACCCAACGCCTGCTCCACATGAGCAGCCGGGTCCGTAGTTGTTAAATGAACGCTCCGTCCCGAAGCTGCAAGCGCAGAAGCCGTGGCTGCCGCCACTGATGTCTTTCCTGTACCGCCCTTGCCCATCGTCATAATAACCCCTTTTTCCATACGGCCAAGGTCTTCCGCAAGCAGATCAAGCCCAGGCTCTGCGTGTGCAACGGACGCTCCTTCCTCTAAGGCTGTCTCTTCGCCGAAGAACGATCTGAGCGATTCAAGTCCGGTCACATTATGCGGCTTCAGCGGAATAAAAGATGCCTGTTCAGTATGAACTTGTTCCAGTGCTTCCTGCTGTCCGCGTTCCAGCTGCACTGCAGTGTCGTCATCCGTATGGCGCTCAAATACACCGTTGATAAGCAAATGCTGGCTGTTGATGCCAAGTTCACCAAGCTCTGATCCTGCACGTGATGCCTCTGCAAGACTGCCATGATCCGGACGTGCGACAAGAATCAGCTTTGTGCTTTTCGGATCTCCGAGTACTCGTACCGCTTCTGCATACTGCTCCCGCTTTGAAGCGAGACCCGAAACCGGTCCAAGACAGGATGCCCCGTGCTCGTTCTCATCAAGAAATGTCGTCCAGGCCTGAGGAAGCTGCAGCAGCCTCAGCGTGTGCCCTGTAGGGGCTGTGTCAAAAATAATGTGGTCATATACGGACGTTTTTTCTTTATCAGTCAGCAGCTGGGTAAACTCATCAAACGCCGCAATTTCAACTGTACAAGCACCAGACATCTGCTCCTCCATTGATTCAACTGCAGATTGCGGGAGCATATCCCTGTAAGGACCGAGAACTCTTTCCCGATAGGCAGCTGCCGCTTCCTCCGGATCCAGGTTCAGAGCGGAAAGACCAGGCACACCAGGTACTTGAGCGGTCTCGTGTTCGAGTTCCATATCAAATACGTCCTGCAGATTCGAAGCAGGATCCGTACTTACAATTAATACCTGCTTTCCTTGTTCCGCCAGGGTAACAGCCATTGCCGCAGCGGTAGAGGTTTTGCCTACACCGCCTTTTCCTGTTAAAAATAAATATGGAACCGTTATATCAGTCGGGTCAAATCGATTCACATTCTCCACTCCTTTTGCCAATTTTACAGCAGATTGATCTTAGCAGCTGGCTCTTTGCGATGCAGTTCCTTCTCGTCTACTTCCAGCATAGCAGCGAGCTCGCTTCTGTCCGGATAGCGTCCATACATAACCAGCTCTCCATCTACTGTAACGGCAGGCAGTGCGTCTGCCCCCTTCGTATCAAGCAGCTCTTTGACAGCTTTACTTTCTACAAACGGCTGAGGCTCCTGGGCAAGATTGAATCGTTCCATATCGAAACCTGCTTTTTTGACGTCGAGGTGCAGCGTTGCCATTTTTGTCAATGCCGGATCCACATCCGGTCCGCATACTCCCGTCGAACAGCAAAGAGCAGGATCAAACACTCGAATTTGCTTTGTCATTATTCATCATCCTCCTGTTGTATATAATCGATTGATTATATGCAAAGTGTAACGCACTGGTTTTAAAAACGCAACCGGCTCTCTGCCCTCTCTTTCAAGACTAATCTTTCCAAACGGAATCACTGCAAACTCCTTCTCTAACCTATTCAACGAAAGGACTCAGCTTTAATTCCGAAAAAGCAAAAAGCCGCCTGTCGATGTATGCGACAGGCGGCTTTTCATGTCTTTAGTTTGGCAGATACGCGAGCATGGATGTCGCGATTGTAAAGTAAATCATCAGGCCGATTACGTCGTTTAAGGTCGTAATAAATGGACCGGATGCGACTGCCGGATCAATCTTCAGCTTATTGATAATAAGCGGAATGGTCGCTCCGACAACAGTGGCAATGCTCAGTGTGATAAAGATGGACGTACCGACAACGCCTGCAAGCACCCAGTTTCCGTATAAAAATGGAATGAGAATCATGATGGTGACGGCGCAGAATAAACCTAGATACACACCCGTTCCGAATTCACGCCGGATCATGCCGCCAATTTGACCGCGCTCCACGTCGCCAGTTGCCAGTCGGCGAACGACAACAGCGAGCGCCTGTGTACCGGTATTACCAGCAGAGTCCATAATCAGCGGAATAAAGGCAGCGAGAATCACAACAGCCTCCAGCGTTTCTTCAAACTGATCGATCACGTTTGCCGTAATCAAGCCGAGGAACATGAGAGCTACAATCCAAGGAGCCCGTTTCTTAGCTGCTGTAAAAGAAGAGATTTTGGCGTCGAGCGAGCCGCGCACAGCGGAGATTTCACCGAAATCTTCTTCCGTTTCTTCTTCAACAACATCTAAAATATCATCTACGGTGATGATCCCGACCAGCGTGTTCTGCTTTGTCACAACTGGAACAGCAAGAAAGTCATATTTTTTAATGAGCCGGGCCACATCTTCCTGATCCTCTTCAGCGTCAACGGAAACGACACGTGTACTCATCGCATCCGCCACCGTATCTTCCGGTCTTGCCGTAATCAGATCCCGGAGTGACACGACACCTGCAAGCTTATCTTTATCATCAACCACATATAAATAGTAAATCGTTTCTGCATCCGGCGCCTCTTCTCGCAGACGCTCCATGACATCCCTTACTTGATCGCTGGCACGAAGCGCGATGAATTCCTTCGTCATGATGGCCCCGGCTGTTTCCTCTTCGTATGCCATCAGTTCACGGACTTCCTCCGCTTCTTCCTGCTGCATGATGCTCAGAATTTCTGTCGCTTTATTGTCTTCCATTTCAGCGAGAAAATCTGCCGCATCATCCGCATTCAGCTCGTCGAACATGTTAGCCACGTAAAGCTCATCGACAGTCTGAATAAAATGAGCCTGATCCTCTGCTTCGAGCTGCTCAAAAATCTCCGACATCTCAGCAGGACTTAGCACTGTATGAATAAACTCCCGCTGCTTGTCGGTCAGCTCCCGGTAAATTTCAGCCCGGTCCGTCGGATGCAGATCCATCACTGTTTCATGCACCTTCAGCGTCTGCTCTTCATCGATCTGCTGGATGATATACTTTTTGTACTCTTCACGAGTATAATGGTTTAGTTTGACCATCTTCCTTCCTCCCTTTTATGAGGAGGCTTATCCCGGAACAGGGAAAGCGGCTCCCCTTTTTCTCATCACTTCTTTACCCTCTGTGAACAAACATATATCGGGGTCCATCTTTCCCCACTCCTTTCCTTAAACCTGTTTCAGCTGTAAATACTTCATCAAAAAAGCACCCTCCACAAATAGAGGGTGCCTTGAATACGCACTCGCATATACCGAAAAAACGGTACATTCCCCCTATCGTAGAGCTTTAGCACTGTGCGGCATAGGGATGATCCCAGCTGCGTTAAAAACCACCTTAAGTCGATGGTTTCTGTTGACCCATTGGCGTCTTTGGACGTTTTTGGGCAGCAGCGTATCTCCTGCACAGGAGCCTCACCTAACGAGGTATTCAGCTGATGTTCTTGTGAAAATGTAGCATGCACATATTCAGTGTGTCAACCATATTCTTCAAAAATTTTTACTGTTGGCAACTTTTTTCTATCTAAGCAAAAAACAAAATCAAGACAGAAACCGTCAGGCAGTATGCCGCAAAATAAATCATGCGGCCATTCGTAACAAGATTAATAAACAGCTTGATCGCAAAGACAGAAACGATGACAGAAACGGTAAACGATACAACGTAAGGCAGAAACATTCCAGGAGCCGTCATAGCCGCATGCATTTCCGGAATCATAAATACCAGGCTGCCGATACTGACCGGTATCGATAAAAAGAAGGAAAATTTGAGCGCCGTTTCCGGGCTTACCTTTCGGGCAAGAGCTGCCACAACCGTTGCCCCGGACCGGCTGATCCCCGGCGCAAGTGCGAGCGTCTGAGCAAGGCCGATAATGACGGTATCCATGACGGTAATTTGCTCATCTGTTTTATCTCCGCGAAGGTTTCGAATGAGCCAGAGTGCGATCGCCGTGATCATCAGGGCAAGCGCGACCATGTGAATCGCCGTCAGTTCGCCTCCGATAAAGTCTGCGAACAAACCACCGACTATGATAGCCGGTATCGTACCGAGCACAATCAGCCATGCAAACCGGAACGAGCCATAGTGCCGGCGCTCCCGCGTCATTACATAGCGGGCAGTGCCGTTTATCATTTCCATCAAATCACGGCGATAGACGATAAAAACGGCAATCAAGGATGCCCCGTTCAGGAAGACCTCAAAATGCAAGTCCGGAACATCGATTCCGAAAAAGTGCTGCACGAGACGTAAGTGGCCGCTTGATGATACCGGAAGAGGTTCGGTCAATCCCTGTACTGCTCCGAGAAAAATGTATTGAAGTAACGCAATAAATTCAGTCATATGGTAAAGTCAATTCCTTCTGTATAATGGAGTAGGCGCATTCGCACTGGCGTACACATTACCAGATTTCAGGCAAAATAGAAAGGGGGCGCATGCATGCATCCCGTTATTTTACTGGCCGTCTTCATTGGCGGCATGACAGGAGCAGCTTCGCGATTTTGGATTAACTTGGCGTTTCTGGAAACCGGCTACCCCTTCGGCACGATTATTGAAAATATCAGCGGCAGCCTGCTGCTTGGCGCTCTCACAGCCTGGACGCTGTTGAAGCCTCTGCCTGCCTGGCTTAAAGCAGGCCTTGGCGCTGGCTTTTGCGGGAGCTTTACCACGATGGCAACACTCGCTTCCGATACTGTTTTAACTGCCGGCCTGAGCGAAACCGCTCCAATTATATACCTTGCCGTCTCTATATTTGGAGGACTGGCTGCAGCCGCCTTAGGCTTTTTCGGAACATATTATGCAACGAAGCGAAAGGAGGAGACAGCATGATTCTGCTGATGGCACTCGCCGGAGGTCTCGGTGCACTTCTGCGCTATATGATTGGCGTTCTTTTAACTGATCGGTTTACGAAAAGCAGCTTTCCTGTGCCAATGCTTGCTGTAAACCTGGCAGGCTCTTTTGGTCTCGGACTTTTTCTTGGACTGTACCTTGGCTACATCCCGCTGGATGCATATGAAGACCCTGTTTTCCTAATGGCCGGAGTTGGCTTTTTCGGGGCATTCACAACGTTTTCCACCTTTGCAGTTGAAACCATTACGTTGCTAAGGCGCGGTGCCTGGATGCCGGCCCTCTGGTATTCCTCTATCACCATCATCGGTTCACTCGGTACGTTTCTATTTGGTTTCCTTCTGGCAGGTCCTTCTTAAGGAAACGACAAAAAGGGCTGCCGGAACCGGATTTTAAAACGTACGGTACGGCGACCCTTACCCCTATATTAAAACCGCCTGCCTATTCCTCGCCTACGATTTTCGCTTCCAGCTCCAGATCCACGCCGAAATTCTCTTTTACCGTACGCTGCACCATGTCGATCGTTCTTAAGTAATCCGTTGCAGTTGCTTCGCCTTTATTTACGATAAAGCCGGCGTGCTTCGTCGATACTTCCGCATCGCCATAGCCTTTCCCCTGCAGGCCGCTGTCCTGGATTAACTTACCTGCAAAATACCCCGGCGGACGCTTGAAGACACTTCCGACAGACGGATATTCAAGAGGCTGCTTCGATTCGCGCTGGAACGTCAAATCATCCATTTTTTCTTTAATCACTGCAGGATCGCCCTCTGCCAGCTGAAATACGGCTTCCAGGACGATGTACCGTTTACGGCCGATAATACTTTTCCGGTAGTCCAGCTCAAGCTCTTCTTTGTAGAGACGCTTAATTTCGCCTTCCGGTGTGATAATGGTGACGTAATCAATCACGTCTTTCACTTCACCGCCGTATGCGCCGGCATTCATCACCATCGCCCCGCCGATCGTACCCGGAATTCCGCATGCAAATTCAAGACCGGTTAAGCTGTAGTCGAGCGCGCTGCGGGAGGCCTCTTTAATGTTTGCTCCTCCCTGTGCTCTCAACGTCAGTGACTGCTGATCAACCGTGATAGACTGAAGATGCTTAAAGTGCATGACAAGACCGCGGATGCCGCCGTCACGTACAATTAAATTGGACCCATTTCCGAGAATCATAAACGGAATGTCAAACTGCTTTTGTATCGCTACCACTTGTGCTGCCTGTTCGAATGTTTCCGGAGCTGCAAATATATCGGCATTGCCGCCCATCTTCGTGAGCGTATGGCGGCTCATCGGTTCATTTCGTTTTACAAGCCCGTCTCCGAGCACTGCCGCCAGTCGTTCATATGCGGCTTCTATTACATCTATTGTATTTGTCATTATGATCCCTCGCTGCTTTTTGCATAAATTCTATTCATCACTATCCTTTCCATTCTAAACAATTCCGGACCATTTGCAAAGGCTCTTTCGGAGCAGGGAACAGAATTATTCCTTGATTGCAATAGGCAGGGAGGCGAAGCATGTGGTAGTCTGGAGAAAATCATCAGCTATTGGAGGCTATTGCCATGTATACTGTATTTTCTACGTTCCATGTCCCCGCGGAGAAGGCGGACGAAGTAATCGGCATATACAAGAACCGCTCCCGCATCGTCGATAACGCCCCCGGATTTCTTGATTTCCTGCTTCTGCAAAATGATAAAAAAGCCGGTGAAATTACCGTACAGCTTTTTTTTGATACGAAGGAATCGTACATGAACTGGGTGCGCGGTGAAGATTTCATGCGTATTCACGACCTCGAAAAAAAGTATCCGGATCAGGACCTCGCTGCCATCATTCCTTCTGTTTCCCAGCATAAAGTGGTGGCCACATGATCCTGACGGATGAAATGATTATCGAACGTGTCACAAAGCGAATCTACGAAGCAAATCCTGAGCTGCTTGAACGTTACGGGGATCGTGGCAAGGAAAAATGCCGGGAAGACAACAACCATCATCTGAAGCAGCTCTCTGCAGCTTTTACCGTAAACAGTGAAGCAATGTTTATCGATTATGCCCACTGGCTGAACGGGATCCTGGTCAGACACGGTATGGAAACAAAACACTTAACAGAGAACTTTTTGTTTCTTGAGGAAGCGATGAAGGAAGACAGCTCAACCCGCGCTGACGTCTATCGCGCTTACCTTCAGGCTGCCCGCTCCAGTCTCGATAAGAGCTTCTAGACATAGTAAGTAATCCGTACGGTCCTCCCGTACGGATTTTATTCTGCTTTTAATCGTGTTTGATATCCAGCACTTCTCCGCTGTAGGCATCTATGATGACGTCTGCCTCCTGGTCGCTTGCTTCATTTTCAACTTCAATTTCATATACGAGCCGCCCGTCTTTTTCTTCCAGATCAATGTCATCTACAACTCCGGAAAAGGCCTCCAGTGCGATCGCTGCTGCTTCTTCCCGATCAATTGGATCAACCGGGACTGCTTCCTCCAGCGTAAACAGCTCGATATCACCGCTGTAAGCATCAATCTCAAGTCTGCCGGAAGCCCCGTCCTGGGAAAACACGACATCATAGACGTTCTTATCTTCCTCTTTCAGCTCCATTTCTGTCACAACTGCTCCGGAAGCGGTATCTGCGACAATGGCTTCCACTTCAGACGGATCCAGTCTTTCCGGCCCTTCCGATTCACCGGACGGTGCCAGACCATGTTCGTTAATCGGTTCAAAAGCCAGCACTTCCCCTGTAACCGGATGCAGGTCAATTTGATAGGTGCCATCCGCGGCCGTCAGCTGCATCGTATACGTGTCGTCCAGCGCCTGAAAGGCTGTAACCTCTCCTTGGTATCTTGATTCCATCATTTCTACTGCTTCTTCTGCGTGAAGCAGCTCCGGATCATTTCCAAACATGCCGTAGACACCTGTAAGGAAGGCACCGCCGCATAGCAGCGGCAGTGCCTGTTTCCATCTCTTCTTCATTTTAGTGGTCCACATAGATGACTTCACCAGTAAAGGCATCGACATACACATCGACATCATCATCCATGTATTCGACTTCTACTTCATAAACAAGCATGCCGTTCTCACGTTCCAGTTCAATATCATCGACATATCCTTCTCCCACGTGGTTCAGTGCAATATCTGCTGCTTCCTGTGCAGAAATCTGTTCACCGCTGCTTTGATTTTCACCGCTCTCTTCCGGTGCTGCTTGCTCGTGACCGCTCTCTGCCATAAAGCCGCGGATATCACTTTCCACATGGATCACTTCGCCCGATTCGGCATCAATATAAACGTCGCCATCTTCATCAAAAATCTCTACTTCCAGCTCGTATACGTACCGACCGTTCTTTTTCTCAAGTTCGCGGTCATCAATTTTACCGCCGTCAAAGAGAGCGAGTGCAGCTTCCTCTGCTTCCTCAAGGGAAATGGAAACCTGCTGCTCAACACTTGTACCGAGCAGGTCATCGTCTACTTTTACAACCTCACCGGTATAGGCATCCACTTTTATATCGTAATCATCGTCCATATAGTCGAGCTCTACTTCATACACGAGTTGACCATTTTCCGTATCCAGCTCGACTTCATCAAGCTGGCCGTCGACGATTGTTTTGGCTGCATCCACCGCCTGTTCCGGTGTAATACGCTCACTTTCATCATTCGCTGATGCTGGCTTTTCCTCTGCTGTCTCATTCGTTGTCTGATTGATTTCTGACAAATCTGCTGAAGGATCATCTCCTGCCAGTGCAAAAGCGGACGTTCCTCCAATAACGGAAATTACTGCGATCGAAAGTATTGTTTTTTTCATGATACTCGCTCCTTTTTGGATTAGGTTTAGTTGATCTGCTATTACTATATCCAGAGGAGATGAGAACATCATGAAGAGAAAATGAGAATTTGATTAGAAACAGCTAAACATTTCTCAGACGGTCGCAACAAAACCAAAGCGGTTCATCCGCTTCTTCTTCCGACAGGGTGTCCCCGATTGTATGAAAGGCCATAAAGCCTCTTTTTATACCTAGTTAAACAGCATAACTAAACCGCCTTTGGCTTCAGTCAAAGGCGGTAAAAGAGTGTCTATAAAGTTTTTTCAAGTGACTAAACTTGCATCTGCCTGACTCTGCGGACACTCGCTTTCCAGAGGGAACGGGCTTAGCTAACCGCTTCCTCCTGTTGTCGGAAGCGCTGGATCTTCGCCTCGTTCTGATCCTCTCGGAGTCGAGGTCCTCCGATGTCGGCAGCTGGCAGTAAGGTTCAAATGCCTGGTTATAGTTGGCCCGAGCTTGTGCAATAGTGATTGGACCTTCCCTTTGCGAGCTTTCTTACAGGAACGGGGATGCCAGTCCTTCTGCAACGGTCAGTGTGAGTCAGCTTGCGAGGCCATCGTATCTGTGGTTGTAGGCGACTGTTCGAATTCCCCCGCGTTATGTTACTTTTGCGAGGTCTTAAGTTGTTTTATTCGTTATAACGGTCTGTTAAGTTGCGTAAGTTACGTTTGACCGCTGTTAAGTTAGTTTCACGGAACGTTCTGTTACAATTGCCGGGCGTTGTGTCGCTTTCACAAGCCACAAAGTTGTTTTTGCAATCAACTCTTCCTGCCAGACCTGCGCTTGGTGCGAGAAGCAGCATATGTCTCTACGAAAAACGATTCATCGGCTGAAGGCAAGCCCACGGCAGGCTCGGTAAGAGGAGAGGAATACAATAAATAGAATAAACATGTAAGTTGATGGACTTTGTCAACTGCTTGAAACCGCCTTTGACTTCAGTCAAAGGCGGTCAGTCGATCAATCATCATAAATAACGGACAGCACTTCACCCGTGTATGCGTCAATTACAATATCAGCATCTACGCCGCCTTCTCCATTTTCAATCTCGATTTCAAACACGAGTCTTCCATTCTCTTCTTCAAGATCAATGTCGTCTACCTCGCCCTGATGCTCCTCAAGTGCTATAGCGACGGCCTCCTCTTCTGAGAGCGGCTCCAGCGAGGCTTCTTCTTCGAGCGTAAATAAATCGACAGCACCGCTAAGCGCATCAATTTCAAGTCTCCCGCTTCGGTTATCTACTTGAAACGCAACGCTGTAGTGCGGTGCTCCGTCCTCATCTTCCAATTCAACCGCTGTTACGTCTACCTCACCGGATACGGTATCCTCCGTGATGGAACGTATTTCTTCTTCTGTTAAAATGTCCTGAGACGCCGTTTCTTCGGTCTCCTCCAGCACCCTTATCTGCTCGAGTGCAAGCACCTCACCCGTAACCGGATCGATGATCGCTTCATATTCGCCCGATGCTGTTTCAAAGGAAGCATGATAGCCGTCCGCTTCCAAGTATAAGTTAGATACCTCTGCCTGATACCGATTCTCCAATGTTTCAATCACCGCACTTCCTTCAATCGCTTCTTCCTGCTGGAAAAACAGGAAGAGAACAGCCGCTAAAGCAGCCACGGCAGCAGAGGGTATCAAGATCAGTTGAATGGTTTTTCGTGTCATGCCTCTTCCTCCTCAGGAAATAAAACCGTGAACGTTGTTCCTTGTTCAAGCTTACTTTCCACGTGAATACGGCCTTCATGTGATTCCGTAATTTCCTTTGCGATAGACAGTCCGAGACCAGTGCCGCCGCTCGCTCTCGTCCGTGCCTTATCGACTCGGTAAAATCGGTCGAAAATATACGGCAGGTCTTCTTCTGCAATACCAATCCCTTTATCTGTCACTGTACAAGTCACACCATCGGCACCTCTTTTTACAGATACAGAAACGTCCTCTGAGCTGTATTTCAGTGCGTTTTCAATCAGCAGATAGGCAAGCTGCTTCAGCTGAAGCTCGTTTCCTTTTATAACAGCTGTTTCATCTGCATCAACGTGTACCGGACGGCTGTATGCAACCGACAGCTGTCGCGCAGTATCAGCAAAAACAGGGCCCGGCCGGACCGGCTCTTTTTCGACCGCCCTGTTTTCACCGGAGGCAAGCGCCAGCATCTGATTCGTCATTTCTTTCATTCGCTGTGCCTCGGAAGAGATCGCTTCAACGGCTTCATCGACTACTTCCGGCTTATCACGGCCGCGTCGCTTTAACAGCTGTGCATAGCTGTCGATCACCGTCAGCGGCGTTTTCAATTCATGAGAAGCATCCGAGACAAACTGCTGCTGCTTTTCATAGTTTTCCCGCAGCAGGTCAATCATATGATTGAAGGTCCGTCCCATATCTGCAAGCTCGTCTTTTCGCTTCGTATCTGGTTCGATTTTTTTAAAGGTTCCCTGCTCTTCAATCTGCTTCATTGTAGCGACGAGCGCCTGCACAGGCCGCAAAACAAAACGGCTGAGTGAACGGGCTGCAAGAAAAGAAGGAAGCACGATCACGGCTGTGGCCAGAATCAGCACGAAGCGGAGAATTTGCAGCGTTTCTTCATACATAGGCATCGGCTCGGTCACTTCCAGCGTGACAACTGCCCCTTCTTCCCACAGCAGCGGAACCTGAGCTGCGGCATAGGAGGAGCCGGCAAATTCAAAAACACGGGTCTCCTCTCTGCCAGGCTGCGGATCGGTGACAGGAATCGTTGCAAGCTCCGTATTTTGAGTCGTCACTGTAAGAAGACTGCTCCCCTCCGGACTGATAACCCGAATCATGCTGTCTCCTGAAACGTAGGATTCCAGAAAAGAAGCCGGATTCTGGTCCGGCTGTGAACTGACAGCCTCTGTCATCGTTCGCGCCTGTTCAAGCGTCCGATTTTGTTCCCCCTCCATCAGGTTTTGCTGGAATACGAGATAAATACCAATATTAACGACGATCAGGATTAACAGCAGCAAGCCAGTAGAATATAGCGTCATCCGCTGTGCAAGTTTCATTCGGCGTCATCCTTCAGCACATAGCCGACTCCGCGCACTGTGTGCACATACGATCGATCGAACGGTTTATCCACCTTTTGCCGCAAATACCTCACATACACATCGACAACGTTGGTTTCTCCGGCATAATCAAACCCCCAGACGCGGTCCATTAGCTGCTCTCTGGACAGAACCCGGTATGGATTTTCCATAAAATACACGAGCAGGTCATACTCTCTGGGAGTCAGCTCCAGCTTTTCCCCTCCTCGCCTCGCTTCTCTTCTCGGGAGATTAATTTCCACATCCTGAAACGTCAGCATTTCATCCTGCTGACCGTCTGACCGGTTGCCGTTGCGCCTTAAAAGCACTCGTACGCGGGCAAGCAGCTCTTCCATATCAAATGGTTTTGTCACGTAGTCGTCGGCTCCCTGGTCCAATCCGGTCACTTTATCTACAGTGGCATCACGCGCTGTCAGCATGAGCACCGGCACCTGCTTGTTTTCTCTGCGTATACGCCTCAGCAATTCAATTCCGCTCAAACCCGGCAGCATAACATCCAATATATACAGATGATAGCTTTGATCCTGTATCTGCAGCCACGCATCCATTCCGTCATGAACAACATCTGCTTCATATCCTTCGTACTGAAGCTCAAGCTGCAGCACTCTTGCAATTTTTTCTTCATCTTCTACGATCAGAATACGGTCTGTCACGGTTACTACCTCCAAACTGTGGCGTTTCTTTAGTCTTACTCTTTTTCAGTAAAAAAAGCAACTGACCTATTTGCAGGACCGCTTGCTTCTCAACTATTGAAATTCCTGAAAACCAATCCGTGCAAGCTTCCTCCTTTAACAAGCTGCTGCCCTCTGAACAGCGTTCCGTATGCTTCCATTTTCTCATGCCCCCTGTTGTATTCTGTTTTATGCTGTTCCGCTTTCTGGTCAAATAACAGCCGATCAAACCCCCGGCACTTTTCTACAAGTATTCGCTTCAGCTTTTGATTCTGCTGCAGCCATAAAAAAAAGAGGCACCAGAACATAAAGTTCCGGTGCCTCCAATTGAGAGCGGCTTATGCGTTTTGCTTTTTCAAGGCTCTTCCGGCAAAGGCCGTGTAGAGAGCCGGTACGATAATCACCGTCAGCACTGCTGAAAACAGCAGACCTGCGATAATAGAAATAGAGAGCGGCTGGAACAGCACATCACCGCTGAGTGCAACCGGGGTCAGTGCTCCGATCGCTGTGAATGCAGTCAACAGGATAGGACGCAGTCGAACGCGTCCAGCTTCGATAACCGATTCATGCAGTCCCATGCCTTCCTCGCGGCGCTGGCGGATAAATTCCAGCAGTACGATCGAGTTACGGACAACGATACCTGCCAGGGAAACGATACCCAGAAGTGCGGTAAAGCCAAGTCCGGTCTGTGTAACGAACAAGCCGACGATCGCTCCCGAAGCGGCAATATGCACCGTCGAAAGGACGAGAAACGGCATCGCGAGTGAATAAAACTGAATCGCAATGACGATGTAAATCAGAAATAGAACGAGTACAAACAGCGTGGCAAGCTCCAGAATGAAATCTGTTCGCTGCTCGGTTTCACCGCCGAGGCTAATCGTATACTCATCGCTGTATTCCGATTCCACCTCTGCAATGATACCTTCAATTTCGTCTTCTAACGCCTGACTGTCGTCATCACCGGGGAAGACACGAACGGTCACCGTCCGTTCTCCACCATCGCGGATGATTTGCGGGATCTCTTCCGTTCGTTCTTCACTCACGAGTGTATCAAGCGCGATCAGTTCCGGAGCGCCGGTTTCTTCCATCTGCTCCATGCTTGGCACTTCAATTTCGCTGATATCAATGTCTTCACCCTGAGGCACCCTGTCCAAGGCCAGCTGCAAGTCAACTGTCTCTTCAGCAGTGCGGAACGTCAGCAGCGGAATGCCCTCTGTTCTAAGGCCGATCTGCTCGCTGATGTCAGCTGGCGTCAGTCCGTTTTCTTCCAGTTCATCCCGGTCCGGCTCATAAACTAGCGTTGGCCGTCGCGGTCCAAGATCATCGAGGACGGTTCCGCTTTCCGGAATATCTGCAATTTCCTCCTGAAGTTCACTGCTGATATCCATTAGCGTATCCACATCAGGTCCTTGAAGGGTAAGCGCAATTGGCGCTCCAACAGGCGGACCTGCTTCGATCGTTCCGAGTTCGATTTCCGCATCCGGGAATTCCTCCTGAAGCGGTTCTGTCCAACGGTCGATCGTTTCTTCAGCTGACTGAGCTTCCCGTTCTACACGCAGCAGTATATTTCCAGTTTCTTCTCCAGTATTGTCCAGCCCGTCTCCAAACAACGGCGGCAGTCCGTCTCCGGCATACACAGCGGTTTCATACACATTCTCATCTTCAGCCGTAATCATATCCCGCATATCCTGCAGCACATTCTCCGTCTCTGCAAGCGACGTGCCGGCCGGCATACGGAGCTCTACGGTAACTTCATCTCTGTCCGTGCTCGGGAAAAAGACGACAGGAATGAAAGGAATCAACGCATAAAATGCGGTGGTAACCACAAGGCCGGAAATTGCAACTTTCCAAGGATGCCGAACCACTTTCGCGAGGATAATGTCACTGTACCAGTTTGCAAGCCAGTTAAACTGCCTGCCGAGAATACCGTCTACTTCCGCACGGTGTGAGCCGGCCTTTTTTGTAAGCTGCTTCCGCCTTCTCCATATCAGGAAAATCGGTACGAATGTCAATGCCACAATCGTAGAAGCAAGAATTGTCGTGATCAGCACCGTCGGCAGCGCCCGGATAAAGTTCCCGTTTGCACCAGTAATAAAGACGAGCGGCAAAAAGGTAAACACAATAGTGAGCGTTGAAACAATGATCGACGTACGCACTTCTCTTACGCCTGTCAGCGCCCCTTTAACCGGGTCCAGCCCTTCCCGGTACTTGTTGCGTATGTTATCGCCTACAACAATCGCATCATCGACGAGAATCCCGAGCGCGACAATCAAACCAATGATTGAAATCTGATTTAAATCGACACCTGCAAACGGCAGCGGAATTAGTCCGATGAACACGGAGGTAGGGATCGCGAGTGCAACGATCACAGCAGACGAGATATTCAGTCCGAGCAGCGTCACGACGATGACCGAAACGGCCGCAAATAAAAACGACAGTGCCAGATCACCAAATATCTCATCTACAATCGTTACCTGTGTATAGAACAGGTCCAACTCAACACCGGAAGGCAGCTCTCCTGCCAGCTCATTCATTCGTTCGTCCACCGTATCATGGAGCGTTGGAATATTGGCGCCTTCCTCCGGAAAGACCGTGAAAGCAAGCGCGGGTGTTTCTTCAAATGAAATCAGATCATCCGGCACATCCAGATCGATGCCGACATCTGCAATGTCTTCTAAGTAAACACTGTCTCCATCCAGATCAGTTCCTATAAAAATGCCTTCAATATCGTCAGAGCTTTGCAGCGTGGACAGCTCCAGCTGCACGTTTTCCCCATCTGCCTGCTGAATTCCGAGCGGCTGCGGGTTCAGCTCTCCTTCGACTGCATCGATTACGTCGGGCAGCTGCAGACCTGCATCGAACAGTTCATCTGCATCAATATCGATCAGCAGCTGCTGATCGGGGAATCCTTTTACGCCGACAGAAGCGACATCCGCAATCGATTCAATTTCTTCTTCCCACTCTTCTATGAGCTCCCGAAGTTCATAAAGCTCCTCGTAGTTGTCGCCAAGCACATGATAACTCGACAGACCTCCGAGCCCCTCCACTTCGGCAAACTCCGGCTCCGCTGTATCCGGCAGTTCACCTTCAGCTTGTGCAATCGCCTGCTGGATTTCTGTGAAAACCTCGCTCCGGTTCACGCCGTCCTCAAGCTCTACTGTAATCGTGGAAAAGCCGGAGGTGGAAACCGACTGAATCTCCGAAATACCGTCAATTCCCTCAATAGCTCCTTCAAGCGGCACTGTAACCTGCTGCTCGACCTCTTCAGGAGCGCCGCCCGGATAAGGTGTCGATATATTCCCGACATCAAAGGAAATCTCAGGTATTTCACGCTGTGGAAGCTGGAAAAGCGTTAATACTCCCAATAGAATAAAAATGCTGATAAACATCATCGTAATTTTTGGTCTCGTTATTATTTTGTCCATCATGCTGCTGACCCTCCATTTTTATGACAATAGTGTCATTTATAACTATAAGTTAAAAGCGGCTTTTTGAAAAGCAGAATGCACTGCTATGCAGAAAGACCGCTCCGAATCAGCTTATACACTTCCTCCGCCCATTCTTCTTCTGATTGGTGACGGTACGGAATCTGTACAGCAGACATGACAAATCCTGCAAGTGTATCAAGCGGAACGTCATCTCTGACGCTCCCGTGCTGCTGTTCTTCGATCAGAATATCTTTTATCTTAGACCGCATCTTTTGAAGAAGCTGAAACATCGCTTCTACACTTTTTTGCACTTTCGGTGAGGCTTCTTTATCAATGTACGGCATCACCTGCATCATTTGATGAATGTTTGCGTAGCGGCCCCAAAGCTGAATCAGCGCATGCACCGGGTCATCTGAACGGCTCGCACGATCCATATTTTCAACGACCTGCTCTAATAAGTGAACCATGAAAGCAGTAATAAGTTCTTCTTTTTTAGAATAGTAGTTGTAAATCGTGCTTCTTGCCACACCAAGCCTTTCTGAGAGTGCTTTGAAGTGAAAACCGGCGTAACCGGACTCCAGTATCAGCTTTTCAGTCTCCTGAAAAAGCTGCACCTCATCGATAGTTTTCGCTCGTCCCATCTTCAACGCTTCCTTTCCGGCCATAAACTAACATTCTATACCCTGTATCGGTCCTTTTTAACCCCCTGTTTCAGTTTCAGCGGGAGAACTTGAAGCGGCTCCATTGCCAGACCGACAGGTGACATGCTATGTTTTGTATGTTCACTTTTTCACTGATTATAATAACAGGAGGCACATAGATGAGGAAAACAGTTTTTACAGGCGCCGGAGCAATTCTGCTTTTGTCTGCCTGCGGTACTACAGATGATGCATCAGGGTGGGAACAGATTGAAGAAGAAGGCGTCATCGAGGTTGCTACTTCCGGAACGCTTTATCCGACGTCATTCCGTGATGAAGATTCTGATGAACTGACCGGTTTTGAAGTTGAGGTCGTAAGAGAAGCGGCCGAGCGCCTGAATCTCGACGTTGAATTTACGGAAATGGGCTTCGACGGTATGCTGACTTCCATAAACAACGGCCAGGTTGATCTTGCTGTAAATGACATTGACGTCAATCCGGCGCGTGAAGAAAATTTCCTTTTTACCGATCCTTATAAGTTCTCATATGGAAGCATGGTGGTGCGGGAAGACGATCTTTCCGGTATTGAAACGCTGGATGACCTCGAAGGTAAACGTGCAGGCGGCGCAGCAACCACGATCTACATGCAGATTTCCGAAGAGTTCGGCGCTGAAGGTGTTATATATGAGAACGTTACAAACGATGTGTATCTGCGCGACGTGGAGCGAGGCGAAACGGACGTCGTCTTAAACGACTTCTACCTGCAGTCGCTTGCAGTTGAAGCACTTCCTGAAATTGACGTCACCGTGCACCCGGACTTGTTTTACCACCCTAACAACCAGGCGATGATTATGGCGCAGGGCAACACAGAGCTTCGCGACCAGCTCAATGATGTAATTGCCGAAATGATGGAAGACGGCACTATCACCGAATTGTCCGAGACATTCTTCGGCGGACAGGATGTTTCTCAGGAACCGGATGTCGAATTTGCCGATGACGAAACGTTCATGGATGAAGAAGAGGACCTGGATGAGCTTGAAGAATAAGTCGGAAGGAGGAAGCCGGACGTGAATTCTATTCGCTGGGATCATATTTTTGATATTGAGCTTGCATGGAATTCGCTTCCTTACGTGCTGCAGGGGCTCGGCCTTACGCTGCTTATTTCTCTTGTCAGCATGGCAATCGGACTTGCGATTAGCCTCTTTCTTGCGGTGGCACGGGCTTCTCCCCGCTTCTATTTACGGTGGCCGGCACGCGTTTATATTTCGTTTATGCGGGGCGTTCCGATTCTTATTATTTTATTTCTGCTCTATTTCGGCCTTCCTTTCATCGGGATCGAGTTCGCCGCGGTTACAGCCGCTATTATCGGCTTCAGCTTGAACAGCGCAGCTTACATGGCGGAAATTAACCGCTCTGCGATTGCAGCGATTCCGCGAGGCCAGTGGGAATCTGCGCGTTCACTCGGCTTCTCCTATCCTAAAATGATGCGGCGGATTATTCTGCCTCAGGCCTCCAGAATTGCCGTACCTCCGCTGACGAACGTCCTTTTAGATTTGATCAAAGCGTCCTCTCTCGCAGCTATGATTACGGTGCCGGAGATTTTTCAGCTCTCCCGCATAGTCGCGGGACGTGAAATGGATTACATGACGATGTTCATTCTCGTTGCACTGATTTACTGGGCCGTATGTTCGGTGATGACACTGCTGCAAAACTACCTCGAAAAACGGTATGAGCGGTATGGAGCCTTATAACGAAAAGACAAAAAAGCACCGCCTCCAGCTTTAGACAGGGAGCGGTGCTTTTTTCTTACATACGGTTATGATCAGGGCTGTTCACTGATCCGGCTCTTTCCTGTTCCAGCAGCGCGATTACACGCTTCATCTGCTCAGTCTGCAAATCCGAGTTTTTCTTCAGCTGGTAAACCCAGATGATTAACAGAATCGCAAGAATAAGCGGCAGCAGGGAAAGAGCAATGAAAAAGAGCATGCCTAAAGCACCAACCATTTCCATTATACGTCTGCTCCTTTCAGAAAATGTCTTACAGGTCTGTACCCTGACCATCCCTGTTTAAAAACCCGCCTTCTGAATGAAGCACCTGACCGGTAATCCAGGCTGCTTCATCCCCGGCAAGCCAGGCTACTGCTCTGGCAGCATCCTCTGGCTTTCCGATCCGCCCATCAGGAAACAGTTCTTTCAGCTCCTGCTTTAACTCAGCTGACATCCATCCGGTATCAGTAGGTCCCGGGTTTACTGCATTCAGTCGAATCCCGCGCTTCATCAGCTGAGAGGAAACGGAGTGAACGAGCGTCTCTGCTGCTGATTTAGTGACGACATACGAAAGCTCATCCGGCATCTGTCCCTGTGACCAGCCTGTTGCGATATTCACAATACTCCCCTTTTCTTCTTTCGGAAGCTTTGCAGTAAATGCCTGTATTAAAAGTACGACAGCTCTTGTGTTCACAGCATAATGCCGATCAAGTGCTTCTGCCGTAACGTTACCAAGATGGTCATTAATAGACACTGCTGCATTATTCACAAGCACCGTCGGAGGCTGTCCCATTGCTTCTTCTGCTTTCATCAGTATTTCTGCCGCAGCCTGCGGCTGTTCAAGGTCTGCTTCGACAGCAGCAGCTCTTACGCCTGCCTGCTCAAGTTCCTGAATCAATTCGCTTACCGTCTGTTCATCCTTTCCCCATGGCATTTCGGAATCGTATTGACCCCACCATGTGAATACAATATTAAACCCATCAGACGCCAGCTTTCGGCAAATCGCCGCTCCAAGCCCCGCCCGTCTGCCTACACCCGTTACTAATGCTGTTTTTTCCATCAGACCACCCCAAACCCCTTTATTTTCCATCCTCATTTGTGAAAAACGGGATGCTGAGGCATCCCGTTCAAGATATCTTTTTTTATATCAGGAAAGAGCGTTTGTCAGTGGTGGTACAATCTGCTTTTTACGTGAAACGACGCCTTCCAGCAGCGCTTCGTGTTCGTTAAGCGTCACATCAAACGCTTGTTCAACCGCTTTTTCTTCTCCGCCTGCTGTAAGCAGGATCGAATCGTTGGAAAGAATATCTGTGACGGCCAAGGCAAACAGACCGTAGCTGTTGCTGGATACTTCCTGTTCCATCGCTTGCAGCACGTCTTCTTTTCGATTGAGCACGTCGTCTGCATCGACAACGTTAACCTGCGCCACTTTTACCGTATGCGGCCCCATCGTGAATTCTTTTGCATCCATCGTCAGCAGCTGGTCAACTGATTTGCTGCTCATATCCGCGCCGGCTTTCAGCATTTCCAGACCGTATTCCTCCAGGTTTACCTGGGCAGTCACAGCAAGTTCCTCTGCCGCTCGCTTATCTTCTTCTGTGCACGTAGGTGATTTAAACAGGAGAGAATCAGAAATGATAGCGGAAATCATCAGCCCTGCTACTTCTTTGCTGATGTCCTTGCCGTGCTCAGCGTACATTTTTTTGAGAATGGTTGCCGTGCAGCCTACCGGCTCTGCTCGGTAGTAAAGCGGCCCTTCCGTTTCAAAGTTGGCAATGCGGTGATGGTCAATGACCTCGGCTACCTGCACATCGCGAATATCATCGGCACTCTGCTGAAATTCGTTGTGGTCCACGAGAATAACCGTGTCGACTTCGTCCGAGACACGCTCGACTAGACGCGGCGCTTCCATTCCGAAGTGATCAAGCGCGTACTGCGTTTCTGCTCCAACTTCCCCAAGCCGGACTGCTTCAGCTTCTTCGCCAAGCTGCTTTTTCAAGTCGGCGTAAATAAGGGCTGATGCAATCGTATCGGTGTCCGGGTTTTTGTGTCCAAATATGAGCTTCTTTTCTGTATTCATGAAGACCGCTCCTTTAATAATAGCTGTAATTGTGCTTCCCGCTTCATTTTATCATTCCTTACGAAAGCAGACCAGACCAACAGTGGCAAAAGCATGATCTAAGATGGTCTGTGGTTCTGCGATCAGAAACGCTCTTCTTTCCGCCAGAAACGCATTGCATATAAAAAACTCCCCGAAACGCAGGGAGTCATCATCCTTCTTCCATCGGTACCGTATCAACGAGAGGCGCTTCAATGATGTAGCGGTCCGGTGCCGGTCCGATAAATGTAAATGGATAGCACGTCGTCAGCGTCAATACCGGCTCGTCTTTATCGACGATAACGGTCCGGTCTTCTGCATCTGTGATCCATGTTTTATCGATTTCATATTCGTATTGCACACCCTCGAACTGAATATACATGCTGTCCCCGTCTTCCAGTTCTCCGAGCTCGCGGAATACCGTATCGCGGTGCCCGGATAACACGGTATGCTGCATGCCGTCAGGCGGGACGGTGAAATCCCCTTCATGATAACCGACGCCCTGCTTCAGCGTCTCATCATCTGTTCCCCAGTAAATCGGGTATTTCATGTCGACAGCAGGAATAAGCAGCCAGCCGATATCGTCCCCTTTATCATACTCCTCGTACATTCTGGGCTCATCTGACGCAGGTGCATCGAAGGCCGGCTCTGGAAGATCGGCTGGTTCATCCAGTTCTTCCGGTTCGTTCGCCTCTGCTTCCACCGGCGGACTCTCTTCCGCTTCCGGTTCCAGTGCGACAATATCATCTGACTCAAGTGCTTCACGCCCAGATGAACTTTCCGTCGCCCAGGCATAGCCATTCCAGGCCGCCCCGGCTAGTCCGGCAGTAATCAGCAAAACTGCTATTTTCTTCCGCATCGATGCTCCTCCTTCACGCTGAAAAATAACTGCATATATGCGTTCCCTTATCTGCTTCAGGTGCCCTATTGTAAACGCTCTGAGGGTATCAACGATGATGTGTAATGTCTGAATGTTCTGCATCGAGTATACCACATGTCACCGGCGAACACAGGCTCTGGACTTAACAAGGGGGGCGAAAGGAATCATCGAAGCCTAGCTTCTTTACAAACTGCCTCAGAACTCTGAACGAAAAGAACCGTGACCTGTTTTGACAGGCCACCCCCCTCCGCAAAATCGTGCGGTAGGGACCAGACTATATATAACGGATGTTTTTTATGTGAATGGACGATTAGATTCTTCCATATCCAGCGAACTCCTGGACAGGGATTCATTTTCGGAAGCTCTTCAGTTAAAAGCAACTTTACTTGCCGCAAAAGCTTCACAA
This sequence comes from Alkalicoccus luteus, assembly GCF_012034335.1. GTDB lineage: Bacteria > Bacillota > Bacilli > Bacillales > Salisediminibacteriaceae > Alkalicoccus > Alkalicoccus luteus_A. Next base: position 23,304 of record NZ_JAATHJ010000023.1, on the reverse strand, counting down.
CGTTGAGTAAAGAGAACGTCACGACGACTGATAGTGACTTTACGGCGGTCAAAAGCGATTTGCGCAACTTAACAGAACGTTATAACGAACAAAACAACTTAAGCCTCGTTGAAACTAACTTTACACGACGTATATCGAACACTCTGCCAGAACCGCCGCTTGATAAAAATCAAATTGGTATCTCCAACGCGTCCTTTTCCCCGATTTCCGGCAAAAAAGCGTGTCTGCGAGCGAAACCGCACCATTCGTATAAATAAATGCCGATCATTAATTCACGCAAGCGACGGTTCGCGATTGCAGACCGTTACTGCTTCCATTAGTCAACAATCTAAATCCCCTCCGTACGTTATTACGGAGGGGATTTCCAGCCTGATAGTTTTCGTCATTTTTTATACAGCAAAATACCTTCCCTGCGGATGGGCAAACACCATTGCAGTGACGCTTGCTTCCGGCTCCATCATAAAACCGTCTGTCAGTTCCATCCCGATTTTGGACGGCTGAATCAGGCTGAACAGCTTTTCCTGGTCTTCCAGGTTCGGACAGGCCGGATACCCGAACGAGACGCGGACGCCCTGGTACTTAGCAGAAAAACGCTCTTGCATCGTAAAGTCCGGTGAATCCGGGAAGCCCCACTTGTCACGCATCATTTGATGGACACGCTCGGCGAAGCCTTCTGCCAGTTCAAGTGCCGCTGCCTGAATCAGATGGCTGTCCATGTACTCACCGGCTTCCTTTGCCTCTTCAGCAAGACTGCGCACGCCTTTCCCTGCGGTGACGGCCAGAAAACCAACGTGATCCATGACGCCGCTTTCCCTGCTGCGGAGAAAATCGGCGAGGCAGAGGTACGGCGCTTTATCCTGACGCGGAAACGTAAACGTCTCCAGCACCCGCTGGTGATCTGCCGGATCGTAAATGTATACACTGTCTCCGTCCGACTGGGCCGGGAAAAACTGATACATGCCGTCAGCACGGAGCTGTTTTTCTGCTGCTGCCTTCTGTAAAAATCCATCCACGCGTGCTTTCAGGTCTTCTGTTTTCTCATCTCCACGCTCCAACTTCCGCTTCACATTTCCCTGCAGTCCAAGGTGTGATCCGAGCAGCGTCTGCATGTTTACGTACGGGTACAGGTGCTTCAGGCTGTAATCACGCAGAATGTGCGGCTTATAGTCTTCCGGCACAAACAGCTGCGCCTCACGGTCCACATCCGAAACAGGCTTTTCCGCAACGGCTGTCGCTGCCTGTTTCTTTTCGGCATCAGCAGCAACACGCTCTCTCGCCTGCGCCTGCTTTTCTTCCGTGAGCGACCGCAGTGCTTCACGATCCTCCGGTTTCACGAGCTTATTGGCAATATCGAGCCCGTTCATGGCGTCTTTGGCGTAAAGCACCATCCCATTATACTGCTGCGCGATTTTAGTATCCGTAAATCGTCTCGTAAGCGCCGCTCCGCCGACAAGAATCGGAAGATCGATGCCATGCTCCCGCAGATCATTTGCTGTAATGACCATCTGCTGGGTTGATTTTACGAGCAGGCCGGAGAGGCCGATGACGTCAGGCTGTTCCTTTTCCACTGCCTGAATCAGCTCGTTCGGTGTCACTTTAATACCGAGATTTACAATCGAGAATCCGTTGTTTTTCAGAATGATTTCGACAAGGTTTTTCCCGATATCGTGCACGTCACCTTTTACTGTCGCCAGAATGACTTTACCTTTACCGCGGTCATCCTTCTTTTCCTCCATGTGCGGTTCGAGGTGAGCGACAGCTGCTTTCATCGCTTCTGCGCTCTGAAGTACTTCTGCTACGATCAGCTCATTATCATTAAACAGCTTTCCGACCCTGTCCATACCGGACATGAGCGGCCCGTTGATGATGCTGAGCGGTTCATCATACTCCTCAAGAGCCGTATCCAGATCCTGATAGAGCCCTTCCTTCGTACCTTCTACGATATAGTTAGCCAGCCGTTCGTCGAGCGTCATCGTTTCAGCTGCCTGCTCTGCCTTCGGCTTCTTTTTCCGGTAAAAGGCGGTGAAGGTCGCCAGCGTCTCGTCGTTCGTATCGAACAGGAGTTCATCGGCCAGCCGCTTTTCCTCGTCCGAAACCGATCCGTAGCGCTCAAGCTTTTCCGTGTTCACGATGGCATAGTCGAGCCCGGCCCTTGTGCAATGGTACGTAAACGCTGCGTTCAGCACCTCGCGTCCGAGCGGCGGAAGCCCGAAAGACACGTTACTCACGCCGAGAATCGTCAGACAGCGCGGCAGCTCCTCTTTAATCATACGAATCCCCTGCACTGTCGCTTCCGCTGAACCCAAATACTGCTCATCTCCGGTGCCGACCGGGAATACGAGCGGATCAAAGATAATATCCTCGGCAGGGATCCCGTATTTAGTTGTTAGAAGATCGTGCGAGCGTTTCGCAATATCGAGCTTCCGCTGAGCGGTTACGCCCATTCCTTCTTCATCGATCGTACCGACGACGACAGCTGCGCCGAATCGTCTCACCAGCGGAGCAACGGCCTCGAACCGCTCTTCGCCATCCTCAAGGTTGATAGAGTTAATGATCGCCTTCCCCTGCGAATACGTCAGTGCCTTCTCGATCACGTGCTCATCAGTCGAGTCGATCATGAGCGGCACTTTCACTTTATTGATGACCTGGCTGAGGAACTTCTCCATGTCTTCCATTTCGTCACGGTCCGGGTCAGCCAGACAGACGTCTACCACGTGTGCACCCTTCTTCACCTGCGCACGTGCAATTTCAGAGGCTTCTTCAAACTTTTCTTCTGCGATGAGCCGCTTAAATTTTTTCGACCCGATTACGTTCGTTCGTTCGCCGACAAGCAGCGGACGCATCGATTCGTCATAAACGAGCGGTTCGATCCCAGATACTACATGCCCGTGCCGCTCCGGAATCTCTCGCGGTTTGTAAGCTTTCAATGTTTCATCCATCACGCGGATGTGCTCTGGCGTCGTACCGCAGCAGCCGCCGACCACATTCAGCCAACCTTTCTCGGCAAAGCCCGCCAGTTTCTTGGCAAGCATGTCAGGCGATTCATGGTAATGACCTTCTTCATCCGGAAGCCCTGCGTTCGGATAGCAGTGTACAAAAGTGGTCGACAAATCCGAGAGCGAACGCAGGTGGTCCTGCATGAATTCCGGACCGGTTGCACAGTTAAGGCCGACGACGGTCGGATTCATATGCTCAAGCGAGATATAAAATGCTTCGATACTTTGTCCAGCGAGCGTTGTTCCCATCGGTTCGATCGTGCCGGAGACAATCAGCGGCCACGTTCTGCCGTACTCCTCTTGTACGCGTTCAATGGCAACGTAGGCTGCTTTTACGTTCCTCATATCCTGACTCGTTTCCAGCAGAAGCAAATCTGAACCGCCGTCCACCAGGCCGCGTACCTGCTCTTCGTATGTGTCAGCAAGCTCCTCAAACGTCGTGCCGCCGGTAACTGACAGTGATTTTGTCGTCGGCCCCATTGCTCCGGCAACGAATCGCGGCTTTTCTGGTGTTGAGAACGCCTCGGCCTCCTGCTTCGCAAGCTTTGCTGCCGCCACGTTCAGTTCATACGCTTTATGCTGTAAATCATAGTCGGCAAGCACAATCGATGTAGCACCAAACGTGTTCGTTTCGATGATATCCGAGCCTGCCTCAAGATAAGCACGGTAAATCCCACGGATCACGTCCGGAGATACTTCATTTAAATATTCATTGCAGCCCTCATACTCTTCGCCGCCGAAATCATCGGCGTGCAGATCTGCTTCCTGGAGCATCGTTCCCATCGCCCCGTCTAAAAGCAGAATCCGCTCGCGCAGCTGCTGTTCAAATGCTGTGGTCATGCTTGTCATCCTCTCCCTGTTGCCCGTCCGCTGATGACGGCTGTTTTTTCCTGTTCCCGAATGTAGGCCGTCAATGTTTCCGTAATCGAGTACCGCAGGAACGGCGTAATCAAATATACCGTGCGGAAATGCTTCAAGGCGGTATCGATCAGTTCTTTCGCCATTAGAATCCCTTCCCGCTCTCCGGCTTCCCTGTCGCCGTCCGTCCGCTTCATCCGATCGCGCACTTCATCTGTCAGCTTGATACCAGGAACTTCATGGTGCAAAAATTCCGCATTCCGGCTGCTGACAAGCGGCATGATCCCGATATATACCGGCACATCGAGACCCTTTACAGCTTCCGCCGCTTCCTCAATCCGTTCGCTGCTGTAAACAGGTTGACTCATGAAGAAATCAGCTCCGGCCTCGACCTTCTTCTCAAGCCGCTGTACTTCACGGTCGAGCCGTCTTGCGTTTGCATTAAACGCTGCCCCGACCGTAAAGTCCGTTTTCGCTCCAAGGTCCTTGCCGGAAAACGACGTCCCTTCGTTCAGCTGTTTGATTAAACGAATTAAATCCATGGAAGACATGTCATAAACGGAGGTCGCTCCGGGGAAATCACCGACTTTTGCCGGATCGCCTGTGATCGCGAGAATATCGCGAATACCAAGCTCATGCATCCCAAGCAAGTGCGACTGCAGACCGATGATGTTCCGGTCCCGGCAGGCGATGTGCAGAAGCGGCCGCGATCCTTCTGCTTTAATCCGTGCGCCGAGAGCCAGATTATCAATACGGGACGACGCCAGCGAGTTATCGGCTAACGTGACTGCATCAACTCCCGCTCCGGTAAGCTTTCGTGCGCCTTCCATAAATGTCGGAACGCCGGAGAGCGCCTTCGGTGGATCGAGCTCAACAATCACAGACGTCTGACCGCTCGGAGCTGTCAGCTTTGTGATCCGCTCGCCTTCCAGTTCCGGAGCAGCGGCAGCCCTTTTTCTGCTCGGTTCGGCTTTTTTAACCGGCTTTAAATCGTTCTCCTCAACCGCTCTGCGAATTTCACGAATATGCTCCGGTGTCGTTCCGCAGCAGCCTCCGATTAATACAGCTCCTTCTGCGGCAAGAGATGTCGTCATATCACCGAAATAGGAAGGATTGGACTGATAGGAAAAACGCCCGTCGCGGACGTTCGGCAGACTTGCATTCGGATAAACGCTTAACGCAGCTTTTGATAGTGTAGCTGTTTCTTCAAGCGACTGCAGCATATGATACGGACCCATGCGGCAGTTAATTCCGCACACATCTGCTCCAAGTGCCTCCAGCTCCTCAAGCGCCTGCTGCAGCGGCATGCCTGTATGCAGCACGCCGATATCGCCGAGTGTGGCCTGTGCGATGACCGGCCTGTCTGTTTTCGCCCGTATATAGGTAAGAATTTGCTTCAGCTCATCAAAGTCGTAAAACGTCTCCAGCAGAAATCCGTCTGCATCAGTATTGAGCAGTACATCCGTCTGCTCTTTTAAAACAGCCATTCTCTCACTTAGCGGCGTTTTTTCCTGATGCATCGTTGCCACACCGCCGATTGTTGCTGCAACGTACGCTCGTCCTGCTGATGCTTTCCGTGCAATGTTTACGGCAGCACGGTTCAGTTCCTCCACGCAGTCCGACAGCTGATAGCGGGCTAGCTTTGACGCATTCGCCGCATACGTATTGGTCTGAATCAGATCAGCCCCAGCTTCGATATAAAGGCGGTGTATTTCTTCTATCTGGTCCGGGTCCGATACGTTCAGCTCTTCAAAGCAGCCTTGGATTCCTTTTTGGTAAAGCAGGGTACCCATAGCCCCGTCTCCGATGACGAGGCTCTCGTGCAGCTTTTCTTTCAGGGTCATACCTGCTCCTCCTTTCTGGAAGCAGCAAAGGCATTCGCGAAGTCCTGCTTCAGATCATCTGTTTTTTCAAGCCCGACGGACAGGCGCAGAAGGCCGTCTGTAATGCCCCGTGCATGCCGTTCTTCATCCGACATAGCCGCGTGCGACATCGTTCGCGGATAAGAAAGAATCGATTCCACCGCTCCAAGACTGACCGCAAATACTGGTATTTCCACATGATCAACGAAGCGCCGGACGGCTTCTTTGTCCTTCAGTCGGAAGGAGAGCACGGCGCCTGCCCCGTCCGCTTGTTCTTTATTAACGGTATAGCCGGGATGCGTTGTCAGACCCGGGTAATACACATGTTCTACCTCCGGTTGCTCTAAAAACCAGGCTGCGAGCTCATGAGCCGATTGTTCCGAAACACTCATTCTTGCGTGCAGCGTTTTGAGTCCGCGCATGACGAGCCAGCAGTCCTGCGGTCCGAGAATGGCCCCGAAGCTGTTTTGCAGAAACTGCAGTTCTGACGCAAGCTCCTCGTCTTTAACAACAGCGAGACCGGCTACAACATCACTGTGACCACCAATAAATTTGGTCGCACTGTGGATAACGATATCCACTCCCAGGTCAAGCGGCCGCTGCAGCACCGGCGTCATGAACGTGTTATCAAGCGCCGTCAAAATGCCATTTTCTTTCGCAAAGTCCGTAATTTCCCGAACCGGCGTGATATTCATCGTCGGATTCGACGGCGTTTCCATAAAGATCATTTTTGTATTCGGTTTAACCGCTGCTTTTACCGCTTCAGGGTCCGTCATATCAACGAACGTATGCTCAATCCCTTGGCGGTGAAGCACTTTTGTCGTCAAGCGGAAAGTTCCACCATAAACGTCGTCGGTTATAACGAGGTGGTCGCCGGTGGAAAGCAGCATAAACGTTGTCGAAATGGCTGCCATTCCTGAAGCAAAGGCAAATCCGTGCGTTCCGTTTTCAAGGCCCGCAATTGTCTCTTCCAGCGCACGTCGCGTCGGATTGCCGGATCGTGCATAGTCGTAGTCGCCAAACTGTTCGATATCTGGCTGGTGAAACGTGGATGCATGCTGGACAGGAACGCTCACGGCACCTGTTGCCGGATCCGTTTTATGCGGGGAGTGCAAAAGAGAAGTCTGCTTGGAATAGTTTGTCATCAGTTATATCTTCCTTTCCAGGGTTGCATGTTGGAATGCTTTTTTCAAGTCATTTGTGAGGTCTTCCGCGGATTCGATGCCGACCGAAAACCGAAGCAGTTTGTTATCGACGCCGAGTCTCAGACGGACTTCTTCAGGAACATCTGCATGCGTCTGTGTTGCCGGATACGTCATCAGACTTTCCACTCCGCCCAGACTCTCCGCGAAGGAGATGACCGACAGATTCTGCAGGATGGGATTGACCATCGTTTCATCCTCAACACGGAACGACAGCATTCCTCCCCTTCCCGGATAAATCACGTCCGTTACGAGTGCTTCCTGCTCCAGAAAATCAGCAACGATCCGGGCGTTTTCTGTGTGCTTGTCCATTCGCAGCTTCAGCGTTTTCATGCCGCGGATGACGAGCCATGAGTCCAGCGGCGAAAGAACGGCCCCGATGCTGTTATGATAGTAAAACAAGTCTTCACCGATCTTCTCATCTGCCGCGACAACCAGGCCGGCGATAACATCATTATGACCTGACAAATATTTGGAGGCACTGTGGATGACAATGTCTGCACCTTCCTCGATCGGCCGCTGAATCACCGGTGTGTAAAACGTATTGTCGACAATCAGTAGAAGATTGTGCCGCTTGGCTAAATCGGCGTAAACGGACAAATCAGCTTCCTGCATGAGCGGGTTTGTGGGAGTTTCAATAAAAAGTGCCTTCGTCCGCTCGTTAATTTTTGCCTCGAATGAGTCCGGCTGATCCGGCTCCGCGTAATGAAACGTAATTCCCCATTTCGTCCAGCCGTTTTCAAACAGGCGGTACGTGCCGCCGTATAAGTCGCTCGTCGCGATGATCTCGTCGCCCTGTTCAAACAGGGACAGCACAACGTGTACCGCTGCCATTCCCGAAGCACAGGCAAGACCTCTCGCGCCTCCTTCAAGCTCGGCGATGGACTGCTCCAGCACCGCCCTGGTCGGATTCCCTGTACGTGAATAGTCGAAGCCGGTCGACTGACCAATGCCTTCGTGCCGGTAGGCAGTAGAGAAATAAACAGGAGCATTGACGGCTCCGGTTGTATGATCGCTTCGGTTTCCTGCCTGCACAAGCTTTGTTTCCAATGAAAAATTCCTGTCTGTCATGGCTGCGCCCTCTCCTTCTTCATTTATAGACTGACGAGTCTGTTAACAAGTCTGCAAATATAAAAAAACTTCTTTACCGGCTGCGATAAAGAAGAAAGTGTCGTGATTTTTCTTCTTATCTTGCAGTCCTTGTTTCGGAAACTGCAGGATTTAGCACCTTGCCAAAGGCTGGTTGCTGAGATATCAACGGGCCGGTCCCTCCATCTCTCTTGATAAGAACGTTCGTCAGAATATTTAGTTTAACGTGATAATTCCTCATTCTAAGGGAAAATTGCAGCGAATGCAATGCCTAGTCTTATGGCAGCGCTGTCTTTTACAACGCGGTATGTGAATGAGAAGGAGCGGCATTTCTATTTCACAATGTGAGCTTCAGACGAATGCAGGTGCACGGCCTTCACTCTTGCTGTGCTGCAGCTGATGGATTTCTCTTTAACGGCAGACAGGAAACGCTTTGTTGTCGTGCATTGTATTCCCTGATATTCTTTTTCCTCCTATACAGGAGTAGCACCTTCATGAACAATCTATTCTGGTTATGAGCCTTTACGTGACTGTTAGTTATATGGCAGAAAATTATTTTTTAGATGACATCTGATCCAAATAGTCACCATTGTCACGTCTTCTTTCATGACAATAATAGCAACTTAAAAAAGTTTTCAGATTATTGGTTTACCTTTTGTATAAACGGGCTATACACTCTATACATTGGTTGGACAATATCTTTACATACATTGTATAGAAGTTATTCAACCAATACAAAAATGATTAAGGAGATGATGAGGTTGAGAAAGTTGAAGTGGCTTATGATTGTTTTCGTTGCTATGCTTATGTTTGGAAGCGCAGCAGCTCCTGTATTTGCGGACGGTCACGGGGATGATGGCGACAATGCAATGGTGAGGGTATTCCATGCTTCTCCTGATGCTCCGGAAGTCGACGTGTATGTGAATGGTGATGCAGCAGTTGAAGGAGCGGCATTCCAGGATATCACCGACTACCTCGAGCTTCCAGCAGGCGACCATGATGTAGCGATTTTCCCAGCCGGTGAAGGCGGCGAAGGAGATCCTGTCATTGAAGAGACGCTTACAGTGGAAGGCGGCATGTACTACACAGTAGCTGCTGTTGACACGCTTGAAAACCTCCGTCTTGAAGCTTTTGCTGATGATAACACGGTAACTGAAGGTATGACGAAGATCCGTGTCGGTCACCTTTCACCAGGAGCACCAGCCGTTGATGTCGGTCTTGTCGGTGGAGACTCTCTGTTTGAAGGCGCTGAGTTCTTCGCAGTAACTGATTACCTTGAGCTTGATCCAGGCACGTATGACCTTGAAATCCGTGCCGCTGGTACAGAAGATGCTGTTCTGGACCTTTCCGGTACAACGCTTGAAGCAGACATGGTGTACTCTGCATATGCAGTAGGTGCAGATGCTGATGAGCTGGACGTTGTTCTCGTCGCTGACGAAGCCCACGCTGCTCCATCTGATATGCCGCAAACTGGTATGGGCGGAGCTTCCCAGTCTTCTACCTTGATGCCGATTGCACTGACTATTGCAGCAGGGGCTCTCGCTGCAGCAGTATTCTTCCGCAGACGTTTTGCTCCACAAGCATAATCTTTACTGGGTAAGTCTTCTTGTCTTCCTCGGAGCCTGTTCCGGTTCCGGGGAGGACAATTTCTCTTCCCCGGAAACTTCGTTGTCCCCTGAGAGCCCAATGGAGCCGGCTGTATCAGAAGAGGTTGAGACTGATCCCGGTGACGCGGATGCAGGGTCTGCGCCAGCTTCGGAAACCGCATCCAGCAGCGAATTGAATGAGCCGGAAGAACAAGCAGTTTCCGAAGAAGAGAACGATTTCGAAGAAAATCAAGTCGAAGAAACGGTAGAAGAAGTTCAAGAGGCAGAACCGATTCAACCGGTACTTGGAGGTACTTCTTCGGGAATGGAACCAGTGCGAATTGAAATTCCGGCGATTGACGTGGATGCTGTCGTCGATGGATACGGATTGAATGAAGAAGGTCAAATGGCTGTTCCGGATGAGGGTGAAACAGTTGCCTGGTTTAACAGAGGTGCCAAACCAGGAGCGCAAGGTAATTCGGTTCTGGCAGGCCACGTTGATGACTATGAAGGTCCGGCCGTATTTTATGACCTGAAAGAGTTAGAGCCAGGTGACAGCATTCATTTGTATGACGAAGACGGTGAACAGATGACCTTTATCGTACAGTCAATGGAGAGTTATCCGTATGACGATGCACCAGTTGACCAGGTTTTTGGCGGCACGGCGTCGCGCAATTTAAACTTAATTACGTGCACCGGAGAATTTGACCGCAATGTTGGCACCCACCGTGAACGACTTGTCGTGTATACAGAGCTTGAGCAATAAATATTTTCTGCCGTTCGTATCGACGAACGGCAGAACGCCTTCTTATCCCAAGCTTCAGCTCACAGGCATTCTGGTTTTACGCCTGTGACTGCAGAATAAAGCGAGCCGATGATGATCGGCTCGCTTTTCAGAGGGAACGGGCTCGGCTTTCCCTTCTTCCCTTCGCCGGATCTTCGCCTCGTTCTGATCCGAGCTCCTTCGATGCCGGCAGCTGCAGTGCGTTTCACGTGCCTGGTTCGGACTGCACGATCGGCTTCCATACAGGATAGAACCTTCCCGATGAGACGTTTCGATGTTGAACAGGGGTGTCCGTACTTCCTACAATTCCGTATAAAAGGTAAAAAAGCAGTCGCGTTTGCCTGTCGTGACATTATTCTCCACGAATCAGAGCCATTTTCCCGGTGTGTCCGGCGGAGGCGCAACAAGCAGTCTGAAGATTTCGTACCGTTCAGATCTGTGAACGGCATCCACGCACGAGCGGAGCCGGACTGGCTTTTGAAGGCTTCTTGTGAGAAGCCTGAGTCCGAGTGAAGCCTCATCGCCGTTCGAACTTGAACGGCATGAAAAGCGCGAGCGGAGCCGGACTGGGTCTTGAAGGCTTCTTGTGAGAAGCCTGAGTCCGAGTGAAGCCGCGCCATCCTCCCGTGCCTATCTTCCCTTCATAACAGGGATCAAACAGCTGAAGGCCAGCCCGCGGCGGGCTAAGTAAGCAGAGGGGAAATACAATCAAGCGAATAAACATGTAAGTGGAAAGACTTTTTCGTTGATGTTAACTGCTCGACGCCTTAAAGAATTGACGAGGCGCGGGAAGTGCACGTCGCCGGGAAGGCACTGGCCCTACTCTGTTTTCTTCGTTTTATTCCGATTCGTTTCTTTTTCGATCCGGCCGCCAGCGGCTTAAAATAAGCAGAGCTAGGACGGCACCCGCTGCACTGCTTACAAAGAATGCTGGTACAAAAGCAAAGATAGCTGCTGAATCTCCTAAAAAGAAAATGACGATTGGTACAGCCAACAGCGCTCCGAAAATGGATGTTCCGATTACTTCTCCAGCAGCTGCCGCCCACGTTTTACGTGACCATCGGTATGCCAATCCTGCCAGCAGCGCTCCTGCCATCCCTCCGGGAAAGGCCAGAATCGTTCCCAGTCCGAGCAGGTTTCGAAGCAGCCCGATTAAAAATGCAATCAGCACCGCAGGCCCGGGCCCTAATAGGACGGCAGCAATGATGTTTACCGCGTGCTGGACAGGATACGCTCGGGCAACACCAGCTGGAAACCAGATAAATGCTGCACCGACAATTCCAATAGCTGTAAGCATTGCTGTTAAGGTGATCAGTCTTGTATTTTGCATGAAGTTCCCCCTCCCCTCCAAAAGTATAGCAGGTATCCTTTTTCGGCAAACGTATTTAGCATCTTTTCTTACCGCAGACAGCAAAGAGTGCTGCCCCTGTAGTAGAGACAGCACCTGAGTGGTCGATGCTTTCCGTTTCTTTATTTATTAAGCGATAAACCGCTCGCATACGTCAGCACATTTTTTACACATGTCTGCGCAGTGCTGGCAGTGATCGTGATCATGCTGGCCGCATTCATCAGCACAAGCCTTGCAAACGACCACACATGTTTTTAAATATTCATCAAGAAACGGAGAATCTCTGGAAACAGCCTGTTCGGTAAAGGAGCAGACATCCGCACATTCACGGTCGATTCGGATGCACGCTTCCATCATCTTAACGTCGTCTTCCTTTAAGCATTCATCAAAACATCTGTTGCAGGCTTCCATACAGTCATGCAATGCTTTCATCAGTTCATCTTTTTGAATCTCATTCATGAAGCATTCCTCCTCTTAATGGTTTCATTACTGCTTCTATTTCCTTTCCCTTCCCTTCTTTTTCCTAAACACGATTATTTTAAAAGGGATCTGGGAAAAGAGCTGTACACTACATTCTGAAGGAGTGACCTCCATGCCATGGAATATGCAGGATTACCCAAGCTCTCTGAAAAATTTAGATACTGCCGTCCGCAAAAAAGCAATTGATATCGCGAATACGATGCTCGAAGAAGGCTATAAGGAAGGGGAAGCAATCCCGATTGCGACCGAACAAGCTAAGGAATGGCAGAAAAATGCATCTGACAAGGAAATCGAGCAGCTTAAGCAAGCATCCCAAAAGGAAATCGAGTCCGCAGACGGTGATGATTCCGCGCGCCCTGAGTTAACGGATAAGGATGTTTACGTAAAACCCCACGAAAACGGCTGGGCGGTTCAATCAAAAAGTGCGAAACAGCCTTCAGACACCTTTTCGGAAAAACAGGAGGCCGTCTCCCGGGCCGAGGAGATTGCTCGGAATAAAGAAACGTCGGTTATCGTCCAGAAACAGGACGGCTCTACCCAAAAAACCTACAAGCCTTCTTGATAATACCTGCATTTCATAACAAAGAGCCTGCTGTGCACCTTCACAGCAGGCTTTTTTTTGAATTACGTTGATTACATACAGACAAAGGGATCGCCTCTGCCTAGCTCTGTTTATTCCAGAGATCGTCCCAATTCATTTCTGGTACGAGACCTTCGTCAGCTGCACGGGTAAGCAGCTGTTCGACTGCTTCCCGGCCGGTACTGCCAAGCGCGAATGAAAATTCGTTCACGTAGAGATCAATGTGCGATTTTGCGACTTCCTCGGACATTTCCTGCGCGTGCTCCATCACGTAAGGCATAACCTTCTCCGGATTCTCCCACGCTGCGGTGAGTGACGTTCGAATCCCGGCTGCCAACATGTCTGTGTCCGTTCCCTTTTTAGCAATAATCGCCCCGAGCGGAATAGGTGTGCCGGTATCCTGTTCCCACCAGTCTCCAAGATCCACCAGCTTTTTCAGGCCGAAGTTCTGATACGTAAATCGCGCTTCATGGATGACAAGACCTGCATCTACATCACCGCGCTCCACTGCCGGCATGATGTCTTCAAACGGCATCACCGTTACTGCTGCCTTAACACCTGAGAATTGCTGCTTCTGCCAGAGGCGGAAGAGCAGATAGGCAGTGGACTTGTCACTCGGCACGGCAATCGTTTTTTCGTGCCAGTCAGATGTATCTTCCTGCTTCATCAGCAAAAGCGGCCCGCAGCCTCGGCCGAGCGCGCCGCCGCATTGCAGCAGGTCATAGTCCGACGCCGCGTACGGGAGTGCGGCAAATGATATCTTCATGACAGATGGACCTTCTCCTTCAGCAGCCCATCCATTCGTTTGATCGATATCAGCGTATGTGACTTTAACATCATCGAACCCCGGTACAGATCCATTGACCAGGCTGTGAAAAATAAATGTGTCGTTAGGGCATGGTGAAAATGCAATTTTCATTCTACTCTCTCCTTCCATTGCTGCAGAACGAGCGAGAGCTGTTTAAGCGCTTGCTCGATATCCCATTTTTGTAAGCTTCTCGGCCCAGTTATATTTGAAACCGCACGAATTTCAACAAATGGAATCCCACAGATTAACGCGGCATGAGCAGCTCCTGCACCTTCCATCGCTTCTCCTCCGGCTTCAGGATACCTCACCATAAGTTCTGAGACTCGGGACTCTGTTCCAGCAGCAGTAGAAACTGTTAAGATAGGGAGATAGTGTGCTTGAAGCTCCGCAAATTGAGCGGCAGCCTCTGAAGAAAAAGCAGACGTTCCAAATCCTAATTCATCCGTACTTAAAAATCCAGCTTCTGATTCCGCTCCTAAATCCGCAAAAATACTGTGTGTGCCAACGATGACGTCACCGATTACGGCTCTTCCGGGAAATGCTCCGGCTATACCGGCATTGATGATCACGTCTGGTTTATGTGTCAGTGCAGCCTTCATGGTTCTCGCTGCTGATTCTGCCGGACCAAAGCCGCACAGCTCCACTGCAGCTTCTGATTCCGCAAACACTCGTCTTACTGCTTCACGCTCTTTTTCAACCGCTGTCACAATTAAAATCGACTTCATGAATATTAAGCTCCTTTTACAGTTCGACGAAATAATAGATTTTTCATTAGGATTCCTGTATAAGTGTATCAGGTACAGCGTATAATAGAAATGCTTGAAGCTTACTCCCGCCTGCCTCATGGTAAATATTTCATGTAAATTCAGCGGTTAGGGGCATGCTTTCAAGGGAATAGTTCTAAGGATAGTGTCTTTTCCGTTCTATTTTCCAGTCTGACACAGCTGACGTCCTTACTATAAGAAACTTTCTCTGTTGAGTGAAACATAACAGGATGGTTGGCGTTCTTATAATTGGGGAACGTCCGCTTACTGGGCAGAACAGAAGGTGCAAGTTATTTCAGGAGGTAGCAGGAATGGCCGAATTAATGTATCTCGGAGTCATTGCAGCAGTCATTTTTTACATTGGCATCAAGGAACGCCGAAAAATGGATCGGCAGCTGCAAAAGATTCCGACACGAATTCTTGTAAATGGAATTCGAGGAAAATCAACCGTCACCCGACTCTTAATGGGAATCGCGAAAGAAGATGGACAGCGAACTGCTGGTAAAACAACCGGCACCTCTCCCCGTTTGTTTTATTGGGATTCTGAAGAGGAAGAACCGATTATGCGAAGCCTGCAGGGTGCTAACATTTCTGAGCAGAAAATCATCAATGATCAAGTAGCTGACCGCAACGTTTCCACGTTTGTTGCAGAGTGTATGGCAGTAAACCCGGAGTATCAGAAGGTATTCGAAGACCGATTTGTTCGTCCGCACATTACGGTTATCACGAATATTGTGGAAGATCATCTTGATGTCATGGGTCCTACCCTCGATCAGATTGCTGAAGCCTTTTCCCGTACGATTCCGAAAAACGGATATGTCGTCATGCCGGAAACAGACTATAATGATTTTTTTGAGGATATCGCAGAAAACCGCGGCTCTGAAGTGGTCTACTATTCTACGAAGGGCATTGATGAGTCGTACTTGAAGAAATTCCCTTACATGATGTTTGCGGAAAATGCGGCGATTGGGTTAGCCGTTGCCGGCATTCTTGGAATAGACCGTGACACAGCGATGCGGGGGATGCTGAATGCACCGGTAGATCCGGGTGCGATGAAAATTCATTCCTTCGGTACAGCATCTGAACCGAGCTATTTCTTTAATGGTTTCGCTGCAAATGATGCTACTTCCACGCGGAATATCTGGAATAAAATTCTTGCCTCTGGCTACCGTCACAGGCACAAGGCAGTTATCATGAATTGCCGGGATGACCGTGTTGACAGAACGATTCAGTTTGCTGAAGAAGTGCTTCCCGAGCTGAAAATGGACACATTGATCGTAGCTGGTAAAGCCGTCCAGCCCATTGTCCGCGCTTATGAGGAAGGCAGCATCCAGGTGAATAAGCTGATTAACCTGGAAAAAGCAGACACAGAGGAAGTTATTGATGAACTGAAAAAGCTCCCGGATGAGACGCTGCTCTATGGGATTGGAAATATTCACGGCGGCGGCCAGGAAATTGCTGACGCCATGGAAGAACTCGGTGCCGAACGGAAAGATCCTGGCAAGCAGTCAGGTGCAGCTTACTTTCCGAAACGACGGGACCGCGTATTGGCCGAGCAGCATTAATCGGCAAGTCGTGGAAGGCTGTTCTTTTACGGGGCAGCCTTCTCGGCATGCATATTTCACTTATTTTAAAGGAGTTGGCTGAGCTTGTTTGGTACGGATTTATACATTGCGATTGTTGTCGGGGTTTTGCTATCCCTTCTTTATGCAGAGAAAACAGGAATTGTTCCTGCAGGACTTGTTGTACCGGGCTATCTGGCCCTCGTATTTGATCAGATTATGTACTTAGTGATTGTTGCCGCAATCAGTCTGCTTACATATTTAATCGTCACGCAGGTGATCGGACGCATGACAGTTTTATACGGCAGACGAAAGTTTGGTGCGATGCTGACGGTAGGGATTTTATTAAAAATGGCCGTTGACTTTTCTTATCCGCTTGTCGGGTTCGAGATATTTGAGCTCCGGGGCATAGGTGTTATCGTGCCGGGGCTGATAGCAAATTCGATTCAAAAGCAGGGCGTTCTGCCCACCTTCTCGTCCACCTTTGTCATAGCCTTTGCTACCTTTGTTATTATCACAGTGTTTCATTTATTTTAAAGCAGGTGAGAATAGTTTATGGAAAGAAAGTTTACCTTTCAGGAGCGCATGAAGCTGCTCCAAATCAAACATAAAAAAACGGCCCTGCGTGATTCCCTCATTGCCATGGCTGTCATCTCTGTCCCCCTATTTGGGTACAGCTGGTTCATTCCTGCTGAGGAAGCAGAGGATACGAGACCGGATAATGTTGATTACCGCATATCCATGGTCGGAGACATGATGATGGGCCGGCACGTGCTGGAGGCCGCAAACCAGGCAAATGAACCAATTGATCGCGTATTTGACTACGTGACACCGTTCTTTCACGAATCTGACTACACAACGGGAAATTTTGAGAATCCGGTGATGGACCCCGATGATCCGGAAATTGCCCCGCAAATAGAAGACGCCGAGCTTCACAATAAGGATATTCATTTCTTTGCGGAGCCGGACTCCGTTGATGCCTTGATCGATGCCGGCTTTGATTCTGTGAACTTGGCGAACAACCATATGCTCGACTACGGTGACTTATCATTAAATCAAACGCTTGACCACATGCGCGATGCAGATATTGAGTTGGTCGGCATTGGGGATGCTTTGAACATTGATGAAGAGGATACAGGGGATCTCGATGCTTCACGCATTGAAACATTTGAAAATGAAGACGGCGTCCGCTTTGGCATTATCGGTTTCACCGACGTTTTCGTACAAGGCTTCAGCGCCTCTGATTACGTCGGCGGGGTCTTTACATCCGAATATGTCGGACTGACCATCCTGCGGGAACAGCTGCAGGAGGCAAAACTTCCTGAAGAAGACGGCGGTCTGGGTATTGATGTGATGATGGTGCACGTGCACTGGGGCGATGAGTATCAGGTAGGCTACAACGAGACCCAGGAAGCGCTGGCCCAGTTTATGAACAACTACGGCGCCGATATTATCATCGGTCACCACAGCCACGTGCTGGAGCCGTTAACAGTTGTTGAAAATAACGATGGCCACCGCACGTTTGTCATGAACAGCCTTGGAAATTTCGTATTTGACCAGGGCTGGTCCCGTACGAAAGAATCGGTTATTGCCCAGCTCGACTTTCTGGATGACGGCTCAACGGAAATGTCCTTTGTGCCGATCCGGATTGGAGACACGAAACCTTATGAAACTGCTGGCCCGCTAAAGAGCTATCACGATTTCCGCATTTACCGTACGCTGCGTAAAGAACTTAATTCCGACTGGTGGACAGTCGAGGATGGCCGCCTCAAGGTGGATCTGGACGCTGCAGGAGTGCTTGAAGGAGTTGGACCATCATGAATTACAAACCATATCTCCGCTGGACCTATGCAGCAGCGTCCGTCATTTTTGTAGGACTCGTCGCATGGAACCTTTATTTTGCGGACGAATTCGATCCGTTCCGCGAACCATACTCAGGTGCCTTTCAGGATCGGCAGACAGACTCTGTTGAGGTATCCGGAAGCAATGAGACTGAAGAGCCGAACAATGAACAGAACACTTCGAATACAAATCATTCAGAAGAAACGCAGCCGTCAATCGGCGTGTACGGCGTCAGCTCCGTACATCCTCTCGCTGCAGATGTTGGTATGGAAGTTATGGAAAACGGCGGGAATGCAGTTGATGCCGCCGTTGCGATCTCCTTCATGCTGAACGTCGTCGAGCCATACGGCTCCGGGATTGGCGGAGGCGGGCTTATGCTCGTCCACGATCCCGAAGAAGGCATTTTGAGCTACGATTACCGGGAGGCTGCCGCTGAAAGTATTGATGCTAGAGAAGGAGAAAATGCCAGTCCCCGTGGGGTCGCTGTTCCCGGCCTAGTGAGAGGCATGGAAATGATCTATGAAAATCACGCTGAACTTCCGTGGGATCAATTGCTTGACCCAGCTATTGATACAGCTCGAGAAGGCTTTGATGTCGGAAACGTACTTCATCAAACAATCGGAAATGCTTCACGACGCTTGAACACACTTGATGATAGGGAGCGGGAGAATTTCTTTCCAGGTGGTCAGCCTATTGAAGTAAATGATACGCTTGTGCAAAACGATCTAGCAGACACGCTGGAAATCATCAAAAATGAAGGCGCCGCTGGTTTCTATGAAGGTGACATTGGTCAAGCGATTATTGATGAACTAAGAAGACATGGCCAAGCAACTTTTGAGGAAGATGATTTTAATAATTATGAAGCTCAAATGACAGAGCCTGTGTCTGCTGAAGTTGGCGGACAAACCGTGCACGGCGGTCCCTCTCCTTCTTCCGGTGCTGTTGTCGTCCAGGCATTGCAAATGGCTGAACGCATTGCTGAACAAAGCGATGTGTCGCTGGAAGAGTTAACAAACGAACCTGAACATGAAGCAGCATATACGCACATGATTAATGAAATCACGCGAATCACCTATGCAAGTCGTCTCGACGCGCTGGGAGACCCAGAGTTTGATGATATCGATCATGAACGTCTGACGGACGACGAGTATATCGATACACTTGTAGATAATTTTTCCGAAGAAGAGATTGGCGAAACAGATACGGACTTGTTTGATACACCGTCTGAAACAGCTGATGCTCGGCACACAACACATTTTGTTGTCGTTGATAACGATGGACGCATGGTGTCTGCTACGCATTCTCTCGGTGAGTTTTTCGGCTCCGGCTTCTACACCAATGGTTTCTTTTTAAACAACCAGGTAGATAACTTTAGTCCGGACCCCGAATCTATCAACCGTCATGAGCCTGGTAAACGTCCGCGTACATTTGTTGCGCCGATGATCTTTGAAGAGCAGGGACGTCCTGTTCTCGGCATGGGATCACCTGGCGGACGTCGTATTCCCGCTATGGTACTGCAGACGATTATGCGCTACCAGCACGGTCTAAACGACGACGGTGAATCGATGTCTCTGCAGGAGGCAATTCAACATCCTCGCTTCTATAATGAAGATAATGTCATTTATGTAGAGGATACCGATTTTGATCCTGAGGCAGCTGAAGAGCTGCGAAACATGAACTACTCGATTATCGAGCACACCTCCCCACTTTTCTACGGCGGCATTCAAGGCCTCGGCCTGACGCTTGATGAAGATGGAAATGTGTCCGGCATGTACGGCGGCGGTGACCCGCGCCGTAACGGTTCATGGCAGATCGAATCAGCTGAATAACTTGTTAAAAGAAGCACAGTCCGCAACGACGGACTGTGCTTTTAATTTATGCTTATGCGCGTGATTCTTCTGTTTTTCTCGGTTTAAGAAGAATGACGCCCACGGCAGCTGCAACAAGCCCCAGCAATCCATACAGCGGCATATTAGTCGCTGTAGCTGGCAGCTCATCTCCGTGTTCTTCCACGTCTACTGGTTCAACGCCTGCTTCCATTTCTGCTTCTGTCGCCGGTTCATCGCTCATCATTGCCCAGTAGGCAGGCTTCACGTTTTTGTCGACATCAAATACAAATGGAGCGTCTTTTCCGATGCCGTCATTAAACTCCTCCGCACGATCATCAAGCCACGTATGGTCATCTGCAATGCCCCAGAACGTCACGTTCGTGATCATCTCATCCAGCGACTCGTAAAGCGTGAAGAGCTGATGATACCGCTCCGCCTGAACCTCAAACGCCTCATCCGGAATATCAGCGTACGTATCAAACGCCGGGGTCGGCGGATAGCCGTAAAGACTGACGTCTAATTCCGTGATATGCGTCTCAAGCCCAAGGCCATCGAACAAGCGGATCGACTCTTCAATTTCCTCGAGGGTCGGCCAGTCGAGCTGAATATGAGACTGATGGCCAATACCATCAATTGGGACTCCTTCATCGAGAAGTTCCTCCACGAGCGCATATAAATCATCGCGCTTCGGATTGATTTCTGTATTGTAATCATTGATAAACAGCTTCGCATCTTCCCCACCGTATTCGCGGGCGGTATGGAATGCACGTTTAATGTATTCGTCTCCGGTGATTTGATACCACTCTGATTCGCGTAATCCGCCTTCATCATCGATGACTTCATTCACCACGTCCCAAGCATCTATGTCATCTTTGTATCGCTCCACTACGGTTCCCACGTGCGTTTCCAGCCTCTCCAGCAGCAATTCTTTATTTGCTTCCTGTTGATCCGGATCCTCTTCGTCTACCATTTCATTGCCTTCTTCATCAATAAAAAACCATTCTGGAACCTGGCTGTGCCATATAAGCGTGTGATATCTGAGTTCAAGATCATGTTCATTTGCAAAGGCCACAAGCTGATCCGCTTCATCCCAGTAGAATTCTCCCTCTTCCGGCTGAATATAGAGAGGCTTCATCACATTTTCTGCGACTACACTTCCATAATGATGCTTCAAAATCTCACCATGCTCGCCTTCAAGCTGATACAGTTCTACGGCAGCACCTATATCAAAGGACGCTTCAAACCTGTCCTGCATGGATTCCGCATCGAGTGCGTGAGGACTATGACTATCCGCCAGTGCGGCAGTTCCTAACGGGGCAGTAAGTGACATCGCTGCTATGGCTGCAACGGTACGTTTCAATTGTTTCAAACCATCCACTCCTTTGAATGTGTTGCGCTCATCCTGCATACAAGGTTCCCGTTTCACCAGCCTTCCCGGATTATGATAGCGCTGTCATAACAATGTAAGCATACCGTCATAAGTTAGTAAGTTCAATGAATTAACTAATATTTCAGAAAATAGACATGAACCTCCTAGTTTCTTACTATACTATTTTCCCACTATTGTAATGCTTCAGAGTAAATGAACCGCTCCTTCCGATACCTTCTTTTTTTATCCAAGGTAACCAGCATGTCACATGGGTGAGATCCATTCGGTATTAGGCTAGTGACAATTGAAACCAGGCTCTCAAACTTCTCCTGATAGCTGCGAATAACAGGGAGCCTTGACTCCCGGGATAGGAGAACGAGGCTAAAGCCGAGGCCGTTCTCTCCGGAAAGCAAGTGTCCGCAGATGCAAGGTTACTCGCCTAATACGACTTTATCAACATTCTGAAAAGCCCGTCAGTTACCTGACAGGCTTTTGCTGTTTATCTATGCTGTTTAAGCACTGCCTCTGCCGCGGCAATTCCAGAGAGTACTGCGCTTTCCACACGTGTTTTTCCGCTGGTATCATCCTCATGGAGGAATGCATCCCCTGCAAAATAAAGCGGCAGTGTTTCTGCCTGCATCCATGCTCCGGAATGTGTTTGCTCCGCTTCCGAGTAGCGCCAGCGTTTTACCTGTATCTCCTCTGTTGATACCGTGTTCCAGGCTGCGAGCGCGTTTTTGATCGCTCTGGCCGTCACTTCATCTGATTCTTCAAAGTAATGTTTGCTCCATTCCCCCGTCATATATACGGAAAGAATGGGTTCGGTCGAAATACCTTTCTGATCGGCGGCGATCATTTTTTCAATTCCGTCAGGCAGATCGCGATCCAGAATCCCGTTCGATCCGATTAGCAAATGCTGCTTTAATGGCTGCAGACCGACAATCGCAGGACGGAATGTTAATGCTTCAAGTTCCTCAACCGCTTCTTCCGTACCGGGAATTGCTGAACGGTGCAGCAGCTCTGCCGTCTGCGGCGGCGGAAACGTGACGATGGCTGCATCTGCCGGGAAAATACTGCCGGAATCCGCAGCAAGAACCACTCCCCCCGCATCGGCTTCCATGCGAACGATCCGTTCTTCCAAATGGAGATCAAAGGCGGAAGCCATTCGTTTGACCAGCATATTCATTCCTTCAGGTACCATGTAGCGTGGATGATCGTCTCCAAACCACTTCTTAATCAGCCCTTGTTCAAGCCAACGGTCTACTTCCTGTTGAAACGTTCGGGTCCGCACGGTGAAAAACTGAGCACCATGATCAGCCTTTCCTTGCCCGATACGTCTTGTTGCCATGCGGCCGCCGGCGCTTCTGCCTTTATCGATTAGTATCGGTTCATGACCAGCATCAGCAAGTGTTTTTGCTGCGAACACTCCCGCCAGTCCTGCTCCGGCTACTGCTATCTGCATACAACCATCACCCTTCATTGACAGTAATTCTTCGACTTGAAGCAGTCGACAGCCTTATTGTAGCATGCAGGACAAAAAAACCCCCGTCGTATGCTGTACATTGACCCATTTACGACTCCTGTTTAAATTAACATTAGAGCTCCGTTAAAGCATTCTGTAGAAGGAAATCTCCTGCATCGCGGCAGGCTTGCCGTGAACGAGCTCCTTTGCTTTCCCGCTGCGGAATCATCCCAGCCCGTTTCCGGCCAGGCGACCGCCGGTTTTCGTTTCGTTCATCCTCTCCAAAACAAGCGGGAGAGAATGATTCTTCCTTTTTCGATCAGGAAAAGCGACGACAGGGCAGATGTCTGCACAACAAGAACAAGTGACGATCATCCCGGCACATGAGGAGGTGCCAGCAAAAGAATGCCTCTGCAGAAAAAGGAGCCGCAGTCGCCGTCTCATTTTATCAGCACCAATCATTCACAGGGCTAAACAAAATTTAAAATTAATCGAATAAAGATGTTTTGAAACTTCCGGAAAGGGTAATAATAAGTAAATCCACTTTATAAGAGACTCAGCCTCGTCATTCCGTGTGAATAGATCGTGTACGAATTTTGTTTGTACTGCGATAATGGATAAGACGCTGAGTATTCTAAGTTGATACCACGGAATTACACTCTGCGGATCCGTTCCAACGATGAGAATCGACGGAAAAGCTTATGGTAAACCGGGAAGCAGGAAAGCAGAGACGGTTGAGTCCCTTATGAAGTGGAAAAGGGGCTGTCCCATAAGTCGATATTATCGACGGGACAGCCCCTTTTTTATGTGTAGAAAAAATTTATAGAAGGAAACAGAAAAAAATCGCCGAACCTGTGTGTAAGCGACAAAACCAACACCACCA